>DATBGS010000001.1:0-17080 GCA_036557885.1 Ktedonobacterales bacterium
CGCGCCAGACCCCGCCCCAGGACGCCCGGCAGGGACGCCGGGGCTACAAGCAGCGGTCTGTCTGTAAGCGCCAGGGATGAGCACAATGGCGGCGCTTGCAGACAGCCTGCCAGGTCTGGCGTGGGCGGACTGGACGGTCCCTCCACGAGGAGGCGTTCTGCCATGTCTACTCCGTCGTCTGCTTCCCTGTCCAGGCTGCCCCTGTGCAACTTCGACTATGTGCTCGAAGTGTATCGCTTGCTGCCTGACCAGACTCGCGCTCGTGTGCCCCTGCGGGAGTATCTGCCGTTCTTGCCGCCGCCCCTGCCCGACTTCGAAGCGCTCGGCAGGTATACCGAATCGCCGTCCGCCTTTGGCTATGCTGAGGCGGGTCAGACCCTCGTGGGCTACACGCTGCTCGCGTTCCTCTTGACGAGCGAGCGCAAGCAGCAGCAGCATCACCGCGCCAACGGAGGACGCAAGCGGAGGCGGCTGACCCAGCACAATCTGACTCCCTGGACGTATGAGGCGGGAGATTTTCGTTCGATGGGGCGGCTCTCGCTGCGCATCACCTTTGCGCATGACCTGACCTGGGCGATCAAGCTGGGGCTGGCGGCGCGGCGAGCACGACGCGCCGCAAACACGGACCTGGAGGAGCAGTGCCATGCCGCCTTTGCCAGCGCGGTGAGGTGCCTGTATCAGGCGATGCAGGCGATGTCCAGCCGCACCGGAGGGGGCTGGTGGATGCGCGAGCAGCTCAAGGGGGTGTTAGCTGAGGGGTGGCTGGAGCGGCTGGGCACGGGGGTGCGCTTGCCGCCAGATGTGTATGAGCTGCTGCGACCCGCCATTCACACCGACAGAGAGGCGGAGTTTGTAGCATTGCTGCTGTTGGATGAGGCGCTGCATCATCGGGAGCCGCCTCCGCTGCGGTTGGGGATGGATGACCTGACCGACCCGCCCACCCAGCCGCAGCCGCCGCCAGAGGGAGACGAAGGGGACGCGGGAGGGACGCCTGCGGTGCTGGTCTAGCGCGGGAGACGGCCCGGCACCCTAAGACAGCAGGGCAGGGGGACGCCGGGGCTACGAGCTTGCCGCCGTGCCCTTCTGCCTGAGGGTGCCCCTGCTTTGAGGGGTACCCCCGGCGTCCCTGCCGGGAAGCGCGGGAGCACTGCCTGTGCTACACTACATTGTATGGAGCAAAACTCAGAAATCCTGCCAGTAGATGAAGCGCTGCTGGCGTGGTGCGATAAAGAACATTTGCTGCGAACCCAGGTGGAGGCGGAGGACGCGGAACATATCGTGGAGATTGTGCGCCCGCCGCTGGTGCTGCTGAGCGCCCGCGAAGACGACGTGCGCTCTCTGCCCAACCCGGACGCGCTGGGCTACCCCGAAAAGCGGCTCAGCGAGATGACCTTGAACGATTATCATCTCTTTTTGCTGCGTTGGGCCACGCGCGCGGTAGATGCCGGGTTGGTGCAGTGCTTTGTCTGCAAAGAGCCGCTGCGCAACCGTGATCTGGATGCCCCCTGGGATGGCATCTTTATCTCGGAAGCACTGGTGGGCTGGCTCTTTATTCATTTTGATTGCAAGCGCGGCCTGCAACGTGAGATTAAAGGGCGCAACCCGTTTGAGCTGACGCCGCGTCCGCCAGAGGCGTTTGATGTGTCCCAGGATTGAAGGGCGGGGCGTACCGCCGGTTTTCCAACCGGCAGGGGTGGTGCTGTCGCTTGACGCCGCCGTTCCTGGCATGCGAAAATAGGCTATCAGAACACCAGTTCTAATACAGAACAACTCTCTAGTGTACTCATGCTGAAGATACCGCTTGGAGGGCCAACGTGGAAAAAGCCGTTGTCGCCGCGATATTTGATGAGATTGCCAGCCTGCTCGAAATCAAGGGCGAAAATCCGTTTAAGTCGCGGGCCTATCAAAACGCCGCGCGGGTCGTCGGGGCGATGGATGGCGACCTGGAAACGCTGGTGCGCGCGAACCAGCTTGCCAAAACGCCCGGCCTGGGGCCAACGATGGTGCAAAACATCAACGAACTGGTCACGACGGGGCGGCTGATCTTTTACGAAGACCTGAAGGCGCGCATCCCCGAAGGCTTGCGGGCTATGCTGCGCATTCCGGGGCTGGGGCCAAAGAAGATCAAAGCGATTTACGAGGCGCTGAATATCTCCACGATTGCCGATCTGGAGCAGGCGTGCAAGGACAACAAGATTGCCAAGCTGCCGGGCTTTGGCACCAAGACGCAAGACAACATCTTGCGCGGCATCTCGTTCCTGACGCAATACCAGGGCCAGACGCTCTATCCTGTTGCCGAAGCCGAAGCTGAGCGCGTGGTAGACGTGCTGAAGACGCTGCCGGGCATCAAGCGTATCTCCATTGCGGGCAGCCTGCGCAGGCGTAAAGAGATTGTCCACGATATTGATATTGTTGGCAGCGTGACCGATAACAGCCAGCGCGAGGCCATCATGGATGTCTTTACGACGCAGCCAGGCATTGTGGCCGTGACGGGCAAGGGCGATACGAAGTCCAGCGTCGTCACCGCGCAGGGCATTGCAATGGACCTGCGGCTCTGCACCGACGACATTTACCCCACGATGCTGCATCACTTCACCGGCTCCAAAGAGCATAACGTCGCCTTGCGCGGCTACGCGCTAGATCGCGGGATGAAAGTGAGCGAGTGGGGGCTGTTCCGGGGCGAGACGCTGCTGCCAGTGAAGGACGAGACGGAGTTTTATGCCACGTTGGGCATGGAGTATGTGCCGCCGGAACTGCGCGAAGATCGCGGCGAGATTCAGGCAGCGCTGGCGCATAAGCTGCCGCAGCGCTTGCTGGAACTGAGCGATCTGCGCGGGCCGCTGCACTGCCACAGCAACTGGAGCGATGGGCAGGCGACTATTCGCCAGATGGCTGAGGCGTCAATGGCGCTGGGCTATGAATACATTGGCCTCTGCGACCACAGTAAGTACGCGGCCTACGCGGGCGGCCTGAACGAAGATGCGGTGAAGCGCCAGCAGGAAGAGATTGACGCGCTCAACGATGAATTTGCCGGGCGCTTTCGCATCCTCAAGGGCACCGAATGCGACATCCTGCGCGATGGCTCGCTGGATTACAGCGATGATGTGCTGGCGCGTTTTGATTTTGTCGTTGTCTCTGTCCACAGCCTCTTTAACCTGCCGCCAGAGGAGCAGACAAAGCGCGTGCTCCACGCGCTGGAAAACCCGTATACCAGCATCCTGGGCCACCCCACCGGGCGCATCCTGCTCAGCCGAGATGGGTACGCGCTGGACCTGGAGGCCGTGATTGATCGCGCGGGCGAGCTTGGCGTGTGCATTGAGATTAACGCCAGCCCGCTGCGCCTGGACCTGGATTGGCGCCTGCTGCGCCGCGCCAAAGAGCACGGCATTAAAATCCCCATTTGCCCCGATGCCCACGCAACGGCGGGCATCGAGGAGATGCGCTTTGGCGTCAACATGGCGCGCAAGGGCTGGCTGGGGCCAGAGGATGTGCCCAACACGCTTGGCACCGACGCGCTGCTGGCCTTCTTCAAGGCGCAGCGCGAGCGCCGGCTAGCCCAGCACTAATTATGCGCTGTCCAGATATTGCCTGGCCCTGCGCCGCTGCCTTCGCCCCAGGCAATCTGGGTATGCCCCTGGTTATCAACGGCCATCTGGAAGTAGTCGCCATAGGGCAGTTGATAGCCGGTGGATGACAGGTAGTAATAGCCAGGGACATAGCTCGATATTTGCGTTTCAGCGCTCCAGGACGAGCCACCGTTAGCGCTGGTGCGGTAAAACAGATTCCAGTTGCCCGCCCGCGTATCCATCCAGCCAATGCGCACATCCCCGGCGCTGGCGCCCGTCGTCACGGCGGGGAAGGCATGTTCAACGCCAGACGCCGCCAGAGAAATATCCTGGCGCGCGGAATAGCTGGCGCCATGATTGGTAGACTTTTGGAAGAAGATACGTTCGGGCGCGTAGTCCGTCTGGTCTATCGTCGAATTGTACATGACATACACGGTATCATCGCTGCCAATTGCCATCGAAACCGCCGCGCCCAGGAAGGCAAAGAGCTTGCCGCAGCTTGGGCAGGGAAAGGGTGCTCCACTGACCGCCAGGGGAGTCAACGCCCAGGTCTGCCCGCCATCGCGCGATTCAGTCATGAAGAGATTGACCGGCCCCTTCGCTCCGCCGTTCTGGGTATAGCCATCAAAGGCAAAATAGATATTGCCCTGCGAGTCAATCCCCGCGCCGCCGCCCAGCGACCAACCTTGCTGGGTGCTGCCATCGTTGATGAGAGACGTGTTCCAGGTCTGGCCGCCATCGTGAGAAACCGAGGCATAGATCTTCTGCACCGCGTTGTAAGCTACCGCGATAGTTGAGCCGCGCACCGCCAACTCGTCCTTATCGGTGGCGCGTTGCAGATTCTCAACGATGGTTGGCCCGCTCCAGGTGACGCCAAAATCGGTGGACTTCATGACCGCAATGGAGGATTTGCCGTTTTGTAAGAACGAAGCCCACACCGTCTTCCCGTCCACCGGGTCAACCACAATCTGCGAATCGTACTGGCCGCCCTTGACCTGCTCCGGGTCAATCGCTTTAGGTGCGCCCCAGGTCTTGCCGCGATCATTGGAGATTTGCAGCACCACATGCTCAGCGCAGGAGTTGCAGAGCGAGCCGCTGACATCAGCCACATCCTTATAGAGCACATAGACATGCCCAAAACGGTCAGCCGTGATAGCCGGTTCCCAATCGTCCCCGGCTGGGGCGCCAAGCACGGTCTGCGTCGTAAACGCGCCGCTGCTCCCATGCGAGGCCGAGACACGCAGCAGCGAAGTAAATAACCAGGCAAAACAAGCCACAATGAGGCACGAGAGTACGAGGAGGAAACGGGTCCGCAGTGACGCACGCAGCATGCTACCCTCCAATGCGTAGAGATGGAGCGCCAAACAATCAGTTGGCGCGCTCATCGTACAAGCGCGCAGGCGTGTTGTAAAGGGGCGTGTAAGAAAGTACCAGGGCTGTGCCTCTGGTGCCTCTCCCGTCCGCTTGACGACATTGCTACTGCTTTGCTATCTTCTGTGCATGCCCTACACCATCCATATCTGGTCTTCCGGCGCGTAACCGTAAACTCTGTAAATTCTGTAAATTCTTTGCAGCGAACAAGCACTCTGAAGCAATAGAAAAGTAGAGAAAACAGATAGGAGTACCCATGCCTGACCCCCGCATTCGCCGCTGGGCGGAAACGCTCACCAACTACTGCCTGTATGTGAAGCCGGGCGAGACGGTTGGCATTTATGCCACGCCGCTTGCCGGGCCGCTGGTAGAGGAGGTCTATCGCGCCGTCTTGCGCGCGGGCGGCCATCCACTGGTGCGCCTCTCGCTGCCAGAACTCACGGAAGTCTTCCTCAAAGAGGCATCGGACGAGCAACTCACCTATGTTTCGCCGGTGGATGAGGCGCTGGCGGAAACGCTGGACGCGCGCTTGCGCATCAGCAGCGAGGCCAACGTGCGCGCCCTGGCAAATGTGGACCCCGCGCGCCAGGCGTTGTTCCAGCGTTCGGGCGGGCCAGCGGCGAGGCGCTACCGCGAGCGCGAGCAGGAAGGCAAGTTCAAGTGGTGCGGCACGCTCTACCCCACGCAGGCATCGGCGCAAAACGCCGAGATGTCCCTGGCTGATTTCACCGAGTTTGTCTTTGAGGCGTGCTTTCTGAACGACGACAACACCGCCGAACGCTGGCGCGACCTGGGCCACCGCCAGCAGCGCTACGTGGACTGGCTGAAGGGTAAAGAGCGCGTGCGCGTCGTGGGCCGCGATACTGATCTGACGCTTTCGATTGCCGGGCGCACGTTCATCAACAGCGACGGCAAGCGCAACTTCCCCAGCGGCGAGTTTTTCACTGGGCCAGTGGAGGAATCGGTTGAGGGCACCATTCGCTATACGATTCCCTCCTCCATCAGCGGGCGCGTCGTTCAGGATGTGACCTTGCGCTTTCATAAAGGCGAAGTCGTTGAGGCGCGGGCCGTCCAGGGGCAAGAGTTTCTGGAGAAGATGCTCAATATAGACGCGGGCGCGCGGCGCGTGGGCGAGTTTGCCGTTGGCAACAACTTTGGCATTACGCGCGGCATTTGCAATACACTCTTCGACGAGAAGATCGGCGGCACGATTCACATGGCCCTGGGCGACAGCTACCCGGAGACGGGCGGGCTGAACAAATCCGCGCTGCACTGGGATTTGGTCTGTGACCTGCGGCCTGCTGCCGGTGGCGGCGAAGTGTGGGTAGACGATGAGTTGTTCCTCAAGGATGGAAAGCTGATGATTGGAGCGTAACAATGGCTGATCCACGTTTGCGACGTTGGGCCGAGGTGCTGGTGCGCTATTCGGTTGGCGTCTCGGCTGGCGACAAGTTTATGATCAACAGCGCCCCGGCAGCCGCGCCGTTAATACAAGAGGTCTACCGCGAGGCGCTGCGCGTGGGAGCGCATCCCCATGTGAATCTGGCGCTGCCTGGCTTGCAGGAGATTTTCTTCAAAGAGGCCAATGAAGAACAGTTGCGCTATGTCTCGCCAATAGAAGCGATGATCACGCAGGAGTTTGACGCGACGCTGGCGATTGGCGCGTCGGTCAATACGCGGGCGCTCTCCAACGCGGACCCGGCAAAGCAAGCGATGGCAGCCCAGGCGCGGCGGCACCTGCAAGGTACGTTTATGGAGCGGCAATCCACTGGCGCGCTGAAGTGGAGTGTTACGCTCTATCCGACGAACGCCTACGCGCAGGACGCTGAGATGTCGCTGGACGAATTTACCGAATTTGTCTATGGCGCCTGCTTTCTCAACGATGATGACCCGGTGGCGCGCTGGAAGGCGCTGGGCAAAGAGCAGCAGCGCCTGGTGGACTGGCTGAAGGGCAAAGAGCAGGTGCGGGTGGTCGCCAAAGAAACGGACCTGACGGTCTCGATCAAAGACCGCATCTTTATCAATGCCGATGGGCAAAAGAACTTCCCCGATGGTGAGTTCTTCACCGGCCCGGTGGAAGATGCCGTCAACGGCCATGTGTACTTTGGCATTCCCGCCACGTTCCAGGGGCGCGTTGTGCAGGGCATTCGGCTGCGCTTTGAGCAGGGGCGCGTGGTGGAGGCGACAGCGGAGCAGGGCCAGGAGCTTTTGGAGAAGATGCTGGGTATGGATGAGGGCGCGCGGCGGCTGGGCGAGTTTGCCTTTGGCAACAATTCCGGCATTACCAAGGGGATTAAGAACATTCTCTTTGATGAGAAGCTGGGCGGCACGATTCATATGGCGCTGGGCGCTGGCTACCCCGATACCGGCGCCAAAAACCAGTCGGCGCTGCACTGGGACATGATCTGCGATCTGCGCACTGGGGGCGAAGTGTGGGTGGATGGGCAGCTTTTTAGCAAAGATGGCAAATTCGTCATTTAATGGCCCATTTTTTGCATGCTTTGTTCGTGATGAGTGCGCGGCTGGCCGGAAGGCCGGTCTGGTAAAGGACGGTCGGGCATGGCAGAAACGGTCATCCGCCCTCTGGAGGAGCGCAGACCAGAAAAACCAGGGTCACCAGGCAAGATTCGGGCAGCATTTGTCTCGGTGGCGGTGAATCTGTTTTTGATTCTCATCAAGGGCGGCGTGGGCTTCGTGGCGGGCAGCATCGGTTTGATTGCTGAGGCGGTGCATTCACTCACCGATCTCACCGCCAGCATTCTGGCCGTCTGGGGCATTCGCCGCGCCGAGCAGCCGCCAGATGCCGCGCACGCCTTTGGGCACGCGCGCTATGAGAATCTGAGCAGCCTGCTGCAAATGCTGATCATCGGCGTTGCCAGTGGCATCCTGATTTATGAGTCTATTCTGCGCATTCTGGATGGCAGCTACAAGGATGTAACCGCCGAATGGTGGACCTTTGCCGTGATGGGTGGGTCGGTGGTGATTGATCTGGCGACGAGCCGCTATCTGGACAAGGCGGCGGGCGAAGGCGGCGGAAGCGTGGCGCTGGAGGCGGATTCGTTTCATTTTCTTTCGGATATGTGGGGCGCGATTGCCGTCATTGTTGGCCTGGTTTTTGCCCGTTTTGGCGTCAAGATTGCCGACCCGATTGCCGCGATTGTCGTGGCGCTGGTCATCAGCTACACGGCTTTTCGCAGCGGCGTGCGCACCACTGGCATTCTGCTGGATAAAGCGCCGCCCAAAGCGGTGATGGACCGCATCATCGAGGTGGCAACGGCTACCCCGGAGGTGCGCGCAGTGCGCGAGGTGCGGGCGCGTGTCTCTGGAAATCGGGTGCTGTTGGATATGTCTATCAGCCTGGACCCGACGCTTTCTATCCAGCAGGCGCACGAGGTGGCCCACCAGGTGAGCACAGAACTACATCGGCAGGTGCCGCAGGTCATGGACGCGGTGGTGCATGCCGAGCCGCTTGGGGCGCAGCATTGAGGGAGGGTGGATACCACTATGGGGTATGTAACATTTTTGGGGGGTTGTTCGTATAGAGAATAGTGGCGGGACGAAAAGATACTACCCCAAATCCTCTCAACCACTCCTGAAATTCAGGGGTGGCGAGGTGATTTGTCTGTCTTGTGGGCACGCTTGTTGATCAGAGTGCTTTGCTGCGGCTCAATTTTTGGCCCAGGTTGGTGATGCTGATGGCAAAGAGGCAAAAGGCGGGAATAACTACCGCCCGATGCAGCACCCCCAGTGTCCCAGGGGTGTAAGTCTCCTGTTCGTACAGCCAGGCTTGCAGCGGGTGGGCCAGGCTGAAAATTAAGAGTCCCAGGAGCGCGAACCAGAGCGAAGACCCGATAGGCCCGCCCAACCGTGCGCGCAAGACCAGGAAGACGCAGACACCTGAAAGGAGGACGAGGCTCCCATCCAGGCCAACAAAGGCCCAGAACTCGGCTTCGAAGCTGAATCCATAGAGGATGAAGCTGAGCGCGCCAACGGTCAGGGCGAGGCCAACGGCAAAAGGCCAGAGGCGGAGCTGGGGGTTGGTGGGAAACGGAGCAGCAAAATCGGGCAGCGCGTCGGCCAGGCTTGCCAGGCCAGGCACAAAGAAGAGCATGGCGGTCAGCACGGTGCCGTGATGGATCAATGTTGCGGTTTCTAGATTGGTGAGTTGCAGGTTTTGAATCAACGTGTCCATCAGGTGGGAAAGGGCAAACGCCAGGGCGCCCAGCGAGATGAGCCGAAAGGCACGCAGCAGGTTCCCTCCAAGGGGCAGCCAGAGCGATGACCAGAGCGTCCAGATGGCAATGGTGAGTCCAACCAGATCAAGCAATCCGGCAAGCTCCAGGTCAACGAGTGAAAAACTTTTTTCGGCCCCGGCCACCTGAGCAAATATGCCAAAAGCAGTGAAAATCATCATGGGAAATCACTTTTAAGCAGCTTAGTGGAAACGACGCACTACAACAAGAACCTTTTATTACTACGTATGATGTTTCGGGGTATGTAAAACCTGTAGTATGTTTCTTAGTATATATTCGCCGGGCACATTTGCCCAGGGCTGTGTGGAGGCGGGAGGGCATGGCATTTTTTGTGCGACTACTCGAAGAAAATTGTGGTACTTTTGTCGCTGCGCTAGCCCATTTGGGGTGGCAACAAAAGGGAAGGTCTTGTCAAAACTGCGCCGCAAGCGCAATAATATGATGAAGGCATTGCATTGTAGAGCTACTTTCACGAGGGGACTCTTTACTCTTCGTGAAGTGACATAGATCAGGCAGAAAACCCTCAGACGGGCCGTAAGACGTGCCAGGCCGCGTATCCAGGCAATGGAGAACGGCCCTGTTTTGTCCGAGGGGCGCGTTCGTGGTAGGTGAGCGACGCAAGAGGGTTCAGCTTTGGGCCGAAGCCTCTCCATATAGGGGAAATAAAGTGGATCGTATGAATGAGCAAGAAAAGGTCCCCACGCTGCAAGAGTTACTGGAGCAAGGACGGCAGCGCGGCTTTGTGCGCCGTGATGAGTTGGAGGCAGCGCTGAAGCGCACCCGTCATTACGACCCACAGGTACACGCGGGGTTGCCAGAGGAAATGAGCGCCTCTGAGCGGCCTGTTGCAGAGCTAGAGGACCTCGATGAAGCCGTGGATCAACTCCTCGCCGACGATATTGACATCGTTGATGACGAGGAGGATGAGACACGTGCCCGTGAGGATACCGACATCGAACACCATCTGGAAGACCTTGAAAGAGAGAGCGAGCCGCTGAACGACCTGCCCGACATGGATGATGTCGAGCCGGAGCGGTTGCGCCGGGTGGAGCAAATTGCCCACGCTGCTGAGCGCGGCGAGGCGACTGAGGTAGATACCATCACCGCCTATCTGCGCGAGATTGGGCGTGTGCGCATGCTCAGCCATCAACAGGAAATTGATCTGGCGAAGCGGATTGAAGCTGGCGACAAGAGCGCCATGCAAGAGTTTGTGCTGGCAAATCTGCGTCTGGTGGTTAGCATCGCCAAGCGCTATGTGGGGCGCGGGCTGACGCTGCTTGATCTGATTCAGGAAGGCAACATCGGCCTGATGCGGGCGGTGCAGCGCTATGACTGGCGGCGCGGCCATCGTTTCAGCACGCATGCCACGTGGTGGATTCGTCAGGCGATTAGCCGGGCGGTGGCCGATAAGGGCCGCGCGATTCGGCTGCCCGTCTACGTGAACACCGCGCTGAACCGCGTGCGGCGCGAGCGCCAGCGTTTAATTCAGGAGATGGGCCGCGAGCCTTCCGAGCAGGAACTGGCGGATGCAGTGGGTCTGGAGGTGGAGCGCCTGCACGAGTTGGAGGCGGCGCCCGGCACGCCGATCTCGCTGGAATTGCCGGTAGGCGAGGACGAGGAGCAGGAGTTGGGCGATGTCCTGGCCGATGACACCTCACAATCGCCTGAAGATGCGGCGGCCATGCACACCATGAAGGAAGAGGTGCGCGAAGTTCTGGAGGATGTGCTCACCCCGCGTGAGCAACTGGTGCTGGAACTGCGCTTTGGTCTGGGCGGCAGCGGCCATACCTATCCATTGGAACAGGTCGGGCGGCAGCTTGGCATTACGCGCGAGCGGGTGCGCCAGATTGAGGCGGGCGCGCTGGCAAAACTGCGCCATCCGCAGGTGTTGGAGCGCCTACGCGGATAAGTCGTTCTGGATTTCTTTCGTAGTACAAGTAGACGGCAGGAGCGCCGCCCGATCGGGCGGCGCTCCTGCCGTTCTGGTGAGAAATAGCTGCAATCCCTGCGAGGAGGTGATTCCTTCCTCTGCCGACTCTCCCTGTCCGGCTGCTTCCCTGCGCGTTTCTTCCTGATGGCCTCACCGTACATAAGGAGTGTAGCGAATACCGCCAGGGAAAGCCAGCCTTTGATGAAGCAATTTTTTATTTTCGCCAATTTTTTTATATTTTTTTGATGCTTACTCCTGAGGACTGGGCGCAAGACGTGCGGAAGACTCTCCCGACGCGAGCCGGGCACGGGCGCCTTCGTCCTTCCAGTAGCGCTGGAGCAGGTGGAAGAACTCGTCAGCCGTGATAGAAAACTGGCTGGCGGTGATGATGGCGTGATAGCCGGACTGCGTTCTGACTTTGCGCGCAAACATCGGCTCGCGCGCCTCGCGCAGGCGCCCGGAGCGTGTTTTGAGATAGACCCGCTTCTGCCCCAGGCGGCCATAGCGCCAGAGGGCAATCTCCTCCAGATCATCCCAGCGCGTCGTGAGCGGCTTGCCCAGCGCGTGCGAGGTGATGCCTTCGGGGGTCAATTCCCACCATTCAATGGGGTGAATGAATTCCGCCAGCAGATAGAGCAGGGAGAGGCCAAAGAAGATCGCCATGACCAATCCCAGCAAGGCAGGCAGCGAGTCGGTGGCGATGGTAAACCAGGCGCCCAGCCCGGCGATGGCGGCGCAGATCAGCAGACGTACCCCAATCTTTTTGCGTGATGGCCGTAGTTGCATAACTCTTCTCCTTGGGAATCGCTCTCACTTACAACCGGTCGCCTGCCCCAGGCTTGCCGCGTCAAGGATTGTTTGCGCCTGCACCAGGGTGTCTTGATTCGCCTCTGGCAGGCCGGGCGTCAGCGTATGGGCGGCAGCGTTGGTGGTCCAGACCTGGCCCCAACGAAAGAAATAGTGGGCTGCTCCTCCATCAACACCAAACAGGAAGCCGTCTTCCGGGCTTGGCTGATTTCCTGATACGGTGGCTGCATCCAGCAGGCCAAAGCAGGTAAAGTCGTTGGCTGTGATGCCCTGCACTTGAGAGAGGCCAACCAGCACAAAGAGCAAGGCGGGATCCGCCGAGATACCGCCAGGAACGGTCACGGCAGTATCTGAGGGAGTGGTAGCTTTCAGCACGTCAGGCGTTGCCAGAGCGAAACTGGCCTTGTTTGAGCTATCAAATCCAACGGTAAGCGCCAACAAAAAGTGATCGGGCGAGAGCGCATTCGGGTGGGTTTCATCCACCACCGCGCCAGTGGTGGCATCGGTAAAGACAGCCACCGGCACGACCACTCCGCTTAGCAAGGTCTTGGGCGCTGGGGAGCCGATGTCTCCTACCATCAGAACCGAAGGATCGGGGGTATCTACCAGACTGAGCACGCGGTAGCCAATGCTGACCTTGAGCGCTTGCGCGGCTGTCTGATCTACCAGATATTGGGCACCAGTTGGGATGGTTGCGGCCAGGGCCTGTCCTGGGATGAGGTTGTTAGCAGGAGGAAGCAGGCTGGTGTAGACGCTTTTATCCAGCGTCAGGAATGCTCTAACAGCGGTTGACAGAGATGGCAGAATGCCCACCCGCCCGCTGGCAGGCGCATAGTTGGGGGCCGAGATGGTCAGCGAGTAGGTGCCGCTGTTCAGGTGGGGGACGGTCACGCTCCAACCGCCGTTCACCTGTGTGCTCAATGGATACGTCAGGTTGTTCAGGCGGAGCACAGAACCCGCTACGTTGCTTTGCGCAATCAAAGCCCCTTGTGGGGAAGCGGTAGCGGCGGCTGACCCGGTGAGCAGCCCCAGTGCGCGCTCTTGCAAACCAGGGATGCTGACCAGCAGGGCAGCCAGCACCAGAAGAATGCTTAGCGGGACAAGGACGAAGGTGAACAGTTTTTTGCGGCGCGATTTGAGAGGACGGGTGCGGCTGATGGGGCGAGAGCGGCTGATGGGGCGAGCCGGTTGCTGGGTCGCGTCATCGAGTTGTTTTAGCCAGGCGCTGCTGCGCTGTCGGCGCTCGGCGTCATTGTGCTCTGCGGGAAGTGGGCGTGGCAGCGGCAGCGCCGTCGGCGCGGGGGTGGGCGGGACGGGGAAAACTGGCGCGTCCTGCGCGTGTGCTGGAGGTTGTGGTTCTCCCTGTGGCGTCTCCTTTGTGTGCTTTTGGGGTGCCTGTGCCTGGTTTGTGTTCTCCGTGCCGGTGGGCACAGGTGGCTGGTCTGTTGGTGTGGCTGTTGACAGCGGCTGGATTGGCTGCTGCTCCTGGGCTGGAGGTGGGTTAGCCCCCCAACGCGACCCTTCTGGGCGCGCAGATGAAGGAGGCGCGTGCTGTGTCTCTTCAGGAGATGCTGTTGGAGGTGTTCCCCAGAGTGGTCGTGTCTTGCTTGACGGAGCTTTTGTGGCTTGCTCCTGCTCAGGCTGGCCCCAACGCGAGGAGGTATTCCCTTGACCTTCAGACATGCGCGCTCGCCTCTGTTTCTCTAAATAGCCACCTCAAAAAAGCCTCTGGGTGGGGCGCTCTTACCTCAGCATATCATATGGCTGCAACCGAAAGGGTTTTTCGGCCACCATGCCGATCACCTCCGCCGTTTTGTCACGCGCTGCCAGATCAAGATGGGCAGCAAAATCACAAGCAGCACCAGCCCAACCCCGATGATTACCTGGAGGCCGGTAATGAGCGTGGCGGTATCCCGATCAACGGAGGGCTGAGGTGGGGTGCTGGGGTCGCTGGTTGAGGTAGGCACCTCCGTCCCAGGCGTGGGCGTAGCGGTAAAGATGGTGGCGTCCACCTGACAGGTGAAAGACTTTGCGCCAGAGACGGTAAGTGTTGGATAGGGACAGAGTGTATGCAGCGGCAGCGCCGGAAGAGGCGCTGCCGAGGGTTGCGCGGTGGGGTTGGGGGATGCGGAGGGCGTGGCGGTGACGCCAGCCCGGCGGCCGCGTGTCCAGGCAATTTCCAGTTGATGGTAGGTGATGCCTGTTGCTGTGGCAAGCTGATAGAGGTAGGAGCCGTCTGGCTGGCTGGACATCTCAAAGCAGCCGGTCCCATCGGCCTGCGGGTCGGCGCACAGCCAGAAGAGGACATCGCTGGGAACCGTGCCCGACTGGATGGTGGCCGTAAAGGTGAGCGTTACCGCGTCGCTGGAGGTCGCGGGAGGGGCAGCCTGTGCTGTGCTGCCCAACAACCAGAGAGCCAGAAAGATTCCGCCAGCCCCCATCCCCTGAACAACGCGCCTCAGCAGGGGCTGGTCCTTCCAGGCTGGTCTGCTACCATACATGATTTCTGCTTCGCTCCTTCTCTTCGATGTTTCCGTTCTATGTAACGAGCGAGGCAGGAGAAATGCACCAGTATGTCTAGTTCGGGGCACAAGCCAACGCCTATTCCTGTGGGATCTGGCGCCGGGGGCCGTCCTGGGGCCTGCCTGGAGCCGCCCAACCAGCACCAGTGAAGCCAGTACCAACGGGCGCGTTTGCGCCGGGCCAGCCGGATGTCTGGCTGGAAGCAGCAAGCTGCCGCTCCATCTGAAGCTGCTGCTGCTTCTGAAGCCGGACCTGGCTCAACTGCTGCTGAAGACTGGCTAGCTGACCCTCAAGCTGCTGGCGCTGCCTCTGAGCCAGCGCGAGGAGGTCGCTGCGCTGAGCGGCCAAGGCGCCGCGTTCCTGTTCTGCGCAGCGCGCCAGTTGGCTCTGAAGCTGCGCCTGCTGCGCCTCCAGGCGTTTTTCGCTGGTCATGAGCGCCACAATTTCCTGGCGCGTTTGTATCAGGCGCTCTGGCGCGGCTGGTTGAATGCCAGGGGCGCCTGGGGCCACGCCGCCTTGCGGCCAGATATTCTGGGGGCCAGGCTGGATTCCAGACGGCGGCGCCATCGGAGGCGCCAGCCCTGGCGCCTGGGGAGCGGGGCCGTAGGGCATCGGGGCGCCACCTGGAACGAGCGCGGGCGCCTGGCGCCTGCGCCACCAGAGGTAGCCGCCTCCCAGCATTCCCATGAGCACGAGTGTGGCGAGCAGGACAACCACTGCCAGGAGTTGATCGCTGTTGCCTGGCGTGGAGACGGGGGCCGGATTCTGATTGCCGCCTTCTGTTCCGGCAGTGGCATTGGGTGAATTATCAAGCGTGGGTGGCAGCCTCAGGCTGACATGCCACTGGCTCTCCAGGTGGGCTACGTCGTTGCCAAAGGTCGTTGAAAACGCCTTGTCAAAATCAGTTTTAGGCAGGCTGTTGACCAGCCTGGCAATCTTCGGTTCCCCAAATTGCTGGTAGAGGTACTTGAGGAAGTTCCAGCTTTGCGCGTAGGCCAGTTCCGCCAGCGTAGAGTCGCTGGGGAAGCGCTGGGTCAGGGTGTTGAACAGGAGCAGCCGGTTGTTGCGCACGGTCTGGTCAAAAAGCGCTTGCATATCTGGCTCGTGATAAATCTGATGGTACACCGCCATGCCCTCATCAAACCAGAGCGGGCAGCCGCCACAGTCCAGCCCGGCAACCTCGTGGAGGATGAGATGCGTCAGTTCGTGGGGCAGGTCGCGCTGGAGCGGCTGGGCTTCGGAATTCCCGACAACAATCAGCGCCTGATACAGCTCTACTAACGCCACGCCACCGGCCCAGTCGGGCGCGCTGGGCGGCAGACCCTCGCGCAAATCTTCGCTGGATTGGTAGGCAAAGACGCGGATGGGGGTGGTCAGCGTGCCCTGGAGGTCTTGCTCAATGGAGGTGGCCTCGCTGACGGCAGTGCTGAGCAGTTGCTGCCCAAACGTGCTGTTCAGCTTGTACCAGTAGACAGTGATGTTGCTCTGGCTGAGATGGCTCCAGGTGAAGCGCGTGTCCTCAAAGTCAAACTGTTTGCTGGCGCCCGTCAGGGTATTTTGCTGGTTGCTATCCCCCAGCACCCAGTGATAGGTGATGGGCGTGAAGGGCGGCAGGTAATCGTTGGTGGCATCGTAGGCGTAGTTCAGCGTGATCTGGGAACCGGGCTGGTTGACGGGAACGGTGACGTCGTGATGAATTTGCTCCGGCGGCACCTCAATGATCAGGTGGGCGCTGCTGATGCTGCCGCTGCTATCGTTGGCCTGGAGCGTAAAGGTCATGGTGGAAGGGTAGCGAAAGGTTTGCGTCTCGGAGAGAATGCTGATGGTGCTGGCGGCAGGACGCGCCTGGCGAGCCTGCGCGACTCCCATGTTGAGGGCCAGCGCGCCAGCCAGTGCCAGCGCTGCCAGGAGCAGTATCGGCCAGGGTGCGCGGCCATGTGGCTTTGGCTTCTCCTGCCCGCCTGCTGCTTGCATATCTTCCAAACATCCCCGTCGTTGCGAAGCTGTGCTCATCACGATGTTTTCCTTTACATCCGAGGCGCCCGTGTCCCCCAGCGCCGTAAGCAAATCTACCACTGCTGTTTCACCTGCTTAAAAGATTCTACGGCATAAAGAAGAGTCAGGCAAGAACATCGCCCACTTTTCCCCGTTATGATCAATTTCGTGGTTGGTTACTTTTCTGTAACCAGCCATCACATCCGTTGTTACCAGCCCGCGTTATTCTCAAGATGTAAGAAAACTAAGGGAGGCGCGGAATACAAAACAAACCACTCCCAAGAACATCAAAATCGTTCGCATTCATCTGAACATACATAAAGGAGCAAGACAATGGCACTCTTGAAGAACCTCAAACCCAACGCGGCCACACAGATTCCCGAACCTCCCATCGCGCGGTTCCTCTTTGCGGATACCCGCATGGCCTGGTTCTGGTTGATTGTCCGCTTGTATGTGGGCTATGAATGGATTACCGCTGGCTGGGAGAAACTGACCGGCACCTCCATCAATATCACGACCTTTGGAGAGAAGTCATCAGGTGGCGCGTGGGTCTTTACCAACCATGATGGCGCCGCGATTCTGGGCTTTGCCCAGGGCGCTGTTGCCAAAGCCACCGGCGCGCATCCTTCGGTGCA
>DATBGS010000002.1:0-55882 GCA_036557885.1 Ktedonobacterales bacterium
ACACCTATGATGCGGCAGGACGGCAGACCAAAGTGACCGACCCGTTGGGACATAGCACCACGACCGCCTACGATGCGCTGGGCCAGATACTCAGTGTCACCGACTCGCTGGGGCATGCCACCACCTACACCTACACCGCCGATGGGCAAGAGGCGAGTGTGAAAGATGCCAATGGGAACACCACCGCCTTCACCTACGACCTGCGCGGGCGGCTGACCAAAACTTCCTACCCCGATGGCACCACTACCCTCCAAAGTTTCGACGGGATGGGGAATGTGTTGACTCGCACCGATCAGGCGGGGCTGGTGACGAGCTACAGCTACGACGCCGTTGGGCGGTTGCTCAGTGTGACCGACCCGCTGAGTCATACCACCAGCTACACCTACGACTCCAACGGCAACCTGCTCACCATCACCGATGCCAATAACCATCAGACGAGCTTTACCTATGATGCCCTCAACCGGCTGACGAAGAAGACCTGGCCGGATGGCTCGTTTGAACTCTTTGGCTACGATGCGGTGGGCAACCAAACCAGCCATCAGTTGGCCGATGGGCAGAGCAACACGGCCACCTATGGTGTGCTGAACCGACTCTCGAAACTCACCTACTTCGACGGCACCATAGTCAATTACACCTACACCGCCACCGGCCAGCGGGCGACCGTGGTCGATGGGCGTGGCACCACCAGCTATACCTACGACAATCGGGACCGGCTGCTCACCATCACCGTGCCGAGCGGCTTGACGGTCAGTTACACCTATGATGCGGCTGATAACCGGGCGAGTATGGTGACAGCGGCGGGGACCACCAGCTATACCTATGATGCGGCCAATCGGCTCAGCAGTGTCTCCACCACTGGGGTGGGCACCACCAACTACGCCTACGACAACGTGGGCAATCGCACCCTACTCACGCTGCCCAACACGGTCAGCACCGCCTCCGCGTATGATAGCCTCAATCGGCTGACCAGTGTGACCCAGATGCTGGGCAGCCAGGTGCTGGCCTCCTACACCTACACCTTGGGGCCGACGGGCACCCGGACCAAGGTCGTTGAGGCCAACGGCACGACGACTACCTGGACTTATGACAACGCCTATCGCCTGACCAACGAGACGCGCAAGGACCAGGGTGGGAATGTCCTCTCCCAGGGGAGCTACACCTACGATGCGGTAGGGAACCGCCTGACGGCTACGATCAATGGGCAGCAGACCTCATACAGCTACAATACCCTGGATCAACTGACCAGCACGAACACGGCAACCTATACCTATGATGGGCGCGGGAACCTTACCAAGATTACGGCGGGCACCACCATCACAACCTACGGCTACGATGCGGCTGATCGGCTGGCGACTGCCACTCTGCCAAACGGCACCTCGGCCAGCTACACCTATGATGCCGATGGACGTCGGGTGAGGCAGACCAGTGGGAGCAGTGTGACCAATTATCTCTGGGATGAGGCCTCCACCTATGACGATGTGGTCTTGGAGGCCGACGGGAGCGGCACTATTCAGGCCAGCTATGTGTTGGGGGCTGGGCAGGTGCTGGCCCAGACCAGGAGTGGCACGACCAGCTACTACCTGGACGATGGGCAGAGTAGTGTGCGTGACCTGACCAACAGCAGCGGAGCGATCACCGATCAATATTCGTATGATGCCTATGGCAATGTACAGAGCAGCCAGGGGACGACCAGCAATGCTTATCGCTACACCAGCCAGCAGTTGGACAGCCTGACAGGATTGTACTCCCTACGGGCACGCTACTACGACCCGTCCACTGGCCGCTTCTTGAGCCGGGATACCGCCGAGGTGAACGTCAACAATCCGGTGGAGCTGAATCGGTATAGCTACACCAACAATCCCATCAACTCGGCAGATCCTTCTGGTCACTTTATCATCACAGCCCAGTATGCGAAACAGCTCGAGCAAGATGAAGAGCTTGCAGCGGTCTTAGTTGGCGGTCCAAGTAATGGGGTGCTTTTCCTTACAGCGGTTCTCATTGTTGCCGATATTGAGGCGATTGCTACGGCCCTCGGACTGGCGGTAGCACGTGGTTCCCAAGGGCAGCAAGCACCAGGAGCAGGCGTTCAAATAGGTGTGGGAACATCGGCGCCCCCAACGACTGCAACAGCTCCGCAGCCCCAACCACTCCCGACTCCAGTTGCTGTTGCAACGGACGAGTCAAATAAGGATGTTTACGTCTACCGCAAAGGCCCAAAAAAGGCAAAAACGGTTGCCCTGAACCGCTTCGTTGATTTCGTCTCCGGTCTGTCCTTTTTCCTCACTCCACAAGTTGATGGAAAAGTGAAGAAAAATTTACGCTATAAGGTGAAAGATCTCATAGGGGCTGGGTATGCAGTGCGACTCGATCCTGGAGGCTCTCCTATAACTGATATACGCACAGGCAAGTACCCACCCGATGCAAACGACTATCCAAGCACAAGCTATCCAGAGGCAAAGGACAATTCGCGGATCTTTCAACCCGATACGTTTCAAAATAATGGACATGTGACCGTGTGGGTTCCTTTCATTCCGGTCTGGGATGTGTGGTATTATGACGAGCGAAGCCATAAAGGTGAGGAGTATGCTTCTCCCTGGACGCTGGCGCTATTATTCGGGGTACCGAATGAAGAAGTGCCGGTTCCCTAACTTGGGACGACGCCAATGACCTGACAGGCAAGAGGAGGGAGGAATGTGATGGCAGCACGGTTGACTGTAAAGTGGTTCTACGTTCAGAAGCTGGATCTCCCCCTCTGGTCTGTTGCTTTTAGCCCTACAGGGAACCTGTTGGCAAGTACGCCAGGAGAGGATAGTGTGATTCCGCTCTGGAATCCACTGAATGGGCAGCGGCAAGCTACCCTGCCAGGGCAATCTGGCTCCATTACCGCAGTAGCGTTTAGCCCTGATGGACACCTCCTGGCAAGTGGGAGTTCCGATGGTATCCTTCTCCTCTGGGAGGTTTCTACCAGGAGCATCCTCCAGATGTTCGCTGACCCGGCAGGAGGGTGGTCATCAGTCGCCTTTAGCCCCGACGGGGCACTGCTGGCACGCGGAAATGAGGAAGGAGCAATCCAGGTGTGGGAAACCCGCACTGGACAAGAGCGAGTCACTCTCATCGGCCATATGGACGGTGTGACGTCGGTAGCCTTTGCTCCCGATGGTCGCCACCTGGCAAGTGGAAGCCACGATGCTTCCGTGAAAGTTTGGGACATAACGACAGGGCGGCTTTTTGCGGATCTCCGCGCTCACACCGCTTCAGTGCTCTCGGTGGCCTGGAGTCCTCGTGGAGCGCTCCTGGCAAGTGGGAGTGCCGATGAGTGTATCAAACTGTGGGACACAGGGAGCGGCCAAGAACGGGCCACGTTAACAAACTACGATGACGCCGTGACGGAGGTAGCTTTCCATCCCTCAGGACAGTTGCTTGCGAGCAGTATGTTCCGTAGCAATTGGCCGGTGTGTCTCTGGGATGTGGAGACAGGTCAATTTATGCAGGGCTTGCATGGCACGACCGATCAAGCCCAATCGGTCGCTTTTAGCCCAGATGGTAGGTTGCTTGCTTGTGGGGGAGAAGGGCGATTTCATACCCTCGAAGTATGGCAGATGGAGTGGGAGGGGGATACTCGCTAATCCCAACCGCACGCACCTGAATGCAAGAAGCAAGTACCCTCCTGAGGGTTTAGCTGACCAGATGCTGTAACAACCTCGCGGCAGAGCACCACCTCGTACTCTGTCGGCTTTCCCGCGAGGCTCCGCCAGAGGAGTGGGTGCAGCAATGGGCAGTGGGGAGTGTCAGAAAAAATGGGGAAGAGCGGAACATGAATCGGCTTGCTGCCGCGTTTCATAGTTCTCAGCCCACTGATTTTTCTGTCACCGAGATCAGCCCAAATTGGCACCCACTCAGTTGGCGAGGTCTCTTCCCGCTCCCCTTGCTACAAATCATCCCCTGGCGGCGCGACAGTACCAATTATGCCAAAGCAGGGAAAACTCACTAGAAGCTACCTCGTGATGGCTTAGGTCGATACAGCCTTAAAAGCGGCCCTCTCCCCTCCGCAGTTCAAGCCGAGCGAGGTACGTCAATCTGGAGCCGCTCCTCCAGGTTCAAGCGAAACCAGCCATACGGATTGACCTGGCTGTACACGAGCGGCGTCAGTCCCCGCCAGTCTTCTGGCTGCATCGCCTCCCGATGATGTGGCTCCTCCAGCACTCGTTGCAAAAGCCGGGTGTTGACATAGACCAGGCAGATCTGCACCTGGTGCAGCGCTCAGAGGTGCTCCCATGCTCCCTTGGAGGATCCCTCTCCGCCTCGCTTGAAGGGGCGACTTTGACGAGGCGGAGCATCCAGGCTGGGTATCAAAATCGCCCTCGGCTGGGAGAAGGGCCGCCGCTCTTCGTGTGGCCGCAGGCTCCGACTCCGCTGGCCCGAGGCTTTCGGCTCACGCGGAGCGCATCTCCTCAATGGGCAGCCGCTTCTGGAGATTCAGGCGGAACCAGCCATAGGGCGTGATGTGATGGTAGATCAGCGGGGTCAGCGCCCGCCAGTCTTCTGGTTGCATCGCTTGCTGGTGCTCTGGCTCGGCCAGCACCCGCTGGATCAGGAGCGTATTGATATACACCAGGCAGATTTGCAACAGGTGGAGCGACAGGGCGGCCAGTCGCTGTTCTTCGATCCGGTTGGTGGCAAACTCCCCACTCTTGCCGTAGAAGATAAAGGTGTTCGCGCCGTTCCAATTCTCCACGACATTGAGGCCCTCGTGAATCTCGCGGCGCAGCGCCTCCGATTGGAGATACTGGCAGAGGAAGATCGTCTTGAGCACCTTTCCTAGCTCAGCGAACGCTTGATAGGTGGGGTGTTGCAAGCCGGTGCGCGTAAAGCGGCGCAAGATGGCTTCGGTCTCGGCGGTGCCCAGCCGCAGCGCCGTCGCGTATTTGATCATCTGCTCGTATTGTTGTTTGATCAGCTCCCAATTGATCGGGCGGGTCAAGATGAGTTGAAGGTTGGGGTAGGCTTCCGCCATGCCCGCCTGGGGGCGATAGAGCTTCTGGCCGCCAATATTCTTCAGGCGTGGCATGAGCTGGAAGCCCAGGAGATGGCAAAAGCCAAAGGCCACCTCGGACTGGCCGTGTGTGTCCACAAATTGCTTCTCAATCTGCATCTCGGTGCAATGGCGCAGCACGCCCTGGATCATGGCGGCCACTTCTGAGGAGGAAGGGGTCTTCAGTTGTGAATAGATGCAGGTCGCATGCCGCTCCACATGCCAGTAGATCATCACCCCTCGCCCGCCATAGCGCAGGTGCCATTCGGTCATCAAGTTCTGATCCCAGGCACCAAACTGCTTGGAGTCGGAAGCGCAGGTCGTGGTGCCTTAGCCCCAGATGTCGGGCAGCCGTGCGTGAAAGATGGCATTCGCCACGTCGGCAATCGCCTGTTGCAATGCCTCCTGATGCAGGTAGCGGCGGTGGATGTAGACCAGGTCTTGATAGCTTTGCCCATGATCGCCCACACTGATGCGCGCCAGGCCCGTGTTGGTGCCCAGCCCATAGAGGCAGAGCAGCAAGCGCTTGCGGAGCGTGTCGGGGTCCAGGGCTTCGCGGGTGGCGGCGCTTCTGAAATGACGGGTAAAGCCAATGCGGAGATCGGCTTCTTTCAGCACATCCAACAGACTGGTCTTCGGCCAGCGCCGCGCCAGCTCGGCTTTGAGGGTCGGCAGATACACCGGCATCGCCTGCGGCTCAAGCGGCGAGAGGCTGATCCAGCCGCCCTTGTGGGGCAGCAGTCGCACGTGTGGGTTCCTGGGCAGGGTGCGATCCAGCGCGGTGAGTGCCTCCGTCATCTGGCGCTGGAGCTGAGCCACAAAGGCTTCCGCTTGGAGGGGCTGCTTGAGGAGCGCAAAGTAGTCGTCGCGCCGCTCGGTAAAATCCGCAGGCAAATCCTCCTCCGGGTTGCGGTACTTGTTGGCCCCAACCACCCAGAGTTCCCGACAGCGCAAGCGCTCGCGGAGGGCCGCCAGCACGCAGAGTTCGTAGCTGAGGCGGTTGACCGCTAGCCTCCCATCGGCGTCCTTTTCGCGAATGAAGTCGCGCCAGCCTGGTTTGACGACGCCCTCCAAGGGCACCTCCTCATCGAAGGGATAATATTTCTCGGTGCTGGCAGCGTAGCGTCTGACCAGCGCGAGGGCCTCCAACACCGGCCGATGCAGCCGGTTATTGGAGCGAATCTCCAGCGCAGCCAGAAGCTGCGGAATCACCCGGCGATAATGATGCCGATAGGAGGCTTGCATGCGCAGCGACACCTGCTGGTGATAGCCTGCCGATGCCTGATACTCGCTCACAATCGCGTGGAGCTGCGTTTCACTCACCACGGGATAGATCCCTGCGCGGACGGTCTGGTCGGGATGGTCGAGGGCGGCCTGGGCCAACTGATAGAGCAGGCGGGGCTTGCCGTCCACCCGGCGCAGCTCCGCCACAAACGTTTTGACGATAGAGCGCTCGGCGCGGCTTTCAATCCGGTGGACGAGCTGCATCAGCAATTCTACCAGGATATCGATGATCTCGGGACGGCGCTGCGCGGCATAGACGGCAAGCAACGTGTAGCGGATGGCGTCAGGATGGCGACGCAGTTCATGGAGCGTTTCCATCGCCGCGCGTTCTCGATAGCGGGCAAGCACCTGGGCAGAAACGCTGGCAAAGAGCTGAGGGGGCAGGTCCAGGCTCGTGAGCAGGTGCAGCTTCTCCAGTTCCGTCTGAATGGTCTCGACCCCGACCGGACCGGGGTTCGTCTTCAGGTCCGCCCAGGTAATCTGGTCAGGAACCGTAGGCAGGTCTGGCGTTGCGGGATCATCGGCTTCCTCCTCCTCAGCCTGGAGACTCTGGGCGAGGAGGGCATCCAGCCGCTCGCGGGTGGCGTTGGCGAGCTGCTGACTCGTCTGGACACACAACGTCTGCTCAAAAGTGGCACAGGCCGAGCGGATCAACCGCTCCAGCCGGTCCGCGGTGGGTGGCTCAATCTTGAGCGCTTTGAAGCGGGTCAGCACCCGTTCTCGGAGATGATCAGGATGCTGGTCTGTTGCCAGCACCTGCTCGACCAGCCAGGCGCTCATTTCGTCACTATCGGCCGCCGTCGCTTCGTGGAACTCCAAAAGCGTGCGAATCTGGGTGCGATGCTCCGCGCTCGTGCGGCCCTCCCAGGCGTACTGACTCCACAGGGCCGGGTCCAGCTTGAGTTGATGTGCCACGTAATCCACGATGGCACGGGGCACTTCATGTTTGCCACCGAGAAAGCGGCCTTCGTACTGAAAACACTTCAGCAGTACTGCAAAGCCCAGGCGGGTGGCCCCGGATTTGTTGGCGAGAGACTCCAGGTCGTCGGAACTCAGGGTGAAGTGTTCGATCAGGTCTTCAATGTCCCACTGACGTTTCATCGAGAAAAATGAGACTCCTTTCGGAAGGGAGATCCGTCGCGCGCCGAGCTGCCAAACAGAGGAAACCGGGAGCAGGACGCGGGGCGGTCAGCCTCGCACTATAGCTGAGTCGGCGCAACGCGGCAAGAAGAGTCCAGCATGACGCCAAGCAACTCAGCACGAAACGAGATTTCTGTGCTGAGTTTTCTCTGCTAAGTGAAGGACACAGAGAGGAACGATGGGAGTAGATGAGAAGAGAGGAGAAAAGGACTATAAGAGAACACAGATTTCAGCAATCAGGGAGCTACTCTGCACTTCATGTCAGCTTCGCTCATTTTGCCCCAGGAAGCAGGACTGGCGAGCCGCATCACCTGCGCAAGGGGCGATCTGCGAACCGATCCCTGGCCGGAAGGCGCCGACCTGATCTTACTATCCTACATCGTCAGTTGTTATGACCAGGAGACACTTCACGCGCTGCTGGTACGTGTGCTGGCCTATCTTCCCTCAGGGGGACAACTGCTGCTACATGATCTTGCCTTGCATGGAGATCGTCAGGGGCCACACAACGCCGCGTTGTTCTTGTTTGGGCAACTGTCGGCTTCGGCGCAAACGCACGCCTACACAGTGGATGACCTGGCCGCCGCTCTGCGCAACGCTGGCTTCCAGGAGGTGACGGCCCAGCCTTTCTTGCCTGATCTCACATTCCTGGTCTATGGGCGCAAGTCCTAAGCAGGTGAGGTACAAGGGTGCCAGACAGCGAAATTGTTCTCTCCATCTCCAGAAAGGAGTAATCTTGTGATGTTCCGTGCCTGTGTGGTCCGGCACACGGCTGACAAATTCACTCTCGGCGTTGAATCGTTGACCACCAACGACTTGCCGACAGGTGAAGCCCTGATTCAGGTGGCTTATGCTGCCATCAACTACAAAGACGCCCTCGCCTGTAGCCCCACTGGCCGAGTCGCCCAGATCTCTCCGCTGATTCCAGGACTTGAACTAACCGGCACGATTGTCGAATCGGCAGACCCTCGGTTTACCGTCGGTGCCAAGGTGCTCGCCTGGGATTTTGGCCGCACGATGGGCATCGCCCAGCATGGCGGCTTCAGCGAATACGCTCGCGTGCCTGGCGAGTGGCTCTTTCCCTTACCTCCGAGACTCGGAGTCAAAGGGGCATGTCTGTTGAGCGGTATGATGCCTGCGGCTTTGGCCTTACATCAGTTGGAACAGCATGGGCTTACCCCGCAGCGTGGGCAGGTCCTGGTCACGGGAGCCACAGGAGGCGTAGGCAGTCTGGCGGTGTGCCTCCTGGCTCATCGTGGCTACAGCGTGGCTGCCAGCACCGGCAACCCTTCGGAGCACTGGTTGCTTCAGCATCTGGGAGCCAGCGAGATACTGAGCCGTGAGGAAGTCTCAGCCGAAAGCAGGCGCCCCCTCGAATCGGAGCGCTGGGCAGGGAGCATCGATACTGTGGGAGGGGCAACCCTCACCTATCTCATGCGCACAACCCAAAAAGGCGGAGCGGTTGCCGCGCTTGGGGTTGCTGGTGAGGCTGCCGTTCAGACAACGGTCTATCCTCTGATTCTGCGCGGCATCCAGGTACTGGGCATTGATTGTCCCTCCTGTCCCCAGGAACTCAGAAGACAATTATGGGAAGCACTGATTGCTGATCCTGAACTGCTCCCCAATGAAGAACTGCTGACTAGTGAAGTCACCTTAGAAGACATCCCCCAGGTGACGACCGCCATGCTCAACGGACAGACCAAAGGGCGCGTACTCGTGCGCCCTGTCTAGCGGTATTCGCAGGGGTGCGGTCCGAGAAACGGTTTACCAAACTCGGTTTTCTTCGTTTGCCCCAAAGGGATTGCCGAAAGGGTATAGAAAGAGACCATCATCATGCAAACGCCAGAACTGTTGCAACGCCAATTTGCCAACATTAACATGATCTTCCACGCCATGACTGATGACCTTTCCCAGGAGGAATAGACTAGACGCCCCTTGCCTGGGACAAATCTGCCGGGCTTCGATCTTTGGCATGTTGCCAGAACCCAGGATTGGGCGCTGCACACGCTGGTTCGAGGCGTGTCAGAAGTCATCAGCAGCCCGCAGTGGATGGGGAGAGGGGCCTTGGCGACACCCGGCATCGGGGTTGGGATGACTCGAGAAGAAGCGGATCGGTTGGCCCACGAAGTGACGAAGGAGGAGGTTGTACAGTACGCGGATGCGGTCCATGCCGCGTTGATGGAGTGGTTGGCATCCAATTATGAACTGGTGTTTGATGACGTACCAGACATCCCGGCGCACTGCCAAGCCCATCCAGAATACCTGACACCAGCAATGCAAGCAGAGGTTCCCTGGCTGGCCGACCAGCCCGCCGTGTGGCGTTGTCTGATGCCAGCTCTTGGGCATGTCAGAGATCATCTCGCTGAAGTGGATCTGCTCAAACGTCACTGGCGAGCCTCGTAAAACGTCTTCAGCGTACAGTTTTCTGGCCGCATGAGCAATCGGTTGTTCTCATTGCCGCACGCTCCCGACCAAATACAGCCTAGAGGCTCTAATCGCGGTGTTCGGAAGTATTGACCCACATAATGTAGCTACCTTGTCTGTTGAGTTCGCTGTCTGTCAGAGGGAGAGCCACAATGCGTAAACCAGCCACAGGCATCCTGGGCCGTGATCGTCTCCAGACCACGTCCAATCGCCTCTTGCAAGGCGTCATGCGGGCGCGTCCCCACGCGCCCGAAGCGAGGCATTCAGCTGGGAGAAGGCCACTTCGATCGGCGTCAGGTCAGGGGAGTGAGTCGGGAGCCAGAGGATCTGGCCCCCCTGCCTGGTGATGGCCTGGCGCACCTGCTCGCTCGTGTGGGCACTCAAGTTATCGAGCACCACCACCTGTCCGGGCTTCAAGCTTGGAGCCAGCACCTGTTCCACGTCGGCTTCAAAGGCCAGCGTGTTCACCGCTCCCTCCAGGATGAAGGGCGCCTGCATCCCCTCAAGCGAGAGTCCGGCAATCAGGGGCGTATGCTTGCCTCGGTGGCAAGGCACGGACCCAGAGACCCGCTGCCCACGAGGAGCGCGAGCGTAGAGTGGGGTGAGGGCGATGTGGGCTCCACCTTCGTCGACAAAGACCAGGCGCTCGACTGGGAGAGACGGAGTCCGGTCGCGCCACGCTGCGCGTGCCGTTGCGCTCCGCGGGGTTGCACCCAGCTGGTTTTTTTGCGGGTCCAGCCCAAGCGGGCAAGGGCACGGCTCCGGCAGGCGGTGCTGACCAGCAGCGCCTGGGAATCGGCCCACAACGGGCAGTGCTGCTCCAGCGTGGCGTCGTCGTGGGCGGCCAGTGGCGTGGGCAGCTCGGCATCCAGGGCAGCGCCATACTTCGGGTGGGCGGCCTGGAATCGGGTGGGCGGCCAGCTGGCCCGTCTGGCGGCGTGGCGAGAGACTACCGCTTGACCGTAGACAAAGCGACCTCGAGCACCTCCACAATCTGCTGGCGTGGGGTGCCGTGATCGACGGCGTCGAGGACAGGTTGGCGAAGATCGGGTGAAGAGGGTTTCATGCTTCATGGG
Source organism: Ktedonobacterales bacterium (assembly GCA_036557885.1). Taxonomy (GTDB): domain Bacteria; phylum Chloroflexota; class Ktedonobacteria; order Ktedonobacterales; family DATBGS01; genus DATBGS01. Next base: position 10,954 of record DATBGS010000002.1, read on the forward strand.
ATCACTTGGTTCAACCCTTCCGCAAGCCGCGATAAGGATGGGCACGGGCAAAGCGCCAGCCCCACTCCACTTTACTTGCACACGCACCTTTCGACGGCTGTAACCATTATCCTGTCCTGGCTGCTTTCTCACAGGGTTTGCCAACTCAGCGCGCCCCTAATGGTCCGTGCCTCTGTGGTACACAGAACGATGCCAATCGCGCTAGAGCATGCAGGCGGCGGATTGGAGGCTACGGCATCTTTGCCTGCATAAGCAGGTGGCCTCTCTCCAGACATTTGGAGGGGAGTGCCAGGGTGTGCGGCTGTTTTGTGCGTGCTCGCCATCGCGCCTTATCTGTTAGGCAAGTAGGCTCTCCATCGGGGGTCGGGGGATTCCAGCAAGAACCGCATAATCTCGAGAAACATCGCCAATGGCCGCTCGGCCCAGGAGTAGGTTGGTTGTGGGTCACGCTGCATCAGCCAGATGGCAATCTGCAAGTGCCGCCAGAGGATGCGTGCTTCTGCCGTCTCATCCTCATCGAGTGGGGAGATCTCCCGATGGCCCTCCAACATGAACGGGACGGCGCGCAAGGGGATACCAAGGAAATCCCAGGCGACATCACCCCAGCCGGAACTGCCCCAATCGAGCACCGCCAGATACTCCAAACTGCCAGGCTCGACCATCATATTGGTGGATTGAGAGTCGCCATGTAAAAAGCGCTGCGGAAGGTCGACCAGCGCGTAGGGGGCAAGTCGGTCCAGCAAGCGTTCGAGCCATCGCGCCTCCATCCGGGTAAACAGCCCCGCTTCCGCGAGTGTTCTTGGCGCGGCGCGTAGATCATCGCACTGACCCACCTCCTCTGGCGGCAGCAGCGCTGGGGTGATGGAGGTATGGAGCCGTGCCAGGTCTCTGCCCAGCGCACGCCAGACGTTTGGGGTAGCTTCAGGCTCCAGATCAAGCAGGCCCAGTGTTTCCCCTGGTGCTCGCTCATAGAGGGTATAGGGCACTGGCAACAGGTCGCAGGTGTCGTCAAAGAGGAGGATCGCCGGGGTATGGACGCCTGCGGCGCGTGCGATAGGAACGACCCTCGCTTCTTTGCGTGCCAGGTTGATAATGTGCGGGTGATGGCGCGGAATACGCAGAATGAGGGCGTCGCCGAAGCGATAAATCTTGTTAGTGATGCCAATGTCTGGTAGGGGAGTGATCTGGCTGACCGACACATGATGCTCGCTGGCAAGGGCAGCAAACGCCTCAGGAGGAATGGGGGCAAAATCTGGCAAGCGCATCACAAGAGCAACTCCTTCACATACAAACGCTTATCACGCGCAGTCCGGGAGAACCGCGTCGAGATAGTGAGCGACGACAAGAGTAGGTAGGAATGGTCACTCGTTTTGTCTTGTGTCATCAGCGCCTCTCTGCCAATGCTGCTCTTGAGGAGCGCAGGGAGATGCTTATTTAGAGGAGCATCAGAGGTGGAGGGGCTGATCGGCGTGACAGGAAGCGGATCGTCATCATCAGGCACCTCCTTTTTTCGCGGCACACCAGAAACCAAGCGTGAGGAGAAGCAAGGGAGGGTGGTGTGCCTGCTGGCATCTCAAGTCTACCGCATGGCTGGGAGTCCCGTCCAGGTGGTGGAGGTATGGTCTTTCTGGCAGGGAGGGTACCCCGCCGTGTCCGCTCACGCTCCGCGCTGGGACAGCAGGCGGAAGCAGTGCAGGGACGGTGGCTCCAGGCCGTATTTCTGTAAGATGTTTCCTTGATCCCTCTCTCTTTGGTGAAAACTGCGCTCTCCCCCACGATATAGTCGGCTCGCGCTCCTCTGTGTGTCCCGCTCCTTTTGGAGAAGGCACGAATCTGGGTTTCCCCACGCGGTGCGCAACGAGCTTGTCACTTTGGAAGAAATACGGCTATTTCAGAGAGATACATCTTACACTCTTGAAATAGAAAATAACCCATAGATTGTGGGAGGCCCAGGATACCTGTGGAAACCACTCATCGTGAGAGATTTTTACAGGTATCCTGGGCCTCCCACAGTATCAGTCGCAGCATGGTGGGATTTACTCTCGTGGGAATGTCGCTTGCCGCATGTGCCGAGAGAGAAACAGCCATCCGGTTATCAGAAGCAGGCCACTCCACACGATGCCCACGGTCGGCAACACGCCCAGGTGCTCCAGGCTCAGCCCAAGTGCGGAGGAGCCGAGGGTTTGGACGCTGAACCAGATCAGGCGATTGACGCTACTGATGCGGCTTTGCAGGGCATCTGGTACGACAGCGAAGCGATAACTGTCCATGAAGATAGCACGGATCGAGTCGGAGAGAGCGATGCCCGCGAAGACGGCTCCCAACAGCAGCGGCGTCGTGATGAAGCCATAGAGAGGAAAGACGAACACGAACACGCTCAGGGCACAACCGAGCGCTCGGCCCAGGCGTATGCGCCGCTGCAAAGGCGGGCAGAGCGCTGTGCCAAGCAGGTTCCCGACGCCGCCAGCTGCGACGATCAGGCCATAGAGCGCGGACGGGATATGCTGCTGTTGCACAATGGCCAGCACGAGAAGCATGCTGGCTGTTATGGTGAAGTTGATATAGCTGGAAATCAGGACAATCGAGCGGATGACCTCATGCTTCCACAGCCAGGTTAGTCCCTCGCGTACTTCGAAGAGCAGGTGGTGACGCTCCGTCCTCCGTTTGTCTTGCATGGGCGAGCGTATGGAGAGCAATGAGCTGAGCAAGATCAGCGAGGAAAGCGCGTCGGTGACGAACGGGAGCAGCCTGCTGAGGCTTATGAGCCAGCCGCCCAGCGCGGGTCCGACCAGCGCGCAGGAGCCAACGATCAACTCGTTCTGTGCGACTGCTGTGGTGATCTGGCTCTTTGGCACGACCCATGCCAGTGCTGCCGATTTGGCCAGATCGTAGAAAAGCAAACTGGCTCCCAGGCCAAAGGCGATGGCGTAGAGGAGAAGCAGCCGCAGTGGTCCGCTGGGAAGGTCCAGCGCCAAGGGAATGCACGCCGCGCACACCATCAAGCAGAAGGCAGAGAGAAGCATCACGCGTTTGCGCGGCCAGCGATCCATCAGCGCCCCGGCGGGGAGGCTCAGGAGGACGTAGGGAAGCTGTCCCAGGCTATACGCCAGCCCGGCAGCAGCGATCGAACGCGTCAGTCCCACGATGAGCAGCGGAAACGCGAACTGCGTGCAACTCGTGCCGAGATCGGAGACGGCCTGGCCGAGCCAAAGCAAAAGATAGGTACGATTGCGCCAAAGGGAAACGGGCTGTGGTGGAAGGACTTCCGTGTTGGTCATGAAACATCCTTTCGTTCCACTTATTTCTGCAAGAAGGGAAGGAAAAGGAGCCCGGCAACCGAGGTGCGGTCCAATCAACACGGGGCTGAGATATATCGCAGGATGAAGGCAACACACCTCCTCGCACCAACGCGATCAGCGCTGCGCGTGAGGAGGGCACTCTTCACAAACAGCCACGTAAGCCGAAAGTGCCGGGCTTACGCGGTCAAAAGCGGTTTCACACCGCCTGAGGGGAACAGATATCTTTTATTCATCAGTCAGATGATAGCAGGGAGACCGCATCGGTGTCAATGAATACGGGTCACCCCACCAGGGCTAACGCATCTAAATAGGAGAGATACCCACGCGATGCACAACGGGATAGCCAGTTCCTTGCACATGGGGAAAGGAGGGACCTCTACTGAGTGGGAAACTCACGATTCTCTCATCAGGAGGTCCCTCGGGGTATGATACCGAACCCGTCTATCGAGATTCACACCTCTCCTGTTGACCGTCCCTCAGTTTCCGCTTGGTTTGCCGAAGCCGTCATCCTGACGCAACACCTGACGACAAAAGGGCTGCTGGATGTTATTGCGCACCAAGTTCCTCTGGTGCGCGGCCGCTTCGGCCGCGTATCCACCGCTCGATTATCTGGCGTTGCTGGTGGGCTACGCCGTTAGTGGAGAGCGGACCTTAGCGGGTTTCGGTTCCGCGCTTGGCACCCTTCTCGGAAGCCTTTATGGCTCTCTTTGGCCGCCGCACGCTGCGGCATCGCTCCAGCTTGAGCCGCTTGCCTCTCAGCGGTAGATAGCCCCTGTCTCGAAGCCTTTCGTAGCCTGTTCCGAGCCTGAGGCGTTCACAGACAACTGACGGTGGAGCAGATTGGTGGTCTGTGGGATCGCCAGGGCCAGCGCTGCATCGTCTTTGATGTGGATGCCACCCGCCAGGCCGCGCGGCAACGAGCGCTCCCATGTACTGCGGCCTGGCCTCCAGCTCGACGACGCTTCGATGCGGTGTGCGCGCCTGGTGACATCGGGCGCAAACGCGGGGAAGTGGTCCGCATCCGGACGACCGTGCTGCAAATGCATACCCAGCAATGGATCGGCACCTACGGCGGTCGGGGCAACGGCGACTATCGCGGTGAACTGGCTTCGGCGCTTCAGGCGATTGGCGCCTACCTGGCACAGTTCGACCTCACCCCAGCGGTGGCCCTGGTGCGGCTGGATGGAAAGTCAGGTGATGCCGCGGTGATCGCGCAAATCATCCAGGCAGGCGTGCTCCTGGTGACCCGGCGCAGAGGGTATCAGCTCCTCGAACACCCGCAGATCCAGCAGGTGCTGGCCCATCCCCGACCACCAATGTCACCAGCACGAACACAGGAGTGGTCCTTGAACTCTTTGACGGTGGTTGGCTGCCACTGGAGGAGGAACTGCCTCGCATTCGCGTGATTGTGGCCCGCCACCCGGCCCCGGCACCAGACACGCCCGTGACGGTCGGCAAGCGCCTGGATGGGTGGGTCTACGAGCTCTTCATGACCACGCTTGGTGCCGAGCGGTTCCTGGTCGAGGATGTGCTGGACTCTATCATGGACGTGGCGCCTTCGAGGGGGTCCTGGCGGATGTTGTACGTCGAAGGCAACCCCGATCGGTGGTGTTCTCACCGTGAGTGTGGGCAAGAACTGTGGCAGATTGTGTGCCACTGGGTGTGGAACCTGCGGCTGGCCCTGGGGCACACGCTGCAGCCAGGAGCACAACGCGAGCTCGAGTGGGCGCCCCCCAAAGAAGCAGCCCTCGTGGTCGTGGCAGCAGAACCCACCCCTGAGGAGTATGGCCCGTGGCAAAAAGCGGCCGAGAAGGGGCGAGCAACGGGGCGTTTTGGGGCCACAGCCTTTGTGCTGCAAGAGAACGGGCCTTACGCTGTAAAGCCTGGGCCAGCCAGCCCTTCGAGTGAGGTCCGCCAAGAGACCCCGTTCACGCGAGTTGCCGGTCTACCTCGCCTACCGGACGGATTGCCAGCCCAGCTCCTTCCGGGAGCAATGCCTGGGACCAGAGGACAAAAGCCATCGTGCCCGTCGCGCCAGTGCGGTTCGCCGTCTCCTGCCTGCCCCTTCGGTGGCGACGCGCACGCCTGTTGTCGTCGGCTCGATGCGCTGGGTCGATGTCGCCAGTCGAGCGTTGCGCCGCACCTGGACGACGCATTGGCGTCGGCAACACGTCGAGGTGCTGCCCCTTGAGGAAAGGAAAGGGAGTCCTGTTCCTCCGCGCCCGCCGCGTTCGGTACGTTCACATCACCGCTGGGGTTGGCAGGATCGGCTCGCCCAGAACGCGTGGTGGGGGCCACCGCACCTGCGGGTCACGGTCGCTGGCGTTCCCGCAGCACTGATCAGCAGCGCACGTTGGGAGGAAGTGGCAAGCCGAACAGTTCTTGGAGAAGCAGCCTTTTCCCTCTGAGTGAATCATGAGGGCCAAGTTCCTTTGTCCGCTGCCAACCTGCGATCCTTTTCCTTACAGCCGGCCTCTATTCATCGAGGAACGCGTCTTGTGCCATTTCATGGGATAGGCGCAGCTCGTTGCGCATCGCGTGGGGTCTCCCGAACTTTTGATGGTGCTCGGTTGGTTGAGCTGAAAAGAGTCCAGAAAAGGGTCAACCTCGTGGCTTCGCTTCCATCCTTACTCTCCTTGCCAGAGTACCGGATAGTCTGGCGTCGGCAGAGCAGGCGGAGGCACCAACTCCCAATCGCGCAGATCATAGAGCGGCAAGCTGGTTTGTGCCCCAATGAGCGCGAGCAGGCTCTCCATGTGTTGGGAGTAGACTGCATACGAGTTGGAGAAATGGGTGAGGAGCGAGTCGTTCTGCTCGCGTGACCAGCGCAGGATCGTCGTCGCGCTCGAGAGTTCGTAGCGGTTTGGAAGCTCTGTCGTCTTCACCGTTGCGTCGATGGCAAACAGGCGTGCCTCATGCCAGTAGATGCGCTGCCGCCTGAAGAGCGTGCGGATGGACAACCCCTCCTCGCTTACCTCGATCCACCGATACTGAGACAGCTGCGCTACAGCACTCACCGGCAGCGCTATGGCAAGGCTGAGTTCAAGCAGGTGAGCAAACGAACCAGCTTCAGGCCAGAACCACACCAGCACCCCGATCACCAGCACGATCCAGATCAGTACCACCAGCAGTGGAAACGCGAGCCAGGCGGGGTTCGAGGAGAGCACTACTGGCAGTGGGAGCAGTGCCGGGTCGGCTGTAGGCTGTGGGTTGGCAAGCGGCACCCACTCGCGGAGCTTCGCTGCCGCTTGCCGCCGCTGCTCGACACGCCAGAGCCCCTTGAAGCCACGCACTGCCAGCATCAGGCCTCGTAAGAAGGCAAATAAACCGGCGCCAGTGATGACGTGCCAGAGAGGCACGCCCTTGAACAGCAGGGTGCCCAACCCGAAAAACAGCACAGGAAGGGCGATGGTCGTCAGCGTTTCCTGCCAGAGCCGCGTGTCAGGCTTCAGCATCGTGATCCCCCCGGGTAAAATACGAAAGTTGGGCACACCAGCCCAGTATAGCATAACCAAGTGAAGGGCACTTCCACCCTCCAGGAGGATGGACGGGTCGCATCCGAGCGCGCGCCAGAAGCGCGGCATAGCCGAGACCTGGGCCTCTCTCCCGTCTTTCGAGCAGGGGATGATGGGTTCACCCCAGTTGGGAGTGCTGCTATACTCTCCTCATCCAGGAAGGATCACCCTGGATGGAAGGAGCGTTCCCGCATGGCCTCTCCATCTCTCGTGCCTGACCTCGTCTGCCTGCAACTGCTCCGTCTCGAAGCCAAAGGGCAAATGATTCTGCTGGAAGTGGTCACTCACGTAGCCGAGGTCCTCTGCCCGCTCTGCCAGCGCCCCTCGGAGCGCGTACATTCCCGCTACCGGCGAAAGGTGGCCGATCTACCCTGGGCGAACTGCGCCGTTGAGGTGCGCCTACATGTGCGCCGATTTTTTGTGACAACCGTGCTTGCCCACGTCTGATCTTCACCGAGCGACTCCCCACCGTGGTGGTCCCGTATGGCCGCAAGACCATCCGTCTCGTAGAACTCCTCACGGCGATTGGGGTTGCATTGGGTGGAGAGGCAGGACAGCGGATGAGTCATCAGGTCGGCTGCTCCACTAGCGGGGATGCTTTGCTCCACCAGATTCGTGCGACGCCCTCCCCGGCCTTCGTGACCCCTCGGGTGCTTGGCGTAGGCGATTTTTCGTTTCTGCGCGGCCAGGTCTTTGGCACGATTCTGGTGGATCTCGAACGCCACAAGTCCATCGATCTCTTGTCCGACCGCGAAGCGGAGACTCTTGCTGCCTGGCTGCGCCCCCATCCAGGGGTCAAAATCACCAGCCGTGATCGAGGCGGTGCTTACGCCGAGGGCGCGCGCCTGGGCGCGCCTGATGTGCTTCAAGTCGCAGACCGCTTTCACCTGTTAGTCAACTTAAGCAAAGCATTGGAGGGCTTTTTTCTCCACAAACGAGCGGCACTCAAAGCAGCGGTGAATGATCCAACCGAGGCTGCTCCTCAGACAGAGAGCCTGCCTCCTGTGCGGCTGTCGCAAACGGGCAAAACGCAGCGGCAAGAAGCCGTGAGCCTGCAGCTTCATCAACACCGCGTTGAGCGCTACTATCGAGTGCATGAGTTGCATCAGCAGCAGGCGGATATAGCCGACATCGCGCGTCAAGTGGGGATGGGACGTCGCTCGGTGTATCGCTATTTGCAGATAGACGATCCCCCAGAGCGAATGCGCATCCGCAACCGCACACCTCGTCCAAAAAAGGTTGTTCCCTATCAAGACTATCTCCTCACGAGGTGGAATGCTGGCTGCCGGAATGCCCGTAGGCTGTGGCGGGAAATCGCCGATCAGGGCTACACCGCTTCCTATTCCAGCGTGGAATGCTTTCTCAGCCGGTTTCGCACGCAGGAGCACAAATTCAAGCAAGAGGCGCTTCCAGCCGACCAGTGATTCTGGGCAAGCAGCGGCAAGCGCTCACGCCGCTGCAGGCGGCGCGTCTGATGACGGTTGTCCCAACCCAACGTAGCCCCTGGCATGAGGGGTATCTCACGTGCCCAGGTCTCGCCGATCCGGATATTGCCCAGACCTATGCCTTGGCCCAGGCTTTTGCCGAGATGCTGCGCACGCGCCAAGGGACCCAATTAGAGGACTGGCTAGCCCAGGTGCAAGAGAAGGGCATTCCGGAATTGCTGTCGTTTGCCAATGGGATCCGCAAGGACTATGAGGCAGTGAAGGCGGGGCTGACTCTGGAGTGGAGTTAGGGGCAAACTGAGGGGCAGATTCATCGGCTCAAATACCTGAAACGGCAGATGTTCGGGAGAGCGGGCTTCCCCCTGCTGCGGCAACGCGTCTTGCGGCGCGCCTAGATCAAGCAAGAGCTAAAAAGCTCAAAGGGAACCTTGTTCTCGCATCATCAAATTCACGAAAGACCCCCCAGGTTCTGATCAAGTGTCGGGGCGAGACACCATGAGTGGCCCATTTTCGCCTTCCATCTTCTCTTTCATGGCATTTCCCTCGTCTCCGCGCCATGCTATCTGGATGATACGGAAGTCGACTGGTGGAAATGAGGCGCATTTTTCGCCGGAGGCCGAGAGGCGAGCAAAAGCGGCTATACCATACTCCGACGAGTTTGCGTCCCTTCGTCACACCTATGATCAGGCAGAGCCAGGAGCCGCCGTGCCAGCGCCACTCCTACGCAAATTGGTTGACGTTCCCTCTTGACACATGTGCTACTCCGTGTTACTATATACCAGTAGTATGCACTACAGAATATCCGTCATACAGAATAGTAAGGGGGTGATTCTCCTGGATGACCTTACGGAAATGCTCAAAGGCGTGTTAGAGGGCTGTGTCCTTGAGATTATCAGCCGTAAGCAAACCTACGGCTACGAAATCACACGGCAACTGCATGCCCTCGGATTCATGGACGTGGTGGACGGAACGGTGTACACCATTTTGGTTCGGCTTGAAAAAAACAAGCTCGTGGACATTGAGACCAAGCGGTCCGAAATGGGGCCACCACGAAAGTTTTTTGCGCTCAACGACGCGGGGCGCGAGGAATTACGCCGATTCTGGGCAAAGTGGGAGTTCGTCGCGTCGAAAATCCATGAATTAAAGGAGGGTCAGCGATGAGCGGACTGCTTGAGTTTTTTAACGAGTATTTTAATTTCAAACGCATCGCGCGGGAAAAGCGCGAGTACAAGCAAAAGCAGGAACGGGCGAAAGCCCTGCCGGAAGACTACTGCTATGTGTACCACAAAATCCAGCAGTATATGTGGAGTTACTCGGGGGGGTCGGGGATGGATATGCTGCCAATACTCGCCGATTTGCTCGACCTGTTCGAAACGGGCGCGGCGGAGGGCAAGCGCGTGTTGGACATCACAGGCGAGGACGTGGCCGCGTTTTGCGACGAGTTGCTGCGGAACGCCAAGACGTACACGGAAAACCGGCGCGAGGCGCTGAACCGCGACATTCGGAAGAAACTCGGAAAGGGGAACGGTGCTTAAATGACAGACATAGCCATTCATGTGCAAGAGTTGCGCAAATCTTTCAAAGAGACGCACGTCCTGAAAGGCGTTGATTTTGCGGTGCAGCGCGGCGAGATTTTCGCCTTGCTCGGCTCCAACGGCGCGGGCAAGACGACGACCATCAACATCCTCTCCACGCTGTTGCTGCCCGACGGTGGGAGCGCGAGCATCTGCGGCTTCGACGTGCAGCGTCAGTCCGCACAGGTACGCGAGCGCATCAGCCTGACCGGGCAGTTCGCAGCCGTGGACGGCATCCTCACGGGGCGTGAAAATCTCGTGCTGATTGCCAACCTGCGGGGAGTTTCCGCTGCCTGCAAAACTGCCGATACCTTGCTTTCCCGCTTTGGGCTGAGTTCCGCGGCGAACCGTCGAGCAAGCTCGTATTCCGGCGGGATGGCTCGCAGGCTCGACATCGCGATGAGCCTGGTCGGAACGCCCGCTGTGATCTTCCTTGACGAGCCAACGACTGGACTTGACCCAGAGGGACGGCTGGAAGTCTGGAAAACCGTCAAGGAACTGGCCGACGGTGGTACCACGATTCTGCTGACGACACAACAGCTTGAGGAAGCGGAGCACCTCGCCGACCGCATCGCCATCCTGCACGGAGGGAAAATCATCGCGAACGGGACGCTTGATGAACTCAAAAAGCTGTTCCCGCCCGCCAAGGTCGAATACATTGAAAAGCAGCCGTCATTGGAGGAAATTTTCCTCGCCATCATCGGTCAAAGGGAGGACAAGTAAATGAAAATTGTGCACGATACCGCAGTGCTGTTGGGGCGTTCGATGCGCCATATTCTGCGCAGCCCTGACACGATTATCACGGTGTTGATTACCCCACTGATGATCATGGTGCTGTTCGTCTATGTGCTCGGCGGCTCGATACAGGCAGGAACCGGCAACTATGTGAATTACCTGTTGCCGGGCATCCTGCTGATTGCCATTGCAAGCGGAATCGCCTATACTGCCGTGCGGTTGTTTACCGACAAACAGCAAGGGCTGTTCGCGCGGTTTCACTCGATGCCTGTGGCTCGTTCGTCAGTATTGTGGGCGCATGTGCTGACATCGCTTGTTTCCAACGCCATTTCGGTTGTAGTGATTATCCTCATCGCCCTCATCATGGGCTTCCGCTCAGGCGCGGGCGTGTTGCAGTGGCTTGAGGTAACGGGAATCCTTGTGCTGTTCACGCTGGCACTGACGTGGCTCGCGGTGATCCCCGGACTGACGGCAACATCTGTAGACGGCGCAAGCGCGTTCTCGTACCCGCTCATCTTCCTGCCGTTCATTAGTTCCGCATTCGTCCCGACCGCAACCATGCCCGCCGTCGTCCGCGTGTTTGCGGAGAACCAGCCCGTAACGGCTATCGTGAATGCGGTGCGTTCCCTGCTGAACTCGGAACCGATAGGAAACGAGATATGGATTGCCCTTGCGTGGTGCGTCGGGGTTACCGTGGTGGCGTACTTCTTCGCCATGCGGGCGTACAAACGGATTGCGTAAAGCAGGATCATGCGGGGGTGGAAATACACCCGTAACAGCGGGCGGGGAGCGTTTCCACGCTGAAACGCTCCTCGTCTTTCATGCGCCTCTGCCTGCACCAATCACATACGCCTCAACCTCGCCTGGTATAGCAGACGTGAGGCGATGCAAATCAAGATTCCTCTTGGTGTTACTCTGATTGGTGGAGGCAGCGCTCAACCGTTTGCACGGCCTGCTCTTGTTCTTGTCGCTGTTCCTGGCGGAGGTTCCACTGCTCTATTACCCATCGCACTCCAATCGGTACCGCTGCGAGTCCCCAGCACCCTATCCAGGACCAGACTCCCCAGCGCCACCAAGTTTGGAACTGAGGAGGGAAGACCGGTTGGGCAGGGGTCAGATGAACATACGTATCTATGCTGAGCGGCGAGCTAGACGGATTCTTCCTGCTTATTGTGCTGTGCTCCTCTGCTTACTTGTTCTTGTTTGGAGAGCACAATCCCTCCCTGCTCTTTCAATTCCTCTTACTGCAAGACCTCTCCTGGAACGCCTTTACCCTCAGCAGTGTCCTGAACGGCCCTTGGTGGACCCTCACTATTGAATGGCAATCTCATCAGTATGATTGTGCTTCTCTGCCTTCTCAGTTTGGGCCTGCGCTTTTTGGTCGTTTGGCTCCATTACCAGGCTCACTATGTCTTGCCAGAAGATGTGCCGGGCATAGGAGGCCTCCTCTTGCGCTTCTTGTATGGCATGCGAGGTAAATACCTGGAAGTTTTTGGTCTCGGTATGCTCGCTAGCACGCTGTATGTGTGGGGGCGAGAGCAGCAACGCCTTCCCCTGTCAATCATCCCAGCTATAAAGCGTGGGAGTTTCTTCCTGACGCCACTCATGTTTTCTTTCTTCTGGTTGTGGCTCAGGCAGAGGCCTTCTTTTAGTACACAAGGCGGGGTCGTGTGGCTTTTTCCTCCAGGCGGAGGGGAATTCGTTCATTGGTATCCGCTTGCGGCAGGAGGGTGCTTTTTCTGTCTTTTGGTTGCCCAAAGCCAACCAGAAAAGGAACGCCTCTGTCAGATCGCCAATGAACTCGCCGAGCACATCATGCGCGGAGGCTTATCCGCACACTGATGGCTCCCGCTTGCTGGCATTGGCTATGCTGGCACAGGCGTCGAAGAAGCTGCTGACATTGCTAATCTAGATTTATTCAACCTCAGCGAATTCCCATCCTTAGCGCACCGTCCAATCGAATCACCTCGCCATTGAGCATTGTATTTTCGATGATTTGTTTAGCCAGCGCAGCATATTCATGTGGCTGGCCCAGACGTGGAGGAAAGGGCACCTGCTGGCCGAGTGAAAGACGGGCTGGCTCTGGTAGGCCCGCAAGCAACGGCGTATCAAACAGCCCTGGAGCAATCGTCATGATACGAATTCCATTCCGTGCCAGATCACGAGCGATTGGCAGTGTCATTCCAACAATGCCTCCTTTGGAAGCAGAATAAGCCGCCTGCCCGATTTGCCCATCGAAAGCTGCTATTGAGGCGGTGTTGATAATTACGCCCCGTTCACCCTCTTCATTTGGGGTATTTGCTGCCATAGCTACAGCAGCCAGGCGTATTGCATTGAAGGTTCCAATCAAATTCACCTGGATGACTTTAATGAAATTCGCAAGGCTGGCAGGCCCCCCTTTGCCAAGTACCCGCTCAGCAGCGCCAATCCCGGCGCAATTGATGAGAACATGCAAGCCTTCAGCATGCTCAACTGCGGCCTGGACTGCTGCTTGCATGGAGGCTTCCTCAGTCACATTTGCTTGAACAAAGCGCACAGACGGCCCCAGTTCTTCAGCCAAAGCCAGGCCAGCCTCCCGATTGAGATCAGCAATCACTACTTTGGCAGCCTCCTGGCTTAACAAGCGCACACATGCTTCACCCAATCCCGATGCTCCCCCGGTCACCAATACACTAGTGTTCTTTACTTGCATGGCACTTTCCTTTCGTTGCTTTTTAAATCTGAGTAAAGACCCTCTTCTCTTCGTAATGAGGTCTTTCTTCAAGGGATACCAGTCATCTTTGCATCATAAAAGCCCTTAGATCACGAGATCCACCGCAATCGGCAGCGAACTACGCGACCAGTCGCTCAGGTCATCACTATCGCGTGGAGTATATTTATTGTAAACGAGCTTACGGGCAAGAGCATCTTCTTGTTCACTTCTCACAACTCTTGCTTGCCCGGTGTAGACTTGCTGGCGTATCTTCACCTGTACTTGCGGCTGACTGAGCACATTTTTCACCCAATCCGCCCGATCTTGTCCCCCCGAAAGCAGGTAGAGCGTATGTTCGGATAAAGCAAACCAGATTTCGATAGTATGCGGGCGGCCAGAGCGCCGACCAGTGGTGGTCAAATAACAAAAATCATCATCAGCGAGAAGTTGAAGATCGTCATTCATGGCGCAATCTCCAGTGTGTAAGAGTCCTCTCTTCTTCTAGCCAAAAGCAGAGAGGACACCCTTTCGTGCTTGTCTTCATTCTAGCAGGGTAAACTTCATCAGAACAAGCCTTCCGTACATGACACCCTAAAAAGAAGGTACACTTCCCTGTATGCTACTCTTGACTATGCTGCTCTTTCTGTTGGAGCAACGTGCCAGTTTTGATTGACAAGGATGATCAGCGAAAATCTGCGCCTTGATGAAGAAAAATTCTTTCGGCTTCATATCATAGCTAGCTCGCTAACGCGCAGAATAAAACCTTACACCATTTGGTTCCAGGTGTAGTCTCTTCTCTCTGATAAAGGAGACGCTCCTATGCTTTCGTTTCCTGTGATACTCATTCGCTTGACCCTGGCATTGGTATTGGGGGGCGTTATTGGCCTTGAACGCGAACTCACTGCCCATAGTGCCGGATTACGGACGAATGCTTTGGTGTCTTTGGGATCAGCGTTATTTATGCTGATTTCGCAGTATGGCTTCACGGACTTTCTTGCGCTCCAACATGTGCAGGTTGATCCTTCTCGTGTTGCTTCCTATGTTGTAGCAGGTATCGGGTTTCTTGGTGGCGGGGCAATTGCGTTTTATCGGGAGCAAGAACGAGTCAAAGGGTTGACCACAGCAGCGGCAATCTGGAGCGTAGCCGCGCTCGGCCTGGCTTGCGGAGCTGGCCTCATTGTGGAGGCGCTTACCACCACCATCCTGGCGCTGATCGTCCTGGTTGGCCTGCGCTGGCTGGAGTGTTGGCTTCATTCACGTCACAGACCACAGAGCCATAAGTTGCGTATCCAGGCAAACGCTGTCACAGGCCAGCTTCTGGGGACGATCACCGAAGCCTGTACCAGTTCCGGGATAACACTCCAGCATCTGGAGGTTCGCACTGGAGAGGCAGGTGCTCTGGTGGAGGTGGCATGCCTGATTCCTCCAGGGGTCGCATTTGCTCAGGCAGTTAGCCAGGTGCAAAACCTTCCTGACGTGCAATCAATCCAGATTGATGTAGAACACCTGGCTCAGCATAGAGAAGAGTGACGCTCTCTACACGGTCAAATTGATTGGGAGGAGCTAGCCTGAGCAGATAACACTATCGGGCGCAAGCTAAGGCAGGCCACAGCATATCCAGGCACCTGCCAGGACTGATTCGGGAACCTCGCGTTGGGTAGCAAAAGCGGTTCTGGCAACAATCTGCCCCTCTTTTATCACCATCTCAATGGTGCTTCGATCAGTCAGCAGGGAGAGATTGTTGAGGGGATTCCCTGCTACGACGATAAGATCAGCAATTTTGCCGGGTTCCAGTGTTCCCAACCAGCTATCCCATCCCAAAGCACGAGCAGCCTGGGCTGTTGAAGCGATGATTACTTGCATAGGGGACAAACCAGCCTCAGCCAAATAGAGGAGTTCTTTGGCGTTATCGCCGTGATAATTATAAGGGGTGGCGGCATCCGTCCCCATTGCAATCGGCACTCCTCGTGTATGCGCGAGTTGGACACTGCGCAGCGCGTGGTCCTGAGCAATGTTCAATTTTTCTCTGATCCAGGCAGGAACATCAGGACGATCTCCAGAAAGCACGTCGTAGCCTGGCTTGAGCGTGGGTACCAGGAAAATGCTTTGCTCTGCCATTGTGTCTATCAGTCGTTCATCTTGGTACAGGTAGGTGCCATGCTCAACGGTTCGCACGCCTGCCGAAACAGCGTTGCGGATACCCTGGATACCATGCGCGTGTGCCGCCACCGGCTTCCCAACTTTTCTTGCTTCTTCAACAGCCGCACGAATCTCTTCCAGTCCGTACTGAACCGCTCCTGGTACTTCTCCAGGAGTAAGTATCGCCCCAGTAGCGAGCACTTTGATCAGGTCTGCACCCATCTTCAGTTGCTCACGTGCCGCCTTGCGCACCTCATCAGGACCGTCGGCTTCCCGATACATCCCTTCGTAGTATTCAGTGCCAGCAGAGGTAATGGATAAGAGTTTCCCGGCAAGCTGCATGCGTGGGCCAGCCCACATACCGTGTTCAATTGCTTCGCGCACAGCAAATTCCAGCCAGTGACGCCCGCCGACATCCCGCATGGTAGTTACCCCTGCGGCCAGGCTGTTCTGGGCGTGCTTGAGCATAAGCAGCGTCGCCCAGCCCCGCTCTCCCCGCAAGCGCCCATCGGGAGCGCCATCTCCCGCCAGGTGTACATGGCAATCTATCAAGCCTGGCAACACTGTGCGCCCGGTTAGATCAAGCACTGTCCGGGGAGTTTCAGGGTCTGTTTGCCAACCGGCTTCTTCACCGGCATACGTGATGCGACCATTTTCGATGACGAGCATATGCTGTTCTGTTGGGGGGTTTCCGGTTCCGTCTACCAAGCGCATGGATTTAAGGACAAGGGGAATAGACATAGTGCCTGCTCCTGTGGCTTGAGTTCTGCGCTCCAGTATGCACTGATGCTGGCAGATCATTGAAGCTCATCATAGCATGCTAAGCAAGAGAGGCCGAGCGTTCCAGGGAATTTTTGACCTTTGCTTGCACCAGAATCACGTCGTGGCATCTGCTTGACATTCCCCAAAGAACAAGCTAGAGTCAGAGACTCACTCCCTTGGAAGGGATGAGCTTGGAGCCGTTCTCCATCTCAATTCACCAGACCCAGCCCACGTCCCCTGTTGGGTGGGTGCCTTGCGCTGAAACGGTATCTCTCCTCTACCTCTGGCCTCTTGTCCGACCTACGAGGAGTGCCTACGCGCTAGTGGTCTATTCTATCGCAGCAGTATATAATAGGCAAGTGGGCGCGGCTTCCTCCGCCTGAAGGCGGGGGCATCCGCCGCGAAGTTTTTTGTGAACGCCAGAAGCAAACACCCTCTTGTCAGCGTCCCAAGTCAACTAATGGCCCTGGGCCAGGAGGCACCGCATGAACGGTTTAATGATGGATTATCCGCTCACCTTGCAGCATACCTTTCACCGCGCCACCCATCTCTTCCCCGAACGCGAAGTAGCCACCCTTACCGAGGATGGGATTCATCGCTATACCTACGCAGATTTTGGCCGACGTACCACCAGGCTAGCTGCTGCCCTGGCAAAATTGGGCGTGAAGTCTGGGGACCGGGTTGCCACCTTCGGCTGGAATAGCTATCGCCATCTTGAACTCTATTTCGCCATTCCGTGTATGGGCGCCGTTTTGCATACGCTCAACATCCGTCTTTTTGCTGATCAGATTGCCTATATTGCCAATGATGCAGAGGACTCGATCATCTTTATTGATGGTGATCTGATTCCGTTGCTTGAACCATTGGCGGAAAAGCTACCTACAGTGCGCCAGTATGTGATTATGGGCACGCCATCACCCAAAGCAACTGGCAAGCTCTCGCCCAGTATAGACTATGAGGAACTGCTGGAGAGTGCCCCTGAAGATTTTGCCTGGCCCAAGCTGGATGAGAACATGGCCTGCGCTATGTGCTATACCTCTGGCACAACGGGAAATCCCAAGGGAGTCGTCTATAGCCACCGCTCCACCTTCCTGCACTCCCTCTGCACTACCCAGGCTGATACCCTGGCGCTGTCCGAGCACGATATCCTGCTGCCAATCGTCCCGATGTTCCATGCTAATGCGTGGGGGTTAGCGCATGCCGCCCCGCTGGTGGGGGCCAAACAGGTCTTCCCCAGTCGCTTCATGGACCCGACCAAAATGGCCCAACTGATTGCTGGTGAACACGTTACCCTGGCCGCCGGCGTACCGACGATCTGGATTGGTCTGCTCCAGGTGCTGGCAAAACAGGAATTTGATCTTTCCAGCCTCAACCGCATCCTGTGTGGCGGTTCAGCCGTCCCGCTAAGCCTCATCGAGGGGCTGCAAAAGCACAATCTCACGATTGTTCAGGGCTGGGGCATGACAGAAATGTCTCCGCTTGGGACGTTGGGGGTGATCAAACACAAGTTCCAGGGCCTCTCAAATGATGAGAAGAATCACCTACGCTCAAAACAAGGCGTAACCGTTGCAGGTGTGGACCTGCGCATCGTTGATCTGGCAACCAACCAGGAAGTCCCCTGGGACGGAAAAACCTACGGGGAAATTCAGGTGCGCGGACCCTGGATCGCGCGGGCTTACTATCACGATACCGATAGCGCCTCGAAGTTTATGGATGGCTGGTTCCGCACCGGTGATGTAGCGGTGATTGACCCAGATGGCTATGTCCAGGTGGTGGACCGCACCAAAGACCTTGTAAAATCTGGTGGGGAATGGATTTCTTCTATCGAGCTTGAAGGCTTGATTATGGGCCACCCGAAAGTGCTGGAGGCTGCCGTGATCGCCTTACCGCACCCAGTCTGGCAAGAACGCCCTGTTGCCTGCGTGGTGCCAAAACCGGAATTCAAAGATCAGATTACGAAAGAAGAAATAAGGGAATACTTAAGTTCCCGCGTTGCCAAATGGTGGCTGCCAGATGAAGTGCTCTTCTTGGAGGCTGTCCCCAAGACCAGCGTTGGAAAGTTCGATAAGAAGGTCTTGCGGGCGCAGTTTGCAGGCATCAGCCTCTCTGTATAATACCAAATTGGCGCCAGGAGCACTCCTGGCGCCACCTGGAGAGGAGCACTATGCACTCAATGACACCTGGCACCCCCAACTCCCTTGGAATCAGTTTCCTTGGGGCTGCTCAACAACACGCCCAGGAAACAGCCCTCACCTTTGAGGGCCATGCTATCTCCTACGGCGATCTGGCTCGGCAGAGTGAAGGGTTTGCTCTGGCCTTGAGGTTGCACGGCGTTCAGCCTGGGGAGCGCGTGGCCCTCTTGCTTCCAAACTTCCCACATTTCTTACCTGCCTATTTTGGAATGCTGCGAGCGGGTGCCATTGCGCTCCCCATGAACCCCACCTACCGCCCCCCAGAAATCCGGCATATTTTCTCCGATGCGGGGGTAACTGCCGCCGTCGTCTGGTCAGAGATATTGCCGCTTGTCCAGCAATCTCTGGACGATGAAACGCAACTGCGCCTCATCATCTCTGTCACTCTCCCTGTCGCCGAAGGGGCACCCTCGGCGGGCGCTTCAGATGTTGGCACTGGTTCAGCCAAACGGCGCATAGAACATTACTCGTTCGAGCAACTTCTCGGCGAAGCAGCGACAGCAGCGGCCCAGGGGAAAGCGCCGCTACCTGCTGACGAGCCGGACCAGGATGATACTGCCGTCATCCTCTATACGTCGGGAACCACTGGCAAACCAAAAGGCGCCATGCTCACGCATCGGAACCTGCTCTCTAATGCCCAGGCGGTCATTCAACTGGCTGAATTGCACCCAGGCGATGAGTTGATGAGCATCCTCCCGCTTTTTCATTCCTTTGGCTCAACAGTCTGCATGGTCGCCCCATTGCTCGCTGGTGCTCAGGTCGTCCTCGTGCCCAAATTCGATCCGCGCCGCCTGCTTTCAACAATTCAACAACACAACGTCACCTTGCTTGCTGGCGTCCCGTCCATGTATGCCCTGCTCCTCCGTACCCCAGTCGCCGCGCAAGATATTTCTTCTTTGCGACTCTGTGTGTCTGGTGGCGCAGCGCTCCCTGGAGAGGTGCTGCGGGCATTCAAGGACAAGTTTGGTATTCCACTGATTGAAGGGTATGGCCTCACCGAAACCTCGCCAGTCGTTACCTTCAACCCGCCCAAGGGCGTTCAGAAAGCTGGCTCGATTGGTATCCCTCTTCCTGGTGTGGAGGTGCAAGTTCACGATACAAGTGGCAATCCGGTTCCTCCTGAGCAAATTGGGGAGATTGTTGTGCGTGGCCCAAACGTTATGAAAGGTTATTATCATCTTCCTGAAGCAACAGCCCAAACCATCCGTAATAGCTGGCTTTATACCGGAGATCTGGGGTACCAGGATGAAGATGGCTACTTCTTTCTTGTAGATCGGGCAAAAGACCTCATTATCAAGGGTGGTCTGAACGTCTATCCGCGCGAGCTAGAGGAAGTGCTACTCACCCACCCTAAAATTGCTGAAGCGGCGGTGGTAGGGGTTGGCGACCAGACCAAAGGCGAATCCATCAAAGCCTGTATTTCCCCATGCGAGGGTGTTACGCTGACCAAAGATGAGGTGATAGACTTTATGCGTGAGCGCGTCGCTCCCTATAAAGTCCCCAACATGGTAGAGTTTTACCCACTGCCTGTCGGACTTCCCAAAAATGCCACCGGCAAAACACTTAAAACGGATCTGCGTCAGGCAAAGGCGCCATGAGCTATGGGCAGGCGCTGGCAGCGCTTGTGGAGCGTCTGTATCACTTCTTTCAAGAAGCGCGGCTGGAGGGCTATCTTGTTGGCGGGGGCCTGCGCGATCTCCTCTTAGGGGAGCACTTGCATGACCTTGACATCGTTGTTCGCGGCGATGGGCCAACCGCTGCGCGCCAGATAGCAGATGTCTTGCATGGAGACTTTGCCAGGCTCGGCCAGGAAAAGGGCGTTGGCAGGGTGATCCTCTCTACGCAAAGTAACCCAGGAGAGGCGCTGTCCGCGCCATTTATCCTTGACATCGCCACTCTGCGCAGCGAGGGGCTGCGTGACGATCTGCTGAGACGAGACTTCACCATTAACGCCCTAGCCTTGCCTCTGGAATACGCGCAAGCCCTGCTGGCATCTCTCAACAATCAAAGCAACCTGGAAAGCCTCCCTTTTGTTGATCCGACGCATGGCCTGCACGATCTCCGTTCTCGAACAGTGCGTATCGTGCGTCCCAGCGTCTTTCAAGATGACCCACTGCGTCTGTTGCGCGCAATTCGCTTTAGTCAGCGCTATCAGTTCCGTATTGCCCGCTCAACTTCTCACCAACTTCGGCGCGATGCGCAGCTGCTCATTCAGGTTGCCCCAGAACGCCTGCGCGATGAACTCTTTCACCTGCTGCAAATGCCAACCATCGTTTCCGCAGTTCAGGCAATGGAGCGTTATAGGCTGCTGCCTTTCATTTTCCCAGCTTTCTTTTCTCATCAGGCTAAGGGTCCAGGCAAGCAACGCCTGAAGTTTCCTAAATCTCGCTGGAAAACCCTCTCTCGCATGCACGCTTTTCTTTCCTTCGTTCATTCTGCAAATGAGCTGTCCCTATCAGAGCTAACGCTGACAAGCAACGTAGAAAAACTTGCTCGGCTACTGAGAAGCATTCCTGTTGGGGAGCGCTGGTACGACAAACCAATTGGACCCACTCCACGATACCTGCTGTTTTCCCTGGCAGCGCTGCTCTATGATTTGGTGCTCGTTGGCAGAAAAAGCGAAGAACAAGCGCAGGGTAAGACGAGTGAAAGCGAGCTGTATGACCCTTTCCAATTCTCCAAAGAGCGCTTTACCGAACTCTCCGAAAATCTGCACAAGCTTGCTCTGGGGCATCAGGTTGTCTCGTTTATGATGACCCTGTTGGGCAATTCAACGCTCCCTTGGAGTCTGGAGCCTCCGCCAGGAGATGCTTCTGCTCCCTGGAAAGCAGCGCGCCACTTTTTTGATCATTTTGGCGAACGCGGCGTTGATCTTGCTATCTTTTCCCTGATCAGCGAATCTGCTCTTCCCCCAAAAAAGGTCTATCCGCGAAGACCAACCCAGCCAGAAGTCATTCTGATGTTGATTGAACGATATTACCGAAGTCGAGAAACACTGCTCCCTGGGCTACTTATTGATGGGTATGAACTTATGGCGCGGCTAGGAATATCTCATGGTCCAATTGTGGGGACGTTACTGCACCAAATCAGGCAAGCACAACTGGATGGAACAATTCAGACAGCAGAAGAGGCTATGAGACTAGCCGATAGCTTGCTAAAGCGAAATCAGCGCTCTCCTGATAGCGGCTAGCAGCACTGGTCTTTAGAGAAGAGAAGGCGCTAGCTGTTTGTGGTGTGCTGCGCGAGATATTTGATGACCTCGGTAATCAATTGTGGCAGAATCTCGAATGAGTAGGACATTAGCAGGCGTTCCCCACGCTGATGTGGAGCTCTTCCATAGGGTCCAAGGTTGACAAATGGCGCGTCAAGCAATTGAATCTCGCGCAATGGTAGGCTGTACGCGCCTGGACGCTGGGCATTGTCCTCGTCGCTCCAGAGCGGCATATTTTGTGTGAGCGCTGAAAGGTCCACTCCAGGATTGCCGCGCAAGTAGCTCATATCTGAGAGAAATGGATAATATTCTTCCACCTTCAACAGCAAGTCAGGATGCGCCCTGGCTACGGCCTCAACCGCGTCCTGAAGCGGGCAAGAGGTTGCCCCAACATGGGGATAATAGGGTGGGGAATAAAAGAGCACTACTGCCGGTCCCGATAGACCGCTCAGCCGCCAGAGGCGTTGCACCAGCAGGACACTCCGTTCGCGGGCATCGCGCACACGACTATCAAAATAAATAAGCGAGTGCTCCCACTCGTCGTCTAATGTTTCCTCTACCTGCTGGTGGCCCCTGCTCTGGCTTACTCGCTCGTATAGTTCTGCAAATGTGAAAACCTGGTAGGCGCGATGATGCACCCCTGCACTCGTGTTCCAACGCTGCTCTGCCGCCTCAATGCGTGCCAGGACACGTTGCAATGCTGCCTCTGTATGTTCTCGCAAACGTGCCAAAAGTTCATCAGGTGTGGTGGATAACGTGAGGACATTGAGATAGAAGTAAGCCATGAAAGGCAGTTGCACGTCATAATTTGATTTCAGGTCAGTCGCATGAAGTGTGACCGGAGGAGGAGTTTTTTGGCCCCGTATCTCGTCACACAGTGTCTCATTCATGCTCAAATCAGCAATGATTTGAGCTGCAAGCAGATTTGCATCCAGCCCCTCGAATGGCTCGCCTACGTGCGACTCTGCCCCAACGACCAGAAACGTTGGCAAGAGCTTGCCAATCGTCCCTGTATAGGCGTAGCGATGTGGGTCGCCTGGTGTGCGTGCTCCGGTGTAGTCGGTATTGATCACCCCAACATACTGCAAACCATACTGCTCGCGGAGCTTGAGCAGAAACTGCACCGCTTGTAAGACCCCAGCAGATTCGTTTTCTTCATCTACAGTTGCCAACAGCACCATTGAAAGCGGCAGCCGCCCCTGGCGTGCTAATTGTGCACAATGGCGCATGATGGCGATATTTACGGCCACCCCGCTCTTCATATCTACCACTCCGCGCCCCAGCATCCAATCATTTTGAGACGCCGGGTTTTCTAAGTCTTCTCTAAGCCCAGGGGTAATCTCTGCTAGTTGGTCTTGTACCTCGGCCAACAGTGTGGGCTGCAAGGCTAGCTGCTCAAATGGCCCATAGTCTGCTGTCCCAACTGTATCTATATGGCCCAATAAAACGACTGTCTGCGGATGCTGGCCTTTCAGAAAAGCATAAGCGTTTTGCCGATGGTATGGATCAACTTCTACGGCATCCAGCCCAATAGCTGTGTATGCCTTCTCCATCTGTGTTTCTTTTAAGAAGTCCACCACTGCTTCTGCTACGCGGACCTCATCCTCGCTTGGACTCACGCTCTTGATTGCTACTAACCTCTCAGTATATCTTTGCACAGCATCATACCACTTACCTTGCGTGGTCTTTTGCTCTTTCATGCGTAAGCCACCTTTCCCACTCATTAAATGCGCCTATATTCTACCCACAGTCAGATGATGCTGTAAAAAATGTCTGGCGGATTTTCCCGCCAGACATTAGAATCTCTCACAGAAGATGGCGTTACCCTTGAGACTCCGATTAGCTTAAAGAATCTTATTCCGCTGCCGAGAGAGATAGAGGTCTTGCTCAGCAAGCAGCAAAGCTGACCTTCTGCGATACGAATCAAAGGGTATCTGAACTTCTTGCCAGGATTGTACCCCAGATTCTATCAGCCACCCCAGTGCCAATGCTGGCAACCCTGACCGCTCAGGAGAAGGAGATGAAACGCCTGGTAGTCTCATCTTTCCGCCGAGCAAGAGCACAAAGCTCGCTAGAATTGCGCCATTGCGGGCGACCAACGCCAGAATTCCTATCAGGCGCTCATCAAGCAGCGCTTGCCATGCCACCGTTTCTAGCTGACCAAGCAGCAGCGCCCCCAGCAGTGCGGAGACGAACCACGCTTGCCGCTTTCCTTCAAAACGTAGCACCGCAGCCAGTGGCAGGATTGCCAGAAGATAATGCCCGGGCAACGCCCGAAAGGTGACGATAAAGGCGAGCAACACAACTATCACTGCCCGGAGCAAAGCTCCGTCCCGATTTTCCTGAGACGATCTGATTGCGCGATAGAACTGCCAATACGCGAGGCCAATCAGCACAACGCCAAGTGGAACAGCTACCATATCCACCACTGATTCGAGTGGTGAATGAATATCCTGCGAGAGATCGCTAGGATTATAGTAGCTCAGCGAAGCCAGGCCAGAAAGTCGCCCCAGCACAAGCATTGCTCCTGCGTACATGCTCTCAATCTCTACCCCACGATCCACGTGATAAATCACCGAATGAAGCAAAGGCTGTATCCCTATAAGCGCAAGCAGGGGAGTAATAAGGGCAATGCTGGCGATAAGGGCTGGCCGGATAGCTGCGTGGAAAGCCGCCACCACGTTACGGTAGCCTTGCTGCCCTTCCATCAGCCGATACATTAAGAAGAGCGGAGCAATGACCAGCGGGAACCCCTTCGTCAAGACAGCCAGAACCAACATCACCCAGGCGAGCTTATCCCGTCGGCGGAGAAACGCCATAACCGCCACAAGGCAAAACATCCCTGCTACCAGATCAAACTTCTGTGCCACCGCGCCACTGGCCGCCACAAATCCAGTATATAGAAGGCCAGAGAGCAACCCGGAAGGGTCGCCAGGGACCAATCCACGTGCAAGCCGAACTACGAGGACAAGCGTCAGGAGGTCAAGTGCGAGCATCTCCAGCGCAAAAGAGGTTCCATAGAGCCATTCTGTCAATGGTCCTATATGTGCCAGTCCTGGCAAAACCACGAGCGCAATGCCAAGCGGTGGATACTCAACGGGAAAATCATGATAGGGCAAAAGACCAGTTGAGAAACGCTGAGCATAGACAAAGAAGATGTCATCAGGGTAATGATGTCCCAGCATCACATTCAACAGGTAAACCAGCCTGGTTACCAGCCAGAATGCGCCCAGGAGTATCCACCCAGTACGAGCTTCAGCCAAACGAAGCCGCATCCAGGGTATTGCCGCTGAACGCGGAGCTAGAACTGCCATTGCTACGAAACCTCCTCCTGTGCAAGAAGCGGTAAAGGCTGCTCCTTCTCTCTGGATTGTATGGGCGTAGAATTCACCGCCACGTTCCTGCTCTCATCACTTCTCATACGCGGCGCCAGGGCCAGCAACAGTGCCGCTGGCAGGGCGCAGAAATAGAAATAGGTAGGCAGACTGCGCCACGCGAGAAAGAGCGGAAGCACCGCCAAAACCAGTGCCGACTCTGGGCGCTGGCGTCCCCAGCGGAAATACCAGGCAAGTGCTCCAAGGATTCCCAACACTTCAAGCAGCGTATAGGCGCTGTGTGGCAAGAATGGAAGTACCTTTCCTACCCCCAGGGTAATAATCCCAGCACCAGCGGGGAACATGGGGTCACGCAGTGGGGCCAGCACCCCCGCCAGCCACGCCTGGCTGTCAATCAAGATAAACGGCACATTGGGCACCAGAAAAACTAGCGCTGCGACTCCAGTACGCAAAGCTGCCTCACGGATTCCGCGCCGTTGATAGACAAAGATCAGATAAAACGGGAAATAAAACCAGGCAAGTTGCTTGCTAGCTAGAGCCAGACCAAAGAGCACCGCCGACCACCACCAATGATCCCACCAGAGCCAGGCAAGAAAAACTAGCAAGATGTAGAAAATATCAAGATCGCCCGCGAGAGTCGAGTTCAGCACTGGCAAATCAGCCAGAAAAAGCAACGCTATCAACCAGCGCAGCTCAGAGCGCACCGCGCGCAATCCAAAGAATGCCAACAGAGCTAGACACAGCACATAAAAGGGTAGCACCGTTGACCACCCGGCCCACACCAGTGGGACAAGCACCAAAAAAGATAACGCGGGATAGCTTACATGCGACTCGAACTCCAGCACACTTCCTGGCTGTCCGGCTGGCTCAAGAGCAAACAGCGCCCGCAATTCATCTTTAGATGGATAGTTCTGCTGGTGCGCGAGCACTCCTTGTTGGAGCGGTGTCGTGTAGTCTGCTGGTTGATGGAACGTGCGGATTGCTGCGACAATATCTGAATCCACATAGGGATTCTTTCCTTGTAGCAGCAATACCGCCGCATTGTGGTCGAGAAGCGTCCCATCATTGGGGTACACAGGTGCCTGGAAACTCTCGATCATTAGCAGTCCAACCTGACGCATTCCAAGCAAGGCCAATACAAGACAGGTGGCGAGCGCTACCCAGGCTATTCCTCGTCCCATCTTTCCAGCTATCCATCCAGGCAGATTGGGACTGACCGCCAAGCAAAGACAAACAAGGCTTGCAGCCATGAGCACAAATGACAGTAGCGACGAACCAGAAAGCCCCAAAAACGCGCGGACAATCTCCGAGGGTATTTCATGATATGCCTGGAGAGCAATGGCGAATCCAAGCAGTAGCACCCGTAACAACAGTGGGTTTGCCGATGCCTTCCCTCGCAGCACAGCCCCGATCCTGAGGGTTGCTGAATCTGTTCCCTCGTTTTGTGCCTGGCCATCTATTACTGGCACGCTCAATGAAGCTGTTTCAGGGAGCAGGTTTTTATATTCACTATTTTTGTTTTTTAAAAGAGCCACGCGCCCTCCCCAAAGAGCCAATCTGCTTCAGCAGGGCGCCCGAACGCTTTTTGTGGTTGTTTCATCATTCTTGTTAAGTTGAACTAAGATAAAAAACTGGCGGCGTATATGCCTGGCCGCATCCTCAGGTAAGAACGAGCCGCGTCGGGGTGAGGTCACACTTTACGTGGAGAAAATCAGAGTCCGCACAATCTGGGAGACGGAGTAGGCGCTATAGAGAGCGGGACCATTTGGCGCGCCGGGTTACCTGACCAGACATGTTTTGTTGTCCCTCAGGATCTGGCGTGAGAAAGGGGACCGAGGCGTGTCTTCATCGCTGGTTCCTCGCCACTCGGAAAATGTAGGCTATTTGCTTTCTCGACCCCTTAACACAGACACTTCCTTGGAGCCGTGCCGGAGCTAGCAGAAACCTGCGGCCAGGCGCGCGAACCCTTCGCAGACGCGCTGTACAACGATGTGCAGCAGCCACGAGCGCCCCGAGAAACACGCTGTTTGCTTTTCGATGCAGGCGGCAATCGAAGGTTTAGAAAGCGCTTGGAGACGACTGCCACTGCTGGCGTAGAAAATGCGGCACTCCGCGTGATGGACGCGATTTCGGGAACCTGTCTTGTGGGTGGTATGATGTGGCTGTGGAACGGGAGGGGAACGGACTCTTCGGTTCAGACGCTCAGCTCCACAAGTCATGATCCTCAGTGCTCCTTCGTAGGTCGAGCCGGCAGTGTGTGTGGAGGGAAAGCCGTCATGCGCGATTTCCAGCTCCTGGTGGGCCGGTTGAGGGCCGCGCACGTCTCCTCGCAACATGGCGCAAAACCCAGCGTGTCTGGCCAACCGTCCACCTGGTCAACAGCGCATCTCTCCCTGCGCACGGGGAGGGCTGGCACGCACTGTGGCGTTTTGCCTTCCCAGTGTTCGGGTTCGCCGTCGTCTATCTGGCTGCGTATATCTACGGGAATGGATTGCCCAGTCCGGCTCCGCTCTGGCCGCCAGACGCGATCTTGATCTCAGCCCCCTTGCTTTTGTCGCCGCAACACTGGTGGCCCTATCTCCTCCTCACCCTTCCCATCTGGATGCTGCCCGCCTTCGCACCGGGGATCCCAACCTGGCTGCTTGGGGTCAACTGGCTCAATGACATGTTCAAGGCCGTGCTGGCCGCCGGGTTGGTCCGCCGCTTTGCGCCGCGCCCGCTCGGCTTCATGACGCTGCGGGCGATGGGCGTCTACCTAGCCTGTGCCGTGGTGGTGGCCCCTCTCCTCTCCGCGTTTATGGGTGCCGCGGGTCGAACGGCTCTCGGTACCCCCTACTGGCAGGCATGGAGGCCCTGGCTCCTGGGGGATGCCCTGGCCAACCTGGTCTTGACCCCAACCATCGTCCTGTGGGCCACCGCCCGCCTGCGCCCACAGTCGCGGCAACGTGCGCTGGAGGCACTGCTCCTGGGTGCCGCGCTGCTGTTCGTCGGGGTGCTGCTCCTCCTTACGCAAGTAGCGCTGGTACTTGACAATGGACTGCATTATCTTCCTCTTCCGCTGCTGGTGTGGGCGGCCGTGCGATTTGGTCCCCGCGGGATCACGAGTGCGCTGACGGTGGTCACCTGCTTCGCCATCGCGCGCTTCGCGGGCTTGTGGGGGGTGGTGACGTCCCCCGCGACGCCCCGTGATGTGCTCTCCCTGCAGTTGTTCCTGATCGCTACTGCCGTCCCGCTCTTCCTCCTGGCTGCGCAGATCGAGGAGCGGAAGCAGGAGATGGAAAAGGTGCAGCGCCAGGCTGAAGAGCTGAACCGGGTCTTCGAGTCTGTGGCCGATGGCATCGCCGTCTATGACCGGGACGGGCGCGAGCTGCGGACCAACTCCGCGCTAGAGCGCCTGCTCAGGCTAGACATCGCCCCCTCTGAGTATGCGCTGCTGTCCTTGCACGAGCGGATGGCGCTCTTTGCGGCGCGCAACGAGCAGGGACAGTCCCTGGCGTCGAATGAGGGGCCGCTGCCACGCGCCTTGGCCGGGGAGGTGATGGCGGGAGAGCAGGCGATGAACATACGCTCGCGCGCCTTCGATGGGCGTGAGCTTGAACTGAACGTGAGCGCTGCCCCCTTGCAAGACAGCGATGGAGAGCTGGTTGGCAGCGTGTGCGTCTTCCGCGACTAGGCGGAACGCAACCAACTGGCGCGCGAGCGGGAAGAGGCTCGCGCCAATGCTCTGGCTGAACGGGAGACCGCCCGGCAGATGAGGGACTTTCTGAGCCTGATTGGGCATGAACTGAGGAACCCTCTGACCAGCCTGAAGGGACAGATCCAACTGGTCCAGCGACAGGTGCTGCGCCACGAAGCAGCTCAAGACGCTGTGCCTGGTACCATGGAGGAGATGCTTCGACGCCTGCGCTCGCCCGCCTTGCAGCTTGAGCGGTTCATCAGTGATTTGGTGGAAGCGGCTCAACTCCAGCGGGGGCAGTTTCGGCTAGCGATGCGTCCCTGTGATCTGGCGCAGGTGGTCAGGGAGGTGGTGGAAGCCCAGCGTCCCGCCTGGGCGGAACGAGTACTGGACCTGCAGGTGCCCGAGGGAGAGGAGGTGGTGGTGTGTTCCGATGCCGAGCGCGTCGGGCAGGTGGTGACCAATTATCTGACCAATGCCTTCAAATATTCGCAGCCGGACAACCCCGTCACCGTCACCCTCGGCGTCGAGACGCACCTGGCCCGCCTGGCGGTGCGCGATTAGGGACCAGGTATTCCCCTGGAAGAACAGCCGCAGATCTGGGAGCAGTTCCGCCGAGGGGAGGGAGCAGAGGCCCAAAGTAGCGCAGGAGGGGGGGCTGGGCTTAGGGCTCTACCTCATCGAGCGCCAGGGTGGTCAGGTCGGCCTGGAGAGCGAGATTGGAGCCGGATCCACCTTCTGGTTTTATCTGCCGAGGGCCTGAGCTCCCAGGTAAGCCAAGGTGAGTACGCGAGCTGCTCGTCACCCTTTCGGGCCTCGAGTGTGCATCGCCGGGCACCTTTCCACGCGTGGCATAAAAACCGCCAGCTCACCCTGACTTTGCGCCTCTTTGGGAAGGCGCATGAGGCAGAAATGCAGCCGGAGACGTAACATGCGCGTCCATCATCAACTCTCCCCTGATCTTGACCCGGGAAAGTGGAGAAGGTAAATTTGAAGAAGTGGAAGTGCTCCACCAAGGGACAAGACCATGCACAAGACCCAACGCACGTTTACGAAAGAGTTCAAACTGGAAGCGGTGCAGTTGGTAAAAAGTAGCCACAAACCGTTAGCCCAAATGGCCCGTGATCTTGGGATTGCGTGAGGAGCACGCTTCACCATTGGCGCCAGCTCTTCGACTCCGCGGGAGAGCAAGCCTTTCCCGGCAGCGGACATCAGACGGTGCAAGAAGAGGAAATCAGGTGGTTGAAGCGCGAGGTGGAGACCCTGCGAAAGGCTCGGGATATCCTAAAAAAAGCGCGGGGCATCTTCTCGCGCAGCCAGCGGCTTACGCTTCCCGTTCAGTGCAGAGCACTGCCACGACTACCCAATCACCGTGCTCTGCAAGACGCTGGAGGTCTCGGAGAGCGGCTATTATGCCTGGAGCCGCCGAGAGCCAAGCCAGCATTGCCGAGAGCCAAGCCAGCATTGCCGAGAAGATGCCCGCCTGAGTGCTGAGATCCAGCAGCTCTTCCTGGAGCATCGCCAAGTCTATGGCAGCCCGCGCATTCATGCCCTGCGTGATCCGCGTGGCGTCCATTGTGCGCGCAAGCGTGTCGTGCGCTTGAGGCGAGCCTCTCGGCTGGTCAGCGCAGGTGAAGAAGCGGCGCAAGCCCACCACGACCAGCCATCCAGCAGTGCGCTTTGCTCCCAATCGGCTGGGGAGGGTTTTACAGCCAGCTTTCCCAACCAGAAGTGGGTCAGCGATACCAAAGCGGTCGAAACGGCAGAAGGCTGGCTGTATCTGGCGGTGATCCTGGATCTGTTGTCGCGCCTGGTGGTGGGCTGGGCGATGGCCGCCACCGAGGATGAGTATCTGGTCGAACTGGCGCTGCGCATGGCGGTGGCCACGCGCCATCCACCGGCCGGGCTGTTGCACCATTCCGACCGAGGCAGCGAATTTACCAGTGAGCGCTATCAGGCGGTGCGGCATGAAGCGGGCATGGAGGTGAGGATGAGTCGCACGGGGGACTGTTACGACAATGCGGCCATGGAAGCCTTCTTTGCCACTCTGACCAAGGAATGTACTGATCGGGTGCACTTCCTGACGAGACAGGAGGTGGGCTTGTCCCGCTTTTATAGAGCCAAAGAACTTGGAAATTAGACTCCTAGCTGCTCATAGGCGACGGGGTTAAGATACCCCAGCGAAGAATGCCGTCGCTGTCGGTTGTAGAACGCCTCCATATACTCAAAGATCGCTTGCCGCACATGGGCGTGGTTCTGCCAGGGTTGGCGATCTACACACTCCCCCTTCAAGGTCGCAAAGAAGCTTTCCATCAAGGCGTTGTCGTAGCAATCGCCCTTGCGGCTCATGCTGACCTCGATCCCCCAGGCAGAGAGGAGTGCCTGATAGTCTCTGCTCGTGTACTGGCTGCCCCGATCCGAATGATGCAGCAACCCAGGCTGCGGTCGCCGCTGGGTGAGCGCCACCGCCCAGCCTATCACTCTGCGCGAGAAGAGATCCAGTACGACCGAAAGGCGAGAGCCATCCCTGCCCCGTCCGCACTCCGGTAAGATCCGTCACCCATTTTTCATTGGGCCGCTGGGCGCTCAACTCGCGATTCAACCGATTGGGCGCTAGCGGATTGGCGTGCTGACTGTCTGTCGTGTGTGCCCGCTGTGCCTTCCGCCGAGCTGAGAGGCCGCCTTGGCGCATCAGGCGTGCGATCCGTTTCCGACTACAGCAGTGGCCCTGGGAGCGCAGCTCGGCCTGGATCCGCAGGCTGCCAGAGATCCTTCGGCTGGCCTGGTAGACCTGTGCGATGCGTTCCGCCAAGACCTGATTTTCCTGACTCCGATGGCTGGGCGAGCGCCGTTTCCAGGCGTAATAGCCACTCTCCGACACGCCGAGCGCTTGACACATCCATTTCACCGGCGTGGTCCCCTGATGGGTGGCAATGAGGTGGTAGGTCATAGCTGGCCTCGTGCAAAGATGGCGAGCGCTTTTTTTAACACGGCATACTCCTGCTGGAGTCGCTCCAGTTCGCGTTTGAGGCGGCAATTCTCTTCCTCCAACGCCGGCTGATGTCCACTGCCCGGAAACGCTTCAGCGCCCTTCTCGGCCAGTTGCTTACACCAGTGGTAGAGCGTGCTATCCGCAATGCCCAGGTCTCGCGCCACCTGACTGGTGCTCTTCCCGCTCATTTGCGTTAAGCGCGCCGCCTCCCGCTTGAATTCCGTTGTAAAGGTTCGTTGTTCTCGTGCCATACGCCCTCCGCTTTGTAGATTCTACCAACTTTGGCGGCTCTACGAAAGCGGATCAATCTCAGATCAGTTTGGGCGATTTTGGTTGGAACTGGCCCAAGCTTTCCCCGAACGCCTGACTGTCATTGGTGCGGCTGCGTCCCCGGACCAAGCTTGCCAGTTCCCCGCTCTGGATATTCAGCGCTCCGTGAATCACCCGGCGGCCATTGTGTCCACTGATGAGGTCCACCTGCTACTTTCCCTTTTGGCCCAGGCACAACGCAGCGGGGAAACTCACGCGACCAGCGCCCTTTTTTCTGCATCAGCAGGGTCGGGTTTCCCCATGCCATACTTGGGGCGAGTCCTTTGCCAGCCTGGGCGATGCAAGGTTCGCCGCAGCGCGCGCTTGCTGATTTGATAGCCCGCTTGCGTGAGCCGATGCTGCAAAAGTGGCACCGTCCAGCCGGTCGTCTGTTCACCCAGCGTCTGGGGGTCCGCCAAGAGTCACTGTTCTAGCAGAAGTTCGGCAGAGGCATCCGAGGGGTGTGTTTGTCCGGCATGCCTGGCTTCTACCAACCCAACGTGCCCTTTCTGCTGCCAGCTAGCGGCCCTGTTGTAGACGCTCGCTAGGCTACAGCCTAGCATCGTGACAACCTGCTGGGGCGATTGCCCTTCGGCCAGCAGTTGAATGGCCCGATAATGTTGCCACTGCCGCACTTGGTGTGCAGTGGCGGTAGCGCGAGCGAGGTCGGCGGCTTCTTGTTCGATCAGACTAATCTCCATCACGATGCCTCCTTGGCTGAAGATCAGTCTACCAGTTCTATCTTATTCCGTCTATCTACCAAGCAAGTTTGATTAGATGGCTCCGTAGGCTGGTGGAGCACTTGTCACTTCTCCTTTAGAGTGGTGGGTAGAAAGATTGGGTGATATATTAAACTGGAGGCATGAGAGCTTACTCAAACGAATTGCGCCAGCGCATTCTGCGAGCAGTGGATCAAGGGCATCGCCAGGCCGAGGGTGCTGCGGCCTTTCAGGTGCCGGTCGCTACAATCGGGTGCTATCTCAAGCAGCATCGTGAGACGGGTCGCCTTTCAGTCAAACCCATCCCTGGCCGGACGCCCAAGAAACGCGCAGCCCTGGAGGCGGGGTTGAGTACCCAGTTGACTGCCCATGATGATGCGACGGTGGAACAGCATTGCCAACTGTGGGCGGTCGCGCATGGGCAGCAAGTCAGCCCAGCCACGACGCGTCGGGCCATTGCGCGCTTGGGCTGGACGCGAAAAAAGTCGCTGGGTGCCACCAAGCGGAGTGAAACAGCGCGTGCCGCCTGGCGTGATCTGACTGGATACCTGCCGGTCAACGATCTGCTCTTTGTGGATGAATGCGGCAGCACCATACGGGTACAACCACAATACGGCAAAAAATAGGACACAGTACCAGGGTTTCACGCCACCTGGCTGTGTTGACCATCTGACCTGAGACACCCCCTACCTGCAATGGTGAAACAGAGGAGCCGCCCGTCAGGCAAGCGTGGTTGAGCCACTGCAACCCGTTGACAGATGGCTTGCAAATCTCGGTTGAGCTGACGATCATTGAACAGGCGCAATTCGACCCAGACAACGTGCTTCTCCGCTGTCACGCGCCCTGGGAGTTGGAAGAAGGGCATCAGCCGGTTCCACGTCGCGTGCGCATATGTCGCTGGAAAATACTGGTCTCTGACCCACATCCCTAAATTCGCCAGCGCCAGCTTCAACACGGTCATCGTCTGGTCTTTTCCGTTCTCTAGCTGGTACATCGCCCGCTCCTTTGTTTCCAGCTCCGCCAGAGCACGCAAGAGTTCGCACTGTTCTAAACAGTAGCGCGTGTATTTGCTCTCTTCCCGGTCCTCGCAATCGCGCACCTGCTCATAGCGCCTCCAGCGCTCGGCCAGATCGGCATCGGCCTCCGCTTGCATGGCCTTGACCACTGGCTTGTGCTGGAGCCGCCACTCCCGCTCATCGCCGCGATCATGTTCACAAATATAGAGATTGATACGTCGGTAAAGGGCGTCTCCGTGGGCCTTGGTCTCCTGTCGGAGGCGCTCGGCCAGCCTGGAAGCACGTTTCGCCCGCTCACGGGCTTTGGGTGCCCAGCGTTGGGCGTTCGCCAGGCGGCGCTGGAGAGCTTCCCGACGCTTGGCAATCTCCGAATTCTCGAAGGGTGTTTTGGCAAAGCCATGATTCGTATCTAGGCCAAGAGGAAGCAGCCAATCTTTCAAGATGTTTTCCTGCACCGGCCAGCGCTGGCGATAGAGCTGGGCCAGCGCCACGGGATCGGCGTCTGGAGCCGTCGTGACAATCGGGATGAGTTTGGGTTCCGTAGGCGTGCTGGGGATGGGTGTTGGTTCCCAATCCTCCATCCACCACGCCCGCCCGTGCGCATCCTTGGGTGGATAGCGGTAGGAGGGGTGGTCCTCTTCGGCGGGAGGAACGGGGACCTGAGCACGCCCATCGCGGATGAGGGCAACGGTGAGGGGAAGGGAGTGCCCTGGCTGCTCAGGCAGGGCCAGCTGGAAACGCGCCGGAGCCACCTCGCGGATGACCTGCCCAGCCCGATCTCGTGCCACCGGGAGAAAGGAACCCACGTCGCTAAACGACGCCAGCCCGCGATACTGTTCCGTGCGGAGGATGGTGACCACTGAGCGTCCTTCGGCGGCCAGCGTGGCGAGAAACTCCGCTGCCATCCCTTCCCGATCGATGACCAGCCGTCGGAGCGCCACCTCGCTTGTGGCTGTTTCATAGCGTGTGATCAGGCTTGGGGCACCAAGCGTGAGGTGCAGGTCGCCCCGATGGGTGGTTGCGAATAGCGGATGGCCCTGGGCATCATGCAAGAGCAAGAGCGTGCGGCAGCCCAAGATTTTGCCAGTACGCCCGATCACGCCTCGTGGCAGCAGGTAATCGCTGAAGACCGGCTTCCGGTGTCCATCTAGATAATAGGGTGGTAAGAGCTGCTGGTTTTCCTCACCAGTTGGTTTCCAGAGTTGTGTGGTCCAGCGTGCCAAAGTATCGGTGAGCGCATCAGCGCCGCCCGCCTGGGCCACCTCCGTGAGAAATCGCTCGATGGTTCGATATCCATACGCCTGGCGCCGGGTGGTGAGGAGTGCCAATCCCTCCTGGGCATATCCCCTCAGATCCCACGGACGGCGCAGGCCGACGACCCCCAGAAAGAGCAGAGTAAGCAGGGACTGCCGCCGTGTTCTGGCGTTGGCCCGCGCCAGTCGGCGCGGCACGGACACGTCCTCCTGGGTGGGAAGCGTCGCCTCCAGCGTTGGAAGCAGGTTCGATTCCTCTGCGGCGGCCAACAGGAGGAAACCCCCTGCCCCATCTTGCCACGCACCCGGCTGATTTTTCCCCCAGGCGGGTCGCTCTGGTGAGCGCCGCTCGTACCCGATTGAGATGAGTCACACTCACCCGTACACCATACTGCTCCTCCAGCAGCCCTCGGACCACGCTTCCTGGGGCACGAGGGTGGTGCTGGTAGTACGACTCCAGCCAGCAGCGTACCGCTCCGTACACTTTGGTCGGCTGGCCATGACGCTGCTCGATTAAAGCGGCTTCGCCCCCTGCCAGCATCCGCTGCCGCAGCCGATACGCCGTGGAACGGCTCACCAGGATGCCCGCCTCGTGGACGGCTTCGCGCCATGAGTGGCCCTGCACCAGAGCTCGTGCCAGCTGTATCTTAGCACTTTGCCTGACTGTTCCTTCCATCATCGGTTCCTTTGCCTCCGCGACGGGAGGCGCCACGTTGGGGAGCTCATCTCGTTGCCCGTGGTTCTCAGGCACTCACCGCTGTCAGGCTTGGAGCATGACCTTCGGGACCACCTGTTCCACAGGAGACCGTGGTGTTCGCTCCAGCAGCCTCCTCTCGTCGTGGGTACCCCTCCAATGGTCTCCACTCACCAGCGTCCTCCTGACCCCTGGCTTGCAAGGGAACCAGAAGACGGGATCAGGCCCGTTTTCCAGCGCAAGAAGCCAGCGGGTGAAGGGAGGCGGCTCTGCTCCACAGGACGTATTCCGCTTCTGTGAGCTCTGCTCCTGCCTGCCCCCACTCCCTTCCACCAGGAGATGACGCTTTGCCTTCCGGAAGCGCCGGAGGAGGAACAAGAAGGAGCAAGCACACTACTTGCTCCTTCGGCAGAGACCCGACTGAGTGGCTCTCTGCCTTGTCCCGCGCACCGGGAGGAGGGGCTAGTTACTCCGCACCCGGTGTGAAAGATCCTCGAGGCGAGCGCTCTCGCGCCGAGAGCGTTGGGGCAACTGACGGAATTCTGGTCGACGGGCACGTCCCCTCAGGAATGTGCGTGCTCTTGCTCTGAAGAGCGTGGTCCAGTGGAACACGGCCACAAAACGATCTGGGACACGCCGTTGACCCGAGTCGACTCGTCGTGCCATCCGGTCCATCTGCTCTTTTTGGAGCAGTTCCCGCTGGTGGGTTCTGGCAACTGATAACGCGTTCTTGGGATGATCAAACATAGGGTGGCCCTTTCCTTTCCCGGTGCTCTTGCAGGTCCACGCCCCGACTCCTTCCTCTGGCTTCGTGCGAGACGACCTCACCATTGCAGTGGAGAGGGGAAGGCGCGTTCTGCTCATCTCTTCGAGTATGCGGGAAAAGGAGGGGAAACACCACGAAGAATCAGCAGGTATTACGCATCTTTTTCGCATATCTGTCGCTCACCCCACTTGTCAGGAAGGCAGAGGTGTGCTAAGCTGGCTGCCCAGCAGAGCACTCCAGAGATGGGAGAGATAATCGATGAGCGGCTCAAGCACTCCTGATCCCGACACAACCCCACTTCCCCCTCGTTCCTTTGGCGCCCTCCTGCGGCGCCAGCGCATCCTGGCCGGGATGACTCAGGAAGTCCTGGCCGAGCGCGCGGGACTGAGTACACGCGCCATCAGTGCTCTGGAGAATGGCAGCAACCGCAGCCCGCAGGCGGGCACCCTGGATCTACTGGCTGAGGCACTCCAGCTCTCAGCAGAGGAGCGGGCGAATTTTGAGGCGGCGGCTCGCCGAGAGAAACTCCACGTCCAGCCTGGTAGCCCACCAGGCAAGTCCCCTACGACACCAGGCGAGCCGGAGGAGCCGGTGCACCTGCTTGCCAGTGGAGATCTAACGCCGGTGCCAGACGACTACCTACCGCCAGGGGAAGCGGCACCGTCATTGGTAGTCCAGCCACCAGCTCCGAAGCCCTCTGTGCCCCTTCGGAAAAAGATCAGACAGCCGTCTTTCATCCGCACAGTCATCCTGATTGGGCTGGTGGTCCTAGTCACCGCCACAGGCGTGCTCTTTAGCCTCCACCTGCTCCCGCCTCCGGTTCCCAAGCCCCCTGTCCCAGTGCGGGGAGGTACCTGGGTTGACGAGCTACAGGACGATCCCACATCGTTCATTCCTGATGCCCAAGGCAATCTTTTAGATAATGCCATCATTAATCAGGCGTTGTACCTGCCGCTCTTTTACGGGGATGCACAGGGCCAGTTGCACCCTGGCGCCGCGCTTGAGATCCCAACGGTAAAGAATGGTGGGATCAACGCCGATGCCACCCTCTGGACCTTCCATCTGCGCCCTGGCCTTGTCTGGTCGGATGGACAGCCTTACGATGCCCGCGATGTGGACTATACCTGGCGCGTCTGGTCTGATCCTACCTTTAGCCAGTTTATGGATCCTAGTGAGATCATTCACTCGGCAGAAGTCTCGCCTGATCACCTCTCGATCACGTTTCACCTCACTCAACCGTACGCGCCTTTCCTCTCGTTCTGGGTGGATGGGGAGCAGGCGCCGCTGCCATGGCATCACTTCAACACGATGGCTCCAGGCCAGATTCAACACTCACCCGACAATCTCAACCCGACGGTCTCCAGTGGCCCCTTTCTCATGCAGGCGAGTCAACCCAGCGATCACTACACCCTGGTGCGCAACCCTCGCTATTACCTGGCCAGCCAGGGCCTGCCTTACCTGGACCAGCTGGTCTTTCGCATTGGTGCCAGTGATGCCACCATTCTCCAGGATTTCCAGGCCGGCACGTTAGACTCGACGTACCTGCATTGGGATGTAATATTCCGGCCTATCAACAGCTCAGCGGCTATCGGCTCGTCACTCCGCCCACGAGCGATGTGATTGAAATGCTCTCGTTCAACTTTCGCAATGTTGTGCTCTCCACACATCACGAGGTGCGCGAGGCGATTGCCCGTGCCATCGATTACCAGGCGCTCATCCAGGGGCCTCTGCGTGGGTTTGCCACACCACTGTGCACCGACCATCCCTCAGCGGTGCATCCCGGGTATCAGGCGGACGCTCCCTGTCCGGCATTTGGCCTGGCCGCCGCCAATAAACTGCTCTCTGACAACGGGTGGGTGAAAGGGTCCGATGGGGTGCGTACCAAAGAGGGGCAGCGCCTGGAATTTGACTATTCCACGACAACGGGGGGAGACTCCTGGCGCGCGGCGATTGGGCCCCTCATCCAGCAGAACCTTTTGGCGATCGGCATCCAGCTGGATATCTCTAATTACCCTGGGAACGTCCTTTTTGGACAAATCCTGTACGGTGGAGAAGCCTCACCACCCACCGGAGCAGTCGCTGGCCGGTATGACATCGCCGAAACGGCCTATAGCTATACCAATGATCCCGACGATTCCAATCAACTGTCGTGCGACTCTTTCTTTCCGAATAACGGGAACAATATTGGCGGCTATTGTAATCACGCCCTGGATGCGCTCTACCAGCAGGAACTGGCAACTCCCGATCCAGGACTGAGACAGAATATCTTTGATCAAGAGCATGCGATCTATGTGACCGACCTGCCGTTCATTACGCTCTTTAGTCCACTCCTCGTTACAGTGGTGCGCAATGGGACACACAGCTTCGATCCCAGCCCAATAGATGGGGAAACGATCAATGTCTGGCAGTGGTGGTGTGACCAGGGGAAGTGCTAGATGCAGCTCGCTTCTCTCTGCCGGGAAAAGGGGAAGAAGGCAGGCGCCTGTTGAGAAACTGCCCTCGCATCCCATGCAAGGTGGGGGGTCACCCGGACCGTAGTTCAAGGTGACAACTCATGAAGGTCCTGAACTTGTCGCTGGCCATTCTGGCGCAGGTGGATGCGACCGCGCTCTTTCCCGACTACAGAGGCACAGGCCACCTGGGACGGAAGGCGCCTTTCTTTTGGCTCGGAGATGCGTGTTCCAAAGAAAGTAGAGATGAGGGTTGCGATGCGCCTGGATGGGTCGCCAGCTCAACCGAGATCAGAGGGTTGGTTTGCGGACGAGTTGTAGTGGCTCAGTCCAGTCAAGAGTGATGACGACGATTGCGCTTTGCGCTTGCTGGCACATTGGGTCTCACTTCAGTTGGTCAACCGCACAAAGTGGCGTGAATCCCTGAGTACACAAGATGAATCAGAGCAGCTTCTCATATAGCCGTATGGTTGGTTATGTCTCTCATGTTATCGGTTGCTTGAAGTGATGGTCTACTTTGCCTGTCAGGTCAGATGAAAAGCAAGCGCTTGGCTTTGGTAGCTATAACGCGCAGTTATGCGAGTCCCAACCTTGCCCTCTTGCCTGCGTTCTGCTCCAGACAAACTCCCTGATGGGAGGAATCAAAGCATGGAAGGCGACGGTGTATGGGTATCTTGCCTCAGCACTCCACGAGAGGGCTATGATTGTGCTATTATGCTTTCTTACTTCACCTGAGACCGTCCAACTGAGCAAATGCCCACCCCTCACGCTCTCACCCTCCTCTTGTCCCGTGCTGCCTACTCTGTTCTGCTGTGGAGCGCGACACGAAGCCCGCTTTCTGTGCAATTCGATCCGGCTCCACTGGTTCCCTCCACAGAAAACACAACCCGGTGCTGTTCAGGGCCGCGACCATTTCGGCAAGTGTTGCAGCAGATGAGCTATCACAGTAAGGGCTTCTTTGGGACAAGACCCTTTCCTCTCCTCGAGATGGTGAGGAGTCACACGACCCGAAGGCAAGCCCTCGGACGGTTCCAGGGAACTGAGGCGACACGTCTCCTCGGCCTGGCAGACCCAGGCAGTGAGATAGCGAATCGGGTCATAGCCTGCTTGAATGGCCCACGTTTCCAGTTCTTCGCGGGTCGGCGCTTTGGTCAGGACCGTCAGCCTGCCCGGAATCCCGGTTTGGCGGTCCCGTCGGACTCGGTTCCAGGTCTGGTCAAGCGTCGGCTTGCGTAAAACGAGGCGTGACAACATCCTTCCTCCTATTGCCCTGCGAAGGGCTTCCCTCCTGCGGGTGAGCTGGGAACGATGGAAACAAGCGGAGCGGGAGCTCTGGATCCTCCCCACGCTGCGGCCTGATGCCGAGCGGCAGCAGTCCACAGCGGAGAGGGAGTCGGCTTCCTCTGCGAAGTCTGCTCCGCTTGGGAGGCGAGCAGCTAGCCGGTCTGCACCAATTCGTAGGCGCCGATGTCGCAGCCGTTCCCCTGGGGTCGTGTCACGCCGCGCTGGTCGTGGTCGGTGATGATGGTGAGGGGCTGGTTGGTCACGGGGTCAAGCACCGGTTTCCCCTTCTCATCCGTAGGGGTTACGGTCACCACACACGATGCGAGCGGGATCACATCAAGGGCTGGATTGGGAGTGCCTGGAACTTTGAGGAGGGCCAGGGTTGGCGTTGGGGCTGGCTTGCCGTCTGGACCAGGGTTGCTGCGCAGCGTCGCATCCAGGAACGGTGAGAGATCCAGATTCATCCTATCGGTCGCATGCAGGTGGTCAGGATCACGAAAGGTGGTCGTCGCGGGGTCCACGCGTTGCAGCAGGTTGTAGCCCTTGGTGGTGATCGTGGCCAGCAGGTCAAAACCTTGGTCTTTAGGTGTTCCGGCCACAATGCTATTGCGCAGTGCTAGGAGGATCTGGTGATCCTGTTGCTCAACCAGCTGCCCATCGTGGGCGAACTCGAACGAAGCCAGACTGCTGGCTCCCCGAGCGGCACGATTGCCAAACATGGTGCAAAAGATGAGGGTCGTGCTGGTAACACTGGGGGAGGAAGAGGGTGTGACCCTTTCTTGGTAGATGCCGCCGGCGAAGCTCGCGCTGTTGCCAGAAACCGTGCTATTGGTCAGGGTGAGCGTTCCTTGATTGACGATGCCGCCGCCTACGCTCAAGCCGTCGCCGTAGCCGGTCGCCGTGTTGCCAGAAACTGTGCTGGTGGTCAGGGTGAGCGTTCCACTATTGCCGATGCCGCCGCCGAAGGCTTGGCCGTTGTTGCTGCGTACCGTGTTGCCAGAAACCGTGCTATTGGTCAGGGTGAGCGTTCCTTGATTGTAGATGCCGCCGCCGAAGGCGGCGCCGCTGCCGGTGCCGAAGAAGCTCGCCGTGTTGCCAGAAACCGTACTGGTGGTCAGAATGAGCGTTCCTTGATTGTAGATGCCGCCGCCGTAGACGATGCCGAAGCCGGCTAAGCTCGCCGTGTTGCCAGAAACCGTGCTATTGGTCAGGGTCAGGGTGCCACGATTCACCAGATGGCTGTTGAACGTCAGATCGTAGACCCACACCGTCGCCCCCCCCTCGACCGTAATGGGTTTGTCGACATGATTTTTTTCGGTTTGGTTCTGGTCGAGGAGGCGCAGTTTGTCTGCCCCTGGTCCACGAATCGTCAGGTTCTTCGTAATGTTCAAGGGCGCTCTCAAGATGATAGTGCCGGAGAGAGCGGGGGC
Organism: Ktedonobacterales bacterium; assembly: GCA_036557885.1. Classification (GTDB taxonomy): domain Bacteria; phylum Chloroflexota; class Ktedonobacteria; order Ktedonobacterales; family DATBGS01; genus DATBGS01. The sequence goes on from DATBGS010000002.1 coordinate 52,442, forward strand.
GAATGTAATTGTGCCGCCAGGTTTCGCCACCGCGATGTGCTGCCGCAGCGAGCCTGGTCCATCATCCTCCAGGCTGCTCACTGGCCCGGTCAACAGATTCAGCTCGCTGTGCTGCGCGGCCACCAGTTGGGATTGCAAGAGCAGACCCACCACCAGGCCAATAGCCACCACGACTCCAAGCATCCCGATCAAGCCAATCGCATAGCGCTGCTTGCGTACAACCTGGCGCTGTAATAGTACCTCGCGTTCCTGGCGCACCTTTTCAGCCCGTGCTTGCTGCTCACGGGCAGCGGCGCTGGCCTGGAGAAAGGCCGCCTCCTGGGCACTCGGCAGGTTACGCACGGCCCAGGCTTGTGCCTCCGCCAGTACCAGCCCCCGGTAGAGGCGATCTGCTGGCTTGCCGGAGCGCAGCCACTCGACCACATCAGGGCTGAGGCGTTGTTGCAGACGGATATCCTCGCGGGCCTCATGCAGCCAGTCACCCAGGCGCGGCCACTCACGGATGAGCGCCTCATGGCTCACCTCTACCGTCGTAGTGCCAGCGACCTCGTTGGTGACAAGCAGCCGCGCGGAGACAAAGGCATCGGCCACCTGCCGCATCTGTGTGGTCTGTGTTGGGTCAGGCAAGGACAGTTCCGCCAGCGCAGCCCGGCGGCGGGTGGTGTCCTGTTCTGTAGCTCCAGGACTGATCAGCCGCAGGAACAGGGCACGTGCCAGCCGACGATGCTCGTCCGAAGGCAGAGCAGCATAGGTGGCCTCGGCGTGCTGTGCCAGGGCGCCCTTGACGCCTCCGATCTCCCGATAGGCAACCTGTGTCAGCCGGTGCTCGACGCGCCGCTGGAAGAGGCGGTCCAGAGCGAACTGTAAGAGCGGCAGCGCGCCTGCCTGCCCCTGCACGTCAAAGAGCAGATCGCCCACCAGATCGCCCTCAAACGTGAGCTGTACGTCTGTCAGCGCGGCTGGCCGCTCGATCACCTCCCGCAGGTCCTTCAGCTCCAGGGGCAGCACCGGCTGCTGATGGGCGTGCAGCAGCCGCGCTAGGTCTGGATACTGCATCGGACGATCCGAGAAGTCCGCCCGCAAGGTCAGCACCACCACCAGCGGTCCCCCTGGCTCCGTGGCTGCGGTCACCAGCAAGCGAAGGAAGCGCCTCCGCTCTTGCTCCGTGATCGCCGGACTGAAGAGTTCCTCGAACTGGTCCACCACCAGCACCACCCGCTGCCCTGGACGCCGGGCTAGTGAGCTCGCCAGCAGATGCAAGGCGCGTCCACTCTCTTCCAAGAGGTCAGCAAAGAGGGTGGGGAGACTGCGCTGAGGTATGCGTCCCAGCAGGGTGAGCGCGAGGCCTTCCATCGGACGAACCCCAGGCACCAGCGGGTCCAGATACACCCAGTCGCGGCTGCCCGCCAACGCTCCCCGCTGGAGTCGGGGCAAGAGCCCAGCCAGCACCACACTCGACTTGCCCGACCCACTCGGTCCCACCACCCCCAGCAGCCGCTCGGCCTCAGCACCGGGTGGAGGGAGAGCCAGTGCAGCAGCCAGAGTCTGGAGCAGCGCCTCCAGCAGCGCCTCGCGCCCAAAGAAGTCCTGCTGATCGTCCCCACGAAACTGGCGCAGCCCTTTGTAAGGGTTGCGTGGCTCGAAGGGAAGCACTGACTCCTGGTGAGCACCAGTGAGGCCGCCAGCGGGTGGGCTCGGCTGAAGTGGGACGGTGCGCAGGGAGGTCACCAACCCGTCCACGCCAGTCGGGTAGGCAGTGCTTCGCGCATCCAGATATTGGGTGCCCCCCCAGCCCAGCGGAATCGAGTCGATCCACTCCTTCCCCAACGCCCAGAGGGGAAAGACGGTGCGTTGATACATCGCCGCCACCCGCAATTCGTCTTTGACGTAGGGGGACTGGCGCGAGTGGGGAGACGCCACCAGAACGACCGCGTGGGCCTTGCGGATGGCCTGCCGGAGCGCCTCTTCCCAATCGGGGGTGCCTGGGGTGATGCCCACGGTGTCAATCCAATAGAGGATGCCCTTGGCCTTCAGGTCGGCTTGCAGGCGGGTCACAAAGTCGCCATCGGCACGCGAGTAGCTGATGAAGACGCTCACCGGGGAGGTGATGACTTGACTTATCTGTTGTTCAGCAGGGGGAAGCGTGGTCGGCGCTGTGCGGGTCTGCTCGGTGCCACACCGGCGACAAAAGCGCGCCTGGGCGGGGAGGAGTTCCCCGCAGGAGGCACATCGCCTGGTGAGAGTTTCAGATCCATGGGGTGCAGGAGAATTAAGCATGGTTGGCATCTCTCTCTTCCACAACTCGGACAGTGCCCCGTCGTGACGTCAATCGCGTCTTCGCAAGACCGGCACGTCATCAGACCGGCTCACTTGGCAGATCAGACATGATAACCAAAAGAAACGCGGTGAAACGTTGTTTTTGCGAGGTGGATGCTGCACTGCTGATGTTGGCTGAATCACTGCCAGTCAGGGGACCGGCGGTGCAGATCACCACCTGGTGTCTTGCCTGCATCACTTCCTTTGCTCCTCCTCTCCAGTGTACTGGTGCAGGCATCCGTCTCGCCACCGACAACTTGGACAATCACTCAGACAATCACTCGGACACACTCTGGCGAGGAAACGGCCCGTGCTGACAACTCCACCCATATCCAGCTAGCCTGTCTGCACCCATTCGTAGGCGCCAATGTCACAGCCCGTACCCTGGGGCCGCGTCACGCCGCGCTGATCATGGTCGGTGGTGATAGAGAGAGGTTGCCTGGTACCTGGATCTGTGACTGGTCTGCCTTCCCAGTCCGTCACTGAGATAGCGAGCGCGCACTCCGCCCTTGGGATCGCGTCAATGGCTGGGTTGCCAGGCAGCAAGGCCAGGGTCGGTGTCGCACCAGGTCTGCCATCTGGGCCAGGGTTGGTAGTGAGCAAAGGGCCAATAAGCCTGGAGAAATCCGTGGCGGGGCTGAGCAGATGGTCGGTCGTGTGCTTCTGATCGGGATCAAGGATGCTGGCCTCCTCTCCCTGTTGGAACAGGTTGTGGCCTTCCGTGATAAGCAGCCCAGCCACATCTCCGCCCGCGTTCCTCACCACGATACTGTCGCGCACCGTCACCTGCACGTTCTCTTGTGGGGTGACTGGCTGGTGGTCTTGTTGGTCGATCTCCACACTTGTAATTCCTCCCCCTCCAGCCACAGCACTGTTCCCGTAAATGGTGCAAAAGGCGATAACCATGAGAGCAGGACGGATGCCATCGAGTGGCACCTGATTCTCGCCCAGATTCAAGAGAGCGCCACCACCGCCTCCCAGGTCCACTCCATTTCGGAGATCGAGATGGCCATATCCTTGATTGCCTGAGAGGGTACTATTGGTGAGGAACAAGGACCCTTCAAAATTGAAGATCCCCCCGCCCACCTTGGCCGTGTTATCTGAGATGGTACTGCTGGTGAGCGT
>DATBGS010000003.1:0-140730 GCA_036557885.1 Ktedonobacterales bacterium
CGTGGCGCTGGCGGCGCAACTGCGCTCGCTCTTTGGACAGATTCTGGTGCATTTCGGCAAGTTTGAGGAGGCGGAAACCAACCTCAAGCAGAGCCTCTCTGTGGCTGAGCACACCGGGGACACGGTGACGCAAGGGCTGACGCTGGCGAATTATGCCGATCTGTATCTGGCGGAGGGCAAGCAGGAGGAAGCGCTCAAAGCGGTGCGCGAGGGGTTGAAGGTGGTGGCAAAGACCGGAGACAAGCGCACAGAAGGGCAACTGCATCTGACGCGCGCCTCGGTGCAGGAGGCGAGGAAGGATGCCGGGGCTGCCGAGGGCGACTTCAAGCAGGCGCTGACGATCTTCCAGCAGACGGAGGATGCGGACCTGATTGGACGGGCGCACGAGAAGTATGGCAAGTTCTTAGCCGATCAGGGGCGGTTCCAGGAAGCCTACGAGCAGATGCACCAGGCACGCTCGGCTCATCTGCGCCGCAACCAGAACTAGCTCCTCACCGGACAAACTTGGGGCCACCATGCTGCTCTACCTCGCAAGCGTATAGGACAGCGGCGCAAGGAGAAATACTCTGCCTTTGCGCCGCTGCTTTATTTTGCTCCGGCCTCTTTCCTGGCGTCCTCAGCGCCTCGTTCCCTGTCTTTGTCTCCCGCTTTGCTCGCAGAGATTCGGGTCAGGGAGAGGCACCCCTCTCCCTATAACCAGCCTGACGATGTTGATTTCTCTGGAATATGCTACAATTCTCAAGGGACGCTGCTTCTCGCTGAGCACCGCCAGAAATGCACCTTTTTGGCAGGGTGAAACGTATACTCTATGGAGGCAGAACGCTGCCCCGCCGCGCGACATTTTGCGCGTTTGCTAAGCAAGTGACACGTGTACAATCGCTGACGAAAAGCCTGCCGCCTGCTTAGATGGGAGCATGAAACAATGGCAAAACGACCAACCTGGTATAAACCTGATCTCCAACTTTCTGCGCGTATGCTTCTGACGATGTTCCTGCTGGGCGCAGTCTATACCATATTTCTCTTTATACTCTTCCGCCTGGGCGTCTCAGCGATCTTGCTGCTGGTGATTGCTGCGGTGATCCTGTGTGTACAACTCTTCTTCTCGGATAAGATCGCGCTCTATTCGATGGGCGCGCGCGAGATAGATGAGTCTGAACAGCCCCAACTGCACGCGCTGATTACGCGGCTGGCGGCGCAGGCCAACCTGCCCAAGCCCAAGGTGGCGATTGTAGATACTAGTCTGCCCAATGCTTTTGCCACCGGGCGCAGCAAGAACCACGCGGTGGTGGCGGTGACGACGGGCTTGCTGAATCGGCTGAGCACGCCGGAGCTTGAGGCGGTGCTGGCCCACGAACTGACCCATATTATTAACCGCGATATGACCGTGATGACCATCGCCATGTTCCTTTCGATGGTGGCCTCGCTGCTGGTGAATATGCTGATGTGGGCCGGGCTGTATGGCGGCTTTGGCGGGCGGCGCAGCCGCGATAATGAGGGCGGCAGCATTATTCTGCTGGTCTGGCTGGTTTCGCTGCTGGTGTATGCCATCAGTTTTGTGCTGATTCGGGCGCTTTCGCGCTATCGGGAGTACGCGGCAGATCGTGGCTCGGCGCTGATTACGGGCGCGCCGGAAAACCTGGCTTCCGCGCTGATGCGTATCGAAGGCACGATTCAGAGCGGGCGCATTCCTGACCGCGACCTGCGCCAGGCCCAGGGTGTCAGCCCAATGATGATTATGCCCGCGCTGAAGGGCGAGAATGGGCTGGAAATCTTCTCGACGCATCCCTCGCTGGAACACCGCATCGAGCGCCTTCAGAACATGCAGCGCCAGATGGAGCGGGCGCGCTAGCAGCACTGTTTGGAGCGCCGGTAGAGCTAGACCGGCGCTCTCGGCTTTTCTTAGAAGGGGACTTGCATGGGACTCTTTGATACGCTGTTTGGCCGCCAGAAGCCGGTAAATATGAGCGCGGAGCGGCTGTTCGCGCTGTCTACGGCGGAACTGACCCTGCGTACCAGCATGGAACTGACTCCGGCGGGTGAGGCGGGCATTGTCTTCCAGGGGGTGGCCTCGGCGCCCTTTAAAGAGATGCAGCGCGAACTCAACGAACTCATGCAGTTTGCCAGCCAGAACAACCCGACGCGGGCGCGTGCCTGGGAGGATGACCTGGGCGGCAAGTGGTTTCTGCTGGAGGGCCAGGACTTTCAAGGGCTGGTGACGATGGCGCATATGGTCAGCCAGAATCTGGTGGAGCATGGCTTTGGGGACCGGCTGCTGGCGGCGGTGTTTCGCTTTAACGATGAGCGCAGCCGCCCGGTGTATTGGACGTATAACTATAAGCGCAGTTCGTTTTACCCCTTTGTGCCGCGCCCAGACAGCCACAGCCACCACCGCGATAACGCCGAAGAACTGCATCTGAGCACCGCGATGGAGCAGGAACTGCCGATGGAAAAAGAACTGGAGCGCTGGTACGCGCTGTGGGACTTGCCGTTCTAAGGTGTATTGTCCCAGCGCAAAAGGTGATGGCGCTGTAATTTCTCCCAGAGGATACCTCCAATGGCTCATCTTGCCTCAGAAGCCGCGCCAACGCATGCTCCCGTAGACACCCTGACGCGCTATCGCCCCTGGTTTTATGCTGCCGCGCTGTATAATCTGCTCTGGGGCAGCCTGACGATCCTCTTTCCTCAACTGTTCTTTCAACTGATCGGTGCGCCTGTGCCCAGTTTGCTCCCGCTCTGGCAGTGCATTGGCATGTTTGTGCTGGTCTACGCGCCTGCCTACTTTTGGGCCGGGCGCCACCCGGAGCGCCACGCGCATCTAATCACCATTGGGCTGCTGGGCAAGGTGCTGGGGCCAATTGGCTTTGTCTGGGCTGTTGCCAACGGCCAGCTTCCGCTGGCGTTTGGGCTGGTGAACCTGACCAACGATGTCCTCTGGTGGCCGTCATTTGCGCTGTATCTGCGCGCCGCTGTGCGCCGGACAGGTGGGTTGCGCGCCTTTTTGGAGGGATAGCAACAGGGGGCGGCGCCTGAACATCAGACGCCGCCCCCTGTTGTTGCAGGCTAGATGCCATTATCCTCGAAGTATTTGCGGGCTTCGGCCATGCTCATATCGGGCGGGGGCACGACCAACTGCGAGACGACCAGTTCTTCGTCGGGGACGACCTGGCCGCGCTCGCGGATAAACGTGGTGAGTTGCTCCAGCAGGTCGCTAAACTGAAGCGCGTCCTCTTTGGCGGCGGCATCTTCCAGGGCATGATCGAGCCTGGTAATGGTCTGCATATGGGCATCATCGAGCCGATACTGGTTGTCGGTCATAATGCGTACAATCATGTTGCTGCCCTCCCCAATTTAGCGTCCACCAGGAGGAAGCTGCCCTTGCTGCCCCGGCTGCTGGTTGCCAGGTCCGATCTGCAACTGCTGTTTCATGGCGGCAAGCTGCGCATCTACCGATGATTGATTGGAGATTTTGGCAAGCTCGCGGTCAACGTAGTCACCGCCTGGGCCAATCTGCCCAACTTCCTCGAAGGTGCCCTGCTCAATCAACTGGTCCATCGCGTTGGCGCGTGCCTGCATTGACAGCACTTTGTCTTGCGCCCGCTGCACGGCCATATTGACATCGGCCATTTCTTCAGAAACGCCAGTGGCGGCCTCCTGAATCCTGACCTGCGCCTGGGCCGCGCCATATTGAGCCTTGACCATCTCTTTCTGGGTGCGGAAGGCTTCCACCCTGGACCGCAGACGCTGCTCCAGTTGCACAAATTTGTCTTGCTGGGCCTTCATCTGCTCGATCTGCTGCTGGTAGCCGGTGATCTGGGCCTGCAACATCTGGCGCTTTTCCAGCGCCATGCGTGCCAGGTCTTCGCGGTTGGCTGCCAATGCCTGCCGAGCCTGGTCCTCCAGGCGCGACAGTTCGGTCTGGACGCGCGCCTCTTCCAGTTCCATGCGCTTCTGGCTGGTCACAACATCGGCAATTGATTTGCGCAGTTGTTGCAACTGCTCCAATTGCTTCTGGTAAGAATAATCGAGCGTCTGGCCGGGGTCTTCAGCCCGGTCTAGGGCGGAGCTAAAGACCGACTTGATATAGGTGGTAAACCGGGAGATCAGCCCCATAACAGTATCCTCCTGCCTCTGATGGCCCACTCACCAGGAGCGCCAGCAGCAAACCTTCGACAATCGGCCAGTGGCTTGCGCCTGGCCCTCTCTTATGGATGATACAGCACCAACAGGGCCAGCGTCAATGGGCAGCCCCACCGCTGCCAGATTGCTGCAAGCCGCTCTCCGCCTGCGCAGCAATAACGGCCTCTTTCAGAGAAAGCGCGTCGCCTGCTGCCCATACGCTGGCGAAAGCCTCTTCTCCCAGTGCCTCGCGTACCCTTGCCAGGAGTTGCTCATAGTGCTCTTGCTCGGCTGGTGGGCGGAGCGCGCGCGTACTTGCGCGTAATGCGTCCGCGATGCCACAAAGCCGGGCGGCGCGCTCAAACTGGCGTAAGTCGCAGAGGGTGGCCGCCATGCCCTCCAGACACCAGGCAATCCAGACGTTGTTGCCCATCGTCTGGTGCAGCGCCAGCCCTTCGCGGTAGAGGACAAGCGCGCGCTGGTGATCGCCTTGTTCGCGGGCAATGTGGCCCAGGCTGACCAGGGAATTGGCAATGCCCCAGGTCAGTCCTATCTTGCGCGCGTGTGCCAGTATCTCCTCAAAATGGACACGGGCGCGTTCAAGCTGGCCTGTGGCACGCTCAATATGGCCCAGGCTGGAGAGGATGCGTGTCGTGCCGCCGCTATCACCCGCGTCTCGGCAGTACGCGAGGCCCTCTTCATACAACGCGCTTGCCTCGGCAAGGTTGCCGCGCGCCTCGGCAACTGCCGCAAGCATAGCGAGCGCGTTGCCCATACCGCTCTGGTCGTCTGCTTGCTTTGCCAGGGCCAGTCCTTCTCTGGAGAGCGTTTCCACTCGATCATAGCTGCCCTGGTCCAGCGCTATTCTGCAAGCTCCATAGAGTGCCTGGACGCGCGCCGCCCCAGGCGCGGCCCGTTCGCCAGCACAGGCATCCAGTGCCAGAAACTCATCAAGCCACTGCTGTGCTTCGCTGAGCATGCCCCGAAAATACCAGACGCGCCCGCAGGCGCTGGCGAGCCGCAATCCCTGGGCGCTCTCGCCATGCTCCCGCGCCCATTCCAGCGCGGCACGCACATTGGCAAATTCCTTGGCAAGCAGGGTATCACGGGCATCCTGGTTCGCTCTGATGTGCGCGGCTTCTTCTGCCAGGCTGGTGTAGTATTCCAGGTGTCGCCTGCGCAGCGTCTCGGCCTCGCTGCTTTCTTCCAGGCGCTCCAGCGCGTACTCGCGGATGATCTCTAGCAAGGTGAAGCGCGGCTTGCCTGCTGCCATCTCCGAACTGATCAGGCTGTGATCAACCAGGGCCGTTAGCTCCTCCAGCACGATAGTTTCCCATGTCGCAGGAGGGGCGCCTCCTTCTGCTTCGTGGCAGATGGCTGCTGCTGCCTCCAGTGTGCTGCCGCCGGAAAAGACGGCCAGGCGCCTGAAGATCTGCTGCTCGGCTGGGTTGAGCAATGCGTAGCTCCAGGCAACGGCGTCGCGCATGGTGCGCTGGCGCTCTGGCAAATCGAGCGGGCCACCCGTCAGGAGCGGCAGGCGACTCTTCAAGCGCTCCAGCAGCGCCTGTGGCGGCAGCACTTTGACGCGGGCGGCAGCCAGCTCGATAGCGAGCGGCAGGCCGTCCAGGTGTCGGCAAATGGCGCCTGCTGCCTGGATGTTCTCGACGGTGAGGTCCAGGTCTGGTTGGACCGCCTGTGCCCGTTGCAGGAAGAGGGTCACTGCTGCTTCTTGCCCCAGGGGAACAAGCGGGAGCTCCTGCTCACCGCGCAGATGCAGTGCGGCCCGGCTCGTGACCAGCACCTTGAGCCGGGGGCAGGCGCCAAGCAGTTCAGCAACGAGTGGTGCCGCTTGCGCCACTTGCTCAAAGTTATCCAGCAGGAGCAGGCGCTGCTGCTCGCGCAAGGCGGTTTTCAGCAGATCAGGTGGAGCCTGTCCTGCGGCCTCACGCAGCCCCAGTGCCTGTGCAATGGACGGCGCGATCAGTGCGGGATCGCGGATGGCAGCTAACTCCACCAGCCAGACGCCATCATCGAAACGCTCAAGCAGATCATCAGCCACTTGCAAGCCCAGCCGCGTTTTGCCGACTCCGCTGGGGCCGGTGAGCGTGAGCAGACGCACCTCTTTGCGTTCGAGCAGCCGTGTTGCTCGCGTCACGTCTGATTCGCGCCCAACCAGCAGGGTGAGCGGAACGGGCAAATTATGCGGAGGGCGTATCTCGGCCTCCAGGTTGCCAGTGGAAGCACCTTCTGGGTGAGTCAACGCGGCGAGCAGGGCGCGTTTGCGCGGAGGGAGCCGCAGCGCCTGGGCGAGCAGATCAAGCGTTTCCTGGCGCGGTGTGCGGTTGACGCCGCGCTCCAGGTCGCTGATGGCCCGCGCGCTCAGTCCAGCACGCTCTGCCAATGCCTCCTGGGTCAGACCGGCGGCCAGCCGGTACTCCTTGAGCAAAGCCCCAAAAGAAGGTTCAGCGGCGCTCATGAAAGGGTTCCTCTCGCTTTTGTCAATGCCAGATACCCTTATCATAGCATATGACTATCAACCAGGCAGTTGTGTGATGCGTCAAAGATGTGGGTAATGATGTGCCTTTTCTTCCTGTTCATTGAGCTATTTTTGCTGCACACTGGGAGGGAAGGCAGAAACAACGTTCAATGAAAGGAGGACATATGGCTGCCAACATTCAGGATCGGGTACAGGTGCGCATCCATCCACCGCTGCTGTTTGCAGCGCCGCTCGTCCTTGGGGTGCTGCTGGGGCTGCTCTTTCCGGTGGAGCTTCTCCCAGTGGGGACAGCGCTGATTGTGGGTGGAGGCATCGCTGGGTTGGGGTTTCTCGGCATTGGCATGCCCGCTTTTTTGGCGATGCGGCGGGCCAGAACGACCTTGAATCCCAATAAATCCTCGACAAGACTTGTCGCGGGCGCATCGTTTCGCTTTACGCGCAATCCGCTGTATCTGGGGATGGCGCTTGGCTATATCGGGCTGGCGCTGATGGCAAACGCGCTCTGGTCGCTATTGCTGCTTCCAGTGGTGCTGGTGCTGATGCATTTCCTGGTCATTCTCCCCGAAGAACGCAACCTGGAGCAGCAGTTTGGCGAGGAGTATCGGGCGTATAAAGCGAGAGTTCGGCGCTGGCTGTAAGGCGCCACAAGAAAGGAACACAAGCATGTCTAACGAAGTGAACAAAGCGATTGTTCGCCGTATCTGGGAGGAAGTCTTTAATCGCCGCAATCTGGCACTGGCTGATGAGCTGCTGACCCCGGATAGTATCAACCACGAAACCCCGCCAGGGGTCACGGCTGAGGGGCCAGAAAGCCTGAAGCAGATTGTGACGATGCTGAAGGCCGCCTTCCCCGATTTTCGTATGACGGTTGAGGATATGATTGCTGAGGGGGATCAAGTGGTGTCGCGTACCACACTCAGCGGCACGCATCAGGGCACCTTTATGGGCATTCCGCCCACTGGCAAGCGATTCAGACAGCAGCAAATCCATGTGGTGCGTGTGAGCGATGGGAAGGCGGCAGAGCATTGGGCTGTGCGGGATGATGTGGGGATGATGCAGCAGTTAGGTGTGATGCCTGCACAGGGCCACTAGGGGAAAGAGGCATGGGGGCGTGGCAGGATTTCGCCACGCCCCCATGCTCGCATACAGCTAGCTCCTGATGAGCTTCAATACTTCGTCGCGCTTCTGCTCCATCAACGTTTTGTTGTCGGCTTCCAGATTCAGCCGGATGAGCGGCTCGGTGTTGGAGGCGCGCAGGTTAAACCACCAGTCTTTGAACTGGATGGTGATGCCATCCAGGTGATCAATGGTGGCGCCCTGTGTGCTGTACTGCTCCTCAATCTGCTTGAGCTTGCCAGGGATGTCCTTGACTTCGCTGTTGATTTCGCCGCTGCGGAAGCGCGTATCTATAGGCTTGAGCAGTTGAGAGAGTGACTGGCCTTCTTCGCAGATGAGTTCCAGGCAGATCAGGAAGGCGATCAGGCCGGAGTCGGCGTACCAGTTGTCGCGGAAGTAGAAGTGGCCGGAATGCTCGCCGCCAAAGATGGCATTTTCGTCGCGCATTTGCGTTTTGATGAAGGAGTGGCCCACGCGCGTGCGCACGGCGCGCCCGCCCGCGCGCTCAATTGTTTCCGGTGTGCTGCGCGAGCAGATCAGGTTATAGAGGATGGTTGAGCCAGGGTGTTTCTTCAGCAGGCTTTTGGCGACCAGTGCCGTCACCATGTCGCCGCCAATCAGCCCGGCGTGCTCATCCACCAGGAACATGCGGTCAGCATCGCCATCGAAGGCGGCGCCCAGGTTGGCCCCCTGCTCGCGCACGGTTTTTTGCAGGTCTACCATGTTTTCGGGTTCAATGGGGCTGGCCGGGTGGTGGGGGAAGGTGCCATCGAGGTCGAAATACTGGGGGATGAGGATGCAGGGCAGCTTTTTAAAGACGCGTGGGACGATCATGCCCGCCATGCCATTGCCCGCGTCAATGGCGACCTTGAGCGGCTTGATCTTGCGCACATCAATAAAGCTGAGGGCGTGCTCCACAAAATCATCGGTGACATCGCGGCGAATCTGGCGCCCCGGCGCGGCGGGGGCCGGAAATTCGCCCTTGAGCATTCTATCGCGTATCTCGAAGAGTCCGGTGGCGGAACTGAGCGCGATGGCATGCTCGCGGCAAGTCTTGATGCCGTTGTACTGCTTGGGATTGTGCGAAGCGGTGATCATCACCCCTGCTGAGTAGTTAAACTTGCCCACAGCAAAATAGAGTTCATCGGTGGTGGTCAGACCCAGGTTAATCGCATCGGCGCCCTGGTCGGTGATGCCGCGCATGAGCGCCTCGGCCAGCGCGGGCGAGGAGACGCGCATATCGCGCCCAACGGCAACTTGCGCCACTTTCAGGTGGAGCACCAGCGCGCGGCCATAGGCATAGGCGGCGTCTTCGTTGATTTCGGTGGGATAGATGCCCCGCACGTCGTAGGCTTTAAAGATGTCAGGGTTTATCCTGGTTGGTGTCGTCATTCACAACCCTCCTTGTGATGGGCTAGCCGCGCAACCCGATTTCAGTAGCAAAGCTCGTTCCAGCGTCCAGATGGCCCACGCCAAAGGCGGCGGCCACCGTCTGCCCAAGATCGGCAAAGGTGGCCCGGTTGCCCAGGTCCACACCGCTCTGCAATGCTGGACCCCAGGCCAGCAGAGGCACACGCTCGCGCGTGTGATCAGTGCCGTGCGCGGTGGGGTCCACGCCGTGATCGCCGGTGATAAATAAAGCGTCGCCTGGGCGCATGCGCGCCTGCACCGAGGGAATCCAGGCATCCACCTCGCGCAGTGCCCCGGCGTAGCCACGCGGGTCGCGGCGATGACCCCAGAGCATGTCGCATTCCACCAAATTGACGAAAAGCAGGCCGGTGAAGTCACGCTCCAGGGCGTGCAGCGAGGCTGCCATGCCATCTTTGTTGGTCTCCGTGTGATCAGATTCCGTCAGCCCACGCTGCGCAAACAAATCCTCGATTTTGCCAATTCCGATAACGGTTTCTCCACGCGCTTTCAACAGGTCAAGCACAGTGGTGCCCAGCGGCTCCAGCGAGAAGTCGCGGCGGTGGGCGGTGCGCACAAACTGCCCTGGCGCGCCCTCGAAGGGCCGCGCAATGACCCGACCAACAGCATGCTCACCTGTAAGCATTTTTCGGGCCGTTGCGCAGATGCGGTAGAGTTCCTCCAGCGAGATGACTTCCTGATGCGCGGCGACCTGAAAGACGCTATCCGCTGAGGTGTAGAGGATGGGCTGGCCGGTGCGCAGGTGCTCCGCGCCAAGTTCTTGGATGATCTCGGTGCCAGAGGCGGCTTTGTTGCCCAGCACGTTGCGGCCAATGGCCTGCTCAAAGCGCTCGACCAGATCGGGCGGGAAGCCGTTGGGGTAGGTGGGCAGGGGGCGATTGAGGATGACGCCGCTGATCTCCCAATGGCCGGTGGTGCTGTCCTTGCCCGCCGAACGCTCGATCATGGCGCCCCAGGCGCCCGCAGCGTCAGCGCGCGGCGGCGTGCCCTGCATGGGTGTGATGTTGCCCAGGCCCATACGCCCCAGGTTGGGCAGTTCCAGCCCGCCAACAGCGCTGGCGCAGTGGCTGAGGGAACTGGTGCCCGCGTCGCCATAGGCTGCCGCGTCGGGGGCGTCGCCCGCGCCAACGCCATCCAGGACGACGATCATTGCGCGTTTAAGTGTGGTTGCCATAAGATGCTCCTGCTTTTGTTGCCTATCCTCCTCTCATCTTATCATCTGGAAGGCGAAAGATGCCTAACTCTCCCTCACCAGCGCCTTTTTCAGCCGCACATGCCGGGGCAGCGCCTCGCCAATGAGGGGCCGCGCGTACTCGAAAAATGCCTGGGTGACGCCTGTGCCCTGCGGGGTAAGAAACTCGTTGGGGAGCAGCCGCTGGGCGTTGGCGATAGCCTCTAAGTCGGCCAGGCCGGTGGTGCAGGCATAGTCTGGGCCGGGCTGTCTCACCAGGGTGATCATCTTTCCGGTGACGCCGCGCATGGCGGCCTGTACCGCCATCTGGCCCACCAGCAGCGCTTCCGTGCGGTCCACGCTGGAGACGGCCATTGAGGCCATGCGTTGCAGGTCGCCGGGTTTCTCAAAGCGCGCCCGCAGCCCCAGTTCGGTCTTGACGAGTTCAACCAGCGTGGCGGCTGTGCCGCTGAGCAGGGCATGCCCAAAGGCGTCGGTGCCCTGCGCGCCAACTGCGCCGAGCGCCTGGCCCTGCGCGTCGCGGATGGTTTCCGCGACGACGACGACGACATAGCCGACGGCGCGATAGACTTCCTGCACGTCGGTCAGAAACTGCTCGCGGATGAAAGGGCGTTCGGGAACGTAAATCAGATGTGGCGCGTCTTCGGGTCGCTCTTTGCCCAGCGCCGAGGCTGCCGCCAGCCAGCCCGCGTCGCGGCCCATGACTTCGATGATCTTGACGGGGTAGTGCTGGGGGAGGGCTTCGGTGCACAGGGCAGAATCCAGCGTGGCGAGGGCGATAAAGCGCGCGGCGCTGCCATAGCCGGGGCAGTGGTCGGTTTCGGGCAGGTCGTTGTCAATCGTTTTGGGGATGGCGATGACCTGAAGGTCGTAGCCAGCTTCTTCTGCGGCCAGCGCAATGCGATGGGCGGTGTCGGCGGAGTCGTTGCCGCCAATGTAGAAGAAATAGCGCACGTTCAGGGCGCGCAGCGTCTCCAGGGCGCGTTGTGGGTCGTCTGGCTGGAGTTTGTAGCGCGACGCCCCCAGCGCGGAGGAAGGCGTCATGAGCAGCCCGTTCAGGCTGTCGTGGCTTTCCTGGCGCAAATCTATGATCTGACGCTTGAGCACGCCTTCGATGCCATGCAGCGCGCCATAGATGCCGCCTATCTGGTCCTCGTGGCGCAGCGCTTCGTGCATGGCGCCAACCAGACTGGCGTTAATGACGGCGGTGGCCCCGCCTGCCTGCCCAATCAGCAGATTGCCTTTGCGCTGGCCGATGTGTGGATTCCCCATGAAGAAATACAGGCTCCTAATGTTTGGTGGCTTTAATGGAAAAGGTGAGTGGGATGGGCACATGGTCTGCCGGAATGTGCCAGAGGCCATCCGCGCCGCGCTGCAAGAACGGAAGCGCCTGCCACTCGCAGACGGGAAATTCGTGCAGAAACTCAATGGTGAGTCCGGCCTGGATGAGCGCAGTAGTGATGCTGCCCAGCGAGTGGATCCACTCGTAGGAGGCTGAAGAGACGCGCGCGTCCGGGTCGGCATAATCGCCTTCGTCCTCGAACTTGAGCGGTTCCTGCCCCTGAAAATACGGGTAGATCAGCTTGTATTCCTGAGTCTCTGGCTTGCTTTCACAGGCTTGCAGGACCGGATGGACATCGCGGATATAAAAGGTGCCGCCTGGCTTGAGGTAGTGGGCGACGATTTCGGCCCAGCGACGAATATCGGGCAGCCAGCAGATGGCACCCACGCCGGTATAGACAATATCAAACTGGCCCGAAAGCACGCTAGGCAGGTCATAAACATTAGAGCAGACAAAGCGCGCGTCCAGCCCCAGTTCCTGGGCCAGGCTTTGTGCCAGGGCAATCGCTTTCTCGGAGAAATCTATGCCGGTGACGCTTGCGCCCAATCTGGCCCAGGCAAGGGTGTCCATCCCGAAGTGGCATTGCAGGTGCAGCAGCGATCTGCCCGTCATGTCGTTCCCTAGCTCCTCCAGGTCAAGCGGGGCAAGGCCGCTTCTGCCGCGCTTGAAGCCCTCCAGGTCGTAAAAGGCTGAGCGCGCGTGGATGGGGGTGATTTCATCCCAGAGCGCGCGGTTGGTATTCATGTAATCCATTGATTGCTGGCCTTTCACGCGGGAATCCACAGACTTGTGGGCGCTCCTGCCCAGTCTAGCCCACTCTGCGCTGCTTCGCAAGTGGCTGAATCTGTACGCCCTGGCGCAATGTGCTATACTAAGAACAGAAGCCGCTTTCTCCTCACAGGACAAGCATACATGCTTTAAAGGCCGGTTTCGAAAGAAGTGCAGGTTCGATCCCTGCCAGTTTCCCTCTGGGAAACTGTGGCGGAATGGTAGACGCGCCGTTATTACCATGCTTGTTGAACTTAGAAAGTGGCTTTCATTGCCTGGCAGATGTACCAGCTATAAGTGCTGGTAGTCGTTATAACGCTCTAACATCCACTTTTGCGCCGACCCTGGTTTGCACCAATGGGTAATCGAAGCGTGGTTTGCCCCCAAAGTAACGCGCGGTGGTATGGCTGCGCTCAAGCCGAAGAAATAGCTAAACGAAGCGGCGATGACGCCGCCATGAGTCACCAGCACAAGCGTTTTCCCTGCATGCTCCTCTAAAACGTGATTGAGGGTGGCTTGCACTCGTCCTGAGAATTCCAGACCCGTTTCGTAGCCAGCCATGAAGCGAAAAAAGGGTTTTTGTGTTTCAGGAACTTGTTGCCAACGCGCGGAAAATTCCTCTGGGGTCAAGGTGCCATCGTCACAGAGCCACTCTTCCAGGCACTTATCGAAAATAATCGGCTGCTTCAAGGCGGGCGCCAGAATCTCCGCTGCTTCTTTTGCGCGGCGCATGGGGCTGCTTAGCAGTATATCGGCCTGAATCTCGTTTGTTTTTATCAGTCGCTCTCTCAAGGCTTCGATCTGCTTGATGCCTTCTGGCGAGAGGCCAAGGTCTTGATATTTGCCATCTTCCAATTCTTCTCGATAGTCACCATGACGAATGAAGTAGAGATGAGTCAAGTCTTTCCTCCCCATTTTCTTGAGTGCTTTCAACCATTATATCGGCTACGGTTATAATTTGCCAAAGGGAGAGGAAACGATGAAGCCCCAGCCTTTCTTTTGCAATCAGATAGAATTGCGTGCTCATGTAACCGCTTTTTAAGAGGAATTTTGAGGCGCTGCGCGTGCTGCCGCTTGGCGCGGGCAAACTGCCCGCACCACAAGAGGCAGGCATCTGCTATACTGGGATGCGCAATTGCTTTTATAGGTGAGGGCGCATGTCTGATCTGCTTTTGCCTCGCGCTTTGCTCCACGATTGGGCGGCAATGCGCGGCTCGATGGGGCTGCGCCATTTGCCACTGCGCCTGCTGGAGCAGCCGCTAGAGGTCGAGGAGTTCTGGGAGGACTTGCATATAGCCGATGGGCCGCTGGCTGATCTGGGCGCTGCGCTGATGGTGCTGGAACGCGGCCCGGCTGGGGAGGTGGCGCGCTTTGCCTTTCCCAGCCGGGTGACGACGCCCTATCCCCAGAATAACGTGGTGGTTGGCCGGATGTATACGCCAAATGCTCCGGCGGCGGGCGTGCCTTTTTTGCTCTTGCTGCATGTCAATGGCCGCGAGGAGCTGTCTTTTGAGGATGGGCATGCGCGGCGCTTGATGGCGCGGGGCTGGCGCGTGGGGGTGATGGCGCTGCCGTATCATATGGGGCGCCGCCCGCCGCATCTGGACGCGGGCGCGGCGGTGATGACGCCTGACCTGCCGCACACGCTTTCGGCGTTGGGCCAGGCGGTTTCTGATGCGGCGGATGTGCTGCGCTGGGCGCGGGTCCAGGGTGCCGGGCGCGTGGGTGTGGCGGGCTGGAGCCTGGGCGGGTTGGCGGCGGCGCTGGTAGCGACGCAGCTTCCGCTGGAGGCGGCGCTGCTGGTTGAGCCTGCGGTGAGCCTGCCCTGGATGATGTCGCGTTATGGGCTGTTTCCGGCGTCGGTGCGTCGGCAGCTTCGCGCGGCTGGCTTGTCTCAGGCGGCCTTGGAGCGCGCGCTGGCGCCAGTGCTGCCCATCAATTTGCGGCCACAGGTGCAGCATTCGGGGCTGCGCATTCTGGCGGCGCGTTATGATTTGCTGGTGGGCTACGCGCCTACCCACGCGCTGTGGGATGCGTGGGGGCGCCCCGCGCTGACGGTGCAGCCAACGGGACACGTGGCGCTGCTGTTTCAGCCCGCGCTGGCGCGTGCTCTGGATGGACTGGCGAGCGGATGGGAGCGCGAGGGATGAGAGAGCAAAGGCGGCTGAGCATTTGCTCAGCCGCCTCTGGTTCTCGTTTTCCAGTTTCCACGCACCCATCGAGGGAAGGTTAGTGCTTGGCGATCAGGTCGGTCAGCAGCGCCGCTACGTCAGGAGTGCCCCAGCCAGTGGCCGGGTCCCAGCCAGCGACAGCGTTGTAGCCAGGGATGCCCTGGTTGGCATTGTTGCCCACTGTGGTGTCGTGGAAGGCAGTTGCCGCCGCGCTGCTGTTGCCGATGGAATACAGCTTGTCGTTCAGGAAGCCCAGCGGGTGTCCGGCCCACTGGTTGCCATCAGCGATGATGCCCGCCCAGAGCGGTGAGCCTTCACTGGTGCCGCCAATGCGGAAAAAGCCTGTTGGCAGGCCAGGGATGCTCAAGAAGACCAGGATGGAGGTGCGCGGGTCAGCGTTGATGGAGATGTCGGGGATACCGCGATGATGGTTCAGCAGGGTCTGGTCGGAGCCGGGCAGGTTGGTCTTCTGGTAGGATGGCTCCTCAAAGATCTGGCTGATGCCACCACCTGTTGCGCTGCCGGGGCCATCGTTCCAGACCGTTTCGGACTGGTAGTTGCCATCGGTGTCGGCAAAGAGGCTGGTGCCACCCACGCATGTCACATAGCGCGACGAAGCGGGATAGTTGACGGTTGGGAAGGGGAAGTTGTCGCCGTTGATATCAATGTTGGCGCTGCCGGAGTCGCCGGATGAGGTGAGGACGGTGACGTGCTTATCTCCGAGAGACTTGTAGAAGGCGTCGAAATTGTTGATGACGCCTCTGCCATGATCGTCCATCAGGGTGTTCTCGGTGGCGCCCCAACTTTGCGAGATGATGTTGCCCAGGTGATTATTGACGGCGAACTGCTCCAGTTGCAGGAACTCTGGGAGGCCCTGCACGCCTTCGGTTTCATCAACCGGGCTGGTCATTAAGATGATGTTGGCGCCGGGGGCCATCGCGTGCGACCACTCCACGTCCAGCGAGGTTTCCGCTGCCCAGCCAATCTCATCTGGCCCGTTGGGGTCAAAGGGCACGGTGCCGAGCGGGGAAAGGATGGTGAACGAGGGCGGGTCAGGCAGGCCATAGGCTGCGTCGAAGGTTGCCAGGTCATTGGCAATGGTGGGGCTGCCAAACGAGTCAACGATGATAATCGTCTGGCCGGTGCCGACGTAGCCAGCGTTGATGACCGGCGTCAGGTTGTAAGCGTTGCGAATCTCCTGCGGGCTGTAACAGGGGCGGTGGGTGCCGGTAGCGCGGCACTGGGCATCGGTTGGCGGCGTGACATCACTGGAGACAAACTCGAAGTTTTGCCCCACAAATGTAAAGCTGAGCGCGCCAGAATGCGCGTGCCCCACCGCAACTGCGGCGGTGGTCGCCAGCATGGGGACGATGCCCCAGATCAAGAGCATGGCGACCAGGGAAAGGGTGGATTTCCGGTGAGCAGCCGGAGACAAAGAGAAGTTCAAGGAAGACTCCTTTCTGCCGGGCAGGAACTCAGAATGGGATCGAGTGCGCGGGAAAACCAGAAAGGCAAAGATACTGTAGGTAAACGTGCCATGTTGAGGTGTGGCTCTGGTGATGAAGCGGTTATGGACGAGTTAAGGTTCAGGGCAAAGGCAGATGAGTTTGTCCCGATACTGTCCGATTGTCCTATTTGCTTTCTTTTCACTGGTTGTCCAGGGTAGAATAAGCACAGCAGTCGAAAAGGAGAGCGAGCGATGGGCCGATTCAGTGGGTTTCGAGGGATGTCGTTGGTGCAAATCTGGATGATCGGCCTGTGTCTGGCTGTGTTGGCGAGTGTGCTGCTGATCAGCCTGGGTTCTCACGCGGCGCTGGCCTCCAGCGCGGCGGCTGGCGCGAGCGCCGCGCCTGCTGCGACCTTTACGCCTACGCGCACGCGCACCCCGACGCCAACGGCTACACACACGCCAAAGCCCACCTCCACCGCGACGCCCAAACCAACGGCGACGAAGACGCCTAAACCGACGGCTACCCGGACACCCAGGCCAACGGCGACCCCTACCGCGACGGCGACACTGGCGCCCACCGCGACAGCCGTTCCGCCAACGGCGACAGCTACCGCGACTGCGGCGCCTGGGGGAAGCGCGCTTGATGGAGATGGCATAGATGGGGCGGGTGAAGCGGCCCCGCCCTGGTTATTGGGTGGTCTGGGCGCGCTGTTTGGGTCGCTGGTGCTCTTTGCCCTGATCGCTTTTCCGCTCAGCCACCGGCTGGCCCAACAGCATGCCGCTGGAAAACATCCAATGAGGTTTCCCAGCAGTGCTGGCGTGCTGCGTCCACCTTCGATGCAGCCAGTCACAGAGCGCATTGCGCGGATGAGCCAGATTCCTCCGGTGCGCCGCGAGCCGTTGAGTCAGGAACAGATGCGAGCGCTGCATGCAGAACAGGAGCGCCGCGCCGGGGTTTCGAGGGAATCAAGCGGCACGCTGGCGGCGGTGCGGCTGGTGAATGGGGTGCCGGTGACGCTGCCCATCAGCGAGCAGGAAACCGTCCCACGTATGCCCGGTGTGCTTACCACTTCTGGCAAGCGCCCGGTGGTGGGACTGATTGTGGATGGCACCTCTGGCAAGCATCGGGCGGCGCGCAAGCAGGAGCCGATGGATGAATGATCATCCATTCACCCATCCCGCGCGATCAGATGCGCTTTGCGCTCAGCCAGGCCCACGCGCGCGATAAAGCCGGAGTTGAAGGCCAGGTAATCGGACTCGATGCCATCGCTGAAGATGACGCCGTAATCGGGCATGTGCGAGGTAATCACCAACTCTTCGCCCGCCTCGATTTTTCCAAAGACGAGATTGGCCTGCGAGGTTTTGGAGATGAATGGCTCGCGCACGGCAAACCAGAGCGTTTCGGATTCCCAGCCTAGCGCGATCTGCTCCACTTTGGGGGGCGCGTCGCCCGCATAATTAAACTGACGCGCCACATGCCAGGCGCCGGTGGTGATGGAGCGCAGCCATCCGGTGCAACCAGCGCCAGTGGAGACGATGATGCCGCTGGTGCTTTGCGTCTCTTGCTGGCTCTTGAACTCTAGCAGATAGCGCGCCGAGCCATGCGTGCGCGGCCCGATGAAGAGGTCGTTGACACCGTAGAGCGTCTGGCCGTCGTTGAGCGTGGCCTTTGCCATTGAGACGCGCTTGACCTGCACCTCGCCGCGCAAGGCGCGCGCGACCCAGGTGCCCATCTCCTCAAAGCTAAAGGGAATCAGTATGCCATCAATGCGCGCCGGGTCAGGGTTGATTGCCAGGATGGGCTGGTTGGTGAGATATTTGGCGGTGTTGATGACGAGGCCATCCTGTCCCACCGTCACGACGAGATCGTGATTGCCAAACTGATAGGTGGGCAAGAGGCTGCGGTCAAGGAACTGGTGCTTGATGTCTTTGGGAAGCTGCTGCTTGATGGCTTCAACGGAATGCTGGTACTGGGCGTCGCTCTTTTCGTATTCGGCAAAGGAAACCTGATTTTGCTCCAGATAAAACTTGGCCTGGGATTTGGAGTTCATGCGCAAGATGAGGTCTTCTAGCGGGGTCTTTTTGGTGACGATGACGATTTTTTCGATCTCTGTCCAGCCCTCCGCCGTGCTGCTGCGCTGAGAAGCCTGCTGCGCCTGCGCCCGCGCCCGCTGAGATTGGGGCCGCGCTTTTTTAAAGAGTGCCATGCTGGTTCTCCCTGCCAGTGGTGAGTGCTTGTGGCGCGGGTTGTGCCTGGGCGACACGCGCGGGCAAGCTGCCCGCGCCACAAGTGGCACCTGCTCAAAGCTGTTATTTCGCTGCTTTGCCGTTGAGCAATTCTTCCAGAATCTCCGAGGTAATGGTGAGGTTGCCGATCTTCTGGGCGTTGCCCGCGAAGTCGCGGAAGGCCAGCGCCAGGATCAGGCGCGCATCCAGCTCTGTGTAGGGCGCAAGCTGGATGCGCAGCGCCTCTGCGTCAAACTCGGCCTGTTTGCGGGCGTTTTCGCCTTTGAGCGCAACCAAATCCTGGCGGCGCTTCTCCAGGTCAATCGAGGTGGAGAGTTCGTTTTGCTTGATCTTGCGTTCCTGCTCCACCGCGTCGGCGCGGCGCGAGTAGATGGCTTGATCGGCGCGTTTTTGCAGCGCCTCGCGGTATTCGGCCTCCAGCGCTTTGCTCATTTCGGGCGTGGCGCTGATGGACGTGAAGAAGATGCTCAGGCATTCCACGCCCATCTTTGCCAGGGCTTCTTCTTTGTGCATAGCCTCCAGCACGCTGCGCGCCAGCGGCTCAGCAGCGCTGAGCGCTTCCTCCAGCGAGCGCCCGCGCAGGCCGGTGCGGGTATGCGTCTGCACGAGGTTGATGATGCGCTGCTGGAGCTTTTCCGGGTCGTCGGAGAGATAGTCACGGGTTTTGGGGTTGATGGTGAAGTTGAGCAGGCCGGACAGCGTTTTCGGGTCGGCAATGCGGTAGGTGATCTGGCCTTGCAGGGTGATTGCCTGGAAGTTGTTGGTGGTTTCGTTGAGCACAAAGAGCGCGTCGGTGGTGGAGGTGGGCACCATGACGATTGAGGCGCTGGGCCGCCAGTACCAGAACGCCAGGCCCGCGCCTTCGCGCTTCACGGTGCCATTGGAGTAGGAGATGATGTACTCGGTGGGTTCGGCTTTGAAATATTGCAGTGGTCCCATGCTAGGCTCCTTCTTGACACAAGCTGCCCCTTGGGGCGATACAGCCAGGGAAACCGAGGGAAAGAAGAGAGAAGCAGCCTCTCAGCGCAATCACGCTCAGAGCAGCGAGCGGGGGAAGTGACTTAGTGTTTAGTGTACACTTTACACTAACTACTATACCAGGAAAACGGGCAGGTGTCAAGCCCCAAAAACCAGCCAGCCGCGCGAGCAGTTGCGAAAAACGCTGTCCTGTGGTAAGATGTCAGCGAAGGCGGCGTCTCCCACGTCCTGTCCATGCCTGCCTTTGAAGCAACCAACAAATGTTGTAGTGCTACCCCTCACAGGAACCCGCTCCAGAAATGTGCAGCCAGGATTATGAGCAACACCAGAGCAACCCACTACGCTCAACCCACACAGAAACCCCTTGTTGGCGTGCTGGCTCTGCAAGGCGATTTCCGCGAGCATTGCAAGATGCTCAAAGAAGTGGGCGCCGAGGCGCGCGAGGTGCGCCTGCCCGCTGATCTGGAGGAGTTGGATGGCCTGATCATCCCTGGCGGAGAAAGCACGACGATTGGCAAGTTGATGGTGGCCTACGAGTTGCAAGAGCCGCTGCGACGGCTGATCGTGTCGGGCGTTCCGGTGTGGGGCACCTGTGCCGGGCTGATCTTGCTGGCGCGCGAGACGGATAACGCGCTGGCCGGGCAGCCGCTGCTGGCAACGATGCACGCGCGCGTCAGGCGCAATGCCTTTGGCAGCCAGGGCGAGAGCTTTGAGGCCGACTTGACGGTTCCGGCGCTGGGTGAGCCGGACTTCCACGCGGTGTTTATTCGCGGCCCCTCGGTGGAGCGCGTGGATGATGGCGTTGAGGTGCTTGCCAGGCTGGAAGATGGCACGATAGTGGCGGTGCGCGAGGGTGTGCTGCTGGGGACGGCGTTTCACCCGGAGGTGACGGGCGACCCGCGTTTCCACGCCTACTTCTTGCGGATGATTCAGACCCAGCGCAACTAAATGACACAAATACCAAACGTTTAGCGTTTATAGATACGAGCACAACAACAGGATAGTGAATGATAAGGCCGGTTCTGTACGTTGACCTCCCCGGCATTATCTATGCGATTGATCGCCGGGCGAGGGCACGCAACAGTGAGTTTGCCCACTTCATCTGCACCCCCGACGCCGAGGACGCGCGCGCTTCGCTCTCCTCGTGGCTAGGCAGCCTGTTTCCCATTAACCCTGCTGCATCTACCTGGCTGTGCGAAGACCACTGGCGTATTCTAGGGGTCGCTCAGGCCAGGCGTCGGGCGGGGGGCTGTGCCTGGGACTTGATGTACCTTGGCTCGCTGCCCAATCGCTCCGTTGAGCCGGTGCGGGATGACGACGTGCTGATGGAGTTGATCGAGTACGCGCTTAACGCGGCCATCACGCGCGGCGTCCAACGGGTGTTTGCAAAGGTGGACCACGAAACGCCCGATATAGAGTTGTTTACGCGCTGCTCGTTCCAACGCTATGCGCGGGAAGTGACGTTCTGTCTGCCAGAGGTGCCCAAGCCTGGGCCGCTGCCGGACCTGTCGCTGCGCCGCTGGAGCCGCCACGATGAATGGGGTTTGCTGCGTTTGTACGCGGCTGGCGCCCCGCGCACGGTGCAGGTGGCCGAAAGCGTGGAGAGCCACGAATATGCCCAACTGCGCGTTGGGTCACTGCGTCGCTGGCAGCGGTTGCTGTTGCCGGTGATGGAAGAAGGATTTGTCTATGACCTGGGCGTGCGCCTGGGTGGGTGGGTGCAGGTCCGCTATGGACGCGGCAGCCGCCCGCACCAGATTGCGCTCATGGTTCATCCTGATAACGCTGATCTCGCCACTCCGCTGCTTCGCTTCGGACTCTCGCTCCTGGGGGAAGGAGGTGCAAAGCCGGTCTATTGCCAGGTGCGGGAATATGAAGGAGCGGTGGTTTCTGCCTTGCGTGACGCTGGCTTTGAACAGATGGGCACGCGGGTGCTGCTCGTGCGGCATCTGACACTGCGCGCGATGCGGCAGCGGTTCGTCCCTGCGCTGGAACAACGAGTGGTGTATGGTGTGAAGGGCCTGGGGACGGCCCAGACGCACTACCAAGGTGCTGTCGTTCAGGACTATGGTGGCTCTGAGGCGGCAGCCCGCAAGAGGTGATGAGTATACCTATGCAACAAGTGATCACTGACGATCTGGATGCTCTGCTTGAGGCTCTGCCCGCTCGTATCCGCGAGTCGGCGCAGCAGTTGGAAAATCGAGGAGCGCTGCTGGAGATCGTAATGGACCTCGGACGACAGCCCGAAGCCCGGTTCCCAGAAAGGGAGGTGATCCTGTGCGATGAACCGGTCACGGAAGCTGACCTGCACTTTGTTGTGGATCGCATTGGAGAGTTTGGCGACGATAACCGGGCTGGCATTGAGCGTACCCTCCACCGCATTTCGGCCATCCGCAATCGCAAAGGCAAGGTGGTTGGCCTGACCTGCCGTGTGGGTCGCGCGGTCTATGGGACTATTGCGCTGATCCGGGATATTATCGAAGAGGGCAAAAGCATCCTGATTCTGGGGCGCCCTGGCGTTGGCAAGACGACCATGCTCCGTGAGACGGCCCGCGTGCTGGCCGACGAACTGAGCAAGCGCGTTATCATTGTGGATACGTCGAACGAGATTGCTGGCGATGGCGACATCCCGCACCCCGGCATTGGCCGGGCGCGTCGGATGCAGGTTGCCACGCCCACTGCGCAGCATGGCGTGATGATCGAGGCGGTGGAAAACCACATGCCGCAGGTCATCGTCATTGACGAGATTGGCACCGAGCTTGAGGCTCAGGCCGCGCGCACGATTGCTGAGCGCGGGGTGCAGCTTGTCGGTACGGCGCATGGCAATACGCTCGATAACCTGATGATGAACCCAACGCTCTCCGATTTATTGGGCGGCATCCAGACCGTGACGCTGGGCGACGAGGAAGCGCGGCGTCGGGGCACGCAAAAAAGCGTGCTGGAGCGCAAAGCCCCGCCAACCTTTGATGTGGTGATTGAACAACAGGACCGGCAGCATCTCATCATCCACCGCGATGTGGCCGAGACGATAGATGATATTCTGCGTGGCTCGCCGCCAGTGGCGGAGGAGCGCCGACGCGATGACGAGGGGCGCATCAATTCGCAGCGCATCAGCATCAGGCCGCTGGAGTCGCCCGCCTGGGGCGGCGGCGCCGGGGGCAGCCGCTCAGGAGGGCAGTACAGCCCTTTTCGGGCGGCGGGCGCGAGCCCGCGCAACGGCCTGAGCAACGGGCACGCGGCTGGCGGGCGGCTAGTCGCCGTGAGCGGCAGAGGGAATGGCTCCGCCACGCCTGATGCCGCGCGCTCCGGGCGTGGTGCTGCTCAGCTTGTGGAGCCGGTTGGCCCCAGGGCTGTCGAGCCAGCAGGCCCGGCGGCTGAGCAAGAGATTGAGCCGCTCCAGACCATTCGCGTGTATCCGTTTGGCGTGAGCCGGGACCGGCTGGAGCAGGCGGCAAGGAATCTGCATGTGCCAGTAGCGATCAGCCGCGATCAGCAAGAGGCTGATATTATCATCACGCTCAAGAATTACTACCGCAAGCAGCCGGAGCGTCTGCGCGAGGCGGAGCAGGAGCGCAAGCCGATCTATATCCTGAAGAGTAACACGGTTGAGCAGATGGTAGAGTGCCTGGGGCATCTCTTCGATCTGAATATGACGGTGGAACGGGAGCCAGGGAGGGGTGGCGCGATGGACCCGACACTGGAGGCGCTTCAGGAGGCGGAGGATGCCATCAACCACGTGCTGACCAACGGGGCGAACGCGGTAGAGCTTTCGCCGCAAAACGCCTATGTGCGTCGGCTCCAGCATCAGGTGGCTGAGCGCTATAATCTGCCGTCGCGCAGCCGGGGGAAGGAACCGAACCGGCGCGTGAAGATATTCCGGGTTGAATAGTGAGCAGGTGATAGCAGGCGATCTTTCGCCTGTGTAGACAGAAGCAGGAGGGGCGCGACAATTTTTGCCGCGCCTCTTTTGTGTGGTTCGTAGATGGAAACGCGAAGATGCGAGATCGCAGACGAACGGAGCTGAGGCCGGGGCAGCCAGTGAAGTTTGTGCTGTTGGAGCCGGATGTGCTGCCGCCTTTTGAGGCTATCACCAGCGTGGCGGTTGTGCCGTTCACGCCAGAGGGGAATATTGTGGCGGCGCTGCTTGAGCGAGGCGTTGATCTGCCCGGTGGACATGTGCAGGAAACCGAGCGTACCATTGAGGAGGCAGCCCGCCGCGAAGTGCTGGAAGAAGTGGGCGTGACGCTCAAAGCACTGGTGGTGGCGAAGGTGATCCAGTCGGATTATTACGGCAGCGCCCCGGAAGACCTGACCTATATGATTACGCTCACGGCGTTTGTTGAGGAATTTCTGGAGTTTATGCCCAATCTGGAAAGCAAAGGGCGTCTGGTTCTCAGTATCGAAGAGTTCCTCGCGCAATACGTAGCTGGAAATATGGAGTGGATGCGCAGCCTGGTCATGGCGGCGCATGCCAGGCTGTTTGGCGCGGCATGAAGGCCAGGGCTAAAGAAGAGGTAAGTTTCCGGTAAGCTGGTCTACCTTCTCATCTGGCGCAGGGCCAATGCCCAGACAGGTGCGGGTACCTGGCAGAAGGACAGTTTTGCCTGCGTCTTCGACTAATAGTGTTGGCAAGCCAATCTGTTCCGCTTGGTGGCATAAATCAAGCAATGCCTCCTCCTCATCTACGCGCACGACAATTTTGGGCATGCCCTCTTCTAGCCACCGCTGCCGCGCGGACTCGCTGGCCTCTAGGAACGCGCCAACTGCCGCGTGCGCGACCTGCGCCGCCAGTTTGCCCTTGGGCAGTTGCAACTTGCGATTTACGACAATGACCTGCTTCAGAGGAATATCCTTTCCCTCGTAGCTAAAATGATATACTGCGATAATAGCAGGTCGTATCCTACCAGTCAAACATTGGTAGAGCAGTGAGACGAAGACAGCATGTTTATCACCTTTGAAGGCCCAGAGGGGGGCGGCAAATCTACGCAGGCGCGGCTGCTGGCTGAGCGCCTGCGCGCGGTGGGCCACACGGTCACGCTGACGCGCGAGCCGGGCGGCACGCCCGTTGGCAAGGCCATCCGCGCTATCTGGGATAACCCGGCGCTGAGCGAGATTGTCCCTATCACCGATCTACTACTGATCTGCGCTGACCGCGCTCAGCATGTGCGCGCGCTGATTCGCCCGGCGCTGGAGCGGGGCGACATGGTGATTAGTGATCGCTACGCCGATTCGACGCGCGCCTATCAAGGTGTTGGCTCTGGGCTGGCGAGCGAGACAGTGGAAACGCTCCTGCGCATTGCCACCGATGGCCTGACCCCTGATCTTACCCTGCTGCTTGATCTGCCTGCCGAGGAGGGTTTGCGCCGCCGTCACGCCGCCAGCCAGACTGGGGACGCGAAATTGGACCGGCTGGACCGGCGCGACCTGGCGTATCACGAGCGCGTGCGCGCGGGCTATCTCGCGCTTGCCACGCAGTACCCTGCTCGCTGGATGCGCCTTGATGCCAGCCAATCCGTTGAGATGCTGGCCGCAGAGATTTGGAATGTGGTGCAGGGGCGGCTGGCGGCGCGGCCATAACATTGCTGCCACTGTTTCAGCAGCATAGAACCTTCCCCCTTATTGAGCAAACCTCTGGCATGTACCTCTGTCACAAAACTGATGCCTCAACCCACTTCATCTATGAGAGTGATGCTGAGGCAGTTGGAAACAGCGTCTCAACGAGAAGAAAGAAGCTGCATATGGCAGATCATATTTTAATGGATAGCAAGCAGATGAGAGATGACGTGGTGGACAAGTCGCAAGCTGCTCGTGGCGCTCATCGCGTCAGACATTTTTTGCAGGGCGGCCTGACGCGCGTTTTTAATCCCTTTGTCTTGGGGCACGCCGGGAGCCGCCGTTTGTTCAAATATGCG
Source organism: Ktedonobacterales bacterium (assembly GCA_036557885.1). GTDB lineage: Bacteria > Chloroflexota > Ktedonobacteria > Ktedonobacterales > DATBGS01 > DATBGS01. Next base: position 25,218 of record DATBGS010000003.1, read on the forward strand.
GTGATTCATCACCAGGGGCGGCGCTCCGGGCGCTCCTACGCGACGCCTGTCAGCGCGCGCCCAACGCCTGATGGCTTTGTCGTGCCTATGGCGTTTGGCGAGCGCGCGGATTGGGTGCGCAACGTACAGGCGGCAGGCGGGTGTGTGATTGAGTGGGAGGGCAAGGAGTACACGCTGACTGAACCGGAGGTAGTTGATCTGGCAGCCGTTCGGTCAGCGTTCTCTCGGATAGAGCGAGCGCTCGTCCCAGTTTTTGGGGCGAAGCAGTTTGTGCGACTGCGCCACGCGCCCGCAAGCGACGAGAAGGGCAGCTAAGCAAGGCTGATAAAAATTGTCCCCGGCACGGAGGCCGGGGCTGCAAGCGGCCTTAGATGTGGGCCAACTTCTCTGGGTTCCCGATGACGCGAACGGTCTGGATTCGTCCGGCCTCCACTTCGATAGTGAAGAGGAGAAAGGCGTGACCCCCGGCGCGAACGATCACGGCGGGCTGACCATTGACTTCGGACACCTCCAGGCGATAGCCTTCTGGCAAAAAGCGCCTGGTTCCCATGCCGTAGCGAATAACCTCGTTCCGCCCAACAATGGGATTAAGCGCCGCTCCTTTGACGTTGCCGCCACCATCCGCCCAGAGGGTTACATCTTCGGCCAGCACGTCCATCAAAGGGGCCATGTCACCGTCTTGCACCGCCTGGAAAAAACTGGTGAGCAATTGCCGATGGGTTTCGAGGGACGTGGGGAAGCGTGGCCGATGGTCGGCCAGATGTTTCTTGGCGCGGCTAAACCATTGGCGGCAGGCGACCTCGCTTTTGCCCAGGAAGGCGGCGATTTCGGGGTACTCATAGTCAAAGACTTCGCGCAGCAAGAACACGGCCCGTTCGATGGGCTGAAGCTCCTCCAGCAGCAGCAGGAATGCGAAGGAGATTGATTCATCTACCTCAACTCGCTCGGCTGGGTCGTCTGGCTCGGCGGCTGGCCCGGTGAGCAGCGGCTCTGGCAGCCAGGGGCCGACGTACTGTTCCCGCTGCCTGCGCGCTAACTGGAGTTGATCCATACACAGGCGGGTGAGGATGGTAGTGAGAAAGGCTTTGAGCGAGCGGATGTTTTCTGGCGGTGTGGCCTGATAGCGTAGATAGGTTTCCTGGACCATATCTTCAGCATCCATTGCGCTCCCAAGCATGCGGTAGGCAATGGCAAACAGATAAGAGCGATAGGTTTCAAAAGATTCCACAGAGTTCCTCCCTGGTTGGGGGCAGCACGTGGTAATGATTATCACGCGCACCCATCCTAAAGTGAAGAGGGTCGAGGGGGCAGGTTTGTGACAGGGTTTGGGTGCTCTCTTTAGCATTTGATTATCGAAAATGGCTCCTCCAAATATCGAAAAATGGCCCTTGTGACGGTGCCACTTCTCGCCGTATAGTTCTATCAGGATGTAGACAATGATGAATGAACGAGAAGGGAGTAATCTCATGTCAGCGCGTCTGAACTACCCAAAAGCCGCCCCAGGTGCCTACAAAGCGATGCTGGGGTTGGAAAGCTACGTGAACGAGTGTGGACTGGAGCCGACGCTGCTTGATCTGCTGCGGCTGCGCGTCTCGCAGATCAACGGCTGCGCGTATTGTATAGATATGCACTGGAAAGACCTGCGCGCCAGGGGCGAAGAGGAGCAGCGGCTGTATATGCTGAATGCCTGGCGCGAATCATCGCTCTACAGCGAGCGCGAGCGCGCGGCGCTGGCCTGGGCTGAATCGGTGACGCTGGTTGCCAGCAACCAGGTGCCCGACGCGCTCTTTGAGCAGGCGCATCAGCACTTCAGCGACAAGGAACTGGCTGATCTGACGCTGGCGGTGATTGCCATCAACGGCTGGAATCGCTTCAATGTGGCTTTTCGGGCGCCTGCTGGCAGCTATCAGCCGAAGAAAAAAGAGGGCTAGCACACGGCAAAGCCAGGCAAAAAGTTAAGAAAATTAACGTCACCGTTGTTTTTTTGTGAGCAGGCACGCTATAGATGAAGGGAGGTTGGTTTAGCAAGCAGGAAAAGGAGTACATCTATGACGGCTCAGCCTCAGCAGGCGTCCCGCGCCGACTATGGCCTGGACGCGCCAGCGGTGGTCCGTAATTTCTTGTTTGGCGGTGCAGGTGGCATAGTGGTTGGGCTGGTTCTCCTCTTCTGGGGTCTGGCACTGCCGAATGGGTGGGTTGTGGCCCTGGGGGTGCTGGTGCTGCTGAGTGGGGGCCTCTTTGCCGCCACCAGCGGTTTGATGACGCGCAGCAGCCGCCTGGGGAAGTTTCGCATGCGTGATCGGCTGCTGGATGGGCTGCATCTTCAAGGAGATGAGACGGTGCTGGACGTTGGCTGTGGGCATGGGTTGCTGCTCATCGGCGCGGCCAAACGGCTGCCCCAGGGCAAAGCGGTGGGCATTGATCTATGGTCGCAGGTAGACCAGGCCAACAACAGCAAAGCCGCGACGCTGGCAAACGCGGCGGTTGAAGGCGTGTCCGGGCGTGTGGAGGTGCTGGATGGCGATATGCGCGCGCTTCCCCTGGCTGATGCCAGCGTGGATGCGGTGGTTGCGAGCATGGCTATCCATAACATCAGGGAGCGCGAAGGCCGCCGCCAGGCCATCGAGGAGATTGCGCGTGTCCTTGAGCCAGGCGGCCAGGTGGCGCTGCTGGACTTCAGCAAGACCGGTGAGTATGCCGAAGACCTGCGCGCTGCTGGCATGCAGGCGGTGCAGGTTTCAGGGAGCAGTTTCCAGATGTATCCACCGGTGCGTGTTGTCACTGCCAGGAAAGCGCCCTGAACTTACTCCAGATATTTGCCCAGCAGGAGCCGATAGCGCTCCCTGGTTTCTGCTGGAATGGTGCCTGGATGAGTGATGACGGCGGTTGCCAGGGAATGCCCGCAGTCGCAGGTGGCGCCTTCGCCCAATGTGGCGGCTTGCCGGGCGATCTCGCGGATGACCTGCTGGGCGGCGCGCACGTTGTGTTGCAGGTTGGCGATGACCATCTCGACGGTGACGGCTTCCTCGGTTTCGTGCCAGCAGTCGTAATCGGTGATGCAGGCCAGGGTTGCGTAGTGCAGTTCGGCCTCGCGCGCCAGCTTTGCCTCTGGGATGGCGGTCATGCCGATCACATCTACCCCCCACTGGCGATAGATGCGCGACTCGGCCCGCGTGGAAAAGAGCGGCCCTTCGATGCAGATGTAGGTGCCGCCGCGATGCACCTTGACGGTGCCCAGCGATTCGGCGGCGCTGCCCAAGGTCTGGCTGAGCGTGGCACAGAAGGGGTCGGCAAAGGTGCAGTGGACCACGACGCCACCCTCATAAAATGAGTTGACGCGGCTTTTGGTGCGGTCAAAGAGTTGATCGGGGATGAGGATGTCGAGCGGGGCAACGTCTTCACGCATGCTGCCAACGGCGCTGACCGAGATAAGCCACTCAACGCCCAGACTCTTCATGGCCCAGATGTTGGCGCGGACGGGTATTTCCGAGGGGCTGATGCGGTGGCCCCGTCCGTGACGGGGCAGAAAGGCGATGGGCACGCCCTCTACCTTGCCAATGGTGATGCTGTCGCTGGGTGCGCCAAAAGGGGTGTCAATGCGTTCCTCAGTGACCTCGGTCATGCCGTCCATCTGGTAGAGTCCGCTGCCGCCGATCACGCCGATTTTGGCCTGGGCCATAGCTGATGATCCTCTCTTCCACTGCCTGAAGATGCTACTTTCTTCTTTCTTCGTAAGCGCGTGTGCCATGCCTGGAGTTTGCAACTTTCTTCTTTCTTCGTAAGCGCGTGTTCTTTGCCCATCATCATACCAGAAGAGTTGGCTGGCCCTCCAGGGGAGATATGCTGGCTAGCCGGGCCTGGTTGCGGTTAAGATAGCATATCCAAGTGTGCCCGCTTTGATGGCATCGGCTGCGGCGCGTGCCAGCGTTTTCGCCTGCTCGAAGTTGACGGCGGGCAGATCAATCCGCTTGAGCTTGACCAGCAGTTCGGCGCCCAGCAGCTTTGCGCGAATCTCCTGCACCAGGGTGCTCAGGGCGTCGTTGCATGGCTCGGTGAGGCCAATGTGCAGCCCCGCCTCTTGCAGATATTCAATGTAGCGATCAAGTGGTTGGGCGTCGGCAATGCAGGCGACCCAGGCCAGCAATCCCTCCAGTTCAGGTGGCACCTCTCCGGCGCGGGTGAGGTCGCTTAGCCCGACGCGCCCGCCAGGGCGCACGGCGCGGGCAAACTCGGCGGCGGCGGCGCGCTTATCGGGGAAGGTGCAGAAGGCGCACTCGCAGAGGATGGCATCGAAGCTGGCATCGTCTACCGGCAGGCGCTCGGCATCACCCTGCTGAAAGTGGACCAGATGCGCCAGGCCAGCAGCCGCCGCTGCTGCGTTGGCTTTGCGCACCGCTTCGCCGCCATAGTCCACGCCGAGCACCGCGCAGCCAAAGCGCTGCGCCAGATACAGGGCGCTGGTCCCCTGCCCGGCGGCGACATCTAGCACGCGCTTGCCAGGGCCAAGCTCCAGCAGCATGCCCAGCCGCCCGGTGAGTTCCAGGCCGCCGGGGTGAAAGGATTCGCCCAGCAGCAGCCTGGCCCAGTCGCTCTGGTAGACGGCGGCGCAGCAGCTTTTTACCTCAGCGGCATCCAGCGGATTATTCATGGCCGTTGCGCCCATTTTTGCCCACGACGTGCGGATAGGGGCGATCAAACGCGAAGGTGAGCGGCTCCGGCGTGAAGGGCACGCCCGCGCGTTTTGCCCGATTGCGCCCGCGCTCGCGGGCCTCCAGTTGTGCGCGTGCCTGCTCGCGGTAGCCCACGCTGTTATAGGCGCAGAAGGGGATTTGCTTGCCATCGGGGAGCAGGATTTCTTTGCAGCACTTCATCAGGTTTTTCTGGTTGAAGGTCCAGGGGTCCATAAAATCCTGCAACATGATCATAAAAATCTGGTTAGCAAACGCTTTCAGGTCCAGCCCTTGCCCGTCTGGGAGGCCGCAGGCGGCGCAGGAGAGGGCGAACTGCTGCGCGAATTTCTCGGAGCCAACGACGGCTGAGGAGGACCACAGCCCTTCCAGCGCACGCTTGATGTCGTCGCCCAGGTCGGGTGTGACGCGGTTGGTGATGTAATCGAGGTAATCATCTACATTGAGGACACGCGGCAGCGGCAAGACGGTTTCGCCATCCAGCAGGGCATAGGTGACGGAATTGCAGGTGGGGAAGCAGCAGGGCACCGGCACAAAATCGCTCTGGAGGAACAGGCCAGCGGTGCCTTTTTCGATCTCTTGCAGGATGTCGGGGATGGTCAGGCGCTCCAGCGGGTCGTGCGCCATGTGGCGGCCAGCATGAAAGGCGGGCTGGAAGTTGATGCCGCGCACTGCCGGGTGCTTGATAGCAAACTTGACGATCTCGCCCACTTCGTGCAGGTTGACGCCGCGCTCAACCGCTGGCACCAGCACGACGCCCAGTCCAATCGCGGCCAGCCGGTCCAGGGCGCGCAGTTTCTCCTCCAGAATATCCGGCTCGCCGCGAATGATGCGATAGGTTTCGCGCTCAAAGCCATCAAACTGAAAGTAGATGGATGGCCGGACTTCGTTCAATTCTTCCAGAAAGTGGTCGTCGTTGGCGATGCGCTTGCCGTTGGTGTTGAGCATGACATGGCGGATGTTGCGCGCTTTGGCAGCCTGCATCATGGGCACGATCTGCGGATGGATGGAGGGTTCGCCGCCGGAGAACTGGACGACTTCGGGGTTGCCTTCGGTTGCTACAAGATGATCCAGGATGCCTTCTACCTCCTCCAGCGTCAGGTTAAAGCCCGCGCCCGCGTTGGCGAAGCACAGTGGGCAATCCATATTGCAGGCGCTGTTGACTTCGATGATGCCCAGGCAGGTGTGCTGCTGGTGATCGGGGCAGAGGCCGCAGTCATGGGGGCAGCCCCGCGCGATGCTGGTAGAGAACTCCAGGGGAACGGTGCCAGGCTTGTTAAATCTGGCGGCAGAGGTGTACGCCTGGGCGTCGCGGTAGACCAGCGCCTCAAACTCGCCGTGTTCGGGGCAGCGCTTGCGCAGATAGACCTTGTTGCTGCGCAGCAGAATTTTGGCGTCTATGACGCGCCGACATTCCGGGCAGATGCTGCGCGTCAGTTCATAGAAGACGTAATCAACATCGTGCTTCTGTCCGGTGGCTTGGGTGCGGGTTCCTGGCTGTGTCATGGTGTCTCCTTCGTGGCAGATTTTACCGCGCCGCAAACGTGCCAGGGAAGAGGAAGAAGCTCCTATGACATATCGTGGCCTAAAGGATGCAGGAAAGACATCCGCCGAAATGTCGTGTTTCCAACCCATCCAAATGATGCGCGTGGAATGAAAAATAGCACACCAAGGAGGATTTGATGAGCACCAGTGCTGTCCCCCAAGAGGCTCCAGAAGCCGGGTTGGGGCTGCGCCCGATTCTCTCGAAAATGCGGAATATTGATGAGCTACCTTCGTATGTCATTCCAGATACCGACCTGGAAATGGGCGCGAGCCTGGGCAACAGTAGCTGCTGGGTGACAACGAAAGGCACCGGCGACATTGAATCAATCTTTAGCACATACCTCGGCCAGAAAGTGCTAGGAGCGATCTGTGTCCGCTACAGCGGCGTCGGACGCCGCCTGCAACGCCCCTTTCAGGAAGGCGGGGTACGGCCAGAACATGATGGGGCCAAGAAGCAGGATGGGCAGATTCAACTCTATAGTCATGAGCCAGGGACGTTTGAGATTCACCCGGCGTATCAACGCCATAGCTACGAACTGCCGGGAGATATTCACGTCGAAGAGATGGTCTTTGTCCCCAGCGTGACGGCGCCCCTACATGCCCATGAGCATCTGGAGATGGAATCGCCCGTTGTCTATCAGGTGATTCGCCTGCGCAGCCATGCCTCGCTTCCAGCCCAACTACGTATCTATGGCTACGCGCAGATGCAGGGTGCCACGACCGCTGATCTGAGCGCTACGTATGACCAGGCGCTTGGGCAGGGGGCGCTGGTAGCGCGCAATGCGAGTCACCCGGACTGGGTACGTATTTTAGGGGTGTCTGGGTTGCAGGTGCGGGTGGCACGCTGGGAGACGGGCTTTGATGATCGTCAGATTTACGAGACGACCAATGTTTCGCAACTGCACAATGATACATCCGCCAAAGGCTCTATCCTGGGGGCGTTGCAGGTGGATGTGGACCTTCAGCCCGGTGAAATGACCCAGTTTGCGTTTATGACGGTGTTCTCCCACGAGGGCGAAGCCAAAGCGCGCCAGATTTTCAACGCGACGCTGGATTATAACTACGCGCTGGCAAAAACCGTTAGCTACTACAACCACATGGCTGAGGTTTCGCAGGTGCTGACCCCGGACCAGCAGATTAACCTGGGCGTGACCTGGGCCAAGGTCAACATGCTGCGCGTGATGGCAAACTATCCGACTGGCCCCGCGTTCACCAATGACCCCAGCCTCTCTTCGGCGGTGGTGGGCCGCGATGCCTGCTGGTTCTCTGTAGGGTGCGACTTCCTGCTTCCAGAGTTCTCGCGCAGTCTGCTGGATGCCCTGGCAACGCGCCAGCGCGAGAACGGGCTGATTCTGGAGTATTACAATGCGGTCACGGATGAGCGGGCCGATAACGGCTTCAACATCAACGATAATACCCCGCTCTTTGTCTGGGCGGCCTGGCATCACTACCTGGCAACCAAAGATGAGGACTTCCTTCAGCGCATCTATCCGGCGGTGTGGAAGGCGGGGCAGTGCATCCTCAAAGCACGCGATACAGAACTCAAGGAGGTACCGCGTGAGCGCAAGCACGGGCTGATTGTCTGTACAGTGCGGGGCGTCGAAACCCTTGGCATTGCGGGCTGGCGCAATATCATCCCCAACTACACGATCAACGGGGCCGTCACTGAGATCAATGCCGAATGCGCGATGGCGCTGCGCTGCGCGGCGAAGATGGCCGAGGCCAGGGGAACGCCTGAGAGCAAGAAGGACGCCAAAGAGTTCCATGATGCGGGTGAGGCGCTGGTTGAAGCGATCAACACGCATCTCATTAACCCGGAGACGGGCCTCTATTACCTGAATATTGACCTGGATGGCAATATCCACACGGATGTGACAGCGGATGAGATTTATCCGGTGATGTTTGAGGTGGCGCCAGAGGAGGTGGCCTTCCGCATTATCACCCGGCTCAATTCGCCCGACTTCTGGACGCCTGCGGGCATTCGCACGGTGAGCCGGATGAGTCCCAACTACGACCCCTATCGCCAGTGGGGATTGGTGGGCGGTGTCTGGCCGGGAGTGACGTGGTGGTATGCGGCGGCAGCGGCAAAGTATCACCCGGAGTTTATGGTGCAGGCGCTGCGCATGAGCTTTGAGCATTACGCGCGTGACCCCAAAAAGAACAATACGGTACCGGGGCAGTTCAGCGAGTGGATGGATGGGGAATCGCTGGTCAACCGGGGCATGCGCCTTTCGCCCTGGGAGCCACCGCGTTTTGTCCAGGCAGGGGTCCAGGGCGTGTGTGGCGTCACGATCAAAACGGGCAACCTGACGTTTAAGCCGCTCATCCCGGCAGAGTGGAAGTGGGTTGGCTTGCGGCGGTTGTTCTATCACGGGAACGAACTGAGCTTCTTTGGGGTAAAACAGGCCGATGGCTCACACATTTACGCCATTGGTGATTTTGAGGTAGAAAACCAGGGACATAAGCATCTCTACAAAGAAGAGGTGACGACCAGGGTGCTTACCCGCAACCCACTGGCGCAGCACATCGCCTTCAAGAAGCCTGGAGAGATCCTGATTTGCCTGGGGTCATCTGCCGCGCAGACCATGCTGTTCCCGATGCGGCTTGATAACTTGCTCCAGCGGGACAAGACCTATCAGGTCGAGGTCTATCACAGCGAGTGGGATCGCTGGGTGGCGGGCGAAACCGGTCCAGGCCATGAAATGGAGGAGGCGGCGGTGCAGATTAACGCGGGCGGCTATCGGCTGCTGCGCTTCAAGGAAGTCAGCGCGTGAGGCGTTCCCCAGGCGCAATGCACTACGCCTGGGTCGTGTAGCAGCGGCTACAGAAACAGAAGTGTGTTTCAGGTAGTGTTGTGACAGGAGAAGTTGCTCCAGGTAGGACTGGTCGGACGCTGCTCCGGCTTTCCTCCTGGGGCATCTTCCCTCTTTGAGCAAGGATGCAATTAGCAAGCTAGCTCTATTGAACACAGGCACAAGTTGCCGCCGGGAGGTGAACGATGTCCGCTCTTGATTGGGTGCTTGCCACCATGTTGTTTATGATCTATATGGTGTGCCTGGTTACGGTTTGTATGCTGACATTCAAAAAAGGCTACCTGGTGCTGGGGATTGTGGGTATCTTTTTTCCTTTGCTCTGGCTGATTGGAGCAATTTTGCCTCCCAAGCGCGGATCGCGCTATGAAGTGGAGGAGTCTATACGCCTCCAGAGGAATGTTCAGCAAATGACGGGCTAAGGGCCGCTGTCGCGCAAGAAGGAGCCTCGGCATCGAAGGAGACGCCCGGCATTTAATAGCCTGAGCACCTGGACCTCGAATTGCAAGGCAAAAGGGAAAGGCATTTGCATTTCCTGGGGAGGGAGGAATTACGATGACAGCGCTCAATCTGTCTCAGCAGTCGCCTGGCCGCCACGCGACCAGGTTGGTGGGTGAGCCGCGCCTGTTTGTGTTGGATGGAGGCGCGCTCGCCGCAGGCGAACAACCCGATGGAATGATTCTCCAGAAGCTGGCGCTGCTTACCGAAAGTGAAGACGCGCAGGTGGTGATTCGGGGCATCAGCGAGGGCACGCGGCAGCGGCTGGATGCATTGACGCGCACCTGGCGTGCGCGGCCTCAGTTGGCGCCGCCTGGCGATGAAGGCACCCTGGGCCGTCTGCTGGCGAGGGCGGGCGTGCAACCGCAGGAAGTTTTCTGCGTCCTCGGCGATGGCAGTGAACCGCCGCCCGCTGGAAGCGCTGCGTTTTTTGTGGGCCAGGGCGCACCACCTGTGGGCGCGGTGGCCTTGCGCGTGCCAGGGCCACGCGGGACGGATACGCTGCTGGCGCTTTATGGGACGGCGCTCATTCAGGAGAAGGCAGGGTTAGCGTTCCGCGCTACCTCGCTGGGCCAGGCGCCGCCTGCATCGGCGCCCTTTGACCCTGGGCTACTTCAGGGGTTGATCAAATCGCTGGGGCGGCCAACGAGCGCGCCGCCTCCGGCTCCGCCCGCGCAGGGCCTGGAGGCGCAGCGGCTGAACGCGCTGGCGCAGGGGTGCTGGGCGAAGATACAGTCGCATATTTTGCCGAACGGCGCGATTGTGGCTTCGCCCGCGAAGGGCGAGCAGCCGGGCCAGCCCAATTACTGGTTTGTCTGGCAGCGCGATGCCGGGCAGACGCTGCTGGGGATGATCGAGTGGGCGCGTACCGCGCCGTTTGGCTTGCCAGTAAAGACGCTTGAGGCAGCCATCGCCAGCTATGTTGGCTTTCTGACGCGCTCCCAGGCGTCTGGCGACCTGGGGGTCAGTCGCTATACGGTTGATGGGCAGCCCGTCAGAGGCTACGGCAATCCGCAGCTTGATGGCCCGGCGATCAGCGCGTTGGCGCTGACCCGCCTGTCCGACCCGCGCCCGGTCTATCCGCAGATTCGGGCATATCTGGAGTATTTGCTGACGTCGGAGGGGAGCGGGCCATGCTATGACGCCTGGGAGTTTGTCTATGGGCGCGTGCTTAACGCGCTGCTGCTTAAACGCAAAGCGTTTCGCAGCGGCGCGCGCCTGGCGTATCTGCTCAACGAAGAAAAGGAGATGCGGCGCTATCGAGACGAGGCGGCGCGTCTGGAGACGGAGATTGATGGCTTCAGGGTTCCCACGCGCGGGTATTTGCTGAGCAGCAAAGACGCTGCCGAGCCATTTCTAGAGACGATTAGCAGGCTGGATGTGGCGACGCTGGGCGCCGTTTTGACGGCCTGGGACGCCAACGATGACTTTCTGAATCTGACGCATCCGGCGGTGATGGGGACGGTGCTGGCGCTGGAGGATGCCTTTGCCCCGCTCTATACGGTGAATCGCGCCTGGCATGCTGCCGGACACACCGGCATGGGCTGGGGGCGTTTCCCGGAGGATGCCAACGACGGGGTTGGCTCGACAGGCGGCAATCCCTGGCCGCTGGTGACGCTCTGGGCGGCGCAATATTGTTATCTGCTGGAAACAAAGCTGGCAGCAGGTGGCCCGTTCCCGATTACTGATCAGCGCCAGGCCGACTATCTTAACCGTGTGACCGGGCAAGAGGCGGCCAGTGTTGGCGGACAGGTGCCCAAGCTGTTGCTGTCCGATGTGCTTTCGGCGCTGCGCAGGCGCGGCGATGCCTACGTGCAGTTTGTGCTGGCGCATCAGCCGCCGGATGGCTCGCTGACCGAACAGGTGAACCGGGAAAGCGGGCAGCCCCAGGGCGCCCGCGATCTGACCTGGGCGCTGGCGGAACTGCTCAAGACGCTGGCGCTGCGTGGCTAGTTTTCGCATTGAGCATGTCTTACAAAACCTCTGTAGGAACCGAATGGTGCTGCTTGCTGTGCCTCTCAAAGCATGGGCACAGCAAGCAGCACTCACCGGCTGGAAGCAGGTGGTACAAGTAGCAGGGCCAAAAGAGTCTGAAGCTCTGGCTTGACAGGTTGCCACGCCTGTGCTAGACTAGAAGTAGTCTGGAGGGATGGCAGAGCGGTTGAATGCGGCGGTCTTGAAAACCGTTGAGGTGCATAGCCTCCGTGAGTTCGAATCTCACTCCCTCCGCCCACTGCACGCAGTATTCTTTCAACAACTGCGTTCTTTTCTCCACCATCGGACGTTGCGCGACACAGAAGATGTGTCGGTGGCTGGGTCATCTCTAAAGACGAGGATGGTAGCAGATTCATGGGACTATCAGGCTCGCTGCAACAGATCAGCCTGGAAGAGATTTTGCGCTACGTGGAACAAGATCGTCGCGCCGGTGCTCTGGTCATTCGTCGAAACAACCTCTCGGCTCGTATCTTTCTGGATGCGGGGCAAATCCTTTGCACGCAGCGCAGCGGCCCCGGCCAGAGTCTGGGCGAGCGCCTGATCAGCGCGAGATTGGTGACGCCGCAGCAATTAGGGCAGGTGCGTACCAGTACAAGTGATCGCCCCATTGAGAATGAGGTAGACCTGGCGCGGGCGCTCTTGCAGACCGGCTATCTGGCGCGTGAAGACCTGCGCCAGTGGGTACTGGCTGATGCGATTGAGTTGTTGGTAGTGCTGCTGAGCTGGAACGATGGCGATCTGGTGTTTGAAGAGGGCGTGACCCCGACTCCAGGGCGCATGGTGATCCCCATCCCCATTGCGCTGGTGCTGGATGAGTCGCTGCGGCACATCTCCCAGCGCCGTCAGCAAAGCTCGCCCTCGCGTGTCGCCGTGACCCGTGATCTTGTGCTGGATTTTGCGGAAGAGGTTGTTTCCGATGAAGGAGAAGTGGAGGTGACGCGGGAGCAATGGCGGTTCCTCGCGGCAGTTGATGGCCGGAGTTCTCTGGCGGAAGTGGCCCAAACGCTGGGAATTGCGCCGCCAATGGCGCTGCGCCTGGCTTCAGAACTGCTCTCCACCAGCATCCTGGGCGTCAGTGGCCTGGATTCGCGTCGGCCAGACCGCGCCGCCTTCGCTGAAGAGGATGGGCCGCCTACCTCCACTTCGGGGCGTTTTGGCCGCGTTTCCGGCTCACTGCCGGTGACAGGCTCCTCTGGCAGCATCTCGTCGGTCAATCTCAAGGCTACGCGCCCCCCGTCCACCGAGCACTAGGCTTTTTTCTCCCCAAAGACTCCTGCGGCGTCAGGCCAGCCCTTCAATCAGTGCCAGGGCCTGTACCAGATCACCTGGATGCAAAGCGGGGTGATGCTCTGGAATGACCAGTAAAGCGTTGGCCCCCAGCATTGAGGTGAGGATGTGCGACCCCTGCGGGCCGGTGGTGGTGGCGACAAAGCCATCCTGCCGCAGTTCCAGCCGCGCCCGCACATAATGGCGCCGGTGGCTGGGGTCATTCAGGTGATCGAGCAGGCGTGCTGTGACCAGGGGCCGCAACCAGTTCTTATAGCCCTGCATTTTGCGCAGGACTGGCCGGGCAAAAAGCTCGAAGGTGACGGCGGCGGAAACGGGATTCCCTGGCAGCCCCAGCAGCGGTGTGCCGCCCAGACGCCCAAAGGCCAGCGGTTTGCCGGGCCGCAGGTTGACCCGCCAGAAGTCAATCACGCCTTGTTCGCGCAGGATGTCTTTGACCAGATCGTAATCGCCCACCGAGACGCCGCCAGAGGTGATAATTAGATCGCCTTCCTGGGCGGCCAGCAATTTGGCGCGCAGTTCGTCCACCTGATCGCGGGCAATCCCCAGGCGGCGTGCCACGCCACCGGCCTGGGTGACGGCGGCGGCCACCAGATAGCTGTTGCTGTTGCGTATCTGGCCGGGCTGCAAGCGCTCGTGCACTTCGACCAGTTCATCGCCCGTCGCCAGGATACTAACAACCGGACGCCGGTAGACCGCAACCTCCGCCACCCCCAGGGAGGCCAGGACGCCAAGTTCTGAGGGGCCAAGCACGGCCCCTTCCTCAAGGACGCGCGTGCCAGGCTGGATGTCCTCACCCGCGTGGCGCACGTTGTTACCAGGCGCCACTGGCTCCTGTAGCTCCACCCAGCCTTCTCCTGTTTGCGTCAGTTCTTGTTGAATGACGGCATCAGCGCCCGGCGGTAGAGGGGCGCCGGTCAGAATGCGCATGGCTTCACCCGCGCCAACGGAGCGGTCAGCGACGCTGCCAGCCTGGACCGTCCCGATGAGGCGCAGGCGGCGCGGATGGGACTGGGAGGCATCCTTTGCATCTGCGCTGCGCAGGGCATAGCCATCCATCGCGGAGTTGGCAAAGGGGGGCACAGATTCGGCAGAGGCGATGGGCTGGGCCAGTACGCGCCCCAACGCCTCTGGCAGCGCGACTGTTTCCTGGCCCAGCCGGGTGATTTCAGCCAGAATCCGCTCAAGTGCTTCTTCGACGGTCAACATGGGTGTTTCCTCCGGTGGGAACCAGTTGCTCTGGCGCCTGGGGCAGCATATCTCTGCTTGCCCTCTGCATAGGTGTTTTTTCGACTTCTCTCATAATGATACGGCGCAAAGAAAAGATCGGCAAAAGCAGCAGGGCTGGCAGATCAAACACTGCCAGCCCTGCTGAAAAGTGCTTCCCGTTTAATTTTCCTGGGTGAAGACGCGGAAGATTTTGCGCAAGAAGCCCTGCTGCTCGCCTTCTTCGTCCATTTCATCTATCTCCACATCATCCAGCGAGAAACGCGGATCAGGACGCTGCTCTGGCACTTCGGTCCAGGTGGCCGGGCGCGGGCGCTGGGGCACTGGTTGCGCGGCCAGGCCCCCGCTCTGGGGGGCGGCTGGGGGCGCCAGCGGTGGTTGTGGCTGGGGCCGGGCCGTTGGCTGCGCTGGCGGCTCGGTTCGGCGTGCCTGGACGACAGGCGGCGGCCCTGCTGGTGGCTGGGGCATCGGTGCTGCCGGGGCAACCGACCCGGAACGCGCGGCGGCTGGTGGAACGGCTCCACTCCCAGGCAGTGCCCCGGAACGTGGCGTGGGCGCCGATGCCTCGTAAGCGGGTCCGGGGCGTGTTGGCATCTCGCTGAGCGGACCAGAGGGCGGCTGCATGGCTGGCGCCTGGCGAGGAGCCTCGGCACGCGGCGTTGGGGCTGGCGGCGGTGGCGGCAGCGGGGCGGTTTCAAAGCGGCTGGGATGCTCCTGCGCGAATGGAGGAGGTACCGGGATAGATGGCACGGGCTGTGTTGATGGCTCCTCCACCTCCCGCATGCGAGCGGCTGCTGTCTTTGGCGCTGGTGGCTCGGTGCGTTGTGGCTGCGGCGCGGGCCGAGGCGCGGTCGCCGGTTCGGGGCGCGGCGCGGCTACAGCCTCGCTCTTGCCGGTGGTGACGCTGGCGAGGTCTGACGGGCGAACGGCTCGCATTGGGCCGGTCCCGCCGCCTTGCAGCGAGAACATGCGCTTGCTGGCATGCAGGCGCCCGGCGTCAATCCAGTCATACGCGCCGCCCAGCGCGTGTTCGCACCAGCCAGGGTAGTCGTGTGGCGCCAGCCCTGCCCGCTCGAAATAATCCAGGCGGTGCATGGTGAGGACGAGCCATTCTTCGCCCTTCCCCATCAGGCGATCAAGCAGTTCAATGGTCGTGACATTGTTGTTCTGAAGGCGCCGCATGGCATCCAACTCAGCAGCAGAGGGCTTGAGTTGTGCTTCCTCTTTGTCGTTTTGCTCCAGTTCGCTGCGCAGCGCGGCAATCTTTGCATCCAGGTCTTGCGTGACCTTCTGGACATACCAGGCGATATAACTATCGGCGACCTGCTGCATGGCCTCCAGAGGAATGCGTTCATAAAGTTGTGTGACTGTGGTTGTAGAATCCATCTCCGGCCCTCTCTGCTAGTTCTGCTGGCGCCAGCGCTGCCACCAACGCTCCACTGATTCGTGGAGGCGCATATCTTCTTCGTTTTCAAATGGCAAGGACACGCTTAGCCGCTGCCTGGCTTCGGCCTCTTCCGCTGTGGTGGGGGCCTTTCCGCTTTCCTGGCCTTCCTGGTTCAACTCGACGCTGCGCAGCCACCAGGGGACCGCCAGGCGCGGCTCGGTATAGCCTTCAGCCGGACGCGCTGCGATGAGTTCGTCGGTATCTACGCGCTTTTCGCCCCGTGTCGGCGTGCCGTTTTGGGCAGCCTGGGCAGCGTTGCCCTGCCCGTTTCCGCTGGCAACTGCGGCTGGTTCGGAGGAGGGGTTCAGCGGACTGGTGGCGCTAGGTGCCAGCGGGCTGGTTGACCCTTTGCTCTGGTTGAGCAACGCATTCAGCGCCGTCTCGCTCGGAGACATGGCGTTAGCGGGCGCCGTTGTTGTCGGCGCGATAGGGGTCGGTGGCTCGCCCCGCGTCAGGTCCGGCCCCCGGCTTGCCAGCGCGTTGAGGGCTTCCAGCGGGTCGCCAGGCTCGCTCTCGGCGCGTGCCAGGAGCGCGTCGAGCAGGGGATCAATCGTGTCTGGCTGGGCTGCCGCAGATGCAGCAACTGGCTCAGCCCGCTTTTCCGGCTGTTTGGCTGGCTGGGCTGCCACCGCTTTATGCTTGCCAGTGGTCGTTTTCGCCGTTTTCGCCTCTTCCTGGGCTGGCTGGGCTGGCGCTCTGGCGGCCTGAGCAGTGCTCTTGCTTGTGACCACCTCTTCCTGGCGTTCGATCTGAACGGTCTGCTGCCCGGCGGGGCCTTGCTCGATGACAATTTGCGCTTCAGCAACCACCTCAGTTTTTTCTGTGGTTGTGCTGGCTCCGTTGGAGGCTGCTTTTGCAACCGTTTCTATCGGGGGCTGTGAGAGAAGACCATGCCCCAGGAGGGCTGCTATGATTGGGTTGGAAAGATCAGGAAGGGCAGCCGCCCGGTTAGGTACTAATTTGAGCACCCGTTCGCGCTCTGCTTCATGGGCTGCGATCTCATCACGCAGCCGCGCGCCAACTTCCTGATGGTGGAGCCATTCTTTATACTTGCCCATGCGTACCGCCTCTTAGAAATACATTGCCGCGCTCCAGGGTGGAAATGGCGCGGTCCCCGACCTACCTGTCTGGAGGGAAAAAGCGGGCGAAGATGGAATATCTGCCCGCAGGCTAAGCGCAGTATATCATGGGTCAGGTGTGGCAACAATCACATAGCCCGAATGGGGGGATTGCAGCGCACCATCGCTGCGCTCCCTGCCTGGTTCCGTCTCCTCGGCCTCTCTAAAGGGTGCATTTTGGCAAGAGCGGTTTGTGCCAGATACAATAGGTGGGCAGAGGCATGCTTCGGAAAGGATAGAGTGTGGAGCATTTGTCGGAGGGGCTGCTGGTTATCGTGGGGTCAACCAATCCGGTCAAGCTGGCCCCGGTGCAGGCGGTGCTGGCCCGCGCGTTCCCAGAGGCCCGCGTGCTCGCGGTCCCTGCTGCTTCGGGCGTGCCCGATCAGCCCATTGGCGCGGAGCAGATTCGTCAAGGCGCCGAGGAGCGCGCCAGGGCCGCGCTGACCCACGAGGCGGTGCCTCAAGAGGCAGTGCCTCAAGCTGCGCGCGCGGCTGCCGGGCAGGTCTGGGGCATTGGGCTGGAGGGTGGGGTGATCTTTGAGGAGGAACTGTCCTGGCTGACCGGGGCGGTGGCGATTCTTTCCAGCGATGGGCAAACCTCACTGGCCTGGAGTCCGCGCATCCTGCTGCCGCCGGGGGTGGCCGGGGCAGTGCGGGACGGCCAGGAGTTGGGGCTGGTGCTGGATGTGCTAAGCGGCGTGAAGGATTCCAAGACAAAGCAGGGCACGATTGGCTACCTGACGAATAATCTGGTGCCGCGTGGGTTGTCCTGGGAAGTCGCCTTTGCCTGCGCTCTGGCGCCATTTCTGCACCCGCAGCTTTATGGAGGGTGACGTGATGCTGAACTTGACGATGCAGACCGAAGACCCGCTGGGCGTGCTGCGCTCAACGCTGTCGGTGGTGCAGCAGGCCAGCCACGTGCAGCTTGATCTGGAACACGTCGAGGCGCTGGCCTCCCGATGGGCGCGGGAAGGCTGGCAGGTGCCAGGCTGGAACGCGGACCTGCATTTCAACGATGGTACCTGGCGTACCGTCAACTGGATGCTGCTGACCGACGCGCTGAACTTTTGCTTTTGGGGCGACCCCGGCCAGCCGCGCTGGGCGGTGGAATATCGCGGCGAGGTCTATAACGGCTATTGGGCGGAAACAGCCAGCCTGCTGCGTGCTCTGGATGATGGGCGCCCGCTCTGGGACGCGGTGTATCTGAGCACCCTGAGCCTGGCTGAGTTGAACGACATCTTTCGCCCCGCGCCGGGGGCAAGCGCGATTCCGCTTTTGCAAGAGCGGCTGGCAAATGCGCGCGAGGTGGGCCGGGGCTTGTTGGCGAAGTATGGTGGGCAGTTTACCCGCGCCGTTGAAGCAGCGGGCGGCAGCGCCGTCAGCCTGACGCGCCAGATTGTGGCGGATTTTCCGTCGTTTGATGACCGGGCGGCGTATCGCGGTGCTGAGGTGCGCTTTTATAAACGCGCGCAGATTTGCGTGGCAGACCTGCATGGCACGCTTGGCGGACAAGGCTGGGGCCGGTTTGATGATCTGGACCAGTTGACGATTTTTGCCGATTACAAGCTGCCCCAGGTGCTGCGGCGCGAAGGGATTTTGCGCTACACGCCCGAATTGACCGCCAGAATTGCCAGGCTGGAACTTTTGCCCCCAGGCAGCCCGGAAGAGGTGGAGATTCGCGCCGCGACGATCTGGGCGGGCGAATTGCTCAGGCGGGGGCTGGCGGCGCGGGGCGTGCAGGCGCTGGCCTCGGAGATTGATTATCATTTATGGGTGCTGAGCCAGGCGCCCGCGCCCGATGACCTGCCCTATCACCGCACGCGAACGATTTATTACTGAGAGGATAGCACCTGTGACCAACCATCAACGCGAGAGCAATCAATCCGGCAATGAAACCAATGCCGAGATTACCAAAGATTTAACGCTGCTGGGGCACGATGTGCGCCAGCCGATGCGCAAGCTGGAAGCCTTCCCGAACCAGCATCCAGGGCGGCGCTACACGGTGACGCTGGTGTGCAATGAGTTTACCTGCGTCTGCCCAATGACGGGTCAGCCCGATTTTGCGACGATCACCATCCGCTATGTGCCCGACCAGAAGATTGTGGAGTCCAAGTCACTCAAGCTGTATCTGTGGTCCTACCGCAACGAGGGCACGTTCCACGAGCATGTGACCAACCAGATTCTGGAAGACCTGGTGCAGGCGCTTGACCCGATTTCGTGCGAGGTGATTGGCGCGTTTAATGTGCGCGGGGGCATTGCTATTACGGTTGAGGCGCGGCACGAGAAGGCCGCCGCAGCCACGCCAGCCGCTGGCGTGTAGGCCCTGGCGATATTAATCGCCGTCTTCGCCGCGATAGATGCAGCCAGAGGTGCAGGTTTCGCGCACCAGCACCTGGCTGAGTCCGGGCAGGCTGGGGCGCAGCCGCTGCCAGACCCAACGGGCAAGCACTTCGCTCGTTGGGTTCTCCAGACCTTCGATCTCGTTGAGGTAGTTATGGTCTAGCTGGTCGTAGAGCGGCTGAAAGGCGCGCTTGAGGTCGGCAAAATCCATCACCCAGCCGGTTTCCTGGTCCACCTCTCCGCGCACGTGAATCTCCACGCGGAACGAGTGCCCATGCAATCGGCGGCATTTGTGCCCTACCGGGACGTTGGGCAGGCGGTGGGCGGCCTCAAATGTAAACTCTTTAAAGATGTCCATGCTGAAAGATGTCCAGAGAGGCTCTATTCGTAGAGGCTCTTTTCAGGGAATGCCGAGCAGCTTATGAGTTTGCAGGCTCAGGCGCCACTGCGGATGCTCCAGGCAATAGCGCAGAGCCAGTTGGGTGTTCTCCTGGCGGTGTGGGCCATCCATTGGCTGCAAGAAGAAGTGCTGGAAGTCCAGGTGCTCAAAACGCTCCGGCTCGGCCCCTTTTTGGGGATAGACGAGCTTGAGTTCCTGGCCGCGATGCAGCACCAGCGGCGCCCCGGCCTTGGGACTCATGCAAATCCAGTCAATGCCCGGCGGCGGTAGCTGCGTGCCGTTGGTTTCAATCGCAATCTCAAAGTGCTCGGCGTGCAGCGCCTGGACCAGCGGCTCATCCAACTGAAGCAGCGGCTCCCCGCCGGTGCAGACGACCAATCGCCGCGCCAGCGGCGAGGTATCAGCAGGCCAGGTGGCGGCAACGGCGGCGGCGAGCTTCTGCGCGGTGGCAAACTTGCCGCCGCCGGGTCCGTTGGTGCCGATAAAATCCGTATCGCAAAAGGTGCAGATGGCTTTGGCCCGGTCTTCTTCGCGCCCGGTCCACAGGTTGCACCCGGCAAAGCGGCAGAACACGGCTGGCCGCCCGGTGTTGGCGCCCTCGCCCTGAAGAGTATAAAAGATTTCTTTGACGGTGTAGGTCATCGCTGCGGTTGCTCCTCGACCTGATACGCCACCGGGTCGCGCTGACCGCTCTCGGCAAAGCCCTTGAGCCGGAGCAGGCAGGCATCGCAGCGGCCACAGGCTTCCCCGCGTGGGGAAGGGTCATAGCAGGAGAGCGTGAGCGCGTAGTCTACGCCAAGCTCCATGCCGCGCTGAATGATCTGCGCTTTGTTCAGTTCAATCAGCGGCGTGTGTATGGTCAGCCGCTGGTGCCCTTCAACCCCTACTTTGGTTGCCAGGTTTGCCATGCGCTCATATGCCTGGATGTACTCCGGGCGGCAATCGGGGTAGCCGCTGTAATCCAGCACGTTGACACCCAGAAAGATGTCGTTGGCTTCCAGCACTTCGGCCCAGGCCAGCGCAAAAGACAGAAAGATGGTGTTGCGGGCTGGGACATATGTAATAGGGATGCCCTGGCCCATCTCCTCCAGTGCGCGGCCCTTGGGCACCTCAATATCGCTGGTGAGCGCGGAGCCGCCAAAGAGCCGCAGGTCAATCTCGGCAATCACGTGCTGCGCGACGCCCATCTGCGCGGCGACCCGTTTGGCGGCTTCGATCTCGACGTTATGGCGCTGTCCGTAGCGAAAGGTGATGGCATAGGGCACAAATCCCTGGTGTTTGGCAATCGCCAGGGTGGTTGTGGAGTCCAACCCACCGCTTAATAAAATAACCGCTTTGGGAGATAGTGCTTGCATATCGTTACTCATTTGGCTGATTCTGGCCTGCACAGGCCAGCCCTTGCTGTTTCCAGCCGATGCTCTATTCCAATCTTCTATTTTACAACATGCTGCTTGAGGCTGCGTGAAAGACTGGCGGGAACCCTTACTGCCGGGCGCGTTGGTGCGCTGGTTCCGGGGCAACCGGCGTCTTCATGACCTCTTCTTCCTTTTCGTCCTCAAACACTGGGGACGGGCGTTCAGCCGCCATCTGTTGGGCTTGTTCGCGTTCGCGCTGCTGCCATGCTTCGATGAGCGCCGCCGCCATTTTGATGATTTTCTGAAAATGATGGCGCTGCTCTGGCGACAAGGCCGGAGGGAGCGGCGTTGCATACACGCGATGAATGATATGCGCCAGCGTCCAGGCTGTGGCGGCGTGTTCTTCCCACTCCTCTTCTTGTTCTGGCTCCCAGTGATGGTGCTCGATGTGATCTTCGATAGGTACTTCTGTCTCTAGCGCCAATTCCTCAGGTACTTCTGTCTCTGGCGCCAATTCCTCTGCTTGAGGTACGTTGTGTAGCGAGGAGTTTTCTCTGGTCATGCCTTGTCCCTTTGCCTGTGATGCCGTGTGCTCGCTCCATTATAGCCCTGCTGTGCTACAATGGTCAAGCGTGGGTGCCATATGAGCTAGCGAGAGTGGGCAGGCGGGCTGGCCTGGAGAACAACGCTTTGTTGCCGAAAAGAGGCAGAAAACATGCCCAAAAAGGTTATTGTGTTTCACTTCCAGCCCTGCTACACTGCGGAGGGTCTTCCCGCTCATTTTTGCCCACACATGTATATCTACCTCCCTCATCTACTAGATAGGCGTTTCCTTTCCAAAAGGCTAGAGGAGTCCTAAAGGATGTTTCATAACAGGGTACCAGGCAATCAGGCTTCCACAGGCAATGTGCCTTCTCGCGCGAGTGCTCTGGAGCAAGGAGCAGCCGGGAATAATGGCGGAGTAGCTCCTAAGCGCTACTCAGAACCGACGCGCAATCCCCTGGGGATGCTGATCGAGTATCGTTTTGCCGAGCCAAATTCCCCATGCCGTTCTTACTCTGAACTGGAGCGGCGGTCGGGGGTATCACGGGAGGCATTGAGCCGCTATATCACTGCTCGCCCAGACCGGCGGCGCTCGCCAACAATAGATACATTGTCGGCCATTGCGACGGCGCTGGATATGAACATTGAGGCCCTGTGTCGGGCAGGTTCGATGCGTGTTTCAGCCCGGCCTGATCTGGAGCAGTTGGGCGGAAGCCGCAGCGAGCAGGCGGCTCCTTTGCTGGGTCAGATGACTGAGGATCAGTTTCACGCGCTCATGGCGTTCTTGCGCCAGATGGTGCCTTCCCACCAGTCCTAAAGCAGCCCGGCATCGGTGGCTCACCTGCACGTCAGGCGGTCAGGCGCCCGCTCTATTGAGTTTCGCTGTCGTAATTGCGCGTCTTGTGCACGACTTCCTGGCCGCCTTGCTCGTGGTACTGCATCAACTGTACGGTGCGCCACACGATCCAGCCCAGGATGGGGTAGATCACCAGGGCAAGCAGCGTCGTGAGTTCCAGCGCGCTCTTGCCGAAGGTTGGTGTGGGCAGCAGGGAGCCAAACGGCGACATCAGCAGGCCGGTTAGCCCATAGAGTAACGTGCCAAACGGGTTGTTTGGGTCGGCGCCAAACACCTTGAGAAAGAAGCGCAGTATCAGCATTACCTCAATCACGCTGAAGATAAAGCGGATGGTTTTGTGGGCGCGTCGGCTGCGCTTGAATGGTGTGTCTGGCGCCGCAATCTCGGTGACACAGGTGGTTTCTACCTCGGTGGCGTCCGAGGCTCCGACTGTGCCGTGTGGTTGTGCTCCCTGGACCACCATTCCAGTCTGGGCTGGTGGCAGGGGTGGAATGGGCGGCTCTACGGGGATGGTTGGCAGGATGGGCATCAGCCCTTTGCCACCGGCGATGCCTTGCTCCTGCGGAATAAGAGGGACGGTAGGCTCGCCAGTGGTGCTTGATGGCATCTGTTGTTGCTCTGGCGCTGGCTGCATGGGGGGAGTCTCCTCTCTCTGGTGGCACAAGCGCTCATCTGCATAGAGCGTGCAAGTTCCATACCAGAGGGAGAAGCAAGCCCCTGCGGTTATGCTTCGGCTCCCTTTGCCCCGCCTGTTTCTTGCTCTTTTTCTTCGGGTCTGGCGCCTTCTGGCGCGGCGCCCTTGCCGCGCTGCGCCCGCTCCAGTTCCCATTTGCGCCGCGCCCGCTTGCGCCGGTTGACCCGCGCGCGCGATGCCAGCGTCACCGGCCAGTAGAGCAGGGGGCGATAGACGTAATCGTGCGTTGCCAGGCTAAGCTGGGAGAAGCCACCAAAGCCGCGCTTGTATTCGTAGACATTCCACATCTCTTCGCCCGGCTCAAGCACTTCTGGGATGCCCCGGAAATCGTAGAGGGTGCAGCCGCGCTCTTTGGCCCAGAGAAAAGTTTTCCAGTGGAGGAGGTAGCCGGGGCGGAGCTTTTTCTGGGATTCGGAGGTGGCGCCAAACATATCCCAGCAGCAGGCGCCGTAGCGGATGAGGAAATGGCCCACCAGCGTTTCGCCCTCAGATTCGGCCAGATAGAGGCAGGCATCCTCGCCAAACAGTTCCAGAATGTCGGCGTAATGCTTCATGGGCAGGATGGTGAAGTCGTCGCGCTGGCTGGTCTGCTGATAGATGCGATAAAACGCGGCCAGGTCTTCGGGCGTCTGGGCGACGCGCGTCTGGACGCCGCTCCGCTCGGCTTTGCGAACGTTCTGGCGCCAGGTGATTTTCATGTCGGCCAGCAGCTTTTGTTCGGGCGGCGCAATATCCAGCAGCCAGCTTCGCCGGACATGCGTGGGGATGGGGTTGGGCTTGAAGTCCAGGCGAGCTAATGCCTGCCGCCACTGGCTGGCAGCAGGGCCATCTTCGTCTATGTGTGGTTCCACTTTCAGCACGACGGCATGCTCGCGCTTCGCCGCCTGATGCAAGGCGTTGATCAGCACCGGCAGGGCGGGCGAATCGAAGTCGTCCACTACCGGCCCGCGCAGCACATAAAACCAGGGGGCGCGGACATAGGGGAAGGTGAAGATTACGACCAGCGCCGCCGCCGCCAGCCGGCCATTCTCCAGCACGCCCAGCCGCAGGATACGATGGCCGTCGAGCTTCATTAATTCGCCCCATTGATAGGATTGCATTAAATGCCCGGTTTTGGCCTGCGAGACAAAGGCATCCCATTCGCTGCGGTCACTGATCTCCCGCACTTCCATTCCCATAGTTGTTCTGTCCTGGCTCTCTTTATAGGATAGGTTCTTTTTTTTATGTATTTGGCGTGGTGGCGACGTAAATGTCCTGGCCCTCGACTTTGACGGCAAAGGTTGGCACGTCCTCGCGCGGCGGACGGCGCACCACTTTGCCGGTGCGCACGTCAAACTGCCCGGCGTGCATGGGGCAGGTGACGATATAGCCCTCCAGTTCGCCATCGCTCAGCGCCCCGCCCACATGCGAGCAATCGTCGCTAATGGCGTAATACTCGCCGTTGACGTTCGCCAGGCAGATCAGTTCGTTTTTTAGTTCAACCAGCATCATTTCGCCGGGTGCCAGATCATCAGTGGAAGCCACTCGTACAAAATTGGTCATGGCGAAAAAGTCTCCTTGATTGAAGACGCTTGCTCGCGCAAAGCGCCCGCGCAGAAAATCGTCCTGCTGCCGGATTATAGCACGAGTCCGGCCAGCAGCGCAGGCAGCAGACCTCAACTAAAACGGGTAAAATAACGGGAGATACTGACACAACATCTGCGAGAAGCAACTTTTCTGCTAGAGGAGCGGAGTGATGACCTTGGATCGTGCTGAGGCGTTTCGCCTGTTTAGCAAATGGAACCAGAATGACGGGCTGGTGAAGCATGGGCTGGCGGTAGAAGCGGCGGTGCGCGCCTATGCGCGTAAGTTTGGGGAGGATGAGAACAAGTGGGGCATTGCCGGGCTGCTGCACGATATAGATTACGAGCGGCACCCCAGTATTGAGGAACATGGCAAGGTGGGCGCTGAACTGCTGCGCAAGCATGGCTATCCAGAGGATGTGGTCCACGCGGTGCAGGCGCACAACGATTATCATGGTCTGAAGCGTGATGATCTGCTCTCGAAGACGGTCTTTGCCTGCGATGAAATCACTGGCCTGATTACTGCGACGTCGCTGGTGCGGCCCAACAAGAGCATCATCGGGCTGGAAGCCTCGTCGGTAAAAAAGAAGATGAAGGATAAAGCTTTTGCGCGTGGGGTGAATCGTGAGGAGATCGTCAAAGGCGCTGAGGAATTGGGGCTGGACCTGACCGAGCACATTACCTTTGTGATTCACGCGATGGAGGCTGAGGCCGACGCGCTGGGCCTGCGCGGGACCGAGGCGGCGCAGTAGTATTGGAAACAGCAGAAGAACCCCTCTGGAGGGCTGCTATGCAGACTGAGGAGACAGAGCGGGCGATCAGGATTTATCCTGACAAGTGGAGGCTCCTGAAGAGCCTTCGGTTCTATCGGTTGCTGGTGCCCAGGCCAATCATTGTGGTCAACGAGGGAGGGATTGCCTACCATGAGTCCCTGCTGCCGCCGTTCTTTACCTGGCGGCTGACGATCACCTGGGCCGAGATAGCCGCTATCTACGTACAGGAATTGACGCGCCAGACCCGTCAGGGTGCGAAAAATAATCGCCTGCTCGCAATCGTCCCTAAGGACACAGAAGCCTTCTTTGAGCAGCGCCCCAGGCTGTTGAAGGTCGGCCCACTCTTGGTGCTGATGACCGTCACAGGTACCCCGTTCATGATACGCGAAGCGACCATTGCACCCTGCTCAGTGGATGCGCTACTGGCTCAGATTCGTGTCCAGTTTCAGCCAGAGCTTGAGACGCATGGTGTTGAACTGCGCGAAGAGCAGCATATTGTTCTTCCAGGTCGCTCGATGTCTGGCAGAGACACTCACAGGAGGCGCTCGCCGCACTCGACGCCGTATAACGGTTGGTAGCTTATGGCTGGTAGCAATTCAGGGATGTGTTGTTTTTGCGCCTTGGGCTGATTGAATAATAAAATAAGAGCGGGAAGGAGGGACATGATGGAGAAACACCAACTGGCGAACGAACTCAGGCAGCGGCAATACGCGCTTGGCAGAGTCGAGCGCCACCTGATTGATGCCTTGACCGATGATGAGATGATTGATACCTACATCACCTGTTCCGGCTGCGGCGAAAGGCAGGTGGAAGGTGCCGCGCTGGAGCAGGCGATTGCTGCCGCAACCAATGCCGAGCACTTCTTTACGCTGTGCGATGCGGCGGCCAACAGGCAGTTCAGACGACACCACCACCCGGTGCCCCGGCGAGCGCCCGCCAAGATCAAGCGTTCGCGGGCGCGGCTCAACTAGTCAAGGAAGCAGGCGCAGCGTTACGCGCGCTGCTCGGCCACATACCAGCGGAACAGTTCGGCCTGAGCGCGCTCCTCGCGGCCATCGTAGAGCGAAAAGAGCACGCTGCGCAGTGGGTTGGGCTGGTGCGCTGCCTGCATCGCGTAGCGCTTGCGCCGCTCGCGCTCGTTGGTGGGTGGGTTGTCGGGGTTGTCGGCCTGGGCCAGAAATTCGGCGTGTAGTTGCCGCGCTGTTGCCAGGGCAGCGTCGCTGCGCGCGTGCTGCTCCTGATAGAAGCCGAAATGCACCTTGGCGATCTGGGTCATTTCGTAGTCGTAGCCCAGTTCGCGCAGCCCAAGCTCCAGTTCCTCAATGGTGGTAATTTTCGCCTGGCGCGCATATTCGACGATGAGGTCATAGCTCATGTTGGCGCGCATGGCGTGCATCGCCAGGTAGCGCGCGCTCTTGAGCTTGATGAGCAACTGGCCGCGATGCAGCCGCACGACGACGCCCTCGCGGTCCTCCCAGCCGCGCACCGCCTCTACCATCCCCTTGACATCGCGCGGCAGTTCGATCAGCGGCACGCAGCGCAGCCCGTAGTCTTTGGCAAATGTCTGCATCTGGGCAACGGGCATCAGGTGCAGGTCGGCGTGGCGCACCGCGCCCAGGAAACACAGGTCTTCCTGGCTGTAGGCAACGACGATCAGATTGGCCGGGCCGACGTATTCAAACAGCAGCGACCACTCCGGCATGATGCGCGGGTCCAGCAGCGCGGGATAGCGCGCGCTGGCAACGGCATGCGCCAGCGGGCCGAACTCGTCGCTTTCCCAGCGCCCGCGCGTGCGAAAGATCACTTTGCCGTTGGGCAGGACGCTGCGAACAATCAGCGTGCCATCCAGCTTTTCGGTAAAGAACACCTCTTCGCCGCCTTCCAGCGCCCGCTCAAGCGCAGCGTCATTGGCCGGACGCTCGCCCATGTTAAAAAATTTGGGCCAGCCAGTAGAGATGACGCGCCCCTGGAGGTCTACGGCAACAGAGCGCAGGCGCAGTTCGTCTTCGGTCCAGTCCCATTTGTCGCGCTTGGGGTGAATAAAGAGACAGGCGCCAATGTCGTCTACGGCAAAGTCTTTGCGGTCCACCAGGCGGGCATCGAGTACAAGCGTGCCGTCTTCCTGATGGGACCAGAGGTGTGCTGCTTCTTCGGCCATCCTCTCACCAGATGCCTTTCATCAGGCCGCCATCAACGGGGATGCTGGTGCCGGTTACATAACCGCCCTGACGCGAGGCGAGGAACGCGACCACTGCCGCCAGTTCTTCTGGCTCGCCCAGCCGCCCCAGCGGAATATCTTTTTCGGCCAGCTTTGTTGCTTCTTCGATGGAGATGCCAAGCTGCTGAGCGGTGCGCTCGCGCAGGACGCGCTGGCGGTCGGTCATGATGCGCCCGGTAATGATGTTGTTGACGGTGATATGATCTGGCCCCAGTTCCTCGGAGAGCGTTTTTGCCAGGCCGATCACGCCGGGACGGATGGCGTTGGAAAGAATTAGCCCGTCAATTGGTTCGCGCACGGAGGTGGAAACCAGATTGATGATGCGCCCGCCTCCCTGTTGGCGCATGTGGGGCAGCGCGGCATGTACCATGCGCACGACGCTCATCAGGCTTAACTCAAACGCCTGGTGCCACTGCTCCTCGCTCATGGCGGCAAAGTGCCCTGGCGGTGGGCCACCCGCGTTGCAGACCAGAATATCCAGCCTGCCAAGCTCGCCAACTGTTTGTTCTACCACGCCGCGTATCTGCCCAGGGTTGGTGACATCTGCCTGGATGACCAGTGCGCGGTTGCCAGTCTTCTCAATCTCTCTGGCGGTTTCGGTCAGCGCGTCCAGATCACGCGCAAAGATGGCAACGTTGACGCCTTCGGCGGCCAACGCCACCGCGCAGGCGCGGCCCAGCCCTTTGCTGGCCGCAGCCACGATTGCAACCTGTCCCTGTATGCCAAAATCCATTGCGTAGCTCCTTCTCTCTCAAGCGGCAGAGGCGTGAAAACGCCCAAATCGTAAGAACGATGCTGGGGAAGTTGCAAACTATTGTACCACCTGTCTTTTAAGCCACCAGAACGCTTGCCCCAGCCGGTGCGGTACGTGACCAGATCGGAGCCGCCAATGGCGGCAATGGCCGGGTCATGAGCAACGTACACCTGGCCTGGCTCGACGGCTTGCAGCAGCAGGCGCGGCGGTGGGAACCAATCGGGGAACATGACGACATAATCTACCTGCTGCTGCTTCAGGTAGACGACGAGCGCCTGCTGATCGCTGAGCAGCGGCACAAGTTCTGGCTGCGTCAGGCCGCCCAGGTCAATCACCGGGCGCTGGCTGAAGTAGCCAATCGCGCCAATGTCGTGCGTGGCGACCAGCGCGCCGGGCTGCGTGTGGTCGCGCAGCCAGAGGGCGGTCTGCACCTGATAGCCGTTGATAAAGCGGATGTTCAGGGCGTAAATCGTGGCGCCGCGCCCAATTGAGAGCAGGCCCAACCCCAGCGCCAGCACTGCCAGCGTCGGCGGCAAGAGCCGAAAGCTGGCGGCGCTCAAGTAGCGCAGCGTGCCCGCCACGCCTAGCGCCAGGAGCACTGGCAAAACAGGCATGAGGTAGCGCCCATTTTGATAGACGACTGGCAGGTGGATGGCATAGCCGCCGATCAAGGCCAGCACCCATCCTATAGCCAGCCAGCGCGTGCCACGCAGAGGGCTGCGTCGGCTCTGCCAGAGGAGGTAGAGCGCGCCGGGCAGCCCCAGGGCTACCACCGGGCTGCTGACCAGGAAGTTCAGCACGCCCAGCGCGTAGTCTGCCAGCCGTTGAAGCTCGGTGGTGCCCAGGGAATAGAAGGTGCCTTTTGCGTAGAAGGTGCTGGGCAAGAGATGCCCGGAAGCGGCTTCGTTGAGCACCAGCAGCGGCAGCACGCCCAGCGCAACTACTGCCAGGAAGAAGGTAGCCGGGCGAAGCACCCCGCCCCTGGCGATTAAAATCGCGGCTAGGGGCCTGCGGCCACCAAGTCCCTCTTCAGGGACTCCCCACCCCGTCCCTGGCTCAGTTCTGGCGATGTCTAGCACAAGCGCCACAACCACCAGGCCAACCAGCAAAACTCCCTCCGGGCGCGTGTCGGTGAGCAGCGCGCCCAGCGCACCAAGCCAGGCGGGGTGCCAGGCACGTCCTACGCCCAGCAGGAGCAAGACGCTCAGCAAGATAAACAATATTGTTTCCATGCCGGAAAGCGCAGCCCAGGTGAGATGCCATTCGGCAATAACGCCCACTCCGGCCACCAACGCGCCAAAGTCACGCCAGCGGGCGTCAACACCTTCTAGCCAGAGCGCGGCAAGCTCGCTGGTGGCCCAGGCCAGCCCAAAGAGCGCTAACGCCCCAAGCGCATAGGCCCAAAGCAGTACCCACCAGAGCGGCGCGTTGTGTACAAGCTGGGCCGGGGCCAGCAGCAGCACCCAGAGTGGCGAGGTGGACCCGGCGCCGCTGCTGGTGGGGGCAAAGGCAAAGCGTCCATCTTGCGCGAGCGTGCGGGCAAAATCCTGGTGAATCCAGGCATCATCGAGCGGGAAGCCAGGCGAGCGATTGACCAGAAGATAGACGGCGGCAACGAGCGCCGTTAGCAGGGCAAAGAGGAGCAGCCGACGATGCCCATTGATCGCGCTTGCCCGCTCAACCAGGGCTGGTATTCGGGTCTTGATAGCTGTCTGCGTCAAATTGCTGCCTGCTCCTTGGTGCTTTTGAGAGAGAATATCCGCGCCATTATAGCCCATCGCGTAACTTGTGCAGAAGCGCGATGGCCCGTTTGACTCTCCCAAGAGCGCGTGGCATACTTGCGCCATGAGCAATCAAACCTATGCAACCTACTTGTCTATGGCTGAGGAGGTGCGCGCGGCGCTGGCCGATGGGCGGCCCGTTGTGGCGCTGGAATCTACGGTGATCGCGCATGGGCTGCCCTATCCGACGAACATTGAGGCGGCGCGGGCGATGGAGGGCGCTATCCGCGCGGAGGGGGCAGTTCCCGCAACGATTGGCCTGTTTGATGGGCAGATCGTGCTTGGCTTGAGCGCGGCGCAGCTTGAGCAGCTTGCCAGCGCGGGGCAGGCCAATGTTGTCAAGGTGAGCCGCCGCGATCTTGCTGTCGTGCTGGCGCAGCGACGCCTGGGCGCAACCACCGTTGCAGGAACGCTGGCTTGCGCGGCGCTGGCCGGGATTCGCTTCTTTGCTACTGGCGGCATTGGCGGGGTGCATCGCGGCGCTGAGCGCACAATGGACATCTCGGCTGATCTACCAGAACTGGCGCGCTCGCCGGTGCTGACGGTGTGCGCGGGGGCCAAGTCCATCCTTGATCTGGGGCTGACGCTGGAATACCTGGAGACGCAGGGCGTGCCGGTAATTGGCTTCCAGACGGATGATTTTCCGGCGTTTTACGCGAGGAGCAGCGGCTTTCGCGTGCCACACCGCGCCGAAAGCGCCCAGGACGTGGCGGCGATTGCGCGCGTGCAGTGGGCCGCGCAGCTTGGCAGCGGGATGCTAGTGGCCTGCCCCATTCCGGCAGACCAGGCGATTGACTCCGCAGAAATAGAAGCGCTTGTGAATGAAGCGCTGGCCCAGGCCGAGGCGCAGCATATCATTGGTCAGGCAGTGACGCCCTTCTTGCTGGCGCATATTGCCAGGGCTACGGGCGGCAGGACGGTGACGGCGAATCTGGCGCTGCTGATCAATAACGCGCGCTGGGCGGCGCGCTTTGCCCGCGCCTATGCCGAGGGCGAAGCAGGGCAAGCTGAGGAGACGGAAGAAGACGAGGCGTTGTAATTGCCAGCTTGGAGATAAACCATAAACATGAAGAAGCAAGCAAAGCGCTTGCTTCTTCGGCAGAAACCAGGACTGAGAGGTTCACTGCCCTCACCCAACGCACCTTGAGGGACGAGACGATCTCCGACCCCGTTATTTGACGGTCGCCGTCATGCAGTCGCTGATCAGCACTTGGGACAGGTCCAGGGTTCCATCACTGTTCAGCTTGACGACGCGGAAAATGACGTCGAACTGGAAGCCGTGTGGGCCGGGGGGCGGAGACTGGCGCACAAAGTGGCCTGCTCCTGCTCCCGCCGGGGAGGTCGTGAAGGTCGTCAGGGAGATCCAACCAGCGGGCGGGTTGGGAGCAATCGTGCAGACCCCGTCGTTGGGCGTGAAGTCCACGGCACGTTGGACGACGTAGGTCGTGTCAGCCAGCGCGTCATGAATCTCAGCCGTGCCCTGGGCGATGAAGATCGTGTTGTCCTGGTCGTTAGCGGTTGGCGAGACTTCCACATGGCCGGTACCCTGACCGCTGATGGCTCTGAGCTTGCTCTGAAGTCCAGGTTCTGCGTGGGCGGCCACCACGAAGGCGGTTGAGAGGGCGACTGCGCACAGCAGGCACAGAAGCCCTGCGAGAAGCGATTTACGCATGGTGTTCTCCTTTTTACTTCTGGCGATCACCTCCCTTGGGTGTCGCTGTAAGACAAGTGTGCCTGAAAAGCGGCATCAACTCCACTGAGAATTCGTAAAATAGCTCGCAGAATGACTCGTAGAATTCTTGATTTCAGCGCGTTCCCATGTTATGATCGCTTGGATAAGGAGAGGTGAAACAAGAAGGCGTTGCTGATCGGGTGCTTGCAGAAGGAGGCTTCTCGTGAGTGCACAGCCTGGCTCAGACCTTGGTTCGTTGCTTCGTCGCTACCGTCGCGCGGCACATCTGACGCAAGAAGACCTGGCCGAGCGTGCCAAGATCAGTAAAGATACTATCAGCGCGCTGGAACGAGGGGTGAGCCGCGCGCCCCACAAAGATACGATTGAACTGCTGGCCGACGCGCTCCAGCTTTCCCCGGAGGAGCGTGCCCAATTAGAAGCTGCTGCGCGTGGGCGGCTGGCGCCAGTCCAGGACGCAACGCGCGACATCCCGCTTCATCTGGTGCGAACTGACGAAGAACAGACCGAGCAGTCCACCCAGCCGGAGAGTGCTCCACCTCAGAAGCCTGCTTCTCTTCCAGTCAGACGGCAGCGAAAGCGCGTGGCGCTGAGACTGGCCGTGCTGCTGGTGCTGCTGGTCGGCACATATAGTGGCTTGAGCCATTGGCAGCATCTGTGGCCGTTCGGCAAGGACAAGGCCAACGCGACGGCCACGCCCGGCTATGTATATGCCCCGCCAACTCATCCGGGCGGCACGATCATCTTCTCTACGACAGACTTCTCCTTCTATCAGGTATGGAAGAATGGCACCTGGAATCCCTGGTTTATTGATGCTACTGATGAACTCGAGATGAGAGATGCCCTCTGGGGCCAACCCTACGTCATTAGCCCCAGCGCTGCCTTGCTCCCTGATGAACTAGAGGAAATCCCCACCCTTGAAAACAGAGAAATCAGCCAGAATGGGCTGACCGTCATCATGCACCTGCGCCATGATCTGCGGTGGTCCGATGGGCAACCAATCACCGCCGATGATTTTGTTTACTGGCTGGAGGTGCTGCTGGACGCAGCCATAAAAGATGAGGTAGGCTTCAATTCCTTTGGCTATACTCATATTGCCTCTCATCAGGTGTTGGATGACTACACACTGGTGCTGCGCTACGAACAGCCCTATGCCCCGTTTCTCTACTATCTCCCAATGGCAGCCCCCAAGCATGCCTGGGGCAATATTCCTCATCAGGACTTGAGGAAGGAGATTGAGGTCAATCTGGCCCCCAGCGTCACCAGCGGGCCATTTAAGATCGAAAGCTATAATCCAGACCAGAGCAACATCACAATGGTCCCCAACCCCTATTACAAATCAACCACGCTGCATAAGAGCGTGTTGGACCGGCTGGTCTACAGAACCTATCCCGACCCTGATGCCCTGGTCGCCGCATTTGAGTTGGGCCAGACGGATTATGCCGAGGACTTTGGACGTGATGCCATCTTCAAGTTAGCCGGGCGGAAATATGTCAAAACCGCTGAATTGGGCTATACCCTTCTTGATTTCAACCTGACGAATCCAGTGCTTAAGGATTATCAGGTGCGCAAGGCGATTGAGGAGGCGATTGATCGCTGTGAATTGATCCAGACAGTCTTTCTTCTCCCCTGCCAAAGCATGCGTATGGACACCCTCCTGCCCGAGACCTCACCTGCCTATGACCCCACGATCAAGACCTATGACTTTGATCTGGCAGGGGCCAGGGAGGATATGCTGATAGCGGGCTGGAACTGTGCCAGCGGCACCTGCATCAGAGATGGCAAGTCGTTCCCTATGCTCAGGCTGTTGACAACGGACGACAGCGTGACACGGCAACAGGTGACAGTGCTCATCAAGAAAGATTTGGAGGCATTGGGCATCCCGGTTACGCTCAACTACTACCCGCCAATTGTGCTGTTCAATTCCTTTAATGTAAGCAACAGTCTTGCAAGCGGCAAGTTTGATCTGGCGCTCTTTGCCAATACCTTTGGCATTGACAATGATGCCTACTTTGCCAACTTCCATAGTAAAGAGATTCCCAGCGCTGATAACCCTTTTGGGTCAAACTGGGAGCGCCTCGATGATCAACTGGTAGATCACTATCTCGATCTGGCGCGCATAACTTTCGACATGACCGACCAAACGCGCATGTACAAAGCACTTCAGCAGCAACTGGTGGCGCAGGTTTACGTAATCCCGCTCTATAATGCGGTGAACTCCACCCTGGTCAACCCGAACATTGGCAATCAGCAGAATACCCAGTGGGGGCCGGGCAATCTCTGGAATGTGAGCGATTGGTTTCTCATCAAGTGAGGGCAGCTTGTAGCTCTGCCGACCCTGGCGGCACATCACCGCCAGGGATGCTGGTGGTACAAGGGGAAGCGGTCTTAGTGGATAATCGTCTCTTCGGGGGTGATGAGCAGTTGCGCCGCGCCAAGGATGGGGGCGCGCCCGCCGCTGGAACCGCGCGAACGTGCTGGCGCTGAGCCTGCGCCTGAGGAGCGAGATTGTGGCCCGCGAGATTCTGGATGCCTGGTTTAGCGCGTCAGAAGAGGGTGGGGAGGATGGGGCTTGTGTTGCACGTGTGGAGCGATAAACGTAAAGGAGCAAGTGCTTTGCTTGCTCCTTCGATAGAGGCCAGGACTGAGAGGTTCACTGCCCTCACCCAACGTGCCTTGAGGGACGAGACGCTCTCTCCCCCTGCTACTTAACGGTCACGGTTATGCAGTCGCTCATCAGCACCTGCGAAAGGTCAAGCGTCCCATCGCCGTTCAGCTTGACGACGCGGAAGACGATGTCGAACTGTAAGCCCTTTGGGTTGGGGCCAACCATCCGCGTAAAGTGGCCTGCCCCGGCGCCCCCCGCGGAGGTCGTGATGGTGGTCAGCGTGAGCCACCCGACCAAGGGGTTGGGGGAAATCGCGCAGACTCCGTCTGGCACACCGTCACCGCTGCGTTGGACCGCGTAGGTCGTGTCCGCCAGCGCGTCGTGAATTTCCGCGGTGCCCTGCGCAATGAAGGCAGTGTTATGCTGGTCGTCAGCGGTGGGAGAGAGGTCCACATGGCCGGTGCCCTGACCAGCGATGGCGGTGAGTTTGCTCTGGAGGCCAGGCTCGGCGTGGGCCGCCACCACGAAGGCGGTTGAGAGGGCGACGGCACACAGCAGGCACAGCAGCCCCGCGAGAAGCGATTTACGCATGAGGTGCTCCTTTATGTTTCTGGTATCTTTCTGGCGCTCACCTCGTTTGGTGTCGCGCTGAGACAAGTTTGCCTGAAGAAAGGGGCCAACTCCACCGCGAATCCGTAAAGTATCCCGCAGAATTAGTCGTAAAACTGTTGATTTTCAAGAGTGCTCGTGGTATCATCGCCTGGATGCGGATGGAGGAAAGGCAGGAGTGGGGCTGATTTGGCGCATGCAGAAGGAGGACTTCTGATGAGTACACAGCCTGTTTCTGACTTTGGGATACTGCTCCGACGGCATCGCCGCGCCGCTCGCCTGACGCAAGAAGAACTGGCCGAACGCTCCGGTATCAGTGTGGATGCTATCAGCGCATTGGAACGCGGGGTGAGCCGCGCCCCGCAAAGAGCCACCATTGAGTTGCTGGCTGACGCGCTTCAGCTTTCCGAGGCAGAGCGTGCCCAATTAGAGGACGCTGCGCGACAGTTGCGACGGAACAGCCCAGCACCAGAGGACGCCCCGCTCCATCTGGTGCTGGCTGATGAAGATCAGGTGAAGCAGCCCAGCCTGCCGGAAAGCAACCCCCGGCAGAAGCCCACTCCCCTTCCCGCCAGGCGCCAGAGGAAGCGTGTGGTGCTGATACTGGGCGCGCTGCTGGTGCTGCTGGTTGGCACATATAGCGGCTTGAGCTATTGGCTGCATCTGTGGCCGTTTGGCAAAGGTGCCCCCACCGCTACGGCTGCATCTGACTATCACTATATACAGCCGACCCACAAGGGAGGCACGATCATCTTCTCTACTACTTCCTTCTTTGAGTTGGACTCCCATACTGTTGCCAGCACTAACCCTTGGTTTGCGAATGATGGGAGAGAGGGTGGGTTGATCGCTGCACTCTGGGGTAGTCCTTACGCGATCAGCCGCACCTCCACCTTCCTCCCCGATGAGTTGGCGGAAATCCCCACCCTTGCCAACGGAGATGTGAGCAAGGATAGTCTGACCGTCACTATGCGCCTGCGCCATGATCTTCGGTGGTCGGATGGGCAGCCGCTGACCGCTGATGATTTCGTCTACTGGCTGGACGTGCTGCTTGCGCCAGATCTAAGAGACGAGATAGGGAGTACCTTTGGGTATGATAAGATTGCTACTTACTCGGCTTCGGATGCTTACACACTGGTGCTGCGCTACAAGCAGAAGCTTGCTTCCGCACTCTCATTTCTGTATTATCTACCGCTGGCCGCGCCTAAACATGCCTGGGGCGGCATTTCCAATCGAGACCTGATCAACCGCGACAAGGTGAACCTGTACCCTGAAGTGACCAGTGGGCCATTTAGGATTGAAAGCATTGACCCAGGTAAAAGCATCACAATGGTCCCCAACAACCCTTACTACATCTCCACGACGCTACACCGCAGTGTGCTGGATAAGCTGGTCTACAGGGTCTCTCCTGATAGGGATGCTGAAGTTGCCGCGTATGAGGCAGGTAAGATTGATTTTACAGAAGATTTCATAGATGGAGATTTCGCCAGGTTTAAGCATATGAAAGGAGAACACATTTTCCCTAGCACGTCTTTTACGCATCTGGAGTTCAATCTGAATAGACCCGTCCTCCAGGTCTATGAAGTGCGCAAGGCAATTGAGGAGGCGATTGATCGCTGCTCGATCATTCGAACCGTCTTTCAGGATTCCTGCGACCTCTTGCGAACAGATACTATCCTTCCTCCGCTTTCTCACGCCAACGACCCAACGGTCAAGACCTACAGCTTTAATCCAGCACAGGCCAGGAATGATATGCTCCTGGCTGGCTGGAACTGCGCCAGCAAAACTTGTATCAGGAACGGCGAGCTATTTCCTACGCTCACCCTGGTCACCACCAGCGGCAATGCGGTGCGCATGCAAGTAGCAAAGCTAATCCAGCAATATCTGGAAGACCTGGGTATCCCGGTTTCGCTTCAACCCTACCCCTCTGGCATGCTGTTCAATAGTTATTCCAATGGGGGAATCCTGGCAACAGGGCAATATGACCTCTCCTATTTCACCTTCACCTTTGGCCTCGATAACTTCGAAAACTTTAGCGGCTTCCACAGCAGCCAGATCCCCACCGACAGCAACCCTGATGGTGGGAACTTGGAAGGCGTGAATGACCCCAACATAGACAGTGAACTTGATGAGGCAGAGACAACGGTGGATCTGAGTGTGCAGACACAACTCTTCAAGAGCCTTCAGCATGAGCTGGTGGCCCGCGTCTACGTGATCCCCCTTTATTTGTCTCCACATATCACATTTGTCAGCTCAAACATCGTGAATGAGCAGGATAATGCCTTCTCGGATAGTCTCTGGAATGTTGGCGATTGGTTTCTCATCAAGTGAGAGGGAAGCTGTCTCTAGTGGATGATCGTCTCTTCTGGCGTGATGAGCAGTTGCGCCGCCCCAAGAATTGGTGCGCGCTCGCCAAGCTCCGACCAGATGAGGCGATAGGCGTCGCTGGTGCGCAGGGCGTTGACGCGCTCGGTGAGATGCTCGCGCAGATAGGGCGCGTGCAGGCCAATCCCGCCGCTGATGACGACGGCCTCGATATAGGCCAGGCGGCACAGGTTGACGATGCCAATCGCCAGGCTCTCGGTCAATTCCTGCCAGAAGGCCACATCGGTAATTTGTGACGCTTCGCGGCCATAGTGCAGGGCAATCTGCTTGCCGCCAGTGATGGTTTCCAGGCAGCCGGTTTGCCCGCAGAGGCAGACGCGCGGATTGCCCGCGATGATCTGATGCCCCATTGAGATGGAAACGGTGAGCGCGTTGCCGTTTTTGCGCAGTTGAATGGCGCCGCCGGTGCCGGTGGAGATGGTGAGGTAGGCGCAGTGGTCGTAGTCTTTGAGCGCGCCAAACGCCTTTTCGCCCAACAGCCCGCAAACGACATCGTGCGCCATTCTGACGGGGCAGCCAAAGCGCTGCTCAAGCTGGCGCACGTAGGGCTTGCCTTCGTAGTCGCGCAGGTTCACGGCGTCGGAGACGGTGCGGCCATCTCTGGCGACATGCCCGCCCAGCGAGATGCCAATGCCCTCTATCCCCCGCGCCTCTAGCTGGCTGATGCTTTTGATCAGCCGCTCCATTTGTGCATCATAGCTGAGGAAGGTGTCGAAGTGGTCAACGACTTCAATTGCCGGGCGGGTGAGATCGTGTGTAATCCCCACTCTGGTGGAGGTGCCGCCGTTATCCACCGCTACATACATGCAGTTACTTCTTTCTTCGTTAAGCATGGTCGTTCAAAGAAGAGGCACCATCCCTGGAACGGATGCGTGCCGCGTGGCGCATCTGCAATTCCCGTCCCTGCCGCAGAAAATCGCGCAAGAGGATAAGTTCAGCAGCGCTGTACTGCTCCAACCGCGCCAGCCCTTCCAGCCCAAGCGGCCCATAGCATGCCTCAAGTAGTTGATAGGCCGTCGGCGTTACCTCCACGATGACGCCGCGCCGATCTGTTGAGGAACGCACCCGCGCGATATATCCCAGGCGCTCAAGCCGGTCCAGGGCAGCGGTCATGGCCCCTGGACTCAGCTCGGCTGCTGCCGCCAGTTGTCCCGCGCCCATTGCGCCGTGCCTCAGCAGCAGACCCAGGCACCGCAAATCGGTGAGGTTGATGCCCATCCGCTGAGCTACGGCTTCGTCTACCATGCCAGCAGCGTCTTGAAACTCGGCAATCTCGCGGGCCACGCTGTTTACTAACTCTTCGGGATTTTCTTTTGACATTCGAAAGTTTTTATGATAAAAATATATGCGAAACAACCATGATCTGCTACCAGTGTAGCACACCTCTGTCGGGCGCGGGAGCCAGAGCTACCGGTAGTTTTTGCGGTTATTTTTGATGGGAGAAACGCTCTATGACAGGCCAACCTTCGCTACCTGGCTGGCTCAAACCTGCCAATCGCATCATTATCTTGTTGGAGCGCCTGGGGCTGCCGCTTGGCACGATGCACCTCCTTTCGGTGCCGGGGCGCAAAAGCGGGCAAATGCGAACAACCCCCGTCTCGCTGCTCAGCGTGGATGGGCGCCGCTACCTTGTGGGAGGGATGATCAACGCCGACTGGGTGAAGAATGCTCGCGCGGCTGGGTGGGGCATCCTGGCCTATGGGCGAAAGCGGGAGCGCGTGGCCCTCACCGAACTGCCAGAAGCCGAGCGCGGCCCCATTTTGCGCGTGTTCCCGAAACTGGTCCCTGGTGGTGTCTCGTTCTTTCGACGACTCTATGGGCTGCCCAGCGACCCTGCCGCGCTTCCAGATGCGTTTGCGGCGCTGGCGCCTCGCAGCACCGTGTTTCAAATCGCGCCTTTGACCGGCAGGGATGCCGGTGGTACCCCCAAGGGGGCACGGCAGATGGCTAGTTTGCCACATCCACCGCAAATGTGCTGCTGACGGGCGGGCCGCCCGGCGGGGCCACACGAATTGTCACTTGCCAGGCGCCTGGCATCAAGAAGGCGATCCGCGCCTGATACTGCCCTGCTGACCCGCTCCCATTGGGGATTTCCTGGGCAATGGTGTCGTTGGTGCCCATGTCCATTGTCAGCATCACCAGGCTGACTTCCACCTGCGCCCCAGTGAGCGCCTGCCCATCCTTTGTCTGTACGCTTATGCCCACCTGGGTGGTGGGCGTGGTGCTGACTTTGGGTGGATTGGGGCTAAATTGCAACGTGATGGCAAGATCGCCCGCCTGCTGCGTGCGCCCATTGGCAAAGGCGGGCGTGGTATGGGGAATGAAACTGCTGGCAAGCTCGCCTACACCGGCAAAAAACAGCACCACCAGCACCGCGCCAACAACGAGCAGCGCCCGGCGGCGCACCTGGCGAAGTTTGGCCTCATCTCGCGCCGGTGGCTCAGCATGGGCGGGCGTCTCTGAGGGCAGAGGCTGCTGGTCAAGGCGCATGGCGGCTATTCTCCCCAGACTAGCTCGTTCTTGCCAAAGCGCACCGTATCGCCCGGCTGCACGCCCGCCTCTTCCAGCGCTTTTGTCAAGCCCATCTTGCGCAGATGGGTCTCCAGCCGGGCCATGCCCTCTATGCTTTCCTGATCGGTCATGGCGACCATGCGCTCGACGCGCTTGCCCTGCACCAGATAGGTGTTGCCCTCGCGCTTGACGGTGAAGGCGTCGTCTGGGATTGGCCGCAGGACCGGGCCAGCGGGCGCGGGTGAGCGCGCAGCCAGTTCGCGTGCCTCGGTTTGCAGTTCGCGCAGCCGGTTGGCCGTGAAGTACATCAGTTCATCCACCCCGGCGCGCGTGGCGGCAGAGATGCCAAAGACCGGCAGACCAGCCTGCTCTGCACGCTGTTTGAGCGCGGGCCAGCGCTCCTGCGTCTCTGGCAGGTCCATCTTGTTGACGACGAGCACCTGGGGACGTTTTGCCAGGTCTGCGCTGTAGTCGGCCAGTTCGCGGTTAATGGCCTCAAAGCCCTCCCAGGGGTCGCGCTCCAGCCCGCTGCCGTCAATCACATGCAGCAGCAGCCGGGTGCGCTCCACATGGCGCAGGAAATCGTGCCCCAGGCCCGCGCCCTCGGCAGCGCCTTCAATCAGGCCAGGAATATCGGCCAGGACAAACGTGTAATCGTCGCCAGAGCCGGGCGTGCCGATGGTGACGACGCCCAAATTGGGGGTGAGGGTGGTGAAAGGGTAATCGGCAATTTTGGGGCGGGCCGCGCTGACCACCGAAAGCAGCGTAGATTTGCCCGCGTTGGGAAAGCCCACCAGCCCGACATCGGCCAGCAGCTTGAGTTCCAGGGTAATCCAGCGTTCTTCGCCCGGTTCGCCTTTCTGGGCTTCGCGTGGGGTCTGGTTGGTGGAGGTGGCAAAGTGCACGTTGCCCAGGCCACCGCGCCCGCCGCGCGCCACCATGACGTGCTGCTCCGGGTCCACCAAATCGGCCAGGAGTTCGCCACTTTCGGCGTCGCGCACAACGGTGCCCGCCGGGACGCGCAGCACAATGTCGTTGCCTTTGGCGCCATGCGAGCGCTGCTTAAAGCCGTTGCCGCCGTTTCCGGCATGGTGATGCTGACGATAGTGGTAATCCACCAGGGTGTTCAGTCCGAGATCAATCTCCAGATAGATGCTGCCACCCCGGCCCCCATCGCCGCCATCCGGCCCGCCGTAGGCCACATATTTTTCGCGTCGGAGGTGGGCGGAGCCATTGCCGCCGTCCCCGGCTTTCACAAAGATTTTGGCGCGGTCATAAAATTGCATAAGGTGGGCCTAGCAGGGATCGAACCTGCGGTCAATCCGTTATGAGCGGACTGCTCTAACCACTGAGCTATAGGCCCAAGATCGAAAATAAACGAATAAACGGTTCTAGTCCCCTTTGCGGCGTCGGTAGCGCATCCTGAGCCGCATGATCTTCCAGCGCGTCATCAGGGAGCGCAAGGGGCGTGGGAGCGAGCGCTTGTGCGAAGAAACCTGCTCGCCGCGCCAGGTGCCTCCTCCATACAATGGGCGGCTGCTTTCGCGCCAGGGAATCACGATGCCCATAATCAAACACACAAAGCCTAACACCGCCAGAAAACCCGTCAGGAAGTTGCCGACCCCATTATCAACGTAGGCCCACCCCGCCGCCACCAACCCCAACAAAATTCCCACTGCAAAGCACCATTCTGAGTTCGAGAGGTTCAAGCGGAAGGCTGGCCGCGCTGGTCTGGGTCGTATCATCTCTGGGCCTCTTTGTCGGCTGCGCCGACGCATGTTCAGCCGTTCACGGAATGATGGCTTTGGCTCCGTTTGCTCCATATTCCGCAGGATTTCTTCAATCTCCCGCTCATATCTGTTTGGCATGACCGATCACCCCCGCTTTTGACCGGAAGAGCAGGATAGGTGGCTGCAAAGCGCCCCCGATGGTTCCGTTTCCATTTAATTATATCCTACTTCGCATTCTTGCACAAGCACACTTTGCGTGTTTTTTTGCGCCCCGCCCAGGCGCTCGATAAGTCGTTGCAGCGAGCGCATCGCTAGATGAGCAGGATACGTGCGCGCTCTGGCGGATGAGTGCCACTGGTATGCCGACTGCGCTGCTGCCCTGGAGAAGAGAAGTGGATAAGAGAGCGCCCCCTTCCCATTTGATGCGCAAGAAAAATGCCAATACGGCCTCCGCTTGATGATTTATGCCGAAACCCGCTGCAAGAGCCAATGGCTGAGAAAGAACAATCCCATCAACTCGCCAGTTGCCAGCACATAGGACAAGCTCACAAAGGGAAAAATCTGGCGAGGGCGCCCGAAGGTGCAAATCTTCCCAGAGATGGCAATCATCATGGTCAGGTTAATCAGACCCAGCGCGGTCATCACGCCCAGCGTGCTCAAAATTGCTATTGGGTAGAGCAAGATAGCGGCCTGCGTTGCTACCGCCAGGAAACAGATCGCCAGAATAGGAACCATCTGGAGCACCTGCCACCAGGAGGCCATGCTGCGCTCTTCGTTCACGTCCTTCCAGAGAATCGAGTTGGTCACTGGCAGCAGAAAAGATGCCATTGCCATGCCGGTGAACAGCCCGGTGGTCAGGCGAATCAGGTTATGCGGCTGATACAGGTGCGGCAGGTGCAGGTCCAGAAAGAGCGAGTTAAAGCCATCCACGCCCAGCACCAGCACACAGGCCAGCAGCACCAGGGCAACCGGCCAGCGCGGGAAGTTGATGGCACGCCAGCGCCCGGTGACAAACAGGGTGATGGTGGTGATGGCAAAGCCCAGGTAAATGCCGGTGTTGCGCGCGCAAAGCGGCAGGCGCTCTCCACCGGGGTAGAACGAGTGGGTGGGCAGTTGCGCGCAGATGCCTCCATCCAGAGCGCGCAGCCGATCAAGCAGGGTGGCGCCCGGCCAGAAGACCAGCACCGCTGCCAGCGCGATCAGCGCTCCCGCCGCGCCCACAACCAGCCAGGAGGCCGGTCCCTGGGCTTGTGCCACGTCCGCTGGTGTGCTTGCTGGCGTGTCTGCTGTTTCTTCAAGCGGGTGGGTGATGGCCCCAACGGTGGGTTGATTAGCGCGTTGATCGAGCGTCATGGTAAAGCCTCATAGTTCCACCTTAGCCCAGGCTGGCTGTCTCCGCAGCAAATCGCATCTGTGCTTCGAGCATCCAACATGGCGTCCTAAAAACCGTACCATATCCTGGGAAAAAATGCCACCCCTATTCTCGCGTGGTCACGGCCAAAATCTCTGGCATGCGGCGCAGCAGACGCGGGGCAATAAACCAGGATGCGCCCTGATAGATCGCCAGACCATAGACCAGCGCCAGCGGCAGCGTGATGGTGAGTAGCGAGAGATGATTGACAATCACAGGTACAGCGATGCCTACGCTGACCGGCGACAAAATAATGAGAGTCACACTGATAGAAAGCGTCCCCATCAGCAAACGCAGGCAACCCGACTCTGGCGAGCCGCTGCTGGAACTACCCATGCGCATCTGGGCTGTGCGGAAGGGCAGCAGCACAGACACGACATTCCCGCAGCCGAGCATGACGGCAATCGCCGCCAGCCCCACAATAACGGAGGGGAGAAAGAACTGCCAGGCGCCGGTCAGGATGGAAAAGGCCGCCGCAATCAGCACTTGCTCGCCCATTGCGACCACCCCCACCGCCAGATTCTTGCCCCAGAGAATGTAGAGCGGGCGCGCTGGGAAGAGAAACAGCGTGGAAAGCGCCTGGCGCTCCAGCCCCAGGGCGTTCAGCGAGAGATTCATGGTCAAAAAGAGCGGAGCCAGGCACGAGATTAACACCGTCCAGGGGCGGGCATGCGTAGCGTTGCCCGTGCCAAAAGCGGGGCCAACAAAGATGATGATCAGGATAAACAGCGAGCTAAGCATGGAGGCTTTCATTTGGGGATCACGCCAGAAGTAGTACAGGTCTTTGCGGAACACCGCCTGCACCGGCAGCGGAAGCAGTTCTCCCAGGCGCCAGCGACCAGAGGCAGCGGGCTGGCTCAGTCCTCGCGTGGTGTCCCCTGCTACGCCTGCTTGAAGTGATGCAGCACTCGCCGGGGAAGAGGCTTGCCTGGCGGGTGTGGCGTGGCGTGGGCGGCGGCCAGACCCTCCTGCTGTTTCGGCCATCGAGATGCCGCGTTCCAGCGCCAGCATCCAGAGCCAGAGCAGGGGAATGGTGAGCAGAGCGCTCATCGCCAGCCAGCCCAATGCCTGCGACCATTCGCCCTGTGTGGCAAGTACGATGGCGCGTCCATCCATGCCTGGCGGCGCAAACTGAAGGTATTGGGCCAGATGCAGCGAGGCAAACGGGTCGCCGTGTCTGAAATCGAACCCGACCAGGCTGCGGGCAATCACTTGCTGGCTGATTGAACAGGCGGAGCCAAACAGCGCAAACAGGATGATGGACATATCGCGGTAGCGTCGGCTGCGCAGCAGGCCCATAAAACAGGCCAGCACTAGCTGGCTCAGGCCAACGATATGAATATACGCGATGAGCAGCGCCGGGATGACAATCAAGAGCGCGGCAGGGGGACGGCTCCAGCCCAGCACAATGACGCTAAAGAGCGCGGCAATGCCCAGCGTAGGAATATCCAGCAGTGTCGCCAGCAGCAGGCTGATCATGCGCTCCAGACGGGTGAGGGGATAAAGCGCGAGCTTGGTCACGTCCAACCCTTCGTTGACACCAAACTCGATCAGCGGCAGAAACGACCAGAAGAGATACAGGCCCACCAGAACCAGCATGAGCAGTTCAATAGCCTCGCTGCGTGGGCGAAAGACATACCCGGCCAGGGTTGCCAGCGCGATGCCCCCCAGGAAAGGGACGGCAATCAGCAGCAG
Organism: Ktedonobacterales bacterium; assembly: GCA_036557885.1. Classification (GTDB taxonomy): domain Bacteria; phylum Chloroflexota; class Ktedonobacteria; order Ktedonobacterales; family DATBGS01; genus DATBGS01. The sequence goes on from DATBGS010000003.1 coordinate 69,745, forward strand.
CAAGACGGCCCCGACGACGCGGCGCCAGTCCCGGCTGTAGCCGCGCAGCAGCAGTTTGGTGCGCAGCCAGAACAGCCAGTAGACCTTGGACCAACTCAGGATGGGGCGACGAGCGCGGGGCGTTGCGCCTGCCCCGCCAGGGCCGCCACGAGCGGCGGCGGTCATTCGAGCCAACTGAGGTTGCCCCTTTCCTGCGGAGCGCCCACGACCTCCAGGAAAATATCCTCCAGCGTGGCGCCTTCGCCTGTGTGCCCGCTCTGGCTCGCCCGTGCTCGCAGTTCTTGCAAGGTGCCCTCGGCAACCAGCTTGCCCTGGTTGATGATGCCGACCCGGCTGCACAGCCGCTCTACCACTTCCATGATATGCGAGGAAAAGAAAATGGTGACGCCAGCGCTGGTGAGGTCGCGCAGGATGTTGCGGATGATGCGCGAGCTAATGGGGTCAATGCCCTCAAAGGGTTCATCGAGGAAAAGCACCTGGGGGCGATGGATCAGCGCGGCGGCCAGCGCGATCTTTTTGCGCATGCCAACCGAGTAGTCTACGATCAACTTGTCGGCGTCATCGTTGAGGGTGAGGACGGAGAGCAAATCCTGGGCGCGCTGCTGTACTTCGCCTTTCTTCAGGCCATACATATGTCCGGCAAAGGTCAGGAACTCGCGCCCGCTCAGGCGCTCGTAGAGGTTCAACTGCTCCGGCAAGACGCCCATCAAACTGCGGGCGCGCAGCGGGTCTTCCCAGACGTTGACGCCGCTGATCCAGACGCTTCCCGCGCTGGGCCGCAGCGAGCCAACCATGAGTTTGATCGTGGTGGATTTGCCCGCGCCGTTGGGACCGAGGAAGCCAAAAAACTCGCCCCGTCGCACGCGCAGATTGAGGTCATCGACGGCGATCTTGGAGCCAAAGGTGCGCACCAGCCCGCGTGCCACGATAGCTGTCTGGGCGTCTGGGGTAGGCTGATCTGGCTCGACGCCGGGCTGGGAAGACTGCGAAATTGCACTCATGATTAATCCTTAATACTCACTCTAGCTTTGGCCCTGGCTCTCAAAAAATTGTACCACAGGGAGGGAGCCTCTGAAGCAAGGAAGCCCCTTATACTTTCTAGTAGACCGATGAGCAGAAAAAGTTACGCCTGGTGCTTATGTCTGGTGCTGCTGCTGCGCGCGCGTTCTTCCAGAATGGCAATGGCCCACCGCAGCCAGGCAAGATACTCGCGCTCGTAACTCACGCCGCGCATCACCGTGAGATAATCGCCAAAGGCGGGGATATTCATGGTGGCGATTCCTTCGCCCCACTGTTCCAGAATCTCCGCTAAGCTTGCTTCATAGCCGACCAGATGGGCTTGATGATGGCGCTCCTGTTCTCTGAAATGGGGCAGCGCTCTGGCAGCATCCCCCAGCCAGAGCGAATGGGCTTTGATCAGAAATTCGCTGCGCGACTCTACCATCGGCGTAGGCTCAACGATCCACTGCTGAAGGCGCTCCATTCCAGGCGGCGTAAGTGTGTACACCTTCTTGTCGGGCTTGCCTTGCTGCTCGACATGCGTAGATGTCACCAGTCCGCCTTCCTCCAGCCGCGCCAGTTCTGGATAAATCTGGCTGATCTGCGCCTGCCCAAAGAAGAACGAGTGCGGCTTCTTCATTTCGCGGGCGATGTCGTACCCGGAAAGCGGAAAACGCGCCAGCAAGGAAAGGATGGCATAGCCAAGCGTTGAGATCGTCATGCCCTCTATTCTATCCAATCAACTCCCTAAAAAGAAGTGCTTGACAACCGTTACCATTTTCGCTAGATTGTTCGTGGGCAGCGCTCTGAAAGCGCGCCACAGCCATCGGCTGAAGGTCAGCCGAGTAATGAGAAACAGCCCGCAACCATGAAAGGGGCCGCTATGTATCAGCAGCCACCACCGCCGCCCATCCCTCCATGCCCTGCTTGCGGTGGCCCAAGAGTGCTCACGGATACGTCAAGTGAGGTGCGCTGGGGCGTGCCCTCGCGTTTAGGGCGATTGTTTACTTCTGGGCATGGGTTTAACGTGTTGATCTGCACCAACTGCGGCCACTCCACATTCTACGCGCAAAACTTTCAGGATTTGCGCCAGCCTCCCGGCAGATGATCGGGGCTGTATAGGGCTTGACGCGCGCGGCTTTCAGTGCTATAATGTTAGAACGCCTGTTTTACTTTTCTGAAGCAAACATAACTGCGTGCTTTCTCTGTTCCCCTAAACGGAGGTTTCTGCATGCCCGATTTTCAGGTTGTCGCGCCCTGGAAGCCCACCGGCGATCAACCCACCGCCATTGACCAATTAACAAGCGGCCTGCAACAAGGCCACAAATATCAAACGCTGCTGGGCGCCACCGGCACCGGCAAAACGTTCACGATTGCCAATGTGGTTGCTGCTGTGCAGCGGCCCACGCTGGTGCTGGCGCCCAACAAGACGCTCGCGGCCCAGTTGTACAGCGAGTTTAAAGAGTTCTTCCCCAACAACGCCGTCGAATACTTTGTCAGCTACTACGACTACTACCAGCCCGAAGCCTACATTCCCCGCACCGATACCTACGTGGAGAAGGAAAGCCAGATCAACGAGGAGATCGAGAAACTGCGCCTGTCGTCCACGCGCAGCCTCTTCGAGCGCCGCGATGTGCTAATTGTGGCCTCGGTGTCGTGCATCTATGGTCTGGGGTCGCCAGAGGAATATGGCGAGGTCGTGCTAACGCTCAAGCAAGGGGAACTGCGCCGCCGCGATAAGATTTTGCGCCATCTCACTGAGATTCAATACGAGCGCAACGATACCAACTTTGTGCGCGGCAAGTTCCGGGTGCGCGGCGATGTGCTGGAAATCGTCCCGTCGTATGAGGATGTGGCGATGCGGGTGGAGTTCTTTGGCGACGAGATTGAACGCATGGTGGAGATTGACCCGCTGACCGGCGAGATTCTGGGCACCCGCGTGCGGCTGGACATCTATCCCGCCAAGCACTGGGTGACGACGCAGGACCGGCTGAACGAGGCGATCAAGCGCATTGAGGTCGAACTGGAAGAACGCCTGAAGGTGATGGCTGATCAGGGCAAGCTGCTGGAGGCGGCGCGGCTGCGCCAGCGCACCAACTTTGATCTGGAGATGCTGCGCGAGACGGGTATCTGCTCCGGCATCGAGAACTACTCGCGGCATCTGGCCGGGCGTGCTGAAGGCGACCCGCCCTGGACGCTGCTGGACTATCTGCCCGATGACGCGCTGATTGTGGCCGATGAGTCGCATGTTTCCCTGCCGCAGGTGCGCGGCATGTACGCCGGGGACCGTTCGCGCAAAGAGGTGCTGGTCGAGTATGGTTTCCGTCTGCCCTCGGCAATGGATAACCGCCCGCTGCGCTTTGGCGAGTTTGAGCAGCATGTGAATCAGGCCATCTTCGTCTCGGCTACGCCCGGCCCGTTTGAGTATGAGCACAGCGGGCAGGTGGTAGAGCAGGTTATCCGGCCAACTGGCGTGCTCGACCCGACGATTTCAGTACGTCCAACGGAGGGGCAGATTGACGATCTGCTGGGTGAGATTCGCGGGCGTGTGGAGAAGGGCCAGCGCGTGCTGGTGACGACGCTGACGAAGAAGATGGCCGAAGACCTGGCCGATTATATGCAAGAACTTGGTATCAAGGTGCATTACCTGCACTCGGAGATCGAGACGATTGAGCGGGTAGACATCCTGCGCGATCTGCGGCTGGGCGTCTATGATGTGGTGGTGGGCATCAATCTGCTGCGCGAAGGGCTGGACCTGCCGGAAGTCTCGCTGGTGGCGATTCTGGACGCCGATAAGGAGGGTTTCCTGCGCTCGGCTGGCTCGCTGATCCAGACGACAGGCCGCGCGGCGCGGCATGTGGAGGGCCAGGTGATTATGTATGCCGATGTGGTGACGCGCTCGATGCAGGCCGCCATTGAAGAAACGAACCGCCGCCGGGCTATCCAGATTGAGTATAATGAGCGCAATCATGTGGTGCCGGTGGGGGTGAAAAAAGAGGTGCGGGCGCTCTCGGACCGCTTTAAGGCGGAGGGCAAGGCCGATGGTGATGGCCGCGTGCCCGCGCTGGCGACCATTCCTAAGGACGAGGCGCTGAAGTTGATTAAAGACCTGGAAGGCCAGATGCGCCGCGCCGCCAAAGAACTTGAATTTGAGAAGGCGGCAGAACTGCGCGACCAGATCGTGGAGCTGCGGCGGCTGGTGCTGGAGTAGCAAGGATGAGGCTTGTAGCGCCGCCCCTCAAAGCAGGGGCTGGATGTCCCTGCTTTGAGGGGCGGCGCTACAGAAAACGGGACGCTGAAAGGGGGTGTTTTCACCCGTGAGTGAGCAGGGGATAGACAAGCCTGAAGCAGCAGACGTGGCCCCGACCACGTATGATGTCCACCTGGAGCAGGCCGCTGAGGGCGCGACGCTGGCGCTGATTCTGGAATTTCCGGGCTGCTTTGCCAACGGCGCCACCAGGGAAGAGGCGCTGGAGCGTTTGCAGCAGGCGGTGGTGGACTATCAAGCCTGGCTGCGTCGCCACGACGATTACACCCCGGAAGTGCGCGGCCCGTTTGCCTTTGAGGTCAAAGAGGTCTTCCAGATCAGGTTTGAGGGGGATGAGGAGATCAACAGCTTCTTTACGCCCGATGCTCAGACCGCCAGCGAAGAGGATATTGAGTGGGCGCTGGCTTTGATGAAGTGGCAGCGCGAAGACTTGCTGGAGCGCGTTGGCGGCCTGAACGATGCGGCGCTGGATTGGGTGCCGTCTGATGCGCTTCCCGATGCGCGGAGCATCCGCAGCATCCTTGATCATCTGGCGCAGGCGGAGGTCTGGTATATGGGGCGGTTGGATGAGGCGCCGCCCAGCATTATTGTGGCGAATTTGCCTGGCCCAACGCTAGATCGGCTCCAACGGGTGCGTCAGGCGGCTATCGTGCGTATTACCAGCTATCCCAAAGAGTTGCGTGGTAAAATTTACACCCACCGGGGCGAGCAGTGGACGCTGCGCAAAGCGCTGCGCCGCGTCGTCTGGCACGAGCGCGACCATCTCAATGAGATTGATGAGCTACTGCAAGCCTATCAGTCGAAGCAATAATTACTGAGGATATTTCATGCGCCTGATCGAAGTTCCTGCCGGGCCAAACCTCAAAAACGCGGACCCCACGCGCTGGGAAGTGACCGAGCCGTACCCAGGCTATATGCGCCTGTACGAGAGCGGCGAACTGGAGCAGCGTGCCGAGGACGCCTGGGAACTGCTGCGAGCCTGCACGGTTTGCCCGCAGGATTGCAAGATCAATCGGCTTTCTGGGAAGACGGGCGCCTGTCATTCCGGCACAGAAACGGTGGTTGGCTCGTGGAACGTGCACCGGCGCGAGGAGCCGCCTATCAGCGGCACGCGCGGCGCGGGCACGGTCTTCTTTGGCTATTGCCAGGCGCGCTGCACCTATTGCCAGAACTTCTGGCTGAGCCAGCATGGGAAGGGGCATCGCGTTGGGCCAGAGCGCCTGGCCGAGATGTTCTTGTATCTTCAGAAAAAGGGCTGCCATAACATTGATCTGGTAACACCCACGCACTTTGTTCCTCAGATTCTGAAGGCGCTGCTGGTGGCGATCCCCAAGGGTTTCCGGCTGCCGTTTGTCTATAACTGCGCGGGCTACGAGCATCTGCATGTGCTCAAGCTGCTGGACGGCGTGATAGACATCTACATGCCCGACGCCAAGTACAGTGATAACGGCTGGGCGCTGAAAACCTCAAAAATGCACCATTATGTCGAGTACAACCGCGCTTCGCTGAAGGAGATGTATCGGCAGGTGGGGCCGTTGCAGGTGGACGGGGAAGGCATTGCCACGCGCGGGCTGCTCATTCGGCATCTGGTGATGCCCAACGACATCTCTGGCACAGGCGAGGTGCTGCGCTGGATTGCGGACGAGATTGGGCTGGATGTGCCCATCAGCCTGATGGACCAATATTTCCCGGCGTGGAAAGCGCACGACGACCCGAACCTGAACCGGCGCCTGCATTGGCGCGAGTATCGGACGGCGGTGGAGATTCTGGAGGAGCTGGGGCTAACCGCTGGCTTTGTGCAGGAAGACCTGGCGGCTATTGACGAGGGCACCGATTTGTAAGGCACAATACAGGCGCAATACTCTTCATGCGCTCAGGGGTGCCAGTGTTATGTCAGCAAAGAGCCACAATCCGGGGACGATTCGCCCGCTTCATCTTGAGGATGTGGGAGACGCTGGTGCTCTGATTGTGCTGCAACGGCTGGCGTATCGCCGGGAAGCTGACCTGATTGGCAGCGATGCCATTCCACCGCTGCACGAGTCGCTGGAGGCGCTGCAAAACTCTGGTGAGACGTTCTTCGGGTATGAGGTTGAAGGGCAACTGGTTGGGGCTGCCTCGTATAAGCGCAGTGGCGCGCTGCTTGATATTCATCGGATGATGGTGCATCCGGCGTTTGTTCGGCGCGGCATTGCGCGGGCGCTGCTTCGGTTTGTGGAAGGCTGTGAGCCAGGCAGCGAGCGCGTGATTGTTTCGACTGGTTCGCTGAACACGCCCGCGCTGGCGCTCTATCAGCAGCAGGGCTTTGTGGCGATGGGTCAGGAAGAGGTTGTGCCTGGTCTGTGGATTACTCACCTGGAAAAGCGTCTTCACCAGGAACAGATGGCGTCTGATGAGCAGGTTTCCTCGCCCCAAGCCGCGCCAGCAGGGGAAACGCCGCGAGGACCAGCAGCAGAATGATCGAGGCGACCAGAAATGCCTGATCTGCGGCGGCGCGCATCTGCGCGGCTTGCGCAACGGAGAGTGCGCGGCTTTGCTGGGCCAGCAGTTCTGCTCCCGAAACGATCAATTCAGTAATGCCGCTGCACGCAATCCATGCCCCCAACACGGCCAGCCCAAAAAAGCGTAGCTGGTGCCAGCGCCCTTTGCTTGCAGTATAGACAACCATGCCCGCTCCGATGATAATCTGGCCGACGCCAAAGGCAAGCGAGATGAGCAGGTTGGTGAGCGGCGGCTGGTTCGTCGCCAGAACAGCGAAATAGGCCATCAGTGCTTCTTTCTCGATCATGTTCTCGTTTGTGGCAGTGTATCCCATGCGCGTAGATCAAGACAAGCGGCGCTGCTGCCAGGCTGCGGTGGCCGGACTTTTGCTATGCTATCTACGATGCTTTTGCTAGAGTGTCTACACTGTCCACAGTGTCTACAGGTATCAAAGAAGATTTTTATGAAATACACACAAGAACCCGCTGATCTCTCCGAGAAAGAGATCTCTGCTCAGGAAATTGTCGTGGGCACGCGCGGGAGTGCCCTTGCTATGTGGCAGACGGAAGCGGTGATTGCCATGCTGCAAAGGCAGCATCCCGCTGCCCGTTTTGTGGTGCAGACGATCAAGACGCAGGGCGACAAAACGCAGGCGCTGGCTATCCCCATGTCGCAGCTTGGCGATAAGGCGATGTTTGTCGCTGAGTTGGAGCAGGCGCTGCTGGCAAAGCGCTTGCATATAGCCGTTGAGCCGCTGCATGATCGGCTGCTGGTGGAGCAGGAACGGTTGGCGCAGCGAGAACAGAGCAGCCAGACCAGACAGGCGATAGATGCGGCGGTGCATAGCCTGAAAGACCTGCCAGGGGAATTGCCCGCTGGCTTAACTATTGCCGCCATTACCGAGCGGGCCGATGCGCGCGACGTGCTGGTTTCACGCCAGGGATGGACGCTTGAGCGGCTTCCCAAAGGGGCGCGCGTGGCGACGAGCAGCCTGCGCCGCCGGGCGCAGTTGCTGCATCTCCGGCCCGATCTGGAGATTGTGGAGATTCGCGGCAATATTGATACCCGTTTGCGCAAGGCGCTGGCGCCCGATGGCCCGGAGGCGGTTGTGCTGGCGGCTGCCGGGCTAGAGCGGCTGGGGCTGACCGAGCATATTACCGAGTACCTCTCGCTGGAGGTGATGCTGCCCGCCGCTGGGCAGGGGGCGCTGGCGGTGGAAGTGCGCGCCGATGATGCCGCGCTGGTGAAGCTGGTGGCGGCAGCGGAGCACACGCCCACGCGCCGGGCGGTACAGGCGGAGCGAGCGCTGCTGACGGAGCTTGGCGGCGGGTGCCAGGTGCCCATTGGCGTTTATGCGTCGGTGGAGGCAGCCGCCAGCCCAACGGCGTTCAGGCGCGACGAACTCTTTTTGCAGGCGGTGGTTGCCAGCCCAGATGGGAAACGACTGCTGCGCCGCGCCGGGCATGGGACGTTGGATGCGCCAGAAGTGGTGGGGCAGGCAGTGGCGCGGGAACTGCTGGCGGCTGGCGCTGATGAGATTTTGGCGCAAGGCCGCGCTGCTCAGCCTGGCAGCGGCACAGCGCATCAGGAGTAACCCGATGGTCAGCCAGGAACACCCCCCAACCGCGTCTCCTCCCCTTGCGGGCAAGCGCGTGCTGATTACACGCCCACCGGCCCAGGCGCCTGATCTGGCGGCGCTGCTGGAAGCCGAAGGGGCCAGGGTCATCACGCTTTCTTCCATCAGCATCGAGCCACTTGAGGATGCCAGTGCGCTTGATGCGGCGCTCCAGGCTCTTGCGCGTTATCACTGGGCCATTTTTACCAGCGTGAACGGTGTGCACGCTGTTGGCGAGCGCCTTGCGCATCTGGGGCTAAGTTGGGGCGTGTTCAAGGGCATACGTGTAGCCGCCATAGGTCCGGCCACTGCGGAGGTGCTGCGCGTGGCTGGCGTTGTCCCTGATCTGGTGCCAGGCGAGTATGTTGCGGAGGCCATCGCGCAGGGAATTGGCGAGGTGCAGGGACAGCGCGTCTTGCTGGCGCGTGCCGATATTGCCCGCGAAGCGCTGGCAACGGAACTGCGCCGCAAGGGGGCTGAGGTAGACGAGATTGCCGCCTATCGCACGGTGGTACGCCCGCCGGACCCGGAGGCGCTGGCGCGCGCTCTGGCCGAGCGTCCCGATGTGATTACCTTTACCAGTTCTTCCACTGTGCGTGGCTTTGTGGCATCATTAGTTTCAATATCCTCAGAGCGGATCGTTGGGAAGCGTTTATCCCATCCCTCCAGCCCTGGGAGAGTGTACCAGAGAAGGTCGAAAAAGTCAACAGATTTTGCGTCAGAGCAAGCGAACCCAGCCGAGGCGCTGCGCGGTGTGGTGGTAGCGTGTATTGGCCCGATTACCGCGCAGACAGCACGCGAGGCGGGACTTGCGCCGCAGATTGTTGCCGAAACCTACACCATGCCTGGACTGGTGCAAGCAATCACTGCGTTTTTTGCTGGCGCCACCCATGCTTGAGGAGCATAACAATGGGCACCGATGGCGTGCTGGCTTTGTTGACGGCTATCTTCAGTTTTGTTGCTGCTGTCTTCGTCCTCGATCAATATCTGCATCGCCCAAAACCGCATAAGCTGCTCTGGTTCCTGGGCTTGCTGGCCTATGGTATCGCGGCCACCGCTGAGGTGATTGGCTCGGCACAGGGGCATTGGAGCCTGACGATTTATCGCGTCTGGTATCTTTTTGGCGGCTTGATGGTGGCGGCGTATCTGGGCATGGGCACTGCGTATCTGATGATTCCCCGCAAGGTTGCCGATTATATCATGGCGGTGTTGGCGCTGGCTACCGTCTATGGGGCGCTGCGCATCTTTTTCGCGCCTATCTCCGCTGCGAACCTGCATCAGCTTGTGACCGCCAAACCGCAGGAAGTGGTGGATGTCTCCAACTTTACGATCATGCCGCTGGCGATTGAAATCCTGGCGCCCATCCTCAATATTGGGGGCGCGGCGTTCCTCTTTGGTGGGGCGCTCTGGACGGCCTGGGTGTTCTGGCGCAAGCGCGTGATGGCCTATCGCGTTGTCTCGAATGTGCTGATTGCGATTGGTGCGCTGGCGCCCAGCATTCTGACGGGCCTGGTGCGGCTGGGCTTCACCAGCGGCTTTTTCCTGGGGCAGTTGATCGGCGTGGCGTTCATCCTGGCGGGCTTTTTGGTGAGCATCGAGGTGTTTGCCATCTTCCGCGTGCCCTTTACCAATCTGGTGCTGCATCAACGCCAGGCTGCGCAGACCAAAGGGTAAGCCTGCTATTCCTCTCCTAAATAGCAAAACGCCTGTTCAAGCGTGCTCAGGAAATCGCTTGAGCTATCAAAATAAGCGAGATGATGCAGCGCGCATTCTCGCTTCAGATAGCGGCTGAATGCTGTCATCTCGCTGATGAGGTCTTGCACATACTTATCAGGGTATCCCTGCACCCAATCGTTCGCCCCGCCCCTGAAGGTACGGATGGTCTGAAGCTTTTCAGCAGGCTCGGCCATCGTATAGCCAAGAAAAGCCACACGTACCTGATCGGGATAGCGCTGGCTGAGATCGGCTGCATGTTTGGGCAGCAGCGCATCCCCCTCCAACACATAAGAAAGATCGCTTTCGATGAGATTGATTGCCAGCGCTTGTATCAGCGGCCAGAGTTGTTCCCCATAGACGACAGGCGAAGCGTTGGGGTCAACGCCCAACTCCGGCAGCCCATTGGAAATGCCCATCTTTAGCGCGTCCAGCGGCAGATAGGGAAGCTGGCGCTCTAACAAAAGCCTGTGCGCCAGAAGTGATTTGCCTGCGCGCGAGGCGCCCCCCAGGAGAGAGAGCTTCATAGGCTGTTCCTCACACTCTTTGCTCTGATCATCGCTCCCTTCCTTCCAGCGTACATAAGCTATTTCAGCATAGTAGTTTTATTGCGCCTGTGTCAAGCAACGAGAGGTACGCTTGAAGCGAGCTAGCTCGTTCGCCTGCTCTATCGGCACCTGTTTTGCTGGAATGTACGAGCGGCCAGACAACACCTGTCTCGTCGTTGCAGCGAGCAAGCCGACAAGAGGTCATTGCTTCCCTGCGTGCTCTTTTGGAAGGGGACCATCATGGTAGAGAAAGAACCTCAGTTGAAACCACTGTTCCAGTTGCCCCAGATGCCAGGGAGACACCCGACAGACCCAGAACCTCTGGGCGCAAAACACGCGGTACGCCTTCAGCCGCCTGGGGCTTCTGCCGAGATGGAGGATGAGGACGAGATAGATGAGGAGGAGTTGGCAAGAGAGCCAGCACAACATCCCCTGGGCAGCGCGGTTTCTGGCGAGCAAAAGCGCATTTCGCGCGACACGGGCACAATGCGGGCGCGCGCGTCCACCATCCTGAAACGGGCGCTGCTCAACTTTGCTGAGCAGGACCGCCATCGCAGCCGGTTGGTGACGATCCTGCTGACCGTCCAGGCGGCAATTCTGGTGGCGTTATTGCCGGGTGAATGGTTTGGGCAATCTCCCTCTGGCAGTGTGTTGATGCTGCTCTTAGGGTTGGTCTTGTTTGGGTTGGTCTGGCTATGCAACCGGCTGGGCAGAGTCTGGGAGGCGTGCTATCTGCTGGTGATTGGCGGGGGAGCGTTTGTCGTTGCCTTGATGCTCTTTAGTGCCTCGCATCGGCTCTCGCTGGAAACGCTGCAACTCTCCCTCTTATTTCTCCCGGTGATTCTCTCCGGTGGGCTGCTCTTTACCCCCGAAACGGCGTTGTATTTCTCGATTATCTCCGCCAGTTTTACCGGCTCCGTGTCGCTGATCTTCCCGTTCTCCTCCTCGCTGGCCCCGGTGTTTGCCGCTCAGGGGCACTATCTGACAGTGATCTTTTTGATCGTGGCGCAGCTTGGCGTGGGGCTGGTGGGCTGGCTCTTTGGCCGTCAGATGCAGGAAAGCGTGCATGTGGTAACGTATCTGGCGGGGTTGGAGATGAGCAATAAGCGCCTGCGCCAGCGACTAAGCCAGACGGCCCAGAAGAAGCGTAGCCTGGAGGAAGGCGTTGCCATCATCCAGCAGACCCACGCGCGCGTGGCTGCCGGGGATTATGGGGCGCGGGCACATGTGGAAGGCGAACTGCTGCCGCTGGCGGTGAGCCTGAATCTGATGCTGGAGCGCGTGGACCACTTTCTTCAGAGCGCCAATGAGCGCGAGCGGATGGAGTCGGCTGCGGCTGGCCTGGCGGCTCTGGCCGGGCATGTGGGCCAGGGCGCGGCGGGACCGCTGCCCGCCCCAACGGGCACGGCAATAGATGGCGTCTCGATGGCGATTAAGCAGATGCAGGCGGATGTGAATCAACGCCTGGCGCGGGTGCAGCAGTCAACAGCCATGCTGCTCTCGACGGTGAGCCGCTGTCAGGAGATGCTGATGCCGATGGCTGATGCGCTGGTGGAGCATCTGCGCAAGGTGGATGCCCTGGTGCTGTCAACCGATAACATCATGTCCAGTTCCCAGCGCCAGATAGAGATGGCCTCCCGCGCTCAAGCGCTGTTGAGCGCAGCGGCTCCGCCAACAGTCAATCTCCATGCAGAGAGTGCGCCTGTGCTGGTGAAGCCGGGCACCTCTGCGCTGCGCGTGACCGAGGAACTGGAGCGGCGCCTTGCTGGAGTGAGAAATAGAGGCGAGCAGGCTGTCGAGAGCGACGGCGCTGCGTTCCCGACAGCCGACCAGGGGATGACTTCCAGCGATGGGGTCAGCCCGGCTGATGGGGACGCTGAAGAGGAAATCGTCCCTGATGATGCTGAGGCGGAGATGATGATTGCTGAGGGGTCGCCTGTCTTTGAGCCAGCATCAGTTATGGCGAAAAGAGCAGCCACTTCGGGCACAACGAGTGCGCTGCGTGTGGGGACGGTCAAGAAAATAACGTTGGCAGATGTGGACCGCGAGGTGGAGGAGGAGGCCGCGTTGCAAGAGCCGACCTGGAACATGGAGCATTTGCGCGTGCTGCTGGAGGTGCTGACGGCGGTAGCCAGCGAAGCGGCCCAGCAAGAACGCCACGCGCGCACCTTGAGTTATGTGTTTGGCAGGATGCTACAGGGCATGCCTGATACACGCCGGGATATGATGGCGGCCTGGATTCGCGCCGCGTTGGGAGCGATCTCGACCTCTGCCACCCAGGTGATTCAGGCCAGCAAACCGTTGCAGACAGGCTCATTTACTGAAGCAACCATTTCCGAACTTCAGGGCCGCGAAAAGCACTGATCTGGCAAATGGAATTAGCCGTGCAGGTGCGCTCGCGCGCCCTGGGCGGCCTCGGCCAGCCCTTCCAGCATGGCCTGGGCGTCAGCGCGGCGGTGCAGGCGCAAGCCGCAATCTGGCGCGAGCCAGAGGTGTTCTGCCCCCAGCCGCAGAGCGGCGCGCTCAATGCGCTCCTGAATCACCTGGCGCGGGTCTGGTGTGGAGGCGCGCGTGTTGACGCAGCCATAGACGAGCTTCATGCCCGCCCCCTCCAGTTCCTCGGCGTCAAAGAGGCTGAGTGTATCCAGTTCGCTGCCCTCCACGCTGAGCGCGGAAACCGGCAGCGCCAGCAGGTCATAGATGATGGGGCGCATATCTCCGCAGACGTGCAGGATGCTAAAGGGGATGATGGCGGCCACTTCGCGCAGGGCATGCTCAGCCTCTTCCAGGGAAAAGCCCTGCTCCGCCACTATCGGCAGCATCGGTTCGTCAATCTGCACAATCTCTGCGCCCGCTGCAACCAGGGCTGCTGCTTCCGAGGCCAGAATCTCGGCCAGGCTCAGGAGCAGATCGGGGTCGCCGTTCCAGTTGTAGGGCGAATCTGGCAGCAGGCGGGTGGAAAAAGCCAGCGTGACCGGCCCGGTCAGGACGCCTTTGACGGCGGCACGCTCCCGCGCCAGCAGCCGCGCCAGTAAGTAGTCGCCAGCTATTATTGGGTCTTTGGGCGCTTCGGGCGGCGCTCCTAACTCCCAGGTGCCGTCAGGGGCGCGTTGATAGCCGGGGATGCCTTCGGCAATCAGGCTGATCATATCGGCGCGGCCCTGCCCATCGCTAATCAGGTCAATGCCAGCAGCAATCTGGTCCTCTACGGCGCGCTGGATGGCGCGTTTAGGCGGCAGGTCGTCGGGCGGATAGCTGCCAACAGCGGTGGTGAGCAGCGGGATGGTGCTCCAGTGGGGCATGGTGGCTCCTTCAGCGATTCAGTTCACTCGCGCAATTTCTTTCTTCTACCACATTTGCGCAGAGGATGTTGCGCTCCTGGCAAGGGGAAGGAGAAAATCTGCGCTTGCCAGGCATTTGACCCGCCGTCAGAATCTTCGATATACTTTTTGCAGATATGTTTTCTTTTACTTCTGGGAAGAACGCAAGGAATTTGCTCGTATGTCTACGGAAATCCAAACACGCAAACACGGCTTGCTGCCCACGAGCGGGCGCGCCCTCTTTTTTAGCGGCTTAGCCATATTGATTCTTCTGGTTGGTGTTTTTGCCTGGCTGCTCTTTCAGCCCAGCAGCGATCCCACTCCGGTTGGCGGGGTGGGCGTTGGTCAGCCCGCGCCAAATTTTACCCTGAACGACGCAACAGGCAAGCAGGTTTCTCTGAGCAGCTTTCGCGGGCACCCGGTGATTATTAATTTCTGGGCGACCTATTGCGCGCCCTGCCGCAGCGAAACGCCGCTCTTGCAGCAGTTTTATCAGGGGCATCAGAGCGATGGACTGGTGATTGTGGGGGTGAACGAGGGCGAGCCGGTCAGCAACATGACCCAGTATATTCAGGAATATAACGTGACGTATGTGATTCTTTCTGACCGCACGCTCCAGTTTAACGATAACGCCAGCTACTACCCCAAGCTGCTGCCGCGCACCTACTTTATTGATGCGCAGGGGATTGTGCGCGCGAAATCCGATGGTGTGTTAAGCCCGCAAAGTTTGCAAGCGGATTACCAAAAGATCAGCGGTTAGCGCCGGGCCACAGCCGCCGCAAGACGGCGGCAACCACAAAGCCTACGACGCCCACAACCAGCAAGAGCAGCCCAAGTTCAGGCGTGGAGAGAGAGAATCCACCACCTGAGCCTGGCTCGTTCCGGCTCTGAAGGGTAGTGCCTGGTGTGGCGTTGCCGTTCGTTCCGCTCCCTTTGGCGGTGGCAGTGGCTGCCGGGTTGGGGCCAACCTCGGTGGGTGTGGCGTGGTCCTGGGTGGTGGTGGTTTTTTGCGTACTTTCGGGGGGAGGTGTAGCGCTTCCCAGCGCGGTGCCCCCGGCATCGGTGGGTGAATTTTGAGAATAGGACGAAGGAGCGTTTGCTGTGGTTGCCTTGCCCCCGGAAGAGAGCGTAGATAATGCGCTGCCCAGCAAGAGAAATAGCCCCAGAACCGCCGCAACTGTGCTCAACCAGCGTACTACCTTCACCGAGCGGCGCAGCCGGTTGGCGCGCGCGTCGCTGAGAGGGACGGGCGCGGGTCGCGCTGGGCGGGTGGGTGCAGGTGTGGCAGATGGCCTCCGCCCCACGCGGAGTGGCTCGGCCAGTTCGCCAGAAGCGTGTTGAGCGGCAGGCTCCAGGGGCAGCAGGAAACTGCGCGGCAGCGCGGGCTGTGGCAGGGCGCGCAGCAGGGCGCGTGCGCGCCGCAGGCTCTCTAGCTCGGCGCGGCACGCGGCGCAGCTTTGCAGATGTGTTTCCAGTTCGGCGCGCTCGGCTCCGGCCAGTTCGTTATCCAGCAGCGCGGAAAGCTGCTCGCGTCGCTGTTCCCAGTTATGCTCAGGCTCGCTCAACATCTTCTCTCCAGGGTTCCAGGGGCGAGGCCGCCCGGACAGATGGGATTTATTCGATGCCCCGGTCCTTCTCTTCTCTCAGACGGTAGTGTCTGGGTAAAAGTTCCGCGTGGCGTTGCAGATAGCTGCGCAGTTGCGCGCGCCCGCGCGCGATGCGCGATTTGACGGTGCCCAGCGAGGTGCTGGTCATGGCCGCAATCTCATCATAGGACATGCCCTGGATGTCGCTGAGCACCACCGCCAGCCGCTGCTCAGGAGCCAGGTGCATCAGGCCGTTCTGGATGTATGCTTGTAGCTCCACGCGCATGAGGACGTTTTCCGGGTTCCAGCGCTCATCGGCGGCAAATTGCTGGGCCAGCCCTTCATCATGATCCGTGGGTTGCTCGGTCAGCGCCTCCAGTGATTCCACCGGGCGGCGGCGAGAGCGGCGCCAGTAGTCAAAGCAGGCGTTGCTGGTGATGCGCAGCAGCCACGAGCGGAACGAGCCGCCGCGAAAACTCTCAATGGCGCGGTAGGCGGCAAACAGCGCTTCCTGGGTGACATCGGCGGCGTTTTCCGGGTCGCCCAGCATGCGATAGGCCAGGGTGTAGACGGCCTGCTGGTGCATGATGATCAACTGGTTAAAAGCGGCGGTGTCCTTGCGTCGGCTGCGCGCAATCAGCAGCGCCTCCAGGTCGCCAGGCTGCTCCTGGTGGCGGCCAGCGCTGCCGCTCCACCCGGTCTGGTTGCCCTCGCTGCTGTTCATCCCTGCCTTGCCCTCGCTTCAGAAATTTGTTGCTGCCAGTGTATCTCTTTCAGCAGTGAGAGGCAAGGGGAAGCGCGCAGCCGCTCTTAGCTTATTCAGGTGCTTCACTGCGGTAAAGCTCAAGCAGGCTGGTCAACTGTGTTCTGACGGCCTCTCGCCATTCCCTGGGTTCCAGCAGTTCTGCCCCTGGACCCAGCCAACGCAGCAGCTCCAGCACGTATTCCGGCACATTATCCCCAAAGGTCATCAGGACCATGTTGTCAGCAAGCGGCTCGTAGCGCGCGTGGCGATAGTACCAATCCTGCTGCAAACGGCTGGCCTGCTGCCTGGTGAGGCGAATGCGCACAGGCATTTCCTCGCTCCAGGAGTTCATGGCATCCTTGAGCCAGTTTCCGCCCAAAAATTCGCTGATGGTGAAGTTGGAGGAGGGGAGCGCCTCCGTTGCGCGCAAGCGTATCTCGATCACCCGGTCTGCTCGCCATTGACGGGTGTGCGCTCCCTGGTCGGCAGGCTTGCCAACGAGATACCAGTAGCCTCGATCCCAAAAGACGCCCTGGGGTTCTACGATCACATGGGTCGCTTGTTGTTGGTAGGGTGAGCGATAGTGCAGGCTTACGGCTCTGTGCGTGAAGATGCCCTGCAAAAAGACCTGGACCGCCTGCCCTTCCGCCGCTGAAGCTGGCGGCTTTGGCGCGTGTTCGGCGCTTGCGGCCTCCTGGGGCAGCGACGGCTCAGGATGAAAAATATCGCTGGGTGGCATTTCGAACCCAATGCGCCTGCGCGCTTCCAGCAGCGTTGCGCGCAGTTCCTCTGAAACCGCCGCGATCAGTTTCCTTTCTGCTGTCTCCATCGCCGCTGCAAATGGCTTGGCACGCAGGCTTTCCAGAAGCGAGAGGCTGACCATCAGCCCCAGCGCTTCATCCTGAGTGAACATGATCGGGGGCAGAAAATAGCCTTCCAGCAGGCGAAACCCACCGCCGCGTCCTCGTTCCGCGTAGATGGGCACGCCCAGCGTGCTGAGCAGTTCGACATCGCGGTAGATGGTGCGCGGCGAGACTTCAAAACGTTTGGCAAGCGCTGTGGCGGAGATGCCCTTGCCGCTGCGCAAAAATAGGAGTATCCCCAGGGCGCGATCTAATCTGTTCACCTGAGGTTTGCTCCTGGCGCTGGCTTCTCAACTTTGGCAAGAAAATATGACATGCTTGTGACAATTTTCCCCTGCTATGCTTCCTCTCAGAGAGCGCTGGATGCCCTCTCGAAGATCGGACGGCGAACCGACATACGTGACAGCATGGTGCAACTATGCCAGGCATCGGGGGGCCTGTCAATCGCTGCCCAAGGAGGAGTGCTTGTGGCTGTAGCACAGGTTAATAACTATCAGGCTATTTTTCGGTTGCCAGCGTTTCGCGCGTTCTGGGTGGGATTCACGCTTTCCGCCCTTGGCGACGCGATGACGAAGACGGCGCTGATCTGGTTTGTATATCAGGTGACGCGCTCTCCAGAAGCGGTGGGCTTGCTGCTGCTGTGTTACACGGGGCCGGTGATTGTAGGCGGATTGGTGGCCGGGGTGCTGCTGGACCGCTTTAATCGCCGCACCGTAATGCTGGTAGATGCGGTGTTTCGCGGCGCGGTGGTGGCAACCATTCCGCTGCTGGCCGCGCTGGGTGTGCTGGCGCTCTGGCAGTTGTATGTGGTGGCGGCGGTGTACGGCTTTCTGTTTATGATTCCGCTGGCTGGCGGGCCGTCGCTGGTGCCGAGCCTGGTTTCTGAGGAGCATCTTTCTACAGCAAACGCCCTGGAGACGCTGAGCTACACGCTCAGCGGCGTGTGCGGGCCACCGCTGGCCGGGCTGCTGATTGTGCTGGTGGGCGCGCCAAATGTGCTGGCGCTGGATGCCGTCTCGTATGCTGCGTTTGCGCTGGGGCTGCTGCTGGTCCCGCTGCATCTGGGCAAAACCACGCCACACGCGGCGGGCGATGGCAGGTCGGGCGCGCATTTTGCGGATGTGCTTCGACTGGTGACGACGAATAAGGTGCTGCTCTCCATCACGCTGATGTTTATGGTTTTTAACGTTGGCGAGGGATTTCTGGCGGTCTGGCTGCCCGTCCTGGCAGACCGGATGGGCGCCGGGCCGGAGGTCTATGGAATATGCCTTGGGGCGCTGGCGGCGGGCGAGGTTGGCGGAGCGCTTGTGGCGGGCGGCCTGAAAGCACCCTTTGCGCTGGGCACGATGATCTGCCTGGCCCAGACGCTGGCGGGCGTTTCGCTGGCGCTTTTGCTCTTTGGGCAAACGCTCTGGTTGACCCTGCCAGGGCTGGCGCTGCTGGGTTTCTTTAGCGCGCCGCTGACGATTTGGGCGCAGACGCTGCGCATGAAGGTGATTCCAGAGCAGTTGCGCGGGCGCACCTTTGCCCTGCTGCGGACGCTGATGCAGGGATCGGGGCCGCTGGCAAGCGCACTGGCTGGCGCGCTGCTGCCAGCGTTGGGGCTGGTGGCAATGATTGGGTGTTCTTCTCTGCTGGTGGGCGTGCCGGGTCTGGTGGGCGCGCGGGTCAGGCAGTTGCGCACTACTTGACCCAGATGGGCATTTCTTCGTGCTCTATGCCAAAATGATGCGCCACTTCGTGCAGCACGGTGCTGGCAACCTGCTCACGAATGAGGTCAGGGTCGCCATGACAGTAGGCTTCAATGGGTTTTTGATAGATGGTGATGCGTTCCGGCAGGGGACCGCCGCCCGCCGCGCCTTGTTTGGTGAGCGGCACGCCCTGGTACAGCCCTAGCAGCGTACCGCCCTCTGGTACGTCCAGCCGCTCCAGCAGTTCCGGCTCTGGTTCTTCTTCCACCAGGACGATCAGATGCTCCATCTTGTCTTGAAACTCGGCAGGCAGGGAGGCCAGAGCTTCATCTACCAACATCTCGAAGGCATCGAGCGGGCGTTCTTCCACAACGCCTGGCGCAGGCTCGGCGCGTACCCTGGCCCGGCTGGCCTGCTCGCGCATCTGGCGGAAGTCCTTTGGCTCGGCATTCATCCAGGTGTTGACGCCGCGCGAGAGGATGCTGTCCTGTTGCAGAAACAGTATCCCAAGGATGGTCAGGAGCGCCAGACACACGATCAGCACCGAGCCACCCACGAAGCTGGTCTGATGGGTGATGAGCGCCCAGAGACAGCCGAGCGCCAGCAGGAAGCACAGCAGCGCCGCCAGGAAGCCGGTGCCGTTTGGGTTGCTCTTGTCCAGGGGCGATGGGCGCGGCGCGGCATAGCCCGGCGGCACTGATGAGAACGAATCCATGCCTGGGATGGGGCGCCAGAGGTGGCCGTCCTCATCCTGGGCAAGCAGGGCGTGGCGCAGTTCGTCATATTCGTGGCGCAAGACCTCATCGCCCAGGATATGATAGGCGCGGTTGATCTGCTTCATACGCCGCTCGGCCAGGGCGCGCTGGCCTTCGTTGGCGTGGGTAAAGCGATCAGGATGCCACTTTTTCGCCAGCACATAATAGTGGTGGCGAATCTCCTCGTCGCTGGCCCGCGCCTTTAGCCCCAGCACGCGATAGTAATCCTGCTCGTGCTCACCGGGTTCCAGTTCAGGCATGCTGCGCCTCCGTTTTGCTGCCCCAGACCGGCAGGGATGCCGGTGGTACCCCTCAAAGCAGGGGCAGGCAAGTGCCCTGCTAGCTCCTCTTCTCTATGATACGCTGGCCGCCCATGTAGGGTTGGAGCGCTTCCGGGATGCGCACGCTGCCATCGGCCTGCTGGTGGTTTTCCAGCAGTGGCAGCATGATTCTGGGTGAGGCCAGCGCTGTGTTGTTCAGGGTATGAACATAGCGTACCACACCATCTTTATCGCGGTAGCGGGTATTTGAGCGCCGCGCCTGATAGTCGTGGAAGTATGAGCATGAATGCGTCTCTCGATAGGTGTTTTCTGAGGGCAGCCAGCATTCAATATCATATTTCTTGACCTGTCCATCGCCCAGGTCGCCAGTGCAGACCACAACGACGCGATAGGGCAGTTCCAGAGCCTGCACCAGTTCTTCGGCGTTTGCCAGCAGCGTTTCATGCCAGCGTACTGATTCTTCGTGGTCGTTGTGGCAGATGACATACTGCTCGACTTTGTTGAACTGGTGGACGCGCAGCACGCCGCGCGTGTCCTTGCCATAGGTGCCCGCCTCGCGCCGGAAGCTGGGTGAGAAGCCAACCATGCGCATAGGAAGCTGGTCTTCGCGCAGAATTTCATCCTTGAACATGCCGGTGATGCTGACTTCGGCGGTGCCAACCAGGAACAGTTCGTCTTTCTCCAGGGCGTAGACCTGCTCGCGGCCACGCGGAAACTGCGTGTTGCCGATGAAGGCGTGCTCTTTTGCCAGCGCCGGAACGATCAGCGGGGTATAGCCTTTTTTGCTGATGCGGTCCATAGCAAACAGCATCAGTGCCAGTTCCAGCCGGGCGGCGTCGTTCTTGAGCACGTAGCTGCGGCTGCCCGCGACCTTGGCGCCGCGCTCCAGATCGAGCAGGTCCAGCCGCTCCATCAGTTCCACATGGTCCAGCGGCTTGAACGCAAACTGCGTTGGCTCGCCCCAGCGTTTGATCTCCACGTTATCTTTGTCGTCCAGGCCATCTGGGACGCTGGCATCGGGGATATTGGGGACGATCAACAATTGCTCATAGAGCTGCGCATCTAGTTCGCGCAGGCGCGGCTCCAGGTCTTTGAGCGTGGTTGCCAGTTCTTTGCCTTCGGCAATGAGACGGTCACGCGCTTCTTTGTCTTTGCCCGCTGCCTGGATTTGCTTGGTGAGCCGGTTTTGCGCGGCGCGGGTGGCCTCGGTTTCGCGGCGCACTTCCTGCATGCGCGCGTCCAGTTCGAGGAGCGCGTCAATATCCACGTTGACGCGCTTGCGTCGCGCCGCGTCTTTGACGACATCGGGGTTGGCGCGAATAAATGCTAGATCAAGCATGAGACTACCTCCTGATAAAATTACTTCTGCTCTTTTCTTTGCGAAAGCATAAAAAAACGCCGCCCATCCTGAAAAGGACGGGCAGCGAAGTTGCCTTGCTGTCGTGGTGCCACCTTTGTTCACAGCCAATGTCTCAAAAGAAAAGCGAGCGTGCTTGCTCAAGCTAGCTCGATGAGAACGGGCTGTCTCTGGCGCCTGCTAACGGGGGCAATCCGGCGCTGCTTAGTGGGCCAGGATGATTGGCCGTTGGGCGTGCTGCTCACGAGGGGATTTCTGCCGCGCCTGCCGCTGCGTCGCACCGTCCCGCAGTTCTCTGGGTGGTGGCCTGGCATACTTGTCTCGTTCAGGGCAATTGCTCTCTAGTGCGGAAGTTTCTTCCGCTGCTTTTTGTAGCATAGCATGTGCTATGCGAGTTGTCAAGCAATCAACGTATATGTTCTTGTAGTCCCTGTGGGCAGTGTGACCTGGAAGTGTGTGGCATCCCTAAAACACAGGTTACGCAGGAGGCGCTCTCGCTCGTCTGTGGCAGGCGGAGGGAGCCATCCAGCCGGAAGCTCCTCCGTTAGCGGGATAACACGAGTGGTTCGCGCGTCCCAACCCAGCACAGCAAGGGCGCCAATGTGGTAGAGGCCGCCGCTGGCTGGAATCTCATCCTCATGTTCTTCATTCCACCATTCCCACCAGTCTTGCCAGCCAATCAAGATAAAACGGCCATCTGGACTGAAAACCGGTTCAGTAGCAAGATTTGAGGGAAGAGGGAACCCGTTGCCATCGGGTCGAATGGAACCGCGTGAAAGGTCATCAAGCAAGGGAAAACCTGTCTTAAGAATTTGCTGGTCGCCCTTTTGAGTAATGGCAATGAATTCCAGGCCAGATTCGCCCTGGTCGAACCACTGCACAATGGCAATATCTGAGCGCGGCGAGACCACAAGTCCTGTGGGCCAGCCCATCGGAAATTTGATGGGGCAAGAACTGAGCAATGTTTCCTCAGGCCATGCGCGTCGCTCCCAGGTATGGGTAAACTCGCTCTGGAAGGCTGAACCCACGATACCATGTAATTCTGGCCTATAGCGATAGTGTTCTCGTATCAATCCGACTTCTCGCCCGTCGGATAGCCAGGTAAGCGCAATGGTATCCTCTGGCGCCCACACGAGCTTTCCTGTGGTTTTGTCCCAAATAGCACTTCTCCACGCATCATGGTGCTTGAGGCGGGCGATGACCTGCATAGCGAGCAGCGATCCGCTAGGGTGATAGCTTATTACTTCATATGGGGTTGCGTTATGCAATGGCTCAAAGGCTGCAAAGTCCATAGCGCGTTCCTCTCAGGGGCTTTTGTTGAGATATTCTCCCTGCAAGAAGTGAAATTGGCAACTGAAAGCCGCTTGCATTGCCAGTGGTTCAGGCATATACTTGCTTCACACATCAACTGGCTGCCCAGATTCTCTATTCCAGGGAGGAGAAGCGCAATGGGGACTTCATCAACGCCAGTCGTCATCATGAATCCAGCTTCCAACAGCGGGCGTACCGCGCGCCTGCGTCCGATGGTGGAACAGAAATTGGCGGGCGGACGCGGGGAACTGGTGCTGACCGAGCGCCCGCGTCATGGTGAGGAAATTGGGCGCGAGGCCGCCAAAAGCGGCAGGCCGGTGATTGTGGTGGGCGGGGATGGCTCGCTGGCCGAGGTTGCTAATGGTGTTCTCTCGGCGCAGCAGCCCTCGGCGGTGCCGCTGGGTCTGGTGGGCGCGGGCAACGGCAACGATTATGCCTGGCAAACGCTCAAGCTGCCGCGTGACCCGGCGGCGGCGCTGGAAGTGGCGCTGTCGGGTGAGGTAGTTGCAATGGATGTTGGGCAGGTCAATGGGCGCTTCTTTATCAACTCGCTGAGTATCGGGCTGGACGCGAATATTGCGGCGGCGGCGGAATCGCTGAAGCGTTATCCGTTCCTGAAGGGGCAGATGCTCTACCAGACCGCCAGTATGCGCGAAATCCTCTTTCACTACGACAAATGCCCCTGGCTGACGGCTTTTCCTGATGATGATCAGCAGGTGGAGGGCAAGCTATTTGCGCTTTCGGCAGTGAGCGTGGGGCCAACTTATGGCGGCGGCTTTCGCATCAATCCGCTGGCCGACCCGCGCGATGGCCTCTTTGATCTTTGCATGATTGCCAAGCCCTCCAAGCTGCGCGCGCTGCAACTGGTGGGCATTATCAAGAAGGGGGAACATGTGGGCTTGCCGGAGGTGAGTATGCGCCGCGTGAAGAAGGTGGTGCTGGAGAGCCGCGAGCCAGCCTACGCGCAGCTTGATGGTGAAGTAATCAAGGATACGCGCTTTGAGGTGAGCATGCTCCCTGGGGCATTGCAGGTGCGTGTGCCAAGGAAAACTGGCGAATAAATTCGCGGCTAAGGGCGTTCCGCCACCCACCTAAAGGTGGCAGGCAAGTCCGCCTGCGCGGACTCCCTCCCGCCCATGCCGAAGGAGATGTATGCTCACAGTCTGGTTTATTCGGCATGGTGAAAGCGAGAGCAACGCTGGTTTGCCTACCGCTGATTCGGCGTCAACGCCCCTGACGCCCAAGGGGGTTGAGCAGGCAGAGCGGCTGGCAACGGTCTTTCAGGAGCCACCAACGCTGCTGGTCGTCTCGCCGTATCTGCGCTCCCAAGCAACCGCCGCGCCGATCACCCGGCGTTTTCCCGATGTGCCGCAGGCGGTGTGGCCGGTGCAAGAGTTCACGTATCTGGCACGACCGCCTGGGCAGCCAACCACACCCCAGCAACGCAGGCCGCGCGTGGAAGCCTTCTGGCATCGCTGCGATCCCTACTATCGGGACGGCGGCTGGGCGGAATCGTTTGCTGATCTGATGGAGCGGCTGCAACAGGTGCTGGTGCTGGTGCGCGAGCAGGGGAGCGGGTTTATTGCGGTGGTCAGTCACGGGTTGTTTATGCGGGCGCTGTATTGGGCACTGCTGACTAATTCGTTTGAGGTCAGCCCGGAGCGCATGCAGCGCTTCTATCATCTGCGTGCCTCATTCGCGGTGCCAAATACCGCTATCATGAAGCTGATTTTGCAAGGCGAAGAGGTCTGGATGAGTCCAATGCTCACGGCGCATCTGATCAGCCATGAAGTGGCAGACCAAACGCGGGATGTTGCCGATCAGCAAGAAGAATGAGTGCCTGGCTTAGCCGATGGCCTGACTCAGTTGATGGCTGGGTTGCCCTTCCGCTGCTGCGGCTACGCCGCGCAAGGTGCGCGTGGCGATATATGAGACAAAGGCGTCGCACATCACCCAGGCCGCTAACCGCCCAATGACGGGCCAGGCCAGGTCAATATCATGCATGATGCGGGCACGGGTGACGCCGCCAGTGGGCACAATCGTCCATTCGACATCCATGCCGGTTGTGGCGCCGCCGATATGCTTATAGACGATGCGGCGCTCGTCAGGATAGCAGCGCATCTGGGAGCGCCACCAGACGGGTATCCAGTCGCGTTTGGCGCCCATCTCCACGATACATTCGTTCGGTCCCTGGCGCTCCAACACGGTCACATAGCGATAGTGGGGCAGGATGATGGGCCAGCGCTCGACATCGGAGGCCAGCCGATACACAATCTCCGGGGTGCTGGCAATGGCAATGGTATCTACGGTGTGCATGCAGGCTCCTTAGATCAGCACTTGCGCGAGAAAGACGGGCGAAAGAACGTTGATGGGCGGCAAAAAGTCGCCGGTGACGCCCACAATAGTATCCGCCAGGCGCTTCTTGCTGGCAAGGCGTTTGGTCACATGGTCAAAGAGGGCGGGCCGGGAAATTAAGATTTGTACGATCTGCTCAACGGTGCGCTTGCCCGCAAACTCGCGGCGGTGCTGGCGGTCATAGGCGCTGAGCCGGGCGGCGGTGCAATCCCCAGACACCAATGCTGCGCCCGCGACTTCTGCCAGCAGTTCAGCGCCGCGCAGAGCGCGATAAATGCCCTCTCCGGTAAAGGGGTCGTAAAAGCTGGTGGCGTCGCCCACCAGCATCACCCCATCCGCTGAATACCGCCGCGCCCGCACCGCCAACCGGCTAATTGCCAGGAGAGGCTTGGTGCGGCGGGCACCCTCCAGCCGCCCGGCCAGCGCGGGAAACTCGCGCAGCCGCGCGTCAAAAAAGGCGTCGGTTTTACCAGCGAGTTGTGGGGCTTCGTGCTCATCTACGACGATGGCAACGTTGCATAGATCGCCAATCTCCGGCGGCTCCAGCGGGGCCAGGCCAGCATAGCTGGTGCGGCCTACGTGCATCTCGCCATAGACGCCCAGGTCGGCAATGCCGCGCATATGCGTGACCAGCGCGATCTTGCGCTGGCGGACGGACATCTGCTGCACACCCAGGCGGCGCGCAATTATGGAGTGGACGCCATCGGCAGCAACGAGCAGACGCGCGTGCAGCGTTTTTGTTCCCTCAGCCGCTGTACGTGCATGCGCCTCCTGAAGCGTCAGGCTCACGCTTGTTTCGGCTGACCCAACGCGCTCAATCTGAAACGTCTGGAGCCGGGTACCTTCCAGCACTTCTGCGCCTTCGCGTCTGGCCTGTTCGATGAGCAGGTGGTCAAGAATCTGGCGAGAGAGCGCCAGGCCGTACTGGTAATAGGGTTTACCATCGGGCTTGCGGTTGCCTGCAAAATCGGCGCGGAATGAGTGACCTTTGGCGCTGTAAATGTCAAAGCCCAGCAGGTGCGCGGGATGGGCGGCTTCTACCTGCTCCAGCACCCCCAGCCGCTGCAAGATGCCTTCGATGGCCGGACTCATGT
Organism: Ktedonobacterales bacterium; assembly: GCA_036557885.1. Classification (GTDB taxonomy): domain Bacteria; phylum Chloroflexota; class Ktedonobacteria; order Ktedonobacterales; family DATBGS01; genus DATBGS01. Next base: position 95,724 of record DATBGS010000003.1, read on the forward strand.
ATTCGGCGCAGGCTTTGTCGCGGGGGAAGGTGGCCTTGTCAATGAGGGCCACGCGGTAGCCCTGGCGGGTGAGCAGGATTGCGCTGGCCGAGCCTGCTGGCCCCGCGCCCACAATAGCAACGTCAACATCACTCGGCATGGCTGCTCCTTTCCCAGACTACTACCTGCCGAAAGGGAAAGGCAGTGCGAACGGTGGCGGAGGCTAGCCCGGCCAGTTTTGCCAGTGTCTGTACCTCGCGTGGTGTGTAAGCCCGGCGCACCGAGGCGGGCGCATCGTGGCGCGTCAATGTGTTGGGCATGAGCGTATGCGTGAGCGCCCACGCGCCCAGATAAGCGGGCAGGCTGCGCGAAAGATCGCTGATGATGACGGCGCGGCGGGCCACGCGCGCCAGTTCTGCCAGCAACCGGGGAGCATCTTCGGGAGAGAAATGATGGAACGCCATGCAACACAGAACGAGATCAAACGACTGTGCGCCGTAGCCAAGCGCCAGCGCGTCCTGGCGTTCAAGCTGGATGTTGGGAAAGGCAGCGCAACTGGCGCGGGCAGAGGCGAGCACCTGCTCGCTCAGATCGGTGGCGGTGATGCTGGCCTGGAGTCTCTGACGCGCGGCCCAGCGCGCAATCGCCACAGGAATATCGGCTGAGCCGGTGGCGACATCCAGCAGCGAGAAGGTGTCTAAGCGCTGCCGGGCAACAACCTTGCCCACCTGCTCAACGGCCAGGCTGGTCCAGCCCAAAAAGCGGTTGATGCGGCGGATGTCGCGTAGATTGTGCGCCAGCAGCCGCTCATCGGCCACTGGCGCGTCCAGCAATTCCTCGATGGTGTTGTCGCGTGTGCGCAAGTTCATAAAAATGGGGGAAAGCCTCACTCTACCGCTTTATACCGGGCAATGGGTGTGATGCCGCCGCGCACCTGCTGGCCTGGCGTGACCAGTACCTCGACGCTGCCCAGCGGCACGAGCACATCGGTGCGCGAACTGAACTTGATCATGCCAAACTTTTGTCCGGCGCGTACCTGCTCGCCCGCATTGGTCCAGCAGACAATGCGCCGGGCGATCAAGCCGGCGATTTGCACCACCATCACCTGGCCGCGCTGCCCATTGATGCCGAGCATGTTGCGCTCATTGGCCTCGGATTTTTCCAGACTCATCGCGTTGGCAAAGGTGCCCGGCTTCCATTCGATCCTGGCGACCTCGCCCGCAACGGGGCTGCGGTTGACATGGACATTGAGCACCGAAAGAAAGGTGACGATGCGCGTGGCCGGGCCATCCAGAAACCACTTATCCTCCACCCGGTCAACGGCGGCAATGGTGCCATCGGCAGCAGCGTAGAGGTAGGTGTCGTCCTGGGGATACGCGCGTGGTGGGTCGCGGAAGAAAAAGACGAGCATCGCCGGAACCAGCCAGAACAGCTTGCCCAGGCGCGGAAACAAGCGGTTGAGCAGGGCCGTGACGATAAGCGAGCCGACGATGTAGATGAATCCTTCTTTGATAGCTCCCAGCATGGGTGGGTCAGCCTCCAGGCGGTCCCTCAACTCGGCAGCAGGCGTGATAACGTGGCGTTCTACCAGTTCCTGGCTCATGACTGGGCCTCGTCTTCTTCTTCAGCTTCCTCATCTTCCCAGTCATCGTCCCAATCCTCTTCGGTTTCGTCATCGTCATCATCCTCATCGTCGTCTACCGTCATGGTCATGGTGGCGATGTGCGCGCCCGCCGGACCAGAGACGACCCCTGCCACTGGCGCCAGGCGGCGCAAGCGGCGGCGCACAGCGCGCTCGCTGGACCACAGGACGGCATACAGGGCATAGGCGCCAACCATCAGCGTCAACCCTGCGGGCCAGAAGGGAATGAGAATGGCGACGATTGCCAGCAGAAACGTCCATTTGAGCATGAACGGCGCGCGGCCAAAGAGGGCGTTCAGTTTGGGAAACTCGATGCGGCTGCTCATCAGAAACGCTGTGACCAGCACAATACTGGCTGCCGCCATCGGGGTCATCAGGCGGTCCCAGAAGGCGAGGGTGGCGATCAGTCCGCCGCCCGCTGTGGTTGCCATGCCCTCGAAGTAGCGTGGGTTATAGGGTTTGGTGGCGAAGCGCGCCAGCCGAAAGGCGTTGGAGAAAACCAGTGTGGAGGCGATCAAGATGCCGCCAACGGCGATGCCGTTGACCATCCCCACCCGGCTGAGATACATCTGATAGACCATGAAGGCCGGGGCGATGCCAAAGGCGGTCAGATCGGCAAAGGAGTCAAAGTTTTCGCCAAACTCGGTGCAGGCGCCCACTGCGCGCGCCACGCGCCCGTCAATGCCATCGCAGAAGACGGCAATCGCTACCAGCAGCGGGACATACAGAAAACGATGTGGCACGTTTGGATCAGCGGCCAGGATAATTGCGATGAAACCAGAGATCAATGAGATGGTGGTAAACGCGCTGGGAAGCCAGATCAATTTGTTACTTGGTTTCTTCACGGATTCCTCGATAGGTGCGCGGGTGGTGAGCGTGGGTTCATGGGGTGGCGTCGTTTGAGTAGTCACCTGATGACTCCCTTCATTTTTATTAGTTGCCCACCTGCTTCTAGCGCATCAGCCAGGCCAGGAGGTGCTGCCTGATGCAGAATGGTTGCTTCTACGCTACGCATGGAGGATGGGTTGCCAGCCAATGTAGCGTATCTGGCTTTATTTAGCAAGTCCCTTGATCCACCAGCGTTGCTCATGCTATGAAAAACAGACCAGTTCGGTGGGCAGCACACCTGCCCACCATATATTATATCTTATTTCGCAGGTTGTAGCTGAGAAATAGGCCACAAGTCCACTTCTTGCTGCTCAACTGGAGTTCTTGGACTACTGCTCGTGTAGCTCCTGCAAGGCCAGGACCAGACGATCAATCTCTTCGGTGGTGTTGTAGTGGGCCAGCCCGATGCGCAGCGCGCCATGTTTGTGCAGGCCAAGCCGGTCCATCAAGGCCATCGCGTAGTAATTGCCGTCCCAGACAAAGATGCCTTGATCGCCCAGGGCGCGCGCCATGTCGCGCGGCTTGTGGCTGCGGCTGGTGCAGGCCAACGTTGGCACCCGACGCGGCAGGTCTTCCAGGCGCGTCAGGCCATACAGGTGCAGGTCGCTGATGGTTTTGACTCCGGTGAGCAGATGGGCAAAGAGGCCCTGTTCGTAGTCCTGAATGGCGTGCATCGCCAGCTTGAGCGCCCGTCTGCGCCCGCTCCATTCGGTGTAGGTGTCGGGGTAGTGGTCGCTCTGGTCCTGGCCGAGCGTTGCCAGGTACTCCAGGGCACCTAGCAGGCCCGCGATGCCTTCGTGATTGAGGGTGCCGGTCTCGAACTTTTCATTGGGGGTGTTGGGGGCCGGGCGCACTTTATAGGCCATAAGTTGTTCTAGCAGCGGGAGTTTGCCATAGAGGATGCCCAGGTGGGGACCAAAAAACTTATAGGAGGAGCATACCAGGAAATCGCAGTCCAGCGCGCGCACGTCAATGGGGGCGTGGGGCGCGTACTGCACTGCGTCTACAAAGACCAGGGCGCCCACCTCGCGCGCCCATTGGATGATTTGCGGCACGTTGTTGATGGTGCCAACGGCGTTGGAGGCATAGCCAACGGCAATGAGCTTGGTGCGCGGCGTGATCTTGGTGCGCACGTCTTCCATATTGAGGGTGCAATCTTCGGGGTGAATGTCTGCCGTTTGGATGACCACATCGCTTTCGCGCAAGGCCAGCCAGGGTGCGATATTGGCGTCGTGGTCGAGCGTTGTGACCAGAATCTCATCGCCTGGCTTGAGGGCGCGCCCGATGGCCCGGCTCATGGAAAAGGTCAGCGTGGTCATGTTGTTGCCAAAGATGATTTCGTCGGGGCTGGCATTGAGGAAATCGGCCATGCCTGCGCGGGCCTCGTTAAACATGGCGTCGGTGCGGCGGCTGGTGGCAAAGGCGCCGCCTGTATTGGCATTGGCGCGGGTGAGGTAGGCAGTCATGGCGTCAATGACGGTGGTGGGAACCTGGGTGCCGCCGGGGTTATCAAAAAAAATAACGGGCTGTCCCTGGATGGTCTGGTTGAGCGCCGGGAATGCTGCCCGATAGTGGCTGAGGTTGGGGGAAGAGGTGTGCATACGGTCCTCCTGGGAAAAAGTGCGTGCTGGTTGCAACGGCCCTCATTATGCCATGCTTTGCCCCAGGTGGGTAGTGGCCGACACACGGCCTGGCATCTTTAGATGCCAGGCGGCGCTTACCACCAGTTCTGCGGGAGCCGCTCGCGCAAGCGCTGGCGCCAGAACGCGCGAATCTCGTCTCCTGCCAGCACAAGCGTGATCCAGATTCCCAGGAAAATCCCCAGCCCCCACCCGATCAAGACGATGATCCCGCCATGCAGCGAGAAGAGGGCCTGGAGGCTCTGGAGCAGCGGGGCGACCATCGGATTCGTGTCAACCAGCAGGGCGTCGCGTAGGGCTGGCTGAAGGAGGATGAAGCCCGACATCACCAGGGTTGCCAGCGCGAAAGCCAGCAGCACGTCGCGGCGTGTCAGCCGGGAAAATGGGCGGTGCAGCAGCGGGCCGAGGCTTTCCTGCACTCCGGCAGGCAGTTCGCGCGGTGGCTGCGCGGTGGTGCTGGCAACACGCTGCATGATGGCCTCGCCCAGCCAGGCGGGTTCGGTGACGCGCCCCAGGCTCTGTACCCCAGAGACGACCTGTTCCAGCGTGGTCCATTCGGCCCGGCAGACGGGGCAAGAACCCAGATGGCGCTCTAATGCGCGGGTGCGGCTCAGGGAGAGGCGCCCATCCAGATAGACCTGGAGGAGCAGTTGTGCGCGTGCGCAGGTCATCCGCGTTCCTCGCTTCCTAGCTCGCGGGCGGTTCCCAGATGCAGCAGGCGCGGAGCAATGCGGGCAAAATAGGAGGCGGGACGCGAGCCTTCGCTGCTGGCAGAGGTGGAGGCATGGCTCATGGGCTGCGACTCAGCGGCAGTTTCTTCGTGTTCGAGCAGTTGCAGCCGCTCCTTGAGCAGATTGCGCGCGCGAAACAGATGTGTTTTGATGGTGCCAACCGGCAGGCTCAAGGCTTGCGCAATCTCTTCATAGGTTAGTTCTTGCAGATGGCGCAAAATCAAGACGGCGCGGTACTTCCCAGGTAATTGTTGGATGGCCTCCTGGATGGTGCGCTGGCGCTCGCGGTCGGTCAGGATGGCGTGCACCTCCTGGCCGTCTTCCAGCCGGGCCGACTCCTGGGCCTGGAGGGTTATGGCATCCTTATCCCTGGTGTCGCGGCGCCGCTGCTCCAACACGCGCAGGCAGGCGTGATAGACAATGCGATACATCCAGGTGGAGAAACGGGCCTCGCCGCGAAATGAGTGTAAGCCTTGCCAGGCCGCCAGAAATGCTTCCTGCACGGCTTCAGCAGCTTCATCTTCGTTGCCAAGCATGCGAAATGCCAGAATATAGGCCCGGCGCTGGTGGGCGTGCACGAGGACGGCAAAGGCATCTTGATCGCCGCAGCAGGCGCGGCGCACGAGTTCTATCTCGCCCTCGACTTCGTGAGGGGCACCCTTTGCGCTGGTCAGTTGGTTGGGGTAGCTTTCCAGCGCTCGCGCAGAAAATGGAAATGGCTCTTCTTGCATATCTTGTTTGAGCCGAAACCATTGCCAAAAGTTTCGCGTTCCGGCGCGTCCCATGAGAATCCCCCGTTGAGTTGATGCGCTGCTTTGCGTGTTCTGGGCGCGTGCTGCTGATGAGATAGAATAGGATTGCAGAGAGAAAAGTTCGCGGATTTTCTCTGTCGCTAATCATAGCATGAAACAAACCAGAATGGTGCATTCTCTTACTTAGAAGATACGAAAGAACTATCTACGAAAGCGCCTTCCGAGAGAGGAGATGCCGACCAGAGCTTCGGCGTTCCAGAGGAACGAGCGATGAATACACTACTACTGCTGGCGTTGGGTTGGCTGCTGGTGCTGGTGGTCTTTTTGAGCTTTCTGGCGCTCCTGCGCTATCTGGATCATCGGGAGCGTATGGCGATGATTCTGCGGGGTATTACCCCGCCGGACAAACGGCATAATCGGCTGCCCCGGCCCACGCTGGTGCGGCGAACCGTCCTGCTGCAAGGCGGCTTGATCACCGCGATGGTGGGCCTGGCGCTGACGGTTGGGCTGTATCCGTTGGGCTATATCCTCCCGCCGTCGCTGGTGGCGCCCTATCATCTTGGCCCCTGGCTGCTGGCCGGGCTGATTCCTCTGGCGGTTGGCGGTGCGCTCATCCTGGGACATTACCTGACGCCTGGTCGCCCGCTTGACTCCGCAACGCGGCCAGCTACGGAGGACACCTCCGCCGAAGCAAAAGGGCAACAAGCTGTCTCAGGCAATCAGAGCCAGCGCCTCGCGGCCCGCAGCGCGCCGCTGGCTCTCCCAGAGGCGCGGCGCCGAACCTGGTATCAGCGCCAGGCTTCGGGCGCTGCTGAACCGCTTCCAGAGGGAGATGAGCCAGCGGAAGGGGAAGAATAAGCGAGCATGAGATCCCTTACCTGGCAGGAGGTGTGGAGTCGGCGGCTGGCACGGCATGCGCTGGTGGCGCCAAGGCCCAAGGAGGATATGGGAGAGGTCGTTCGTGCTGTCTGTGGGGTTCATGCCCAGATGCTGCCCGCCGCCGAACTCTCTCTTGGCCTGCGCCTGGTTGGAGCGACCCGCCAGGATGTGCAGGCCGCTCTGTGGAAGAGGCGCAGTTTGGTCAAGACTTATGGGCTGCGGGGGACGATCCATCTCTTTCCCTCCGATGAACTGCCGATGTGGGTGGCCGCATTCCGGGCCAACCGCCGCCCAGACGAGGCGCGTTGGCTCGCGCAAATGGGGTTGGAGATGGCGCAAAAGGAAGCGATCATAACGGCCATTGGGGGGGCGCTTGATGGCCGCTGCCTGACGCGAGAAGAACTCGGTCTGGAGGTGGCGCGTCGCGTTGGATCGTGGGCAACCGATGCAGTAAGTCCCGCGTTCGGGGGCCAGTGGCCGCGCTGGTTGATCACGCTTGGGGCCGCAGCCAATGCCGGTTTGCTCTGCTTTGGCCCCAACCAGAAGGGCAAGGTGACGTTCACGCGCCCCGACCAATGGCTGGGTAGCTGGAAAGAAGTAGAGAGTGCAACTGCGCTAAAGATGATCTTCCGACGATTCCTCTCGACCTATGGGCCTGCTACCTCCCAAGACTTCGCGCAGTGGTTTGGCATGCCGCCCCGCACAGCCCTGGCTCTGATGCGCGAACTAGCCGATGAACTTGAGGAGGTAGAAGTCGAAGGCCATCACGCCTGGCTGCTGGCAAGCGAGGCAGAGGCTTCCTGGGCGCCGGTTTCGGATGTGGCGAGGCTCTTGCCCCACTTCGACTGTTATCTCATTGGGTGCTTTCCCAGAGATCGGCTTGTCCCGTCGGCCTGGGCGAAGCGGGTGCTAAAACAGGGCGGCATCGGAAATCTGCCCGTCGTGGTGGTTGATGGGGTGGTGGCTGGCCTCTGGCAGCAGCGGCGGAGCGGGAGGCGCGTCGAAATCGTGGTCGAAGCCTTCCAACCTCTGAGTGGCGACCAGCATCAGCAGTTGGAGGCTGCCGCTCGGCGCATTGGGGAGATTGTGGAGACGGAGAGTGTATTCTCTCTGGGCACTGTTGATGCTCGCCCCCATCTCTAGCAGAAGGGGGCGCGACGCTTGCCTTGATAGTTTTTATCAAGAGCCGCGTAAAACCCCTGTCTTTAGACATGGGGATATAAGGGGCTTAGCTGCGCTTGACGCACTGGTGTAGTATATGATATAATACTAGTATGGAAACGCCACCTGAACACAAAACACAACGTTGGATGCTCTATCTGCCACCTGCTCTGCTGGACCAGTTTCGGCAGTTGGCAACCGAGCATCGGCGGTCCCTGAATAGTGAACTGGTCTGGGCCTTGGAGCAGTATGCCAAACAAGAGCAGCGAAAAGCCAAACGAGAAGCGAATCCGTAAAGCCTTTCAATACCGCTTGTACCCGACTTCCAAGCAAGAGCAAACCCTGCTCTTTGTGCTGCGTCGCTGCCGTCACCTCTATAACACGGCGTTGGAAGAGCGCAAAGCCTTCTACCAAATGAGTCGCAAGAGTTTGGGATACAGCCAACAGGCCGCTGAATTGGCTGAGATCAAGGAGGCTTTTCCTGCCTACCAGGACATCTACAGCCAGGTGTTGCAAGACGTGTTGCGTCGGCTGGACAAAGCCTTTGCTGCCTTCTTTCGTCGCCTCAAGAATGGCGAGAAACCAGGCTACCCCAGATTTCAGGGCCAAGGTCGTTATGACTCCTTCTCGTATCCGCAATCGGGCTTTGCTCTGGCTGGCTGGAGTGGACCGGGGAAAGAGCGGTACGCTACTCTTTCACTCTCTAAAATTGGAGACATCAAAGTGCGCTTGCACCGCCCGATGGTGGGTCAGGTGAAGACCTGTACCATAAAGCGCGATGTTAATCACTGGTTTGTCACTTTTTCTTGTGAAGTGGAGGAAGAAGCCTTGCCGCCTTGTGAAGAGGCGGTGGGCATTGATCTGGGTTTACTGCATTTCGCTACGCTTTCGACAGGCGAAACCATCGAGAATCCGCGCCTCTATCGCAAGGGACAAAAGCGTCTGAAACTTCTCCAACAGGCCAAGGACCGGAAGAAGAAAGGCTCCCTTCGGCGCAAACGAACGGCTATTGCTCTAGCGAAAGCGCATCGCAAGGTACGTAATCAGCGGAAAGATTTTCAACACAAGGCAGCGCGTTCTCTCGTCAATCGTTTTGGACTGATCGTCTTTGAAGACTTGCAGATCATCAACATGAGCCAGGCACCCGAACCAAAGCCCGACCCAGACAAAGAAGGTGCCTATTTGCCCAATGGAGCCAGCGCCAAGGCTGGCCTGAATACCTCCATCCTTGATGCTGGTTGGGGAGCATTCCAGCAGTATTGTGTCGCCAAGGCTGAAAGCGCCGGACGTCGCGTGCTGTTTGTGGACCCCTACAACACCAGCCAATTGTGCAGCAGCTGTGGTCAAATCGTTCACAAGGAACTAGACGAGCGCTGGCATTCCTGCGAGTGCGGCACCGAGCTCGACCGTGACCACAACTCTGCCATTACCATCTTGTTCCGGGGCCTGGAAGAGGCCCACAGGCTCACGGGCCTGTAGAAGCCCCGCGCTTGAGCGCTGGGGTACTTCACGGCAAGTGCAAAATGCGCCCGCAGTTGCTACAGGTGACGATCTCTGCGCCCAGGCGCAACCGCTGCATTTCGCTGGCGCTGAGTGTTACCCGGCACCATTGGCAGGTGCCCCCTTCGGCCAGTGCTACCGCTTTGCCGCCGCGCAGTTTGCGTATCTGTTCATAGCGTTGCAGCAAATCTGGTTCGCAGCTTTCGGCCTGCGTCTTTCGGCGATGGCGCAGGTCGTTGAGCTTTGCTTCTGTCTGGCGCTGGCGTTCCTGTAACGTGTCTTGTTCGCGCTGGCGGGCCTGCTCAGCAGCGCTCTGTTTTGCCGCTTTGTCGTTCAGAGCTGCCTGGGCGTCGTCTGCCGCGCCCATTGCCTCCAAGACGCGATCTTCCTGGGCGCTGTGGAGTTCGCGCAGGTGCTGGATTTCCTGTTGCAGGGCGCCTAGCTCGCGGGGATTGGCGATGCTGCCACTGTACAGGCGGTCCTGGTGGCCTTTGATGCGCGCTGCCAGGGAAGCAAGCTCTTGCTCGGCTTGCTGAAGCGCGCGCTGGCGTTTCTGGAGGGCAGTTTGCGCGGCTTCAAGCTCCTCTTTGGCCTGGCGCAGGGCGGAGTCGTCGCTGAGGCGCGTGCTGATGGCCTGCGCCTCGGCATTGACACGCTCTAACTCCAGATCAAGCTGTTGTAACTGATACAACGCAGCGGCTTTGCTTCCCCGGCTCATGGCTACCCCTCCTTGCTTTGTGGTGGCTGTTCCCGCTATTGTACTTCTCGCTGGTCCATCGGGCAAGAGGCACATGTCCTGCGAGCGTTTTGGCGCAGGTTTCGGGTGAGCAGGGCGCCATGCTGCAAGCAATCCTTGCTTACTGCTGCTAAGGCGTCAAGAGATTTGGTAGAATACAACTATCTTGTTGCTTTCTTTCGGTGTTGCGACCAATGTAAGGCCTTTTTGTGTTGCAATGAGGGATGAGACGTTTCAGAGGAGACGATAAAGGATAGCTCAATGGCTGGAGAAAGTTCATTTGATATTGTCTCGAAATTTGACGAGCAAGAACTGGTGAATGCGCTGGATCAGACGCGGCGAGAAGTGATCACGCGCTTTGATCTGAAGGATACGAAGACCGATATTCGGTATGATGTGAAGACAGGCATCACGATTATTACCGCCAGCGATTTCACCCTGAAAAGCGTGCGCGATGTGTTGGAAAGCAAGCTGGTGAAGCGGCAACTCTCGCTGAAAATCCTCAAGCCAGGCAAGATTGAGCCGGCGGCTGGGGGGCAGGTGCGCCAGATCTTTGAGTTGCAGCAGGGTATCTCTCAGGAGTTGGGCCGCGAGATCACGAAGCTGATTCGGGAGCACCACCCCAAAGTGCGCCCGCAGATTCAGGGCGACGAGGTGCGCGTCGTGGGCAAGAGCCGCGACGATTTGCAGGCGGTGATTGCGACGCTGAAGAAGCAAGACTACCCGGTGGAGTTGCAATTTGTGAACTATCGCGGGTAGCGAGCATACTTTGGCGGCAAAATTGCGAGGAAGGGGCGCAGCGCCTCCGGGCGCTAGTACCTTAGTACCACAACAAGCGAAACGGCGCTCTCAGGCTCCAGGCTGCTCGGCGTCAGGGCTGAGCTTGCAAGCAAGCGAAAAAATAGATGGGTGTGGGTAGGGGAGACTGGCCGGGTGTGCTATACTAGGCCAGAGCGTGGTCGGGCTAAGGTGAGCACAGTCCTGGCCGGACCTGGCTGAAAGGCGTGTGAGGTGCGGCCCCTCCTTGGTAGCCCTGGTGTGCTGGTTGGCGGCGTGGGTGATGTAGAGTCCTCACGAGGAAGAAAGAGTTCATGCCAGGAGATAGGGATCGCTTCGACGCCGCCATGAGTCAGGCCGATCACTTGCGCTGGGAAGGCGAGTGGACCCAAGCGGCAGGACAATATGAGCGGGCGCTGGCGGAATTTTCCCAGGAGATGGTGGCGCGGAGTGGGCTGGCGTTCTGTCTGTTGCAGATGCGGCGCTGGGATGAGGCGCTGCGGGAATATCAGCGGGTGTTGGCACAGGATGCGGCCAACGTGTTGGCCTTAAGCAAGGTCGCTGAATTGGAGGGTCTGCTTGGGCATTCAGAGAAGTCCTGGCAAACATTTCTCCAACTTGGCGATGTGTATGCACAGGAGAGTCAGAGTGCCCGCGCTGAGGCTGCCTGGCAAAAGGCCGCAGATCTTCGCCCCACCTCGCCGGAAGCTCACGAACGGCTCGCATTTCATTTTCAGGGCAAGAAAGATTTCCCTGGGGCGGTGCGAGCACATCTGGCGGCAGCCGAGGCCTATGCGCAGCACGGGGATGTTGCCAGAGCGCGTCAGCATGGCGCAGAGGTGCTGCGGCTGGAACCAGAGCACGAGCAGGCACAGGCATTATTTACTCGTCTGGAAACGCGGAAGGAAGGAGCAACCCCGGCGCCCCAGGTGCTGCGGGAGGCTTTTTCACCGTATTTAGAGGCAGCACACAGTCCATTCTTTCACATCCTGGCAGAATCGTCAGGGCTGGCCTCGCCAACAGAGCGCGATCCTGTTGGCGAACCGGAAGTAGTAAACGAAGCTCTTATGGGCAGGACGGGGAACAGTATGGCGAAGAAAGGCTCGGCCCCAGCACAGGGCGCAGCACGCGGAGGCGGGAACCAGGGGCGCGGCAATCCAGCAGATCAGAGCGGGCGCAAGCGCATGACGGCGCAGCAGGTGGCGAGCGCGTTGCGTCAGGCGCAGACTGCGCAAACTGAGGGACGCATTGACGAGGCGATTGATCTGTGCGAACAGATCATTGGCAGCGGCTTTGACCGCCCCGATGCGCGCTATTTCCTGGGCTGGCTCTATCAAGAGCAGGAGCGCTGGGAGGAAGCCATTGAGCAATTTCAAGAATTGCTCAATGACCCGGATTATGCCCTGTCCTGCTACTACGCCCTGGGCCAGTGCTATCGCGCGATGGGCGACCTGAACGCTGCGGCGCAACATTTCGATGAGGCGGTAGATCGCGTCAACCTCGATGCCCTGACATTGGAAGAATCGGACCAATTGATCCAACTGTGCCATGAAGCCGCCGAAGCGCATCGGGCGCTGGGAGAAGTGGACCAGACCGAGACGGTCTACAATGCGCTGCTGGGCTTTCTGCGCAGCCGGGGCTGGGAAGACCAGGCGGCTGAGGTGGACCAGATGATGGCTGAGGGCGAGGCGCTGGCTGGAGGAAACCAGGCAGCGCAGGAGGACCAGGAGCCACCGACAGTCACGTTTGGGCCGCGCGGCGGCAGCCCGGCCTACAAGCCACCGGAAAACGGGGAAAGCGCCACCGTGCTCTTCCCGCCTGCCCAGGAGCCGCAAGAGCCACCGACGATCAATTTTGGCGCGCCAGCAGGCCGTCCCGCGTCCAGCTTTAATGATGATTGGCTTTCGGCCCCAGGGCCTCAGCAGCCACCGGCAGCTTCAATGGCGCCCCAGTCGCCAATGGTGCCCCAGATGCCACTGGCATCCCAGCCGCCAATGGTGCCCCAGATGCCACTGGCATCCCAGCCGCCAATGGCGCCACCTGCCCCTGCATCCGCTTCGCCTACGCAGATTTCCGGCGCAATGGAGGCGCTCAACGCCCTGGCCCGCAATGGCAGTTCCGGGCCGCTCTCGCAAGCGGGTATTTCCGGGACGCTCGGTCAGCTTGCACCCTCTGGGCCATTCCCGGCGATGCCCACCGGCGCGGCGGTGGCCGGGACTCCTGCTGATCCGCTGCGCGCGTTGTTAGCCACCACTGGCAGTGTCTCTGGGGCGCTGGCTGGCGCCACGCTGGGGCCAATTCTCAACGGGATGCCTCCGCTGCAAGAACCCATTCGCTCGCGCGTGATGGCTGCCGTCAATGATATTGAAAAATATGTGGCGCATGGTCTGCTGACGGCGGCGATTGAAGAGTGCTTACGGGTGATCGAGATGGTGCCGCATTATCTCGATGTGCACCGCATGCTGGGCGAGATCTATGTCAAGCAGGGCAAGACTGAGCAGGCGATTACGAAATACGCGATCTTAATTGATACCTATCTGGTCAATGGGCGGGTGGATGATGCGATTGCTATTTATCGGCGCATCCTTGAACTGGAGCCAAATAACCTGACCTATCGCGTGCGGCTGCTCAACCTGCTTTCGGCGCATGGCCGTAATGATGAACTGGTGCGCGAGCGCACGACGGCGGCAGAGTCGTACCTGCGCCTGGGCTATGTGGATAAAGCCATTCAAGAGTATGAGCAGGCGCTGCAAGAAAACCCCAATCAGGTGCCGATGCGCCTGAACTACGCGCTGGCCTTGATGAAGATGGGCCGGGCGGCGCAGGCCGTCAGCGAATATCAGCGGATTTTGCAATTGGACCCGCGCAACGTGACCGCGCTGGCCCGTTTGCAAATCGCGTTGGCGACTGGCGTTGGCGCCAACGCTACTCCGGGGATGGTGGCGGCGGGGGGCGGCAGCGCGAATCGCGCGGCGGCGCTGGAGATGTTGGGGCGGCTGCTCAAGGCGCTGCGCGGCGATGGTCAGCGCTACTTTGACGCCATGTTCCGCGAATATACGCAGGCGCTGGAGGCTTCGCCTTCCAATGTGGACCTGCGCTATAGCCTGGGACATGTGCAGCAGCAAGCCGGACGCTTTGCCGATGCGATTTCCTGCTACCAGCAAGCCATGAATGGCGCGGGGATGGAGCCACTCTGCCGTTATGCGATTGCCCGCTGTTATCTGGACCAGGCTGGACCCAAAAATGCGCTCACGGCGGTGCAAGAACTGGAGGTGGCTGCGGAGACAGTCCATCGCTCGCCAGTTGACCCGGCTGTCTGGGCGGCGTTCCCGCGCAACGGCCAGGAAGAACATCTTGCTCCTGAGATTGAAATCTCGCAATTGTTGGCAAAAGCCTGGGAGCAGGGCGGGTTTCCTGATCGGGCGCAGGCGGTCAGGCAACAAATCAAGCAGGTCTTGCCTGCCCAGGGATCGGTGCACCACGCCTCGCTGACCCCGGTGCCGCCAGGTCAGGCGAGCAGTTTGCAGGATATGCTGCAACAGGTGCAGGCGTATCGGGCGAATCGCCAGGCCGAGAAAGCGATTGAACTGCTCAAAAAGATGATGGCGATGGCGCCCAATGATCCGGTCCCGCCAGGAGAGCTGGGCGACCTGTACATCTCCTGGGGCATGCTGGATGAGGGGCTGAGCGCGCTGCGCACTCAGGTGGAAATCTACCTGCGCAGCAGCAAGACGGCAGAGGCCGCCAAAGTGCTTCAGCAGATTGCCTCGATCTATTGGGATATGGGCAATCAAGAAGAGGCGCTTTCGGCGCTGCGCCAGGTGGTGCAGATGGTGCCAGAGGATATGCTGGCGCGCACCGAGATGGTCAAGTATTGCCTCCAGGCCAACCGGCGGGACGAAGCAACGTTCCATCAATCGGTGATTGCCCGCAACTATTTCGCCAGTAATCAAACTAAAGAGGCGGTAGCTGCTCTGCAACAATGGATTGCCATAGACAAAACCAACATTGAAGCGTATGATCTTCTTGGGAAGACGTATACCAAAGTTGGTGAGTTTGAGCAGGCGCAACGTGTCTACCGCAATCTGGCAAAATTGGACCCCGACAACCCTATCGCGTTTGAGCGGATGCAGCAGCTTCAGCAAGAACTGCGCACACGCCGCCCCTAGCGACCTCCTGGGGCGGCTGCGCGCGCGCAGTTTGCCCCAGCTCTCCACCCCTCTGGTTGGATGGTCGGCCATTGATTTGCTACAATCTCCTGTAGAAGCGTGGGTGCAGCCTGACCCTCGACGCTTCGGCGTTTCTGCCACTTCAGGAGGCCGACGGTGATCGAGTTTTTTCAAGCCCTCTTTAACCAGCTTACCTGGGTGGATGTCCTCGACATCCTGATCGTCACGCTGATTATTTATGCCATTCTGGTGCTGGTGCGGGGCACGCGCGCCGATCAAATCCTGCAAGGATTAGCGATTGTTCTCCTGGTGGGCATTCTGATCAGTTCCGTCTTTCACTTGACGTTGCTGGGCTGGCTGCTGCGCAATTCCATTCCAGCGATTTTGATCGCGCTGCCGGTGATTTTTCAGCCAGAGTTACGCCGCCTGTTGGAATACCTGGGCCGCAGCAGCCGGGTGGTGAACCTGCCGGGCACGAACATTACGCGCAGCACTGAGCGAACGGTAGACGAGATTTGCCAGGCGGTGGCAGTCCTGAAAGAGCGGCGTCATCCTGGCGCGCTGCTCTGCATTGAGCGCAGCACGGGCCTGCAAGACTACGTAGCTACCGGGGTGCGGGTGGAGGGGCTGGTCAGCATAGAGTTATTGTTGAGCATCTTTTATCCCAATTCGCCGCTGCATGATGGCGCGGTGATCATTCGTGGTGATCGCGTGGTGGCGGCGCGGGTGGTCTTGCCGCTTTCTGAGGCGGTTGGCGAGCATGCCGAACTGGGCACGCGCCACCGGGCGGCGCTGGGCCTCTCCGAGCAGACCGATGCAGTGGTGGTGGTGGTTTCGGAACAAACAGGCAAGGTTTCGCTGGCTGAACATGGCCGACTGGTGCAAAACGTGAGCGATGAGCGCCTGCGCCGCGTCTTATTGCTCCTGCGCGACCCAGGGCGGCGTATGCGGCGGCGCGCGGCAACCCGTCTGGCCCCTGGAGCCACTGGTTCGCTGGCCCGCGATGCCATCAAGAGCGCGGAGCGCCCCTGAGCGCGTGGGCTGAACACAAATCAAGCGCTTGAGGAACCAGGAAAGAAGCAAGAACATGTCCATGCGAACTGAGAATGCCCCTTCATCTCTCCGCCGCCAGCCGCCGCGCTGGCTGCGCTGGCTGCGTGCCAGCTCGCGGTTTCTCTTTCATACGCTGGGGCTGCGTTTTTTGCTGGCGTTAATCTCGGCGTTTGCGCTCTGGACGTTTGTGGCCCGCGATACCAGCCCCACCGGGGCGCCCGGTCTGACGACCAGCGCCTATCGCACGGTGGCTGTTGTCGCCAAACTGCATGGCAACCCCGCCGATGGCTATGGCGTGACCAGCGTGGTGGTGACGCCGCCGACGATTACAGTCCAGGGCGCCGCGCTTAGCCTGGGCGACATCAACTTTGTTAATACCGAAGTGCTTGACATCACCAACCAGATAGATACCGTGACTCGTCCGGCGATCATTGATCTGCCGCCTGGCATTACCAGCACTGCCGCTACCGCCGTGACGGTTTCTATCTTTATTGCGCCGATTGCGGGCAAGGTTTCGGCCAATGTGCCCATTACCCTCAAAGGGCTGTCGCCTGGGCTGGCGGCTACGCTTTCGCCTGATTCGGTGAACGTGACGCTGAATGGCCCGCTGCCCCGGCTCAAAGACCTGAATCTGCGCGCGGTGGTGGATGTGACCGGTGAGGGGCCAGGAAGCTATATTCTGCCGGTGCAGGTGGCAACCCCCAACGACATCACGGTGCAGATCGCGCCAGCAGATGTGACTGTGACGCTGACCACCGTGACGCCTGGAGTCATGGTGACGCCGTGAGTCCCAGAGTCCCAGAAGTGTCACCCATTTCACACGCCACACTCTGGTAAAACCCACAACGTTATGTTATGCTGAGGGTGTCAGTCTGTTTTTGTATGGCGGACGGTGAAGATGGTGTTTTTGATGTAGCGCATGGACTGGGAGCGGGAGGTGCTCTCCAGTTGACGAGGTGGAGGCTATCGAGCCGACATGTGGTGTGCCCACGTGCGGAGAATCAGCGGGTGCCTCCAGGGAGTTGGGCCATCCCCCAGACCCTGACAAACCCGGCGGATGACTGCCGGACCAAAACGGGGCCAATGGCAGCAATGGGCAGCGCATGCCCTTTTTGTTGCTTACAGGAGGATTTCCCATTCCATGTGCGGAATTGTTGGTTATGTGGGGTCGCAGCAGGCGGCACCCATCTTGCTTGATGGTCTGAAACGGCTGGAATATCGCGGCTATGATTCGGCGGGCATCGCGGTGTTGGGTGACGATGGGCAGATGGTGGTGCGCAAACGCGCCGGAAAGCTGGCAAATCTGGTTGGTGTGATTCAAGATGGGGAGGGCCATCCCCAGGGGTCTATTGGCATTGGGCATACGCGCTGGGCGACGCATGGCCGCCCCAACGACGAGAACGCCCATCCCCATAGCGATTGCCAGGGCGAGATTTTCCTGGTGCATAACGGCATTATTGAAAACTATGCCGAACTGCGCGCCGAACTGATCAGCAAAGGGCACATCTTCCGCTCCGAGACGGATACGGAGGTGCTGGCCCATCTGATTGAGATGATGGAGGAAGCCGCTCACGGCGACTTCTTCAAGGCGGTGCGGTTGGCGCTGGCCCGCGTCACTGGCTCCTACTCGATTGCTGTTGTCAGTCAGCGCCACCCCGATCTGGTGGTGGGCGCGCGCACGGCTGGCCCGCTGATTGTGGGCCTGGGCGAGCACGAAACATTTCTGGCCTCGGATATTCCCGCGCTGCTCAAGCACACGCGCCAGGTGTTGATTTTGGAGGAAGGCGAGTTGGTGGCAATGACCCCGGAAAGCGTGCAGATCACTGATCTGGCGGGGCGGGTCATTCCGCGCGAGCCGCTGACGATTGAATGGGATGTGGAGTCGGCGGAAAAAGGCGGCTATGCCCATTTTATGCTCAAGGAGATTTTTGAGCAGCCAGATGCTATCCGCCGAGCGCTCCTGGGGCGGTTGATGGAAACGCCCAAGGGATTGGAACTGCGTCTGCCAGAACTGGCCGCGCTGGAGGCGCAGGGCGTCTTCAAACGTGTCCAGCGGGTGGTTATCGTGGCCTGTGGCACCTCGCTGTATGCCGGTCTGGTGGCAAAGTATCTGATCGAGGAGTGCGCGAGGCTGCCGGTGGAAGTGGTGCCAGCATCGGAGTTTCGCTACAGTAATCCGGTGGTTGGGCCAAAGGTGCTCTGCATCCCGATTACCCAATCTGGCGAGACAGCAGACACGCTGGCTGGTGTGCGCCAGGCGCGCGAGATGGACGCGCCGGTGGTTTCGTTGACCAACGTGGTTGGCAGCGCCATTACGCGCCTCTCTGATGCGGTGCTTCAGCTTCAGGCGGGGCCAGAGATTTGTGTCGTGGCGACGAAAACGTTTGTGTCCTCGGTGACGATTCTTTCGATGCTGGCGCTGTACCTGGGCAGGCTGCGGGGCAGCATGCGCGGCAAGGAACTGGAGCACCTGCTGGCGGCGCTGCATACGCTGCCCAGTCTGGCAGAGCGTGTGCTGGAGCGGGCCAAAAGCGATGAGGACCATATCGAGGCGGTGGCGCGTCGGCTGTCTTCCTGCCAGAGCTTCCTGTTTGTTGGGCGCGGCGTGGGCTATCCTATCGCGCTGGAGGGTGCGCTCAAGCTGAAGGAGGTTTCGTATCTCCACGCCGAGGGCTATCCGGCTGGCGAGATGAAGCATGGCCCCATTGCGCTGCTGGACCCGGAAACGCCGCTGGTGGCGCTGGCAACGGCCAGCAAGACCTATGACAAAGTGATCAGCAATGTTCAGGAGGCGCGTGCCCGCGACGCGCAGATTGTGGCGGTGGCAACCGAAGGGGATATGAGCATCGTTCAGCAGGCGCAAGATGTCTTCTTTGTTCCCTTTGTTCACGAGCTGCTTTCGCCGATTCTCCAGGTGATTCCGCTGCAACTACTTGGCTATTATGCGGCGGTGGCGCGCAGTTGCAGCATTGATCAGCCGCGTAACCTCGCCAAATCGGTGACAGTGGAATAAGGCGTACATGTAGCCAACATAGTTGTCCTTTTAGAATAATGTTGAGAACTTTAGAATAAAGTTGGGAACTTTTGAATAAAGTTTTGCGCACGCAAGTGCTATTACTCATGAGTTCCCCTGGTGTATCACCCAGCCTAAATCCTGTGCTTATGACGAAGTTAGCAAGCACACCGATTTGGTAAGTGGTCACCACAGAGAGCTTTGCCTGGGAAATGCGGAGAAAAAGCACCAGGCGCGCCATCTGCGCGCCTGGTGTTCGTGTGTGGAGAGCTCTTGAGCTACGGGAACTTGATGGACTGGCTGTAGGCATCCTGGTTGGGCGTGTCGTTGGCAACGTTGGGGTTGCCTCGGAAGTCTGTCCAGCAGGGGTGGAATCTCAGATCGGTGCCCATTGCGACCGCCGTGTAGTCACCAATGAATTCGCCCTGGAGAATCTGCCCCGTGACAAAGCCAACGCCCACAAACTGAACATTGGGGTCCTCGGACTGAGTGGTGATGCGATGTACCGCCGCATGCTGCAGATTGCCCAGCCCGTTCGAGCCTGCCCAGGCGTAGTCGATATTGATGCCGCTGGGGTCGTAATGCCGGGTGTAGAAGGAGACGACCACGCGACCGTTATACGCGGCAATGCCTGGGTAGACCTCATCATCAGTGGTGCCGATCTGGTCGAGTTCGGATCTCCACTGTGTGCCATTGGTGGAGGTGTTGATGAAGACATCGCCGTTGGTCTTGATGGAGTTGCCGTTGGCATCGTACAGGCCGTTGCGGTCATCCGCCCAGGTCACATACAACTGATCCGTTGTGCGGTCGATGGCGAAAGACGGGAAGCTGTTGATGCGCCAGTTCTCGCCGGTCAAAGTGGAGCGGCCCACATCGGGGTTGAAGGGGAAGTCGAAGTCCAACGAAACCTGGGTGTTGGTGAAGGTGGTGCCGCCGTCTGTCGATTTGGCCACAATGATCTCGTCATGGTCGGTGGCCTGGTCGCAGTTGAGCGTCTGACAAACAGCTGACTCATAGGCAATAAAGAGCGTGCCATGACTGTTGACCAGCGGATAGGAACCCTGAGAGAACGGGGTGACCCCGCCAGGCGTGAAGGAGGAAGGGGGGTTCACTTCTACCGGAGCAGACCAGGTCGCGCCACCATTGGTGGTCTTGGAGACCACAATGGGCGAGCCATCAGGACCGAACTCTGTCCAGGTCACGTAGGCCACGTTGCTGTTGCGGGGATCAACCCCCACCCACTCTTTGTCGTTGGAGATACTTGCGGGGAGGGGATTGCCGTTGGCATCTACGCCATCGGTATGGACAATGCTTGGCTCGCTCCAGGTGAGGCCGCCGTCGTGTGAGATGCTGACGACGATGCCGCTGCCAGCATTCAGGCGGCTGAAGACCAGATTCGCATAGTAGACGGTGTTGTTCGGGCCAAAGGAGAGGGCCGGGTCGCCAGCCGAGTCCATATCAGAGAGCGCGCCGGTAGCGCCGGTCTGGAAGGTCAGATGAGGAAGCTGCACATTGGTCCAGGTCGTGCCGCCGTCAAAGGTGACGTAGGCATAGCCCGAGCCGTCAACGCGGTTCTCGCGGGTATTGAACACACGATAATCATTGGTGCCCGCGACGAGATTATTGGGGTTATTCGGGTTGACTGCAATGGTGGTTTCGTTCTGGGGGGTGCCACAGCCGGTCTGTGAGCCAACTGGAACGACCGCATCGTTGACGATCTGGTCAACATTGGGCGCCGGATTGCTATAGGGGTTGGGGTTGCCCAGGAAGTCCTGGCAGAGCGCCGAGAGCGTGGGGCTTGGGCTGGTGTCGTCATCACCGCCGCCGTCATCCCCATTTAAAATGGGATTGCGGCGCGCCAGTGGTTGATTCTCTTTGGAGTTAGCGAGGTGTGGCTCAGCGCTGGCATGATGCACTTCTGCGCTGGGGGCAGCTTTGGTATGACCGGCACCCAGCGTGAAGAACGCGCCCATACCTGCAATGACGAGCAGCGCTGTCATAGCGTTGAGCCATACTGAGCGTTTGGTAATGATCTGCTTCATTAGGAGTCTCCGTCAAACGAACTATGAAATGTCAGTAGGAATGCTCATCCTGATTTTCCCTGCTGGTGCTCCAGAGTATGATGAGAGAACCGGGCGCTCTCCTCTGTGAGTCTTTTCCCTCCCTTCTGCACCTGGCGGCGTGCTGGTGCCTCCAGAGGAGGCTGCCGGAGCTGCTGGTGCATTACAAGGCCAATTGGAGTTGTTGGGCTGGGGCGTTGCCCACTCGACGTGGCAGAATCAAAAGACCTCGACGATGGCTGAAAAGCCCGACAACCTTCCACCTCTACTATGGGGACAAAGCTGCCTGAAGGCCAGGGAGAAATGGTTGAGAAATGGTTGAGAATCTTAGCTTGCTTAGCAGCTTTGAGAACGAGGCGCGCAAGGCAAAGCCAGGCGAGGGCGAGTGCTCGCCGAACAACCAAAGGATAATTTAGGCGCTCTCGCGGTGTATAGTGAGAGTGCTCGGGAAGACCATCAACGCTGTGATTTGACAGGATTAAAATGACGTCTGAAAGACGAACTCGCCGACGAATTTGCTGGCTGAAGCAAAGAGCCAGTGAAGCAGAGCCTGACAATGCCACGTGGGAAACGTTTTGGCCCCTTTCCGCCATCTTTTGATCTGTTTTGGGGTTCGGCGACAAGTTCGTCTTTCAGAACGTTCGGGCGGCCAATCAAGGAGCGGCACATCAAACGCTTGCGACAGATTAGTCTTTCAGGATGGGGATACGCTGATACGAATAACATCAGCCTACATCCCGTTTCCAGATGAGCGAAACAAGGCCCGCCAAGTTATTGCGAAAGTGCCAGAAAAGCGTCAGTCCAGGTTTCAAGCGCCTTGATGCTCATCAGTTGCCAGGAATCAGAAGCATGGCGCCACAGCGCCATGTATCATGTCAGAATACAAACTCGTCCCTTACTGATCTTCAAGGCTGCATTCTAGACGGTACCTGCTGACACCAGCGGTTGCGCACCGATGTTCTGGGCAAAGGAGCAAAGGTTGTTTGGATCAAAGATGAAGAACTGATCGGAATTTACTGTGGTCCAGGTTTGCCCACCATCGGTGGCTGAGCTCGTGCTGCTGCCAGGGAGGTAGCTTTTTGTAGAAAGAATGTAGACCTTGTCAGTGCTTGACGATAGTATCTCAACCATTTTAAGCGAGAAACCACTGTTAACCATATGGAGAAAAGGTGAAGAAATGGTTGGGGTTGGCCGAGAAGATGGAAATACACGAGAACATCTCGAAAGGAAACTTTCCACCCTGCGATAACGTCTTTTCCCTTATAAGGCTCGTTTCTTTGTCAAGAGCAAGCATATGCCTGGAGGTGCAATGGTGCGATTCATCATCAGTTCGCTTGGACTAGGTATCTTGCTGGTAGGATGCGCCCCTGGAGGCGGGACCACCAGCTCCCCAACTCCCGCTTCGACGGCTGGCGGAAGGTTGGTCAGCATCAGCACAGACAAAGCTACCTATGCGCCAGACGGCACCATTACGGTCACTGTTCACAATACGCTGGCGACCCCCATCTACGCGATGGATACCCTCGCCAGTTGCTCAATCCTCTCTCTCCAATTTCAGGTGAACGGTGCCTGGCAGGCCAGTCAGGTCGCTCAGTGCCCGCAGAAACGTCCGGCACGCCCCGTGAAAATTGACGCGGGCGCCACCTACACTGCCATGATCACGGCTGGGTATCCTGGTTTGCAGCAACTTCCCTTTCCCACAGGAAGTTATCAGCTTGCGCTCGTGTATGCCACCTCACCCGATACCCTTCCCTCCACAGAGAATGGCACGAGGATTACCTCCAGCATCTTTCAGGTGCAGTAATTCTCTGGTGCAGCTCCTCCATGGGTAGAAGAAAGGTGCTGCACCGCCCTTCTTGCCAACAAGCGCTCTCGATATCAAGCGGGCAATTGAACGTACAAGTATGCCTGTTTACTGCGAAAACAAGCACAAGCGCGTGACAGTATAGCCGTTGAGATCGTGAGGTGGCTTAAGAACCTGTGATGCCTGGGATGGAGTTTTCGCCAATTACTGGTGTCTTTGCTCGTGGGAGTGCCTGGTCTGCTGGCATAAGGCGTCCCTCTTGCCAGGTAGCGATGAAGGCTTCCTCGCCAAGCTGGTCACGAACAACAACGATGGCAGGGTCATGTTCGGCACGTTCAACGGGGTGCAGTGGTGCGCCAAGCTCTTCACGCAGCGCTTCTGCCATTCCCCAAAGCAGCACCGCCTGGGCTGGATCGCCTTGTGCTGCTATCGCGCGCGCCAGCCCTTCCAGTCCCGTGGCGATCAACTCTCTCTGGCCCAGCTCTCTGGCCATAGTCAGGCTTTCTTCATAGAGTGTGCGAGCAAGGGCCAGATCCCCCCGAGTAGCCTCCACCCTTCCCAACAAAGCGAGCGCTTCCGCTATCCCCTCTCGATACCCCATCTCTCTGTAGAGGAACAGCCCCTCTTCTACCCGCGTTCGTGCCGTGGCAACGTCTCCCTGCTTGAGTGCCACCGACCCGAGCAGCAGAGAAGAGACCGCTATCCCCTCCTTGTCCCCTACCTCCCGGTCCAGCGCGAGCCCCTGCGCCAGCAATGGGTACACCATCGTTCTCTCCCCCTGAGAGACAAACAGCGTAGCCGCCATCTGGGTCAGGGAGGCAGCTACCCCCCGCTTGTTGTTTAGCCTCCTGAAGAGCGCCAAACCCTCCTCAAGCGAGGTAAAGGCCCTGATATACTCTCCTTGCTTGATGTTGAGCAATCCGAGCGAAAAGAGCGACCAGGCGACGCGATCCGGGTTTCCAAGCTCTCGGTACAGAGCAAGGGCTGCTTCCATCAGGGATCGTGCGGTTGGGAAATCGGCCTTTCGCCAGGCAGCGATGCCGAGCCGATTGAGCACGAGGGCGATGCCCCGTTTATCTCCAAGTTCTCGAAACAGCGCCAGACTCTCCTGGGCCAGTGTCTTGCCCCGATCATAGTCGCTCTGCATGAAAGAGAGTCGCGCTGCGGCAAGGAGCGCCTTCGCACGCACCGATGGCCCTCCTCCCGTGCAGGCTTCGAGTGCCTGCTCTAAGAAGCTCAGCCCCTCACTGCGGTAGCCGCGCACCACCCAGAATCGCTCTAATGCAGAACAGAGGCGTAAGGCCATGCCGGTCTGACCTGCTTCCAAAAACCAGTGTAGTGCCGCCCGCAAATTGTCATGCTCCTGCTCCAAGCGATCCAACCAGGAAGTGAGCAGTGGTCCATCCAGCGCAGGCACGGCCTCCTCTGCCACCAGTAAAAAGTGATCAGCATGGGCCTGACGGGCATCAGGTGCTTCCCCGCAGCTTGCGAGCAATTCCTGCCCATACTCGCGGATCGTTTCCAGCATCAGGAGGCGTGGCTCCTCCCTGTCTTCCCCCGTTTGCTCGATGGATCGCAGTAAACTTTTATCAATGAGCGAGGCTATGTCATCCATCTCGTCGCCAGTTCCGGCGCAAACAGCTTCGGCGGCCTGGAAGGTGCAGCCACCTACAAACACCGAGAGCCAGCGGAAGAGTCGTTGTTCCTGAGCATTGAGCAGGTGGTAGCTCCAGGAGATGGTATTGCGCAGCGTCTGCTGTCGTGTCGGCACATCCCGCGCCCCACCTGTTAGCAAAGTCAGGAGTCGCCCCATGCGCGCGAGCAGAGCCTGCGGAGACAGCAGTTTCATGCGTGCCGCTGCTAACTCAATTGCCAGTGGCAACCCATCCAGACGAACGCAGATCTCCGCGACCTCCCTGGCGTTGGCCGTCGTC
This sequence comes from Ktedonobacterales bacterium, assembly GCA_036557885.1. Classification (GTDB taxonomy): domain Bacteria; phylum Chloroflexota; class Ktedonobacteria; order Ktedonobacterales; family DATBGS01; genus DATBGS01. The sequence continues at coordinate 120,442 of DATBGS010000003.1, forward strand.
AAACGGAACTCGGGCTTGATAGCCTGCACCCGCTGCACAAAGAGCGCGACAGAGGAGAAGTGTGCGAGTGCCGCCAGCCGGGGAAGATGTGCCGGATCGGGCAACGCCAGCGGTGGAACTGCGAACTCGTGCTCCGCACGCACATGCAGCACCTCCCGGCTTGTCACCAGCACCTTGAGTCGCGGGCACAACGCAAGGATCTCCGCCACCTGTTCTGCTGCTCCAACCACCTGTTCAAAGTTGTCCAGCAGCAGCAATACGGGCCTCCTTTGCAGCGTTTCCGCCACGCGCGCCGCTAGAGTCTGTCCCGCCCCATCCCGAATGCCAAGCGCCTGCGCGATGGTAGGCAGGACCAGCATGGGGTCGGTGATCGAAGCGAGCGAGACAAAAAAAACGCCTCCCATGAACACATCTCGAAGCCCTGCTGCCACCTGGAGCGACAGGCGGCTTTTGCCCGTGCCACCCGGTCCTGTTAAAGTCACCAGCCGCACATCCTCGCGGCGCAAGAGCTTCTCGATCTGCGCCACCTCATCCTCTCGCCCAACGAGCGCAGTTGGCGGCACAGGGAGCGTGTCAGCATGACCACCCTGCGTCTTGAGAGGAGGAAAATCGGCAGGCAGTCCAGCAATCACCACCTGATAGAGACGCATCGCTTGCTCGAAATCCTTGAGGCGATGTTCCCCAAGATCACGCAGGCTTCCCCCCTCTGCTGCGTCGTGCGCAACCAGATCGCGGGTCGTCTGGGAGAGCAGCACCTGCCCTCCATGAGCGGCGCTCATAATGCGTGCGGCACAGTGGACATCCAGGCCCACATACCCTTCGGTCATGCGAGAAGGTTCACCGGTATGCAGCCCCATGCGTACGCGCACCGCCACACCTTGAGGCCAGGAATAGGTGGCGAGTGCGCGCTGTGCAGCCACAGCAGCAGAGAGCGCATCACTGGCGCGAGCAAAGACAGCAAAAATGGCATCCCCCTGCGTATCAACCTCGTGCCCTCGCTGTCCCTGGAAAGCACTTCGCAGCAGGGCACGGCACGAGGCCAACAGCTCGCCGTAGCCATCACCGAGCTGATGGAGCAGTTGTGTCGAACCTTCAATATCCGTAAAAAGGAGTGTGATCGTGCCTGTCGGCAAATCACGCACACCGCACCTCCTCGCATCTCGCAAGACGTGAATCGCTCGCTGTACTCTCACCAAATCGTTTAGAACACTCATCTGGACAGATCTATTGTACTGTAATTTTAAGCTGATGTCCCCTGGCAGCAGCCTGGCCTGGGGTGGAGCAGGTGATGAGACACTCTGCCTGGAGTTGAGGCGAGATCGGCATCTCCCTTTTCTGGATCGGCTGCATCGAACACCTCGTCAGTTATCCCTAAAGAAAAAAGAGCGGCAAGAATATGTAGGCAAGATGCCAACCGATCGTCGAGATGAGCAATCCTGTCAAGACGCCTTTTTCCCAGAGTACGCAGGCGGCTGAAGAGCAAACAAAGCACAGCGAAGGCGACTTCTGCTCCGTAGACCGCGACAGCAAAGCCAGGGATGAACGTGAGGACCACGAGCACGGTGCTTGTGGGGAACCTCACCAGTCCGACCAGGGCGAGCGGCAGAGGAATGATACCTACTATCACGCCAGCCCAATACACCAGCCAGGAAAAAGCGCGCGCTTTTGAGTGAATTTTCATTCGCCAAGTCCTCTCTTTAGACACAGCGCCTTCTGCTCGTCTAACCACTGCTCGGCCAAGCTCCGCGCCAGCGCCAGCAGCAAGGAGCCTCAAGCCGCCCGGAATGTACCTGCGGCAGAGGTGCGCTCCAATTGTGGCGCCGTCTGGCCGCACGCGCTCCCCCGAGAGGGGCGAGTATTGACTACCCGATAGCTTGCGTCAACGTTGCGACTCCGAGGACAATGGCTCCTGGGCGCTCGTCGTGGCTGGCTTGGTGAATGCTGCCTCCAGAGCGGCAGCTTCCTCTGCTCGTCCCTGGACGGAGAGGAGGTGGGCGTAGCGGGTGCGGGTCTCTCGGGCATGAGGATGATCTCGTCCCAAGTGCTGTTCTTGGATCGCCAGCGCCTGCTGGTAGAAGGTGAGGGCCTGGTCTGGCTGGCGCTGGAGTTCATGTAAGAGCGCATACCCATATAGACTTTCCGCTGTTTCGAGATGATGCGCTCCGCGCTGTTGCTGGCGAATGAGAAGCGCGCGCTGGTAGAGCGGCTCGGCTTGCTCGTAGTGACCCTGCTCGCGATAGAGGTCCGCCAATCCGCTCAAGGGGAAGGCGACCTCCGGGTGAGTGCTTCCCAGTGCCTGTTCCCGAATCTCGAGCGCGCGCTGGTAGAGAGGCTCGGCTTCAGCATACTTCCCTTGCTCGCGATAGAGGCCAGCCAGGCTGTCGAGGGCGTAGGCCACTTCAGGGTGTTCTGGACCGAACATCTGCTCCTGCAGGAGCAGCGCCTGCTGCAAGAGCGGCTCGGCCTCGGCATAGCGCCCTTGCATCGTATAGAGGACTGCCAGATTGTTGAGGACCGGGGCGAGCAAGGAATTGTTGTCATCGGGCGGCTGCTCGCAGAGCTGGCGCGCGCGCTGGAAGAGCGGCTCAGCCTGCTGGAAATGGCCTTGCTCAGCATAGAGGATCGCCAGATTGTCGAGGACGAGGGGCATCTCGGGATAGTCGCCACTCCCTGCCTGTTCCCAGAGCTGGAGCGCACGCTTGAAGAGCGGCTCAGCCTCGGCGTAGCGCCCTTGCGCGCGGTAGAGTTCGGCCAGTCCGCTCAAGGGGAGGGCGACCTGGGGATCAGAGTTTCCCAGCGCCTGCTCGTATATTTGTAGGGCGCGCTGATAGAGTGGCTCGGACTCCGCGTACTCTGCGCGCTGGTACAAATAGTCTGCTGTTTTGGTCAGTAACGGAGCCAACTCCAGACTGGCCGTCTGCGAGGCAGTGGCATTTGCCAGAGTGAGGACATGGGGCAAGAGGCGGCCACAGGCGTCCCAATGTCCCCAGAACTGATGACTGACGTCAGGAAAGACACTGTTGAGTGCGGCGCTGCCACGCTCGATCCACTGCTCGCGCTCCTCTGGGGTCATGGCATCCTGCAGCACCGCCTGCACCAGGCGGTGGATCCAGAGGGTGTGTTCGCGGCTGTTGCGCCGGACCAACGAGTAGCGTTGAATGACCGCCAGCGCCTGGTTGAATACCAGCGAGTTCGTCTCAAGGACAGCAAGTTGCGGTCCCAGGTGAGCGGCGCCTTGCAGGAAGAGCTCTTCGGGAATGGCATCGGGATGCAGCCAGGCACACAATCGCAGCAGATCAGCCGCCAGCGCGCTCTGCTGCTCTACCTGAGCAAAAGAGAGCGACCAAGTAGTCGCCACGGAGTCGGGATGGTCGGTCAGCACGCCTCCGCGGCGCCGTAGGAGCTCCATCCGATGACTTCGGAAGAGGTCCAAATACTGCTGGAGGCCACACTGGGTCTCCTCCAGATAAGCTCCCGCCTGGTCCAGCGCCAGGGGCAATCCACCAAGCTCCTCTGAAAGCTGGATTGCCACTTGCCAATCGGTCTGCTCAGCCTGGGCCAGGGGCGCATCGAGGGCGAGCAGCCCTGCTCGACGCAGCAGCAACAGCGGGCCGGTGTCCAGGTCCAGCGGCTCGACCTCCAGGCGGCTAGCCAGTCCACCCAGGGCCTGGGCGCGTGTTGTGAGCAGAAGATGCCCCTGGAGCGGAGCCGGGAGAACCTCTGGTAAGAAGGCGAACTCATCCGCATTATCCAGGATCAAGAGCCAGTTGGGATGCTGGCTGAACCAGCCCTTGACGGCATTTACGATGACAGCTTGATCTCCTTCCTCTCGCTCTGGCAGGGACAGCGTCTGGGCAATCTCGACAAAGCCGACCACCAGCGCATCCCGACTCTCGGCACGCGCCCAAAAGATCGCCTGATAGTCCTGGGCGTGGCGATAGGCATACTCAAGGGCCACCTGGGTTTTGCCTACCCCGCCCAGGCCACTGAGCGCGGGTGGTTGCGCCAGCGCCATCGTCTGCCCCGCGTGCAACTGGCGGTGTAACCGGGCGAGGAGGTCTTCTCGTCCTAGAAAAAACGGGTTGCGTGGGTAGGGAAGGGTTAATAGGTGGGGAGCAGCAGGCACGGAAGGTCCAGCGGAGGCAGGCGTACCTCCTGCCTCCCGTTGGATGCGCGCCGCCTCGCGCAGGCGTTCTTGTTTGGAGGAGTCCAATCCGCTGGTGGTGAGCGCCGCCAGTAAACGGGCAACGGTATCGGGATAGGGCTTCAGGCGCGCCCCGCGTTCGAGGGCACTGATAGCATTGGGACTGATCCCCGCCGCCTCCGCGAGCTGGAGTTGGCTGAGTCCAGCGTCTTGCCGATAAGCTCTGAGCAAGGCGCCAAAGGGTGGGGGGGGCGTAGACGCCATGCGGTTCTCCCTTTCCATGCGCGGCCACACGTTCTCCCGAACGCAGCCTCTTCCTCCAGGCCCCTAGCATAGCAAAAAAGCCGCAGGAGCACAAGAGGTCAGCGTCTATGTGGGAAGTGTGGGGGGAGTGTGGGGGGAGTGTGGGGGGAGTGTGTGTAGACTGCCAGGCGCGGCGGCTCTATCCTGGATATGGAAGCAAGAAATGCGTTATCTGGCGCATCCACTGCACCTGCGTCCAATGGGGACGGTGGCAGTACGCACCACACCGAGAAAGGAGCTGTCATAAACATGACGCTTGTCGGAGCTAATCTTCCCCTGATGCAACAGCTGATCCATAGGTTATCCCAGGCCGAAGAAAGACTCGGCCCTCTCCTGGATGACACCTATACAGCAGGCTCTCAGTTTCTCGAAACCTTCACATCGCCCCAGAAGCCGCAGTTGGAGCAGGAATTCAACCAGTTGATTACCGACCTGCGGGGAGCGCGAAACTATAATTACCGCCTGCTCACCTTTTTGCAGATATTATTCCGCTACCTACAAGAAGCAGAACACGTGCAGCAGGCTGCAGACGCTGCGGAGTGATGCAAAAGAAAGGCCGATTTCGAGTATGTCAAACGTTTTCTTAGCTGATCTTGCCGCGCTGCAAAACCTGATTGCCAGGTTCCGATATGGCATTGACGAGTTGGAACACATCGATGGCGCACTCAACGCAGCCTATTATCCGTTTCTCGAAACCTTTCACTCATCTCACAGGCCGCGGGTGGAAGAAGCCTTCCAGCAGTTGGAACACTACATCCATGAGGCCACGGGGCTAGAACAGAGCCTTCTCTACGGTTTTGAGACGCTGCTTACCGACCTGCAAACCAGGCAGGGAAAGACGATCTAAGCCGCGAATAGCTTGCCAATAAGTAGGGGAAAGGAATAAGATCGTGGCGGAGGCCATGAGCAGCGCAATCCTTACGGCCTCTGATCCCAGGGGCAGCCAACCTCCCACCATCGGTAGCGAGAGATAGCCCTGGGTTTACCAGGTGCAGGAACCAGCTCCAGGAGGGGGTAGGTTTTGTCGGAGATGACAGGAGGCCGCTATGTTCACTGCCAGGCAGCGCGACCAGGTGCGTCAGCGCGTCCTCGAACTAGCCAGGGCCGATCCACGGGTCACTGCCGGGGCGCTCACCGGTTCCATGTCCTTTGGTGGTGGGGACGCCTGGTCGGATATTGATGTGGCCTTTGGGATCAGCGAAGGCATCCCTCCAGAGGCCGTCCTGGATGACTGGGCGCAGGTCTTCTCTCAGGAATGGAGCGTTCTCGCCCACTTCGATCTGCGCTCCGGTCCCAGTGTCTATCGCGTGTTCCTGCTGCCCAGCGGTTTGGAAGTGGACGTGGCAGTGACCCCCGCCGAGTCCTTCGGCGCACGCGGTCCGCACTTCCGCGCTCTCTTCGGCCCCACCCAGCCGCTTCAGCCCCCAGAGCCGCCGAACGCCTTCCATCTTATCGGGATCTGCTGGCACCACGTGCTGCATGCTCGGGCGTGCATCGAGCGCCACAAGCTGTGGCAAGCTGAATACTGGATCAGGGATCTGCGCGATCAGACCCTTGTCCTGGCGTGCCTCCGCTTGGGCGAGAACCCCTTCCACGGGCGCGGTCTTGATCGCCTGCCCACTGCCGTGACCACTCCACTCGCCGATGCACTGGTCCGCTCGCTTGAGGAGCGGGAGCTGCGTCGGGCGCTCGCGGGAGCGACCAGGTGTCTGATCGGGGAACTGGAAGCATGGGATCCCACGCTCTGCGCCCGCCTGTCGCCACTCCTGCACGAGTTCGGAACGACCCAGGTGATGCCGCCAGGTGTCCCAAACACGCTGGCGGAGCAGTAGGGGCGTTGGCAAGCGGGGACGAGGCGCAGGCGACTGTGTTGCTAGAGGAGAATCTGGCGCTCTCCCGCGAAGAAGGCAACACCATTGCGTACTCCTGGGCACTGGCGGTTCTGGCTGCTGTTGGGACAGAAAGGATTTGCACCTGCTGCGCTCGTAACTCATCCTGTTTGCGTTGGCGCTTCCCTGGTCGGAAGATGCGCCAGGAGCCACGCGGCGATATGGAGCGCCGCGCAAGGGTCTTGCAGGCGAGCCATGTTGGCCCGCATCTGCTCTAGCAGAGGTGAATGGGGCTGAAGAGCTTCCCGTAGAATCGAGATCACCTGTTCCGGGGTTTCAGCCCGCAGCCCAATTCCTTGCTCACAGGCGTACTCGATGTTGCGCTCCTCTTGTCCAGGAACACAACCTGACAGCACCAGTGGCAACTTGCACGCGGTGGCCTCGCAAATCGTGCTCGGTCCAGCTTTGGTGATCAGCAGATCGGCGGCCTGCATCAAGTCAGGCATCTGCTGCACAAACCCCAGCACCCGACACCGTTGCTGAAGATGGCCTGGCAAGCGCCGTGCGAGCTGTTCAAGCCGTCGCTGGAGCCGTGTATGTTTTCCGGTAACGACCAGCACTTGTATTGGCAGGTCCGACTGCCACAGCGCACGCGCCAACTCCTCCAGCCTTCCTACGCCTGCCCCACCTCCTGCCAGCAGAACGATGGGCATGTTCGGATCGAGGCCAAGCCTCTGACATACCAGCGCCTTGGGAGCGCCTGGGCGACCGAATTTCAAGTCTATGGGCAACCCTAATACCTGAATGCGCTCCGCAGCTAGCCCCTGGTGTTGGCAGCAGGCACGGGCCAATTCGGTTGGCACGATGCAGGCATCTACAGCCGGGTCAATCCACCCACGATGCGGCGTGATCAGATCGGTCATGACGGTTACAACCGGCACGCGCATCTGTAATGCGGCCAGCACGCGCAGCGAGACATGATTGATCAGGGGGTGCATCGAGACAATCAGATCAGGGCGTGTCTCGATGAAGAGCCGGGCCAGGCCAGAGCGGATGAGCCGGTACAGCAGCCACTCCAGCGCCCGGAAGCTCCAGGGGTGGTTGGTGAGGTGGAACAGTGCGCCATACAGCCAGGGGGCGTAGCGAATGGTAGCAGCATAGAGCATGCCCAGCTTGCGCACAGGCAGCGTCCCACAGGTTGTGAAGGCGTCAATCAATTCTGAGCGATAGCAGTTTGTTCCCTGGTCGTCCACTGAGGCCAATAGCTGCATCGCCTGGCGAAGAGCAGTGGCGGCACTGCGATGACCGGCCCCCGTCTCGGCCATGAGCAAGAGGATAGTAGACGGATGTGACCTCTCTTCCATAAAACCTCTTCTAATGTGTTGGTCTTTCTGTCATTCCGTCTTCCCTGCTCGCTCTCAGCCATTCTCTCGTTGGAAGGTACTTGCGCCGATATTCCTTTCTATACAATAATACCAGCCCCAAAAACAACCATTAGCAAAGCGCGTGCTGGCTTAGCAGCAGTATGTGTCCCCTGCGCAGCTAATCCTCCTTTCAGAGCGACGACTTCTTTCCATGCTCTTTTGGGCGCGGGTACCCACCACCTTTAGGTGTGGGAGGAAGCGCCCCCTCCTTTCACATAGTTGACTTTCCACAGAATAGATGGTATTCTGTGGATATGAAACACCGACGCGCTTACAAATATCGCTGCTATCCCACTGAGGAGCAGCGCCATATCCTGGCGCGCACCTTTGGTTGTACGCGCTATGTGTACAACTGGGGTTTGCGGCTGCGTACTGACGCCTACTATCAGCGGCATGAGCGCGTCTACTACAGTGACACCAGCGCGGCCATGACCCAATTGCGCAAGCAACCAGAAACCGCGTGGCTCTCTGAAGTTGCCTATATCCCCTTGCAACAAGCCTTGCGCCATCTGGACAAAGCCTTTCGCAACTTCTTTGAGGGGCGGGCGAAGTACCCGAACTTCAAGAAGAAGCATGGCCGCCAATCGGCAGAGTACACCACGTCTGCCTTTACCTGGGATGGGGAACAACTGACACTGGCACGCATGAAAGAAGCGTTGCCTATTCGCTGGAGCCGCCCCTTGCCCAAGGGAGCCAAGCCCAGCACCATCACCGTCACCAAGGATACCACCGGGCGCTACTTTGTCTCCTTCCTGGTAGAAGAGGACTTCAAGGCGTTGGATGTCACGCCGCAGATGGTCGGCATTGACCTGGGCTTGCACGATACCGTCACGTTGTCCACTGGCGAGAAGGTCGGCAATGAGCAGTTCTTCAGCCAGGATGAGAAGCAGTTGGCGAAAGCACAGCGTCTCCTGTCTCGTAAGCAGAAAGGCTCCAAGAATCGCATCAAGGCCGCGCTCTCGGTAGCTCGTATCCATGCCCGCATCGCAGATCGGCGGCAAGACTTCCTGCACAAACTCACGACACGCTTGATACACGACAACCAAGTGCTGTGTGTCGAGAGCCTGGCAGTAAAGAATCTGCTGAAGAATCACAGCCTTGCCAAGGCCATCGCTGATGTCGGCTGGGGCGAATTGATACGCCAGTTGCAGTACAAAGCCGCCTGGTATGGGCGGTCTGTGGTCGCTATCGACAAGTGGTATCCCTCGTCTAAGCGCTGCTACGACTGCGGGCATATCCTAGAGTCCCTTTCACTCGCTGTCCGGCAGTGGACCTGCCCGGAATGCGGCATCTCCCATGATCGTGACATCAATGCTGCGCTGAACATTAAAGCTGCCGGGCTGGCAGTATTAGCCTGTGGAGAGATGGTAAGACCCGGACGGGCCAAGCCCGTCAAGGCGCGTCTCCGTGAAGCAGGAAGTTCCTAGCCGCGAGGCTGGGAGTCCCCCGTCTTTAGGCGGGGGAGGATGTCAACGTTTCATCATCCCCGCTAGGTATGCTGTAGCCGAGTTGCATGACAACACCATGAACTTTCCGCCATCGTCTTGCTATCGAATGGTCATCTTGATATGTCATAATGCGAATAATTGAGATAGCGCCTGGAGCAGCATAAGGAACCAATCCCCGAATGCGCATGCTTGTAGTGGAAGATAATCTTCTCCTCAGCAGTTCGCTAACAATGCTCGTGCTGATCGTCATTGCGCGCTCTATTCGCCATCCCAGGCGCCAGGGAAGTTTTCAGGGGTAACGAGGCTTCATGACTCGAAAAGAGATGGGCGCTCCAGGGATGCAGGCCGAACTCACGAACTGGAGCAAGTCAGCACGCTCGCCGTGTTCTGTCTACCAGGCAAGTGATGTAGCGGGCATCACCAGGGCGCTGGCCGCCGCGCGGACACACGGCTTCTCCGTCATACCACATGGCGCGGGCCACAGCTATACTGATGCAGCCTTGAATACAGGCGGATTGGTTATAGATCTGACATCCATGCGCCGGATTCTCTCCTGGGATGCCGTGCGGGGAATCATGCGCGTGGAACCGGGAGTGACCTTGCGAGAGATGGTACAGGTGGCCTGGAAGGATGGTTGGTGGCCTGTCGTCTCGCCATCCACACCGAATGTCACCATTGGCGGCTGCGCCGCTATGAACGTAAACGGCAAGAACGCCTGGAAGTGTGGCCCTTTTGGAAAACACATCCGCGCTATAGATGTGCTGCTTGCCAGCGGAGAGGTATACACGTTGCAGCCGGAGCGCGACACGCAGCTTTTTCATGCGTTCATTGGCAGCATAGGGTTACTGGGCATCATCACGTCGATCACCATCCAGCTCCAGCGTATCTCTTCCGGGCAGGTCACTATCCGGCGGCGCACCTCCGTCTCACTCGCTGAGATCTTCACGATCTTCGCCGAGGAACAGCAGACGAGCGATTTCCTGGAGGGCTGGCTTGACGGATTTGCCGAAGGCCAGCAGCTCGGGCGTGGATATGTAACCTGTGCAACTCTAGGTGACAGCTCCGACGAAGCGCCCTCCTCATTTCCAACGCCTGGCATCATTGATCGGCTCGAAACGCCGCTGGTGCGCCTTGCGGCCAGTTTAGGCCGACCAGCACTGCTGCCAGGTGTACGCCTGGCAAACCGCGCTAATTACTGGTTGGGCCGACGTGGCCTCAAATCGAGGGAACAGCAACGTCACCTGCTCTCCTTCACCTATTGGCCCCAGGCAGCCTTTGCGGGCTATCACGCGCTGTTCCCGGCGGGAGTTGAGACGTTCCAGGCGTTTGTCCCCGGTCAGCAGGCGCAAGAGATTTTTGAGTGCGTGTTGCGCTATTCGCAAAAGCAGGGGTATATGCCGCTCTGGTGTGTCATCAAACAGCATCGGCGCGATCCTTTTCTGCTGAGTTATCAGGTTGATGGGTTTTCTCTCGAATTAAATTATCAACGAACCCATAAGACGGCGCAGACGTTGGAACGGACCCTGCGGCAGATGATTGCTATTGTAATTGAGGCAGGCGGGAGGTTTTATCTCGCCAAAGACCATTTTTTGACGCCCAGCCAATATCGCCAGAGCATCGGTGATCAGGCCGTTGATACCTTCTTGCACCTCAAACAACGCTATGATCCCACAATGCTGCTGCAATCGGACCTGTTTCGTCGGGTATTCCAGCCCTCGCTTCGGTGAGGAGAACGCCTTTGCTACTGCTGATCTATACTAATAGATGAATCTGGTGGCCTGCTAAGAGCGCCTGACAAAACCGCCGCACGAGCAGGGGCGGGGTTGTAGCGCCGTCCTTCCAGGCGGCAGGGGTGGGGCCAACCGTCGGTTGTGTGAGGCATTCTTAAGAGAGAAGTATAGGAAAGAAATCGAACCATGCGCGCGCTCGAATTTCGATTGAAGCAGCCAGCACAACCTCTGACCGATGTATGGCAGCATACGCCTATCATGCCACGTCGGTCCACGTTGCTCGGCATCAGCTTTCGCCCGCTCCAGGTGGCCGCGCTCGGCTTAGACGCGCAGGCCACGCTGCAAACCTTGCTCGCCTATCCGTTTCAACTCATTCGCCTGGGAGCCTACTGGAATCGGATAGAACCCGAACCAGGAACCTTTCTTCCTGACGAGCTTGATAGGCAGATGGATGCCGCCGAACAAGCCGGAAAGCAGATTATTGTGTGTGTTGGCCCGTTGAAAACCTTTGGCTATCCTGAGTTCTTTGTACCCGCGCACCATTTGCGGCAGCCCTTCCCAGAACATATTCGTGTCAAGCCATCCGCGTACCCCGCACTGTTGAAGGCGGCGACAGCATTCCTCACCCGACTTGTGGAGCGATATAAACTGCGCCAAAGTATCGTTGCCTGGCAGCTTGAACACGAAGCGGTTGATCCACTTGGAGTAGAGCATTCGTGGCGGCTAGATGCAGCCTTTGTTGAACAAGAAGTAGAAGCTTTCAGAAAAGCCGATCCTACCAGACCACTGATAATGAACGGTTTTTTGCCAACCTCCTTGCTGGTACGCCTCTCCCAATGGTGGCAGACACGCGATCAAGGGGATTCACTCGCTGTCGCCCAGCGTCTGGCAGATATGGTCGGGATAGATTACTACCCGCGTCACGCACTGATGGGCATCGGGAGCAGAACACTGTATCTTGATGGTAGCCAGAGTCGCTGGTCGCAACGGAGGCGAAGGCAATTGTTCGCCCTGGCTCATGCGCATGGGCGACGCCTCCTGATTGCTGAGGGCCAGGCAGAGCCTTGGGAAACGGTGACAACTCCGCCTAGTCCAGACCACCGGGGTATGTATAGTTGTTTGCCGGAACATATAATCACCAACTATAACACCTGCATGGGCTGGTCCGGGCAAGAAGCGCCGCTGTATGCGTACCTCTTTTGGGGAGCAGAGTATTGGATGCTGCGCAAACAACACGCTGACCCCAGCTATCTCCAGGCATTCGCCCGTATCCTTGAAAAAGCTTGATCTCTCCTTATTACCGAACGGACTGTGGACGAATGCGGTCTCATAGTTTTGATTGCATGTTGTACAAGTTCGCGTAGACACCGTTCAATGCGATTAACTCAGCGTGCGTACCCTGTTCAGCGATGCCGGTGTCAGATAACACCACGATTCTCTGGGCATTGCGGATGGTTGACAAACGATGGGCAATGACCAGCGTGGTGCGGTTGGCGGCTAACTTCTCCAATGAGTCCTGCACCGCCTTTTCACTTTCATTATCCAGCGCGCTCGTCGCTTCATCAAAAATGATCACCGAGGGGTTTTTGAGGAAGACGCGCGCGATACTCAACCGCTGCTTTTGCCCGCCTGAGAGTTTTACGCCGCGTTGACCAATATCCGTGTCATAGCCATCCGGTAACGCCATGATAAAATCATGCGCGTGCGCCTGTTTGGCCGCGTCAATGATTTCTTGCCTGCTGGCGTCAAGGTTTCCGTAGCGGATATTGTCCGCGACGGTCCCGGCAAACAAATAGACATCTTGCTGGACAATACCGATATTCCTTCGCAATGAGCGCAAAGTCACCTCTCGGATGTCCTGCCCATCCAGCAGTATTTTTCCCGCATTGACTTCGTAGAAACGCGGAATTAACGAGCAGAGCGTTGTTTTGCCAACGCCGGAAGACCCGACTAAAGCCACGTATTCTCCGGCTTGTATCTCCAGCGAGAGATTCTTCACGACATACTGATGATCCTCTTGATACCTGAAGCTCACATCTTGAAACTCCACATGACCCCACACCTGTGTCAGATCAACCGCATCTGCCGTGTCTTGCAGATCAGGCGCTACCTCCAGAATCTCCATAAACCGTTGAAATCCAGTAATGCCTTCCTGATAGAGCCTGCCAAAATTGACTAACTTGTTAATGGGATCGGTGAGGATGCCGACACAGAGTAAATAGGTCAGCAAATCAGCTAAATCCAGGGAAGCGTGAACAATGGCAGCGCCGCCAAAGATGAGCACAGCGATGGTCATAAGCTGGCTGAAGGCAATCAATCCACCGTAATAGTACGCCTCACTTTTATAGCCGTCGCTGCGGCTGGCGACAAACCGCCGGTTTGCGTAGGCGAACTTGCTTGATTCAACCTCTTCGTTAGTAAATGATTTGACGACTCTGATGCCGCCCAGCGTATCTTCGACCTGCGCGTTGATATCACCGATTCTATCCTTGCCGCTGCGCAGCGCCCTGTTCATCTTTTTATTGAAATACAGCGCGAAAACTGCCATGATGGGCAAAAAGAGAAAGACGATCAGGGTCAGCGCAACATTGATCTTCAGCAAGATGATGAAGACGCCAACGACCGTCAAACAGGTCGTGACGATATCCTCCGGCCCATGATGATATAACTCGGCCATCGCCAGGGTATCGTTGGTAATCCGGGTCATTAATTGACCGGTTCGTTGTTCATCATAAAAGCTAAACGAGAGCTTTTGATAATGCTCGAACAGCTCACCGCGCATGTCGCTTTCCATCCTGGCGCCCATCGTATGCCCTTGAAAGTCAATGAACATGGTGCATAGGGTATGGACACCAACCAGCGCCAGCATGAGCGCGCCCATCAGGTAGATGTCATTGAGCGTATGAGGCGTCGTACCTTCTAAGAGGTCTTTGGTGATGTAGCGCGCGCATAACGGGAGCAGCAGCGTAATCGCCGAGACGATCAGTGCGCAGGCCATGTCCGCGCAAAACAAGCCGATGTAGGGTTTGTAGTACGATAAGAACTTCTTGCCGCGCGAACTCCCAGGCGCAGCCGCGCTGGATGCAGAGCCAGCTTTTGCCACGGGAAGATCAGTCGCCGCTGGCATAGCCAGCGGTTCTTTCGTGATCGAATCGGGTGAAAGCAAAGGGATGCTCCTCATGGTAGTGTTCAAACAATCGCAGATCGCAAAGGGCACAAACATCTCACTCGCCCAAAACAAACGAGCGGAGTTAATGAGTGAGGATGCGCGCGACAGGAAACACCAGCACGAGAGGGAGTGAAGTGGAAGGCAAGACCGCCTGAGCGGGGACGTGGCTTATGGAGGTTGAAAAGAGGATGCGTTTTCTCGTGATCGAGAACAGTACGACGCGAAATGATAGCTCGGCGTCTACGTTCCCCGTGCGCCCTCGATACAGCTCCAAACCTTCATGACCTTCATGCCGGGTATCGCTGTTGCGCGGCGTGCGCTTTGGGGCATTTCTACACCTCCTTTCCGAACTGGCGGCGCGGGAAAGCCTGCGCCAAAGAGAATAACGAGTATCCTGTATGGGGCAATGATACCATATGAAACATGCTTGGTCAATTCTGCTCAAGGTATGGGTTCTCCCAAATCTGAGGTGTTGACAAGCGAGGCGTGTTACTGGTAGCGCCGCCTTCCAGGCGGCCAGCGTTGGCCTGCTGGTCCGCTGGCCTGGAGGGCGAACGCTCGCCAGGGCGAAGCGGTGGCCGCCTGGAAGGCGGCGCTACAAGTGACCCCCGATAATTGGTGGAACCCAAGGTATGGCAGGGCATTTTCAAAGTCCGATCCCGACCAGTCGCAGGTGATGTTGGTGACGCCGGGCCGCCGCAATTGCGTCATAAGGCCAGGCTGTTGCCATTCTTCGGGGATGTGTTGCCACTGCCCCCAGCATTCAGCAGGGGGCAGTGGCAGAAAACGCGAAGCTCCTCCAAAGGCAGAAGCCCATGCCTCAGAAAAGCCCTCTGGTTCTTTGGAAGACAGAAACGTTTGAGGCGATTCAGGCAACGCTTGGGACTTGCGCTCCTTCCAACATGATCGCGCAGACAACCTCGTAGGCTTCCGCCCAGGCATCCCGGTATGCTGGAGTCCAGCGCCTGCCCAGAAAGTCAGCGAAGGTTTCTAAGAGGATAGCCCCGACGATGGGATAATGCTCTGGCCGGACGCCATAGCTGACATGCCGCTGGCCCAGCCCCTTGAGGGCACTGGTCAGCACCTCTGGCTTCTTGAGGTTTTGGATCACCAGGACCAGCGCCCCCAATAGCTTCTTGCGCTGCTCCTTCATATCGGCGGTGGCAAAGAACGCTTTCGTGTCAGGGAATCGGGTGAAAAGCCGCTCATAGAAGGCGGTTACGAACGCCTCCCCATGTGGGGCAATGGCCTGAAAACTGGTTTCGAGCAATTCAATCTGAAGTGCCATGTGGTCTCCTACTTTCACTATTGGGTCTTACGTACTGTTCGATTGTTGGTGCAAGGTTCAACATTGCTATGAGCGATGGGCGGCGCCGACTGTCTCCCGCTCCACTGCTGCCACTGCTGGTTCTTTCACCTCACTAAGGTGGGTTGGCAGAGCCAGGTGGTCATCTTGCGCGGGCTTTTTCCTGAACAGCAGCACCGCTGCCAGCACACGGGGCGCAAACAGAGCTGTCGGCGGCTTGAGCATGTGCATCACTTGATAGAAGCTCTGGGCCAACCGGGGATTATCCGCTGCGGCATCGAGCAAGCGCCGCGAATACCAGTGGAAGAACCCCATCCCAAATGAGCGTTTCCCCTCGGTTTCGGGGTAGCGGAAATCTTCGCTGGTCGTAAACAGCCAGGCAACAGAAACGGTTTTGGCAATGGCTTTCTGGAACTGGCGCGTAAACCCGGCCATGTCTCCCTGCCGACGCATGCGCTGCTGCAAACAGGATTGGAGCGTCTCCGCTTCTATTGCAGCCACCGTCATCCCTTGCCCATAGATCGGGTTGAAGCTGCACACGGCATCACCCATGACCACAAATCCCTCTGGCAGACGAGCCATGCGCTCGTAATAGCGCCTGCGGTTCGCCGCGAACCGATAGATGGAGACCGGGGACAGCGGCTCTGCATTCTTGATCAGTTCATAGAGGGCCGGGCTGGGCAAGCTGCGCACATAGTCGAGGAATCCTGCCTCATCGCTGGGGGGATAATCTCGCAACCACCCGCTCACTGAGACGCTCCAGCGGTCGCCCTCGATAGGCAGCACAAAGCCCATCCGCTTCTCCTGGGGAGCAGTACAGAAGATCGCCAGAACTTTCCAGTCCGCAGGAACCTGTTTAGGGCGGCGATAGATACGGGTGGCATAGCCGACATCCACCTTCACCACCGTTTCCTCGACTTGTGGATAGCCCAGGGCCTTGAGCCAGTGGGGAGCTTGCGAGCCACGCCCGCTGGCATCCACTACCAGATCAGCCGTCAATTCCTCTTCGCGGCGTTCTCCATCGGCAGAACGTACCTGTACGCCAGTAATCCGCCTGCTGTCGGCGCTGGTACACAGCCGGGCAACCTCATACCCATCGAGAAAGCGCACATTGGTTCTGTTTGCCACCTGTTGGCGAATCTGCCCTTCCAACCAGGGGCGGCTCAGGCAATAGACCCGAATGCCACTATGGAACTGGACTTTCCACACGCCAAACTGATACCAGCGGAGATCGGCGCCCATATCAACTTTGCTGGCTCCTCCCTCAATGAGAGCTGGAAAGAGGTCGGGAAAGAGTTCCTCAATCACAGCAGCGCCCTTGCTCAAGATACCGTGAGTTTGCCTTCCGTGGGGCACGCCTTTGCGCGCTTCCATCCCCTCCAGCCGATCACGTTCGATCAGGGTGACGTGCTGGTAATGATCGGAGAGGACGCGAGCCGCCAGCAACCCGGCCATGCTGGCGCCAATGACCACCGCATGCTGACCTATGAATTGGGGGGATTCTGTTTGCTTGAGAGCCATCAGTACGTTTGCTACCTTTCTCGTGTTCCTGCTCATATCCTTTTGCAGAGCATGAGCGGTTCGTGTTCTTGCCGCTGTTAGAGAGTCTGTCATTGCTTTTCTCTAAGCCTGTGAGCAAAGTATGCCCGAAGCGGGGCGCCACGCCCAGACGCAAGAGACGCAACCAGCTACGCAATCAGCTACGCAATGGCTAATTTAGGAGGGTTGTCGAAGGCGCGCGGAGATGTTATGATCGTGCCAGGCGCGCTTCTTGCCTGCCTGGGCCGTGCAGGGACGTCTCCCGTGAGCCGCGCGCCGAGGGAGAGCCGCTATGGCCGCCTTTCCATCGCTGTCCTTTGGCGCTCTGCTCAAACGCTATCGGCTGGCCGCCGGACTTACCCAGGAAGACCTCGCCGCCGAGGCCGGGCTGAGTCTTCGGGGCATCGCTGACCTGGAGCGAGGCGCGCGGACACAACCGCGCAAAGAGACAGTGCGCTTGCTCGCCGAAGCCCTGCACCTCTCGGCGCCGGAGCGCGCCCAGTTAGAGGCTGCGGCCCGCGGGCGCACCCTCCCAACAGGTCCGGCTACCGCGCCGCAAGAGTTGCTCGCGGCCCACTTCATGCCCGCCGCGCCGCTGGTCGGGCGCACCCAGGAACTGGCCCTGCTAGACCGGCTGCTGAAAGATGGTCCCCCGGTGCTGCTGCTGGCGGGCGAGCCGGGCATCGGCAAATCCCGGTTGGTGCAGGCAGGCATGGAGCGGGCCGAGGCACTGGGCTGGACGGTGCTCGCGGGCGGCTGTCACCGCCGCAGCGGCCAGGATCCCTATGCGCCCCTGGTCGGCGCGTTAGTTGACTCCTTGCGCCACCAGCCCCTCTCGCAGCAGCGCCTGCACCTGGAAGGCTGTGCCTGGCTGGTCCGTCTGCTGCCAGAATTGGTGGAGCGCCAGGTTCTGTCAGCGCCCGCCTGGGCCTTGCCGCCAGAGCAGGAGCGCCGCTTGATGTTTGCCGCGGTGGCGCGCTACCTGAGTAATGTGGCTGGTCCCGCCGGGACGCTCCTGGTGCTGGATGATCTGCACTGGGCCGGTTCCGATGCCCTGGATCTGCTCCAGGCGCTGGTCCGCACCCCAGCGGAGCGTCCGCTGCGCATCCTGGGCGCCTACCGCGATACGGACATCGGTCCTCAAGACCCCCTCGCGCTCCTGGCGGCGGATCTGACGCGCGAGGGGCAAGCCAACCACACCTTGCTCGCTCCCCTGGCCGATGCCGAGGCCATCGCCTTGCTGGCGGAACTGCTGCCCGAGCCAGAGGACAGGCAGCAGTTCCGCCAGCAGGTGCTGGAGCGGGCCGGAGGCGTGCCGCTGTTCCTGGTGAGTTGTGTCCAGGCGCTTAGGGCTGGTCAGGTGGCCTGGCAAGGCAGCAGCCACGTCCCCTGGACGCTGCGCGAGGCGATCCTGCAACGGGTGGTGGCCTTACCAGAGGCCGCCCAACAGATCCTCCAGTTGGCAGCCGTGATCGGACGGCGGGCGCCACGAATCCTGCTGCTTGCTGTGGCCGCCCGCGCAGACCTGGCAGAGGAAGCCGTGCTGGAGGCTCTGGAGATCTGTGGACGGGCGCGGTTGCTGATGGAAGCCGACGAAGACACCTATCAGTTGCCCCATGATCTGATCCGCGAAGTGCTGCTGACGGACCTGGGCACGGCGCGGCGGGCTTTGGCGCATCGGCGCGTAGCCGAGGCGCTGGAGCAGGGACCAGGCGTTCCCTCCATAGAGGTACTGGCTTATCACTATGCGCGCAGCAGCGAGGTGGAGAAGGCCCTGTTCTATCTGGAACGGGCGGGCGATGCGGCCCGCGCGCGGTACGCGCATGCGGAAGCCGTCGAGGCATACCATCAGGTGGTGGAGCGGCTGGACACACTGGGGCAGGGAACAGAGGCAGCGCCAGTACGAGAGAAGCTTGGGGAGGCGCTGGGCCTCCTGGGACGCTATAAGGAGGCGCTGGTCGTTTTGGAACAAGCGGCAGCGGCGGCTCAGGAAGCCCACCACCCGGAGGCCGAACTGCGGGCGCTGGCCCAGATCGGGATCACCCATCGCTGGCACGGGACTATGGAGGACGGGCTGAGGCGGGTAGAACCTCGCCTTGCGCACCTGAGCGATGGAGAGGACTCGCCGGGAGTCGCGGCCTGCTACGCGGCGCTTGCCCAACTCTATCTTGGCGTGGAGCAGTACCAGCAGCAGCTAGCTGCCGCTCAGCGAGCGGCCAGTATCGCGGCCTCTCTCAACGACGACCGAACGCTGGCCGTGGCCTGTGGGCAGCAAGGTTTGGCGCTCTGTATGCTGGGAGACCTCCCAGAAGCCTATCAGGTGCTGACCGAAAAGGTTATCCCCTTAGCCGAGGCCGTCGGCGATGCCAGTACCCTCATCAGCACGCTCAACAACGTGAGTGTGCTCTATGGCTACTGGGGCAGTTATCACGAAGAACAGCTCTACGTCGAGCGGGCTTTCACGATTGCCGAGCGCCTGGGTGAGCACCGGCTCCGGGTGTTCTTGCTCTATCGGCTGGGCATCATTGCCTTCGCCTGCGGCCAGTGGAACCGCGCACACGCGGATCTGGAGCGGGCGGCCAGGGAAGCCCGAGAACGCGGACGCTTCTCTGGAGAGAACTATGCCCTCTACGGATTGGGGCTGCTGGCTCTGGCGCAAGGGGAGGAAGCCGCGGCCTCCACCTACTTTCAGGAGGCGACGCAGATGGAGCAGCGCCGAAATCACCGCGTGCTCCATTGGATGCACTGGTCCTTGGCCGAGCAGGATCTGCTGGCGGGGCAGCCAGAAAAGGCAGCGACCCGACTGACTCCATTCCTCACCATGCCCAATCGGAAGTCCGGCTATATTCGGGAGGTACTTCCACTCCTGGCCTGGGCCTATCTGGAGCTGGGCGAAGCGCCCAGGGCGCAGACCTTGTTGACCCGGCTCATTGCCGAAGCGCGGGAGGCCCGGATGCGCCCGGCGCTGATGGAGGCTCTGCGTGTCCAGGCACTCGCCTGGAGCAAGGGACACCGCTGGGAAGAGGCCGAGCAAGCCCTTGAGGAGGCTCTCACCCTCTGCCGGGAAATGCCCGCTCCCTATGCCGAAGCCAAAACGCTTTATCTGTTTGGACAGATCTCTCTCCAACTGGGAGCGCCTGACCTGGCCCGCGAGCATTGGCGGCGCGCGCAGGCCATTCTGGATCAGCTTGGCGAGCGTCTGTATGCCAGGCGGGTAGAGCAAGCTCTTAGCCAACGAGAAGACCCCTGAGTCGCCGCGCTATCCACGACTCTAATACAAAGAGCGAGATGGCAAAAGCCCCAGGTTTCACAGCCTGCAACGAAAACACGAATTGCTGAACTGTGGTTCCACCAATGATCGGCGGTCACTGGTAGCGCCGCCATCTTGGCGGCCAAC
>DATBGS010000004.1:0-27490 GCA_036557885.1 Ktedonobacterales bacterium
CCTTTTTTGCTTGTGTGCTCTGGCATGGTCACGATTGCCTGCCAGGAAAGCGATGCACGCTGTTTGTTTTGTTTGGTGTCTCGGTGCATCTCTCACTTTCTGAACAGATTATATCTTATCAGAGGTTGCAAGACTATGATATAGCTCATTTTTCTGCTGTGATACGCGCTACTCGTTGCCGGGTTATCTGGTAAAGAAGAACTGGGTGAGAATCCCGGCGATGCCAAAGATCAGGCTGATAATGCCAGCCACAATCATCGTGATGACCTGGTTGCGTGGGTGTGGGCGCCTCCCCGTCGCGCCTGCTGGCGACACTCCCGGCGGGGCAAAGCCGGGGGCAGGGAACGGTTGGGGTGTGCCTGGGGCCTGAAAGAAGGGCTGCCCCGGAGGTGGAGCAAGTAGCCCAGGTGCCCCAAAGCCGCTTCCAGGCGCGCCAGCAAAAGGCGCGGGCGCTGCTCCCAGATTGAGCATCCAGGCGGGAGGCTGAAACGCGGGCAGCACTGGGGGTGTTGGCGTGGGGTCGGGAGGGCGCGCCATCGCGCCAGAAAGCGGCGGGATGGGTTCGGGGAGCGCGGCGGGCTGTGCCGCAGGAATGGCAGCAAACGCTGGCACCGCAGCCAGGCTGGGCGGGACGGTTGGCACCTGCGCAATGACTGAGATCGAGGCTTCGGCGATATGCGCGCCGCAATCGCCACAGAAGCGCGTGCCTGGTGGCAGTTGGGCTGAGCAATTTGGGCAGGTGACGGGGGCTGCCGGGCCTGGCGCGCCTTCCCCCGACGCGGCCTGGGGCGGCGCCAGTGGTGGGAGCGTGGCTGGTGGGCCAATATTGATGGCGCCAACGGGCAGCGATGCTGCCTGGGGCACGGGTTGAGCCAGCAAGTCGGGCGGGTACCAGGTTGGGGTGGTGGTGTGTGGCAGGGCGCCGGGTGGAGGCGCCGCCGAAGCTGGCGGAGCGCTGACTTGCCCAGCCGGGTTGGGAACACCACAGGTCAAGCAAAAGCGATCCTCTGGTTCGACGCTTGACCCACATTGATAACAGTTTGCCATAGATTTGCTCCCCGCGTTCCTCTGCTGTGGCTTTGCCCAAACGCCTGCCGCCCACATGCCCTGCGTCCGGCGGCGCTGGCAGAATTCTTCCTGCTTTCCTCAGTGTACAACAAGCTGAGCAAGAAGCAAAGTGACTGGAGGCGCGGCTTTGCCTGGACAAGCGCTGGCCCTGCCTCCTATACTGAACGCATCATCTCCCTGATGAAACGATTGGATGAGGTCACTATGGCACAGCTTCAACACCTGGATATTCCCGCGCCGCACGGCCACCTGGAGGGGCTGCTGCGCCTGCCGGATGAGGCGGCGGAAGTCCCACACATGGCGGCAGTTGTTTGCCATCCACACCCCATGTTTGGCGGCACGATGCACAATAAAACGGTATTTCGGTTAGCCGGGGCGCTCAACGCGGTGGGGATGCCCACATTACGCTTTAACTTTCGCGGCGTGGGGCAGAGCACCGGCAGCTATGATGAGGGGCAGGGCGAGCAAGAGGATGTGCGCGCCGCGCTGGATGCGCTGGAGCAGCGCTTTCCTGGCGTGGCGCTGTGTGTGGCGGGCTTTTCTTTTGGCGCCTGGGTTGGCCTGCGCGTGGCCTGCGCGGATGCGCGGGTTAGCCAGTTGGTGGGCGCGGGGATTCCCACACGCTTGCTGAGCGCGGAGGCGCTGGCTGAATGCGCCAGGCCCAAGCTGATTGTCCAGGGGGCGCTCGATCAATATGGGCCGCTGGCCGAGGTGCAGCGCTGGTTTGCGGCGCTGCCGGAGCCAAAGCAGCTTGAGATCATCCCAGAGGCCGATCACTTTTTTACCGACCATCTGGATGAGCTATTTGCGGCGGTGGTGCGCGTCCTGCGCCGCTGATGCTGGCTCTGTAGCGCTGGCTGGAAGAAGGGAAAGACAGGCGCCTCTCCGAATCTACTGGACGGGTCGCAATGGTGAGGAACAATGGTCGGGGGACCATATGTTGCCTAAGAAGCGCACTGCCCCCCTATTATAGCGACTTGCTCACCTGTTTGCTGTGAACTAGCTCACACTTTGCCGCTCACGGCTGGGATGGCCGGGGGCCGCGTGCCCGCGAACGAGTCCTGACGGGCTGGGCGCTCGGCGGATTTTCCGCCAGGTCCACGCGCAAATCACGGCGGTCTTCGTCCTCTTCCATATCCAGCGGAACCTGCTCGCCTGCCACCTGCACCGCCATTGAAGGCACAGTGCGGCTCTGGAGGACGATGCCACGCAGCAGCCCTTTGGTAGCGGAAGCCAGCAAAGGCCGCACGCGCATCAGCCGCAGACGTGCTGCCTCCAGTTCGCGTGCCCACTCTTCGTTGTGGTCCCCACCACTGTGCCAGAGCGCCTGGTCGTCCAGCGTTTTGCCTACCGCTGATTGCACCTGTTGCAGCAGGTCAATCGTCTGGTTGAGCGTGACCAGCAGGTCGCCTTCGGCCAGGTCTATGCGGCGCTGGAGTCCAGCCAGCGTGCCGCCGCGCCACCAGTTGAGCGCCAGGCTGTGGAACGACTCGGAGATGCCCGACGTGACCTCCACCCCCAGTTCTGTCTCCAGAAACTGCACCCGCCGCACGACACGCGCTACGTCGCGGCGCAGGTCTATCAAGCGCCCGGAAAGGGCATTGCGGTTGCGCACCGGGCGGTCATCGTCAAAGGTAAACCAGCTTGCCAGTTCCGCCATTTCAGCGGGATACAGTTCATCCAGCGGCACCTCGGCAATCAGTTCGGCAAAGAGAATCCCGGCGGGATGAAAGATGTCGCGCAGCAGCCGCCCCTTGATGGTGAGGCGATCATCCGGGCTGATGTAATCCAGCGTTTGCAGCACCTGAATTGTGCCGTAGAGTTCGGCGGCGCCTGCTTTGCTCAGGGCGCGGCGCGGCTTTTGCCCCTCAATGCGGATGGCGCCGCCTGCCCCCTCCTCCTCTTCGCCCTGGGCCAGTCGAATCAACTCATCGGCGCGGCGGGACTGGCGCTCTTTTGTCATCAGGTGGCGGCTGTAGCGCTGAAATTCGCGGAAGCTGGAGGCCACCACACGGCGCAGGCGGTTTACATCACCCTCGCCCCACAGGTTGAGGATGGAGTTGTAGCGAATGACAAAGGCGCTGTTGACCGGCAGGAGCTTGCCCGTGAGCGCGGCAAAGGCTGGCTCAAAGGCTTCCCAGGGCGAATAGGGCAGGATGGCCGCGCCGCGCTCGTCCATGCCGCGCCGCCCGGCGCGTCCGGTCAACTGCTGGTATTCGTTGGGGGTGAGCAGGCGCATCTCAGTGCCATCAAATTTGCTCAGGCTGCCCACGACGACGGAGCGCGCGGGCATGTTGATGCCCAGCGCCAGCGTGTCGGTAGCAAAGACGGCTTTCAGGTGCCCGCGCTGGAAGAGTGTTTCTACCAGCACCTTCAGCCCCGGCAGCAGCCCGGCATGGTGATAGGCCAGGCCGCGCGGCAGCAGCGCCGTCAGGCGGCGCACCTGCTCTAGCTCGCGGTCCTCTGGCGAAAGCGCGCCCAGCCAGGCTTTGACCTCTTCGCTGAGCAGTTCGCGTTCTGCTGGTGTGACCAGCAGTTGGCTGCTGACGCCCAGCGCCGTTTCCTCCACAATGCGCCTGCCTGGGAGGAAGTAGATGCAGGGCAGCAGGTTGGCGCGCAGCAAGGCGTTGAGCAGTTCGCCCGGCTCGGTGGCTTCGCGCTCGCCGGGCTTGGGGCGTGTCTCCGGGTCCGGCTCGCGGATGACCAGCGGGCGGACTACCTGGGCCGCTTGTTCAGTGGCGCCAGCAGGTGAAGCAAACTCGTCGGGTTGCCCGTTGGCCTGGCCGTTCAGCGGTTGCCCGTTCTTCTCGTTGGCGGCATCGCCAAAAGTGAAGCGGCGGCCTTGTCCACGATCACGGCGCTTTTTGGCCTCGCCGCCAATCTTGGGGAAGCGCCCGATGCGCCGCCGGTCTGCATCCATCACCAGATGCAACTGCCCATCCAGATAGTAGTAATGCTCCAGCGGAATCGCCCGCTCCGTATGAAAGACCAGGCTGATAGGCCGATGCACGCGGCTGATCCAGAGGGCCAGTTCTTCGGCGTTGCTGACGGTGGCCGAAAGCCCCACCAGCAAGATGTGCTTGGGCGAGTGGATGATGGCCTCTTCCCAGACGGGGCCGCGCTCCGGGTCGCTGACGTAGTGCAGTTCGTCGAAGATCACACAGGCCACGTCGTCCAGTTCGCTGATTCCGCGCGCCTCGGCCTCCAGCAGCATGTTGCGGTAAATCTCGGTGGTCATGACGACGATGGGGGCGTAATGCGCCTCGACAATATCGCCTGTGACCAGGCCAACGGCCTGCGGGCCGTAGCGCTCGCGCAGGTCGCGGAATTTCTGGTTGGAGAGCGCCTTGAGCGGCGCGGTATAGATCACGCGCTTGCCCTGTCTACGAGCCAGCCAGATGCCCGCTTCTGCCACGACAGTATTGTGGGTTACGACAAAGCCATCAACCACAAAGAGGCCATCGGGCGCATCAACGGCAATGCACACCATTTCTGCTTCGCCCGCTGGCTCGACAGCAGTAATAGCGCGGTAGGGTTTATATCGTGTGTGCGAGGCATAGCGTTCTGCTTTGCGCCGCAGTGAAAATGGGGCAATCCCACCAGGTAAGGAAATGTGCATGCGATAAGCTAATTGGGAGCCAGTAACCTTCTGCCGAATCCGGGTGCGCCCGCCCAGAGAACGAACAAGAAAAGCAACATCCTCGGCTAGAGCCGAAGAAACTGTTATGTATTCTAAATCATATCCAGTTGCCCCAATGCTGCCATCAGTATCCAGCAAGCCCTGCAAGATGGATATGCGGTCTTCCACAGAGGCAAACTTGTACGCATGAGGGATGAATTTGCCCTCTGCGCGATGGCCCATAAGCCCAAGTTTGTACAGTGCAGCAACTACTGGGTTTTGTGTCCCTCTTGGTCGGCTGACGATATACCAATCATAGAGGGTATTGGCAGCTTTTTGCAAAGCCACTCCAGGGGGAAGTAATGCTCGTATTTTTTCAACAAGTTCGTTATCTGCTGATGTAAAGCGAAGCATACCTGTTGAGAATCCACCATCGCCGAGCAGCGCCCCTAACAAGTAAGGAGGCAGATGAGGATAGGGACCGAGCGCGGCCAAAACTTCAGCAACAGCACGCTGATATTGAGCGCTGGGGATTAGACGGTTTTTCTCGTGGTCAGCCACAAACCATTTGGGTACTCCAAGTCTGGCAGCCAGGGCGCGTTGAGTAAGCCCCATTCTCTGTCTAAGGAGCCTTACAGTCATCTGTGCTTCGGCTGGTTTAGGGTGATGCAAGGCCACCGGCTCTACCAGTGGGATAAAGTGCCGCCTTCCCTGCCCATCAGATAATCCTTCGGCCAGAATTTGCCGTAAGGTGAGCACGCGCCAGGGGAGCTTCTCATGTTTGCGAGATTTAGTGTTGACTGCCCAGAGATGATCCAGGTCGCAAACAACTGAGACGCCATCGTTGAAAGTGACACGATAAGCGGGGCGTTTTCCTTGGGGATAAACTCCCATCACCCGCACTGGTTGTCCGCTTGCACCGATAACGAGATCACCAACTTGAAGCTCGCCTATCGCCTTCCAGCCTGTCGGGGTGAGTACCGGAGTAGATGCCTCCAGCGCCTTTCCTGTTCCCGTTGGCGCGGCCACCAGGACCGAGCGGTCATCGCAAAGATGCTTAATCGCTTCACGCTGAAAGGGGTCAAAGGGAAACGGATACTCGCGGGCAAAGGTTTCTAGCAATTCATCAGCTACCACTGCTCGTTCCACTGCTTTCTTTCTGTGCTTCTGGCACCAGAGCCGCCGCTGGCACCATCACCTTGAGTGCTCGCGCGGCGGAAACAACATGTATGGGCGTGCGCCCGCGTATCTCGCCGTCCAGGGTGACATCGGCTGGCTCGGCGGTTTCAATCGTCACTCCATGCGCTTTGATGTGATGGATGCCCGGAAACTCGCTACTTCTGGCTTCGCGCCACCCGTCTTTAGGGGGAGCGAGGGCGGTCAGGGCGCCGGATACCAACTGGCCTGGATGGAAGCGCTCGACGATTAAAATATCGAGTAAGTGGTCATCTAACTGGACCCCGGCCAGCGAGAATTCAAACTGGCCGCCGAATATGGGTGAGTTCAGCACCGCGACCTGAAGCGCTTGAAACTGATACGGGTGATCTGGCTCAAGCTCATCATCGCTGCCATCTTCGCGTACCAGCGGGCAGGCCGGGCTATGAAAGGTGAGCGTAAAGTCCATTGCCTGGAAGGTATGCAGCGTGCCCAGCGCCGCGATGGGATAGGTGAGCGCGCCAAAAAGCTGGCGGGTTGTCTCACTGGTTGCCATGCGCGCAAAGGCGACGTTCAGCCCCAGCGTCAGGGCGTGGGTAAAGTAGGCATACTGGAAGCCTCCAGTTGGTGCGGCCACCTGTTTAGAGCGCGGCGCTTCGCCCGGATTGAGCGCGTAGGGTGTGGTTACGGCTGGCGCCGCGCTGCCCAGGTCTATCGCCTGCACCTTGCCTTCTGCGATGGTCTGGCAGGCACTTTCCAGGTCGAGCGGCAGCCGCAGCGAGCGCGCAAAATCGTTGGAGGTGCCCAGCGGCAGGATGCCCAGCGGGAGCGCGCTGCGGGCAACGTGGGTGGCGGCGCAGCCAATCGAGCCATCGCCCCCAGCGGCGATGACCAGATCAACGCCAGCCCTTTGCCAGCGTCCTGCCATTGAAGGCTTGCCATCGAGCGTAGCCACTGGATACACCTCGTCCAGAATGATTCCGCGCTGCTGGAGCAGTTCCCTGACTCGCCTGGTGATGTGTTTATCCTGCTGGACGCGCGGGCTGGCGATTAAGACGGCTGAGCGCGGGGCGCGGGTCAACATCCGCTTCAGTTTTCTAAATCTACGTATCATTGCTTTCCATGACAGTGCTGGTCGCTTGCCAGCAGAAACCTGTCTCCATGCTTTCTTCTTGCATTATGGCATGTGCTGCTGCGCGGCGCAATCTCAGCAGCTCCCACTTCTTGCCAGTCGTCCTCTTCTGTGCTATGGTACAACAGCAAAGCGGCCTATAAACAGCGGCACGGAGCGAAATCCACAGCAGTAGCTACAGGCAACGCGCGAGCACCAACACGAGCGCCAGACATCTCTGAGCACCCTAATGAATGCGGAGCAAGTATGCACTCGCAAGATGCCCAGAACCAGCCCGCTACCGACAGCGAGAGCGAAGAACTGGTTGAGCAGATTGAACATACCGAAGAAACCAGCCGGACGCTGGCGCGCAGGCTCCTCAAGGGCACGCGCAACGGGCTGCTGCTGACTTTAGAGCCAAACTATACCTGGGCGCAGGTGCTGGAGGTGCTGACGGCGCGGCTGGAGGAGGCGCCCACGTTTTTTCATGGGGCGCTGCTCAGCCTGGATACCCGCCAGCGGCCTCTGCAAGCAGAAGAGCTACAGACGCTTCAGCAGGTGCTGACGCGCTACGAGATGACGTGGAGGGAAGTGGGGGGCGAGGAACTGAACGACCTGCGCCTGTTGCCCGGCCTCACCGGGCGCGATTCACCTTTGGAGGGCAATTCGCCCGACCTGCCGATTCGCCCAGGGCGCGATGCCACCGATACGCTGCTGACCCGCCGCACGGTGCGCTCCGGCCAGCGTTTGCGCTACGCGGGGTCGGTCGTGGTTCTGGGGGATGTGAACGCGGGGGGCGAGGTGATTGCCGGGGGCGATGTGCTGGTCTGGGGGATGGTGCGCGGGACGGTGCACGCGGGCTACCCGGAGAATGAGCAGGCGGTAGTCTGCGCGCTGGGGCTGGCTCCGGTGCAGTTGCGCATTGGGAGCCTGACCAGCCGCCCGCCAGAAGATGGCAGCCTGGCCCCGGCCATCCCAGAAATCGCGTCGGTGCGGGATGGGCAGATTGTGGTGGAAAGCTGGAATGCTGGCCGAGGGCGGCGGCGCTAATGTGCTGATAAACACTCGTTCTTTTCAGAGCGAATGGAGCATAGAATGGAAAGCCGGGTTCTGACGATTACTTCGGGCAAGGGAGGCGTTGGCAAGACGACGGCAGCGGCCAACATCAGCGCGGCGCTGGCACTCCTGGGGCATCGCGTCGCGGTGGTGGATGGCGATATTGGCCTGCGCAATCTGGATGCGGTGCTGGGGCTGGAGAGCCGCATCCTGTATGATCTGGTGGATGTGGTGGAGGGCCGCTGCCAGTTGAGTCAGGCCCTGATTAAAGATAAACGCCTGCCAGACCTGGCGCTGCTGCCAGCAGCCCAGACGCGCGATAAGAACGCCGTTTCCAGTCGGCAAATGGAGCAGCTTTGCCAGCAATTGCGTGACCAGTTTGAGTTTGTGATTATTGATTGCCCGGCGGGGATTGAGCAGGGCTTTCGCAATGCCATTGTGGGCGCTGATGAACTGATCATTGTGACCAATCCGGAGATGGCGTCGGTGCGCGATGCTGATCGCATCATCGGGCTGATCGAGGCGGCAGGCAAGCCAGAGCCGCTGCTGCTGATTAACCGGCTGCGGCCCGATATGATTCGGCGCGGAGATATGATGGACGTGGCCGATGTGCTGGAAGTGCTGCATGTGGGCTTAATTGGCCTGGTGCCTGAAGATGAGTCGGTGATTGTGGCAACCAACCGGGGGCAGCCGGTGGTGCTGGAGCCAAAATCACGCGCTGGCCGCGCCCTGACCAACGCGGCGCGGCGCATCCTGGGCGAGGAAGTGCCCCTGGAGGAACTGGAGAGCCAACCTGGATTGCTTGACCGGCTGTTCCGGGCGCTAGGGACCAACTTCAACGGGAAGCGCGGCTGATCTGGTCGTGGCACTGCCAGGCAGCTTTAAGCGAGCGAATAGCCAAAAAAGGTTGTTTTGTTTGTTCTCCTGGTCCGTTTAGAATATAGTACAGGCACTTTGAGAACCCAGCAGTTTTCCCACCTGTCTTTATCCGAGGGAATGGGTGGTTGATTTGCGCATTGAAGAATTGTGGGCGCGCATTCAGGAACGAATGAAAAGAGGAACACCTATGCAAATCCGTGATAACGAACCTCGTCCGCTACCAGCCAGCGGCCCACTGGCCCAGCTAGGGGGGGATGCAAGCCTGGTGACAACCTCACCAAACGCGGTGGTTGGTTCAAGCCTGGGCACGCGAGCAGAGATGCAGGCGATGATGGAAACTGAGTTTACACGGGTGGCCTCCTCCCTTTCCAACCTGCACAAGCGCATGGAGCAACTGATTCAGGAGAATGATCGCCTGCGCCGCGAATTGGCCGCGCTGCGTGCCGGGGCAAATGTCGTTGTGGAGATTGAAGGCCGCCGCTTTGCCCTGACGCCGGAAAACGGATAAGAGAGAGAAGCAAGATAGCGCGTCCCATCGGCGGGCACATCCGATGTAAGCAATCTTCCCAATGCAGGGGATGACGAGGGGGTACATGGCTTTGTCTCGATCTGCGCTCTGGCGCTGGCTCTTTAGCCTCGTACTGGTGGCGCTGGCGATAGGCCCGGCGCTCGCTCTGCCTGGAGCGTTGGCGCAGGCAAAGGGAACTGCTGCCCAGATTCCCGCCGCGCCCGCCAGTAATATTACCAGCCCATCCAGTGCCAGCGGCCCCATCCAAACGGGCGTGCAGGTGAAGGGGCAGGGCTGGAACCCGAACGAAACCATCAAACTGTTTTACAATACGCCAGATTGCGGCGACCCAAACAATGCGCCCACCTTGAGCCAGAGCCAGTCGCTTGCTGGCCCTCTCACGGCTGACCAGAATGGCACATGGGTTGCCAATTTCCAGTGGCCCGGCACCGATACCGGGTCGTTTGCTGTCTGCGCCTATGACCCGAACGACACGAATGTCCCGCCCCAGGTTGTTCCGGCCAACCGCGTGTTTAAGGTACTCTCTTCAGCAGTGCCAACCATTGGTACGCCCCAGCCCGCTTTCTTCAACGGTGGCGATTCAATCCTTGTAAATCTCAATAATTTCTTGCCAGGAAACCAGCCCGTTGATGTGAAACTTACCAACTCACTGGCGAATCAGGCCCAGGCAACGCTTCTGGCAACGATGACAGTAGATAACAATGGCAACGCTTCCCAGCAGGTGACGCTGCCCACCACCTTGAGCGGCAATTTGCAGATTTTTGCGGCCTCCCATCCGGCGAATGGAGCTGCCCCAGGGGCGCTGCCGCCGCTGTTTGCTTCGCAAGCTCTTACTGTGGGCGCGGTGACGGCAACGCCTGGCCCCACCGAGACGCCATCGCCCTCCCCAACAGCCCCGCCTGCTGCGACCTCTGTTCCTGTGAGTACGGGCACTGGAGGCACGCCAAAATCCGCGACTTCCAGCACGGTCTTGACGCTCCTGGTAGCGCTGTTGGGGCTGGTCATTCTGGCGATTTTTGGCGTGCTGATCTGGTATTTTGTGGGGATTCGTCCTCCGGCTGATATGGCGGCTGCGCCTGCGCCGGGGCCGCCGCCTTCGCGCTCGCGGGCGCAGGTGGCGCCGCGTGGCGGCACGCGCGGGAGATACTCGCCGCAAGATGGCGAAGTTGATGAGTGGGAGAACCAGCAAGGCCCCTGGGAAGAAGATACACAGGGCGGCTGGAGCGGCGACGACTGGGAGCAGGGCGGCAGCCAAAGGGATCAGCGGGGAGGCTACGAGCCGCCGCGTCGTGGCGGGTCTTCTGGAGGCGGCAGAACGCCACCCCCGCGTGGCAGTTCAGGAGGCCGGTCGCGCCCCGGCACGCGCGACGAGTGGCAGAACTTTCCTCCAGACGAGAATGGCTGGTAGCGCTCCAGAAGAGGCCAGCGGCTTGCAGCGTAAGAAAGCTCAGCAGCTTGACGTTGGTATCGTATCGCGCTATACTAAGTCAATCTGAGGTGTTGCAAAGATATTCTTGACGGAAGTCCCCAGATGGGGGAGAGAAGAGGCTGCGCGTGGCAAAGAGGGCTGTGTTGCCGGGCTTAAGACGATCTACCGGCACCATTCGTGCTACGCGACATCTCGTTCTGCTGATCTCCGCGCTGGCGGTGCTGGTTGTGGTGCTGGTATTGTTGACAAGCCAGCCTGCCCTGGCTCAGCCCGCTGCCTCTGCTCCTGGCACGGCAACTCCTGCTGATACGGCTACTCCGGTTGATACCGCTACTGCTGGTTCTGCCAGTACACCAGCTATTCCTCCGGCAGCCACTGCCCCGACTGATACGCCAACCGACACGCCAACCAACACGCCAACATCAACCGATACCCCAACGCCAACGGCGACCGATACTCCTGGGACGACACCGACGGCAACGGCCACGCGGACGGCCACGCCAAACGTAACGGCAACCTCTACGCCAACCGGTACATCAACCGCCACTGAAACGGCAACACCCACGCTGACGCTGACGCCGACAGAAACGGGTATCAGCAGCGCTACGGCTGGTGTCTCGACCACGCCGGGAAATGATGGGAGCAGTGACGGTGATGGTGGCGGCGGCCCTGGCAGCAGCGGCGGCGGAAGCGGCGGTGGACTGACTTTGCTGCTGGTGCTGCTCTTGTTGCTGGGAGTGGTGGTGCTGGGCGGCGGCGGCGCGGCTTTCTATTACTATAACCGCTCAAACCGCACAGCAGGAGCGCCACAGCGCGCTGGCTTTGGGGCGGTGGCGCGCTGGCAAAATGGGGTGGGTGCCCTCTGGCGTGGTCGGCAGGAGGATGAGGACGACGACGGCTATTATGACGAGGATGACTATGAGGATGAGGATGATTGGGAGGATGATGCCGATTGGGATCAGGCTGAACAACGGCATGGCGCGTACCATTATCCCTCTGGCGGCGCGCAGCAGGGCAGTGATTGGACTCAGGCGGGCTGGCAGCGCGGCACCACTACCGGCCAGGGCTACTCGAATAGAAGCCAGGGCTTTCCGGCCAACGGCAGCCGTCCGTACAATGCAAGCGGCCAGGGCAACCCTGACGATGAGGATGAGTTACCCTGGCAGCGACACAGCGGCGGGCAGCCTCCTTATCCTCGCCCCGGCAGGTAACACTAGCTCTGCTTGTAGCCCCGGCCACCGTGCCGGGGCTACAAGCGGCCAGAGTGACGTTTCCTCTTCTACACGGCATCCAGCAGCCAGGCCAGGAACGCGGGCACGGCCTCAATGGAGGGCAGCGCGAGATCGGCTTCGGCTGCCAGGGCGGATGATCCCTCTTCATGCAAGACGGCTACCGCTATCCCCATACAGACCCCCGCTTCTCTGAGCCGATGCAGCGCGCGAAAAGCGTCCAGGTCGGTGATGTCGTCGCCCATGTAGAGAGCGCTGGTGAGTCCATGCTGATCTACCAGCCGCTCGACAGCAGCGCCCTTATCCAGCGCAATCGGGGGCCGAAACTCGGCAATGAGCCTGCCCCGCGTCAGCCGCAGGCCCAACTGGTACGCTATTGGCCGCAGCGCCTCTACGACTATCTCCAGCGCCTGCTGCGGGTTGGCGCAGCGTCGGGTATGCACCGAGCCGCTGGCGCCTTTGCGCTCAACGTATACGCCTGGCAGCCGGGGAGCGAGTTTTTGCTCGGCCTGGTCCAGCGCCTGGGCGATGGCTGGCAGAAATGGGACGGCTTCTGGGGCCGTTTCTGGCGCAGATTTGCCTGGCTCCCAACGGTCCAGCCCATGATTGCCGATATAGAGCAGATGCGGCGCCCCAACGATCTGCCGCGCGTCCGCCGCAGATCGGCCTGAGATGGCTGCCACGACCTCAAAGCGCTGGGGTGCCTGCTCCAATAATGCTGTAATTCCTGGCAGCAGGCGCGCCTCTTCCGGCGTAATGGCAATCGGGCTGAGTGTGCCATCTACATCCAGCAGCAGGCCGCGTGGTCGGCTCTCTAGCTCTGCGAGCAGCGAATGGGCCTGTTCAGCCGTCAGGCCGGGCGGAAGGGTGCCAGCGGCTCTCGCTTCACGAGGGAAAGGCGAGATGGAGGGGGAGCCATCTCGCCTTTCGGGATAGTGTGTTTTTTCCGATGGTTGCATAGGTGCTCACTGCGCAGAAAGTGTGCCAGCCTGAAAGACTGGCGCGCTACAAAGGTCAATCGCCGCCAGACGCGCTGCCTTTCCCCGCGACGGTGCCCTCCTCTTCACTTGCGCCTTCCAGCGCGGGCACAGACTGATTCTCGTCATCCACCTGGGCAAAGCCCTCAAGCTCGCGCTCGATCAGATTGGAAGCGCTGGGGCGCTCCCGCGCTGAAGTGGCTGCCTCGGCGCCGCCTTCGGCCATGCTTGCCAGGCCCGGCGCCCCGCCTTGCTTGCGCAGCGGAATCTCTCTCAAGAAAGCCACCGTCACCAGGGCAACACACAGCATGATGAAGGCCACGAAGAAGACCTCCTGGATGCCCGAAACCAGCGCCCCTTTGAGCGCGTCAAAGAGATGTTGCAGGGTAGTGGTGGCAATCTGGCCGGCTTGCTGGCTGGCAGCGGCAGGCGGCACCTGCTGCTGAATGAGCTGCTGCGCAATCTGCTGGGCAATGCCATCGTGAATCTGTTTCACCTGATCAGCAGGCAGGCCCAGCAGGTTATAGTTGGCAAAGTTCTGTTGCAGATTATCCAGCGTGCTTTGTGGGGTGTTGCTGGGGAAGGCCGCCTGCAACTGCCCAGGGAATGTGCTGTTAAACTGATTGCTCAGCAGGGCGCCAAAGACGGCGGTGCCAATGGTGCTGGCGATCTGGCGGAAGAAGGTCAGCGCGGCGGTGACGACGCCAATCTTGTGAATGGGGAAGGCGTTCTGCACCACGATGGTGAAGAGGGCAATCACGGTGCCCATGCCCAGACCCAGGATAATCATGTTGACGACGACGCTGCCCTGACTGGTGCTCACCACCACCCGCGACATCAGGAACATGCCAACGGAGGCCAGCACCACGCCGATAATCGCCAGTATCTTATAGCGGCCCCAGCGCGAGAGCAGTTGCCCAGAGATGATGCTGGCAACGACCCAGCCCATCATCAGCGGGGTGAGCAGCGACCCGGAATTGGTGGCCGTGACGCCTGTCACATATTGCAAGAACAGCGGGATATAGAGAATGGTGCCAAACATGGCCGCGCCGATCATCACCGTCGCCAGGTTGGAGATGGCGAAGATGCCGTTTTTAAAGAGCCGCAGGTCCAGCACCGGCTCTTTGGCGCCATACAACTCCCAGAAGATAAACGCCAGAATGCTCGCGCCTGCAATGACAAAGCAGGTGATGATCTGCCAGGAATCCCAGGCGTACTGGCCGGGGCCATCGCCCGCCAGAGAGAACCCCAGCAGCAGCGGCGTGACGCCAACCAGCAGCAGCACAGTGCCGAGGTAGTCAATGCTGCGCGAAGCGCGCGCATTGCGGAAGACCGGCAGCGTGAAGAAGAGCACCACCAGCGCCAGAGCGCCCAGCGGCAGGTTGATATAGAAAATCCAGCGCCAGGAGAAGTTATCGGTGATGTAGCCGCCCAGCGCGGGGCCGACGATACTTGCCAGACCAAAGACGCCGCTAAACAAGCCCTGCCATTTGCCGCGCTCGGCTGGCGGGAAGATGTCGCCAATGATGGCAAAGGCAATGGGCATGATGGCGCCCGCCCCGATGCCCTGAATGGCACGGAAGATGATGAGTTGCGTAATACTCTGGGAGGCGCCAGAGAGGGCGGAGCCGATCAGGAACATGACGATGCCGCCCATAAAGAACCATTTGCGCCCCCACAGGTCGGAAAGTTTGCCATAGATGGGGACGGTCACGGTGGAAGTAAGTAGATAGGCGGTGAAGACCCAGGAATAGTTGGAAAGATTGCCGCCCAGTTCGCGGAAAATAGTGGGCATGGCGGTGCTGACAATCGTCTGGTCCAGGGCAGCCAGCAGCATGCCTAGCAAGAGTCCGCTGACCGTGACGAGCAACTGCGTGCCACTCACGGACATGGCGCTTGCGGACTGCTGGTCCCTGGACGCAGAGCTTGTGTTCTCGCCTGTCTCCACACCGTCTTTCAGAGACGCCATAGTGCCTTCTCCCTTTCACGCGGTAAATAGTTTAGATACTTAAATATCTTAACATGCCTCTTGAGCCGATGTCAAGGTGGATTGCTGGATGCCGGGTTGCTTTTTGCCCTTGTTGCGGGGAGTCAGCCGTGTTACTATGCACAAGAGAGGCAATTGATCCCTGGTTTTCTGGAGGAATTATGACAATTTCGCACGACCCCAATCATTCGTCCGGCGCCGGTCTGGTGCTGAGCGAGAGTGCGGAGGAAACGGCTGAGGCGACACTGGCCGGGAAGGTGCCCAGCGCGCAGGCTTCGCGCTCCAGAACCGGATTCTGGGCAGGGATGGTGATGGCATTGCTTGGCGCGGTAGCGCTCGGAGCTGGTCTTATCTATTTTTTTGCGCGGCCTGGCTTGCTGTCATTGGAGGGCATGGGTTCTGGGCTGGGCGTGCTGCTGTTGTGTGGGCTGCTGGTGGTTGGTGCGCGACGCTTGATTGAAGCTCCAGCGGAGCAGGCGCCGCCGCGAATTACGACCCCGCTTGAACCCTTTGATGCGCCTGCCCCGTCCGAACCTCTGACCTCATCCGTTGTTCCCCCGCCTGAAGCTGCTCCCGGTGCTCCGGCGGATGCAGCCCCCGCTGCTCCGACGAGTGACACGCTGCCAGAGCCGGAACTAGAAGCTGCCCCCGCCGCGCCGGGCAAGAAGTCAGCACGCAAGCCTGGTAAAAGCGCTTCAGGGACAAGCGCGCAAAATGGGCACACGTCGGCGGAGAACGTGCCCACTCTGACGGCTGGGCAGGCGGAAACCAGTGCGCCAGGAGAAGCGACTATGCCGTCGCTGGCAAATTTGCCAGAGCGCTACCACCTTTCGGCCACACACGCGGTAATTGATGAGGATGTGGATAACCTGGGCGATTTGCTGGGACGGGTGGCCGAGCAAGGCGCGATGTTGATGACCGCAAAGGGGCGGCAAGGCGCGCAGCGTCGGGCGACACTGGCAGGAAAGATTGAGCAATTTCAGCATGATCTGGCCCACGACCCGGATTACGCGCCCGTTGCCGACTTTTTCGCGTCTATGGCCGCGCTCTTGCGAGCAGGGAAGCTGATCCCACCCGCGAAGCCGCTGGTGGACCCGTTTGATGGGTTGTATCAGTATGTGCTGACACTGGTGCGCCGCCGGATGTAGCCTATGGATGAACAGGCCATTCAACAACTTACGAGCACCCTCTGGGCGCCGCTGGTAGCAATTTCGACGACGGCGGGCGGGCAGGCAAACGCGCAGATTGCGGTTTCGGCATTGAACGCGAGCATTCTGCGCGAGCGCCCGCGTGTGCTGATTGAAATCTGGAAGGCCAACTACACCCATCATCTCTTGATGGAGGGCGGCGTCTTTGTGCTGCATCTGCTGAGCGAGCAGAATCTGCATCTGATTGAGCGGCTGGGGATGCGCTCCGGGCGCGACGGCGACAAGCTGGCCGGGCTGCGCTGGGAGGCGCGGCAGACGGGAAGCCCCATCTTGTTAGAAACGCTCGGCTACATAGACTGTCGTGTGCGCGGGACGCTGGACGCGGGCGATATGACCTGCTTTCTGGGCGAGGTCGTGGATGGTGGCCCGCTCAACTCCGGCAGCCCGATCACCTGGCACGAGGCGCGCTCGCGCCTTCCCGCCGAGGTGCTGGCGCGCTACGAAGAGCACCAGGCGCGTCAGCGCGAGGTGGCGCGTGGGCTGCTGGGTAATGCTTGAAGCTGCCTTTGCTTGTAGCACCGGCGTCCCTGCCGGTGCTTGCAGTGCCGTCTCCCAGACGATGCTATGGGAAACGCGCTCAGGAAAATAGCCTCTTTTTGCTTATTGCCTGCATGCACAACTGATGCTATACTCGCACCACACAGGAGTATCCCCAGGCTTTTTGCTCAGTAATCCTTTGCAGGAGGGACATCCTCATGGGTATCCCCGATTTTCAATCCTTCATGCTGCCACTGCTCAAGTTCTCTGCTGACCAGCAGGAGCATTCATTGCGGGATGCAATAGAGGCGCTGGCCCAGACGTTCAAGCTCTCTGACGAGGAGCGAAAAGAGCTTTTACCGAGTGGGCAGCAAACCGTTGTTGACAACAGAGTAAGCTGGTCACGAACCCATTTAAAAAAAGCAGGATTGCTTGAGAGTACCAGGCGCTCTTTTTTTAAGATCACTCAACGAGGGCTGGATGTGCTGGGCAGAAATCCTCAGAAGATTGATGTGAAGTTTCTTGAGCAGTTTCCAGAATATATAGAGTTTAGAGCAGCCTCAAGACGTGATAAAGAAACTGCATTAGGGGCAGAGGCGGAAGTCAACAATCATCAAACCCCAGAAGAATTGCTGGAATATGGGTATCAAAGAATCCGGCAGGATTTGGCGCAAGAGTTACTAAATCGCGTCAAGAACTCCTCACCCAGCTTTTTCGAGCGCCTGGTTGTTGAATTGCTGGTAAAGATGGGATACGGCGGCTCAAGAAAAGATGCGGGTGAAGCTGTTGGGAGAAGTGGGGATGGTGGCATTGACGGTATTATCAAAGAAGACCGCCTGGGGTTGGATATTATCTACATTCAAGCAAAGAAGTGGGAGGGCGTCGTTGGCCGCCCGGAGATTCAAAAGTTTGCAGGTGCTTTGCAGGGACAACGCGCCAAAAAAGGCATCTTTATCACCACCTCTGGCTTTTCAAATGAGGCCAGGGAATATGTTGCCATCATTGATAGCAAGATCGTGCTGATTGATGGGCAACAACTGGCCCAGTTAATGATAGATCACGATGTTGGAGTTTCTAAAGTGTCTTCTTACGAGATTAAGAAGCTCGATTTCGATTATTTTGTTGACGCCTGAGTTGCGGCGCGTTACCTGCAACCCTCCCTATTCTGTGCTAAGATGCCTGTGTGAGAAGATCGTTTGCGCATCGGCGCGCTGACGCATCGAGGAGGCTGCATGCCATGACGATTGACCTGACCAAATCCAGCCCGGCTTCCCGCGCTCAGCAGGATGGCGCGGCTGAGAGCGCTGGCGCTGATGGTTCGGCGGTGGCCGAAGCGCCAGAGGAGCCTGCGACCACTACCCCCGCTGCTGCCCGCTCCACCTCATCCACTGCTGCCCGCCCGCCCAAAGCCGCCAAAGCTGGCCCCCGCGCCTTACCCGTCACCATTGCCGACATCTGGCACGCGCAGGAAGTGCTGCGCAAGACCATCACCAATACGCCAATGGTGCACTCCCGCACCTTTAGCGCGATGACCGGCGCCGATGTCTACCTCAAAGCCGAGATGTTGCAGCGCTCCGGCTCGTTTAAGATTCGCGGCGCGACGTACAGAATGTCGCGTCTGAGCAAGGAACAGCGCGCGCATGGGGTGATTACGGCCTCTGCTGGCAACCACGCGCAGGGCGTGGCGATTGCCGCGCGCGACGCAGGCGTGCCTTGCACCATCTTTATGCCGCGCTTTGCGCCGCTGGCAAAGGCGACAGCCACGCGCAGCTATGGCGCCGAGGTGGTGCTGTATGGCGATACCTACGATGACGCCTACGCCCGCTGCATGGAGGTGCAGCGCGAAACCGGCGCAACGTATATTCCGGCGTTTGATGATGTGGATGTGATTGCCGGGCAGGGCACACTGGGGCTGGAAATCCTCAACCAGCAGCCCGATGTAGACACGCTGATTGTGCCCATAGGCGGCGGCGGGCTGATCTCTGGCATTGCCATTGCCGCCAAAGCGCTCAAGCCAGATATTCGCGTGATTGGCGTGCAAGCGACTGGCGCGGGGTCGTGCCGTGCCTCGCTGGACAAAGGCGAGGTGGCAACGCTGCCTGTCATCAGCACCATTGCCGATGGCATCGCCGTCAAGCGTCCCGGCCAGATCACCTTCCCCATCATTCAGACGCTTGTGGATGATGTGCTGCTGATCAACGATGAGCAGATCATTCACGCGGTCTTGCTGCTGCTGGAGCGCTGCAAGTTCCTGGTGGAAGGCGCGGGCGCGATTGGCGTGGCGGCGCTGCTGAGCGGGCTGATTGAGGTGAAGGGGCATACGGTGGTCTGCCCCCTGAGCGGCGGCAATATTGATATTAACCTGGTGAGCCGCTTTATTCAGCATGGCCTGTCGGCGGCGGGGCGCTTCCTGGCAATTCATTCGCTCATCCCTGACCGGCCTGGCGAATTGCTGCGGCTGCTTCAGGTGATTGCAGATGAGGGCGTGAACGTGCTGGATGTGAACCATCATCGCATGAGTTCGCATGTGCCCATTCAGCAGGTCGAAGTCATTTTGACGCTGGAGACGCGAGACCGCGCCCACTGCGATGAATTGATGGGCGTGCTGCGCGCACGGGGCTATCAGGTGGTCGAAGCCGAGGCATGTTTCTGAAAAATGTCCAGAGTGCCCTCTGGCTGACCAGCCAGCGGGCACTCTGCGTGCTGATGTGCTCATTGAGGAGTGCGCATATGGTATGCTCTTTGCGAGTTTTGTCGTGTTGCGTCTTAAACTATTCCGCTTGATTATTGGCATCACCCGCCGGGAAGGAAGGGATAGCATATGGGTGTCATACGAACCCTTGCGCGAGGAGTCGCGCTGGTGGGCGCCGTCGCCACCGGCGGGGCGCTGGCCGTCACCGCCAGGAGCATTCTGGCGACGCCCCAGCCGCTGGAAAGCGCTCTGGAAGGCGAAAGCCGCATCTTTCGCTTTCGCTCTGGGGATGTGTTTTATAAAGTACGTGGGCCGCAGGGCGCGCAGCCCGTGCTCTTGCTGCATGGTATCCACCTGGGCGCCTCGTCGTTTGAATGGCGCAAGAACTTTAGCGAATTGAGCCAGGGCTTTCGCGTCTTCGCGCCCGATCTGCCGGGCTTTGGGCTGTCTGACCGCCCCGCCATTGAATACACAGGCGAACTCTATACGCAGTTTGTGACCGATTTTGCCCGCGAAATTGTGCAACAACCCGCAATGGTAGTGGCGCGCGGCCAGAGCGCCGCGTTTGCCGTTGGCGCGGCGGCGCTGGATGAGCAATTGTTTCACCGCCTGGTTTTGATTAGCCCCAGCGGGATTGTCCACTCACCCACTGCCGATGGCCGGGGTCTGGATGGACCGGATGGGCAGGGGTGGCTGTTGGAAGCGATGCAAGCGCCCCTGCGCCAGGTGGGGGTGAGTTCCCTGGGCCAGGTACCGTATGCGCTGCTGACGAATAAACCGGCGCTGGCCTATCTGCTGCTGCGCCAGAGCTATGCTGATCGGGAGAAGATTGATCAGGCGGTGCTCCAGCACCTCTACGCCACAACGCACCAATATGGCGCGCGCTTTGCGCCGCTGGCCTTCATGAGCGGCAGGCTGGATGTGGACGTGGAAAACGCCTTCTCCATGCTGTCCCAGCCAGTGCTGCTGGTCTGGGGGCAAGAAGATCTGCTCAATTCGCCGCTAAACGCGGAGGATTTGCATATGCTGAATCCACGCGCGCGGTTGGAGGTGCTTTCCCACGCGGGGAACGCTGTGCAAGAGGAGCGCGAGCAAGAAACGAACGAATTGCTGCGCGCCTGGTTCCTGGCGCCTAGCGATCTGGTTGACCCATCGCGCCTGGAACGCGCCAGCGTGGCGCCGGTTACTCCCTCAGCCAACGAGCTGTCTCCAGAGGAGCCGCCAGAGATGCCAGCATCAAGGGAGACACCAGCAGAGAACGCCGCGCGGAAGACGCAGCCCGCCAAATCTAGCAGGAACAATGGGCAGGCGCCGGAAGTCACCGAACAGGCTGCCAGGGTATCGGCTCTGGAGGCGCTCAGCGAGCCAAATCCGGCGGCGCAGGCGGAAGCCTCAGCAGTTGAGGAGCCACCCGCGCCAGAAGCTCCGCCACCGGCCAGGCGCGCGACTACCCAGGGCGCCGCTAAAGGGCAGCGGCGAACATCTGCCAAACAAACGCCTGCACGGGCAGCCAGATCGGGCGATACCGAGCAGCCCGACACGCCTCGTCAAGCGTCCCCGGAAGAGGGCAAGCAGCCGCCAGGCCGCTCTGCGCCAAAGCGGAAGCGCTAAGCGTTCAGTCAGCAAGAGAGGCAGGCACCCAACACGGGCGCCTGCCTCTCTTACTGTTTCTGCACCACTCAGATCAGCGCTTGAAGGGCACCAGATGATCGGTTTGCTCGTGGGAACTGTCTGACGCTTCCAGGGGCACCGGCGTGAGTTCCGCCAGCGAGCCAGCGCGGGCCAGTTTGAGGGCACTGATCTCTTTTGCTGTGGCGGCGGGCGCAAGCGTGGGTTGCTCGGTGTGTTGCCGCAGGGCGCGCCAGGTGGCTATCAAGAGCAAGAGATTGCGTATGGCAATGGTTGGCAGAAAGGCCGGGTTCGCGGGCACGCTCAGGATGGGGTGGCGCGTCTGGTAGATAAAGGGGAAGATCAGGGTGGTCAGGGCGCAGATGACCAGCCAGAGCATATCAAACCCCTCGACATATGCGACCAGTGGCAGCACCCACATCAGGTACTGTGGGCTGAGCAGTTTGTTCGTCACCAGCACCAGGGCAATAGAGGCGACAAACGCCTGCCCCAGTGAAAGCTGCCCCTGAAGCACGCGACGGCAGACGATCAACGTTCCTACCACCAGTCCCAGCAGCGAGAGCGGCTTCAGCACGACGTCCAGCGGCCCAACCAGATTGAGCGAGACATACGAATGGTTGGGCGAAACTGGAAACCCCAGGAAGCTGCCCAGCCAGAGCAGCGTTGCCGGGACCGATTCGATCTGGATGGGCCGAAACAGGTTATAGCCCAGGACCGAGAACGTGCCTTCCAGGTTAAAAATGGCGGGGATACTCATCCCTAGCACGATCAAGCCGCTAAATGTGCCCAGACCGACCAGCAGTGGCTTGAGCTGGCTGCGCAGGGTCTGCGTTTCTTCCCAACGCGGATGGCCGCGCCGCATGGTCAGCGCGCTCCAGATTTGCGCCACTGCCAGGCGCAGCCGCTGCATCCAGGGCAATATTGATGCGCTGGTTTTGCTGGTGGGCGTCGGAACAACCTCGCGCCACTGCGCCGCCATGAGCACGGGCACCAGGAACACCGGGTAGATTTTGAGCAGCACGCCCACCGCCAGCAGCACATACGCCCAGAGGAAGCGTTTGCGCTCGGCCAGCATCAGCGCGGCCAGCGTGACCAGCGCGGGCAGCAGATCAAAACGCATCAAGAGCGTGCCGGTGGCCCCGACCACCAGATAGAGCGCGTAGATAATAGCCTTGTTGCGCGAAACTGAGCGCGCCAGCCAGATATACGATGCCGCGACAATCAGCGCCATCCATCCGGCAAACACCCAGTAGTAATGGCTGCCCGCTGGAGGGAAGAGAGTAAATGAAAAGGGAATCAGTGAGAGCGGAGGATATTCCTTGGGGAAGGAGACAAAGCGCGGGGTATTGAGCCAGAAGTCAACAGCATAGTTATGGTATTCTGCCGGGTCGCCAGCAGGTAAGTGATCATAGACCCAGGAAATATACAGCGTCATCAGCAAGATGCCTGCGAGCAGGCACAGGTCAAAAAAAAGCAGGAGCCAGCCAGGTTTGGTGGAGGTGGCGCCTTCAAACGTCTGGCTGTGTGGGGCTGGTGACTGTGTGAGCCGCTGAGCCGACAGGCGAAGGCGTGCGTGAAGCTCCGCCTGCTTTCCTTGCGCAAGTGAACTCAAGACGATCTCCTTTTATAGAATCGGGTACAGCGGAAAATAGAAACACCTCGGTCGTTGCCGGAACAACCGAGGCGAGGCAAGGCATATGCGTTCCCACTGTGACAACGATGATTGATGACAACTCAACCTGCAAGCTGTGCTGTGCTTGGCCTGCCAAAGGACACGCTTCATCAAACTTCCCTACCTAAGACGCTTTGGCATGAATATTAGTTACGTCTTTCCCAAGAGTCCCGGTCTGAGCAAACACGCGCGCTGGCAAGCCATACCCCACGCGCGTGTTTGCTCAGGAGTCTCTGCGGAAAGCAGGCATAGTCAACCAGCTTAAAAGAACTGCACCTCCCATGCCAACAAAACGCACCAGCCTTCCTGTTCTGTCAAGAAGGCTGGTGCGCTGGGAAACGTTCTCTCAGGCGTGGGCGTATCATTCAACGAGGGAACCAAAGCCCCCGGAACTGGTTCTGATGCGCAGGTGTTTCTGGCTGATTTGCAGCGGGTTTAAGTCGTCGGGATCATCCTGGTCCCGGTCTTGTAGCCAATTTGTCTCATCGGTATTCAACCGTATGGCGTCAGTGGGAGCCAGCCCATTTTTGAGCAGCATCACTAATCCCAGGAGCATGACCATTCCGCCAATAGCAGCCACCATAAGCGCCCGCGCCGTATGTGCCCCCGTCAGTAATAACAGGATGATGCCAATGCCACCTGCTCCACCCAGGATGACCAGCCCTGCCCAGAGCAGGTCTTCGCGTAGTGTTGGCAGCGTCATTCCCACTGCCTCAGGGCTGTAGGTAAGCGAGCGCCTTCGCCGCGTATTGATCATCAGAAAGGCAAGAGACAATATGGTTGCTCCGAACCACCAGACCATCCACCAGATGGGAAGTTGGTACCGCATTTCCTGTCCCCTCTCCGTTGAGCTTTTATGCTCTAGAGTATAACCCGTGCGAAAGAAACAAACAAGCCTTGACAACTGTCCGTCTTTCAAGTGGTAGAGCCGCGTGCCCGCCTTCACGTGCTGCCTGCCGCGACGTGCTGCTCTAAAATCAGCAGCGCTTCTCGCCGCACCTCCCGTTCTACACGCAGCGCCAGGCGCAGCCGCCAACGCGCGCGGCGCTGGCGGTTCCCGGCCAGACGCGCCAGAGCGCGAGCGGCGCTGTGGCGCACCGCGCGATCCGGGTCGCGCCAGAGGAACGGGCTGATGCGTTGGTAGGCGCGGCCAGAGCCTAGCGAG
Source organism: Ktedonobacterales bacterium (assembly GCA_036557885.1). Classification (GTDB taxonomy): domain Bacteria; phylum Chloroflexota; class Ktedonobacteria; order Ktedonobacterales; family DATBGS01; genus DATBGS01. The sequence continues at coordinate 23,883 of DATBGS010000004.1, forward strand.
CCGAATGCCTCGATAGCTGCGGCCCGCAAGATCGGTTCGGGCGCCTCCAGCAGGTGTTGTAAGGGCGACATAACCTGGGGGAAATGCAGCTTTCCCAGCGCTCGCGCCACTGCTGCCCGGACCTCCAGCGGCTCCTCGGCGTTGTCCAGCACATCCAGCAGCAGGCCGGTGGCGACGGGGTTGGCAATCTGCCCCAGGGCTTCAGCGGCACTCTGGCGCACGATGCTGCTGGTGTCTGCCAGCGCCAGCGCCAGCGGTTTGAGGGCCGCAGGCGTGCCCAGCATGCCCAGCGCCAGGACAACCGCGCTTCGGCAGCGTTCATCCGGGTCGGCCATCGCATCGGCCAGGGCGCCTGCTGCGCGGGCATCGCCCAGCCAGCCCAGCGCGGTTGCCGCTTGCAGCCGGACGGCAGATTCCGGGTCTTTGAGCGCTTCCGAAAGTGGGCCGAGCGCGGCTTGCGCGACGGCGCGGGAAGAGGGGCTTTGGGCAGGAGCTGCTGCCTCTGCGGAGCCGGAACCCGCAGAAGCTGAAGCCAGCCAGTCGTTGGGGAGGTCATCTAGCAGCAGTTCAAGGAAAGCAGCGGCGCTTGCCGCCCGCACCTGGGGCGAGCTATCGCGCAGGGCTTCGGTGAGCGCCGCAATCACCGGCTCGCTTGTGAAGGAACGCATCGCTTCAGAGGCAGCGTGCCACTCTGCGCTGGAATCTGGCAATTGGGCCAGCGCGTACAGGCGCGCGGCAGCTTCAGCGTGTATCTGGCCCAACGCGGTGGCAGCAGCGGCACGCAGCGGCGCGGCGGCCTCGCGTTGATCGCGCAGCGCCTCCAGCAGCGCGGGCACAGCGCTGAGCGCACCCAGCCGCCCCAACGCCAGCGCCGCCAGTCGGGAACGCTCAGTGGCCTCTGCCTCATCGCTTGCTGTTCGCAGTGCCTCCATCAATGGTTCGATGACCTGGGGACCAGGCGCGCTGATCTGCTGCTTCCAAAATTGCACGCACTACCTCGCTGCTATACAGTTTCTTGTGTATCAGCATTATAGCGCACGGCTGAACAATGGAGAGAACGCTTGACCTGTTTCTCTCCAGAGGCATATACTCCCAACAAGACAGGAAACGACGTGGCTGAAAGAGAGATTTCTGCATGCGTTATATCGCTTCGCTCGGTGATCGGCATATTACTATTGGGGTGGAGGAGGGGCAGCCGCGCCAGGTTAGCCTGGACGGGGTGGCGCAGGCCGTAGATTGGCTGCGAATTGGCGCGGCAGACGCCACCAGCCGCACCGGACGCTATAGTTTGCTGCTGGGGCATCGCTCATATGAAGTGGTGGTGCGCTGGCTGGAGCCAGATGATGAGGGCGGCCAGCGCTACGAGGTGTTGATCGAGGGGCAGCCCTATGAGGTGCGCCTGGAAGATGAGCGCGAGCGGGCGCTGGCAAGCCTGGCAGGTGGCGGCCACGAAAGCGGCGAAGCGACGATTAAAGCGCCCATGCCAGGGCTGGTACTGAATCTGCCGGTGGCGTTGGGCGAACTGGTGCAGCGCGGCCAGACGGTGGCGGTGCTGGAGGCGATGAAGATGGAAAACGATCTGACGGCGCCGCGCAGCGGCGTGGTCAAAGACATCAAGGTTGCCAAAGGCCAGGCGGTGAACCAGGGGCAGGCGCTGCTTGTGATTGGCGAGCCAGGCGATGGAGGCAAAGCGCCGCTGGAAGCCAATGGCAACGGCGGCATTATCGAAGGCTAGGCAGGAGGCGAGCGTAGCTTATGGAGGCGCGGATTCTGGTGACGCAGCACATCCCCGGTGCGGGGTTGGCTCTGCTGCGTCAGGCAGCAGGCGCGGGGCTGGAGATCAACCCCAGCCCCGGCGCGATCTGGTCGCCAGAGGAGTTGCGAGCACGCCTGCCGGGGCACGACTACGTGCTCTGCCTGCTGACCGACCGCATGGACGCGGCGGCGCTGGAAGCCGGGGCGCGTGGCACGCCTGCCTTGCGGCTGGTGGCAAATATGGCCGTTGGGTATAACAATATTGATCTGGAGGCGGCGCGGCGCCTGGGGATTCTGGTCACGAATACGCCGGGCGTGCTCACCGACGCCACCGCCGATTTTACCCTGGCGCTGATTCTGGCCGTGACGCGGCGCATCCCAGAGGCAGACCGCTTTACTCGCGCCGGGCGTTTTACCGGGTGGCAGCCGCTCTTGCTGCTGGGCATGGAATTGGCGGGCAAAACGCTGGGCATTGTTGGCATGGGCCGCATTGGGCAGGCGGTGGCCCGTCGCGCGGTGGGCTTTGGCCTGTCGGTACTCTATACCAGCCACCAGCGATTGCCGCCCGAAGAAGAACGCCAGCTTCACGCGACCGCTGCCCCGCTGGAGGAGGTGCTGCGCCGTGCCGATATTCTCTCGCTGCATGTTCCCGCCACGCCAGAGACGCATCACCTGATTAATGCACAGACGCTGGCGCTGATGAAGCCGGGCGCGTATCTGGTGAACACGGCGCGGGGTAGCGTCGTGGACGAGGCCGCGCTGGTGGCGGCGCTGGAATCCGGCCACCTGCAAGGCGCGGCGCTGGATGTCTTTGAGCGCGAACCCGCCATTCACCCGGCGCTGCTCCAGATGGAACAGGTGGTGCTGGCGCCGCACATTGCCAGCGCCACCAGCGAGACGCGCGCCCTCATGGCGACCACCGCCGCGCACAATATCCTGGCGCACCTGCGCGGCCAGACGCCCCCCAACCTGGTCAGGTAGCGCCTCCAGCCGCGCCGGGCCATCGTCGCAAACGACAACGTTCGCCCCTGGCGACGATTCCCCGGCAGGGACGCCGGGGCTACCAGCAGCCTGCTGCGTCCGCCCGTAGCCCCGCCGACCCTGGCGGGCCGTCCCCCCTGTACCCCCGGCCTCCGTGCCGGGCCGTCCCCTACCCGCGCTGGCGTGCCAGCACGTCCTGCATGCGCAACCCCTGCCTGCCTCCTCCCGCCTGCCAGAACTCCGCCAGCCGCTCCGCGTGCTTGCGCATCGCGTCCAACTCCTCTTGCAGCCACGCTCGTGCCACCGCTGCCTTGTGCCGCTTGCGAATCTCTCGATAGACTTGCGTCAGCATATGGGCGGCTATCAACGTCGTCACTTTGCGCTCATAGGGCGTGATCGTCTCCAGCGTCGTCTCATGGATGCGCTGCATGCGCTCCACTTCCCAGCCCAGGAGCCGCCGCAGGTCGCTATCGTCCTGCCGCCCCAGCCTGAAGGTCGTGTACGCGGCCCAGGGCGCGTCTATGTCGTAGACCGATGACTTGGAGCCGTAGCGAATCGAGAGCATGATGCCCTGCTCCTCCATATACCGGTGGCAGGCTTCAATCGCGGCGCAGACCTGAAGAATGACATAGTAGGGGAACATCTTCACCGGCAGCATGGGCAGGTGCAAGCCCAGGATGCTGATGGGGCGTGGTCCCTTGCGTTTGCGCGGGAACGGCTCAGCGGGCGGAGGCGGCGCGGCTTTGGCCGCCTGGAGGTACTCCGGCTTCAGATGGGGATGCTCAAACCACAACATACAGAAAAACCCTCCTCTTCGTTTGTGGGGTGGTCAGGAGGGGTGCCAGGAGTGGTCCGCACAATGCTGCTACCAT
>DATBGS010000005.1:0-131316 GCA_036557885.1 Ktedonobacterales bacterium
GCCAACTGGACGCGCATGGCACCCCCATTGACGCCTCCCGGCACCGCAGCACCAAAGAGCTCGTGAGCGCCGACGGGTAGGAGACTGAGAAGAGTGACCTCTGCCCCGACCACGCTGGCCACGTCGTCCAGGACCTCGTCCGGCAGCTCTTCGGGATGGGTGCTCTGGTTCATGCTGTCCTCCCAAATCCGGCCTGTCAGCGTATGCGAGCTGCTGGTCTTGTCGTCAGTTGAGGCCAGTCGGGTCTGCGGGCAATCCGTCGAGCCCATCTCTGATGAGCTGCGCTCTCGTCGCTGTCAGCCCGCCTCATGTTCGCCGCCTCACGTGTGGCCAACTCCTGCTTTCAGTGCAAAATCGGTCCACCTTTCAGTTAATTTACCACATGGAATGCGCAACGAGCGGCTAACCTGTAGCGAGCAGGGATAAAACATGTGCCTTCTTGAGTAGGAAAAAGCAACCACTTTCTCAGAAGCGAGGAGGGGCACAAGCGGGGAACGCTAAGAAGACCACAAACTGGCGCGAAGAAACCACCCAGGAACCTCTTTTATGCTCGGCTGACCCTGGGTGAAATCCAAGCGTGCAGAGATCGACGGTTCTCACTGGACGGATGTGTAAGGTATGCTGTGATGAAGTTTCTCGCAGCCGATTCGGTAGCGTTGGCAGGCGAAGGCGGGGTGATCTGTGTGGCGGCAAAGAGCAGCGGCTTTTTGCCCTCAGCGGCCTCTGAGAGCGCGGCAGCAAAGTCTTGCGCGGTGGCGTAGCGCTCTTTCGGGTCTTTCGCCAGCGCTCTGGACACCACATAGGCCACGTCTTCTGAAATCGCCGGAACTCGCTCGCGCAGTGGTTGCGGCGTTGCAAACAGATGCTGGGTGGCAATCTCACCAAACGGGCCACTAAAAGGGGGTTCGCCAGTTAGCCACTCGTAGACAATGACGCCCAGCGCGTACAGGTCGCTGGCTGGGCGCGGCTTGCCCTGAATCTGCTCAGGGGCCATATAGGTGATAGTGCCCAGCGCCTCCTGTGTACTCTGCGAGTGGGAGCTTTGCGCGACTGTGGCGATGCCAAAGTCGCCGAGCAACACATTCCCATCCGCAGAGAGCAGCAAGTTTTCTGGCTTGACATCGCGATGAATCAGCTTCTGCTCATGCACGTAGGAAAGCGCCTCGCACACTTGCCGGACATAGGGCAAGATTGCCTCTACCGGCAGTGGTGTTCCCCTGGGGTGGCGCTCGCGCAGCGTGCCGCCAGGCGCGTAATCCAATACCAGAAAGGGGGTGCCCTCGCCGGTAGCAAACTCCAACAGCCGCACAATATGCGGATGGCTCAAGCGCGCAATCGTGCTGGCCTCGGCGTTGAATCGCTCGATATCTACGCTCGTCAACTGCGCGTTCAGCACTTTAATGGCCGCCTGTGTGCCCAGTTCTATCTGCTCGCCCAGATACACCTCGGCAAAGCCACCCCGTCCCAACAGTCACGCCAGACGATAGCTTCCCAGTTGCTGACCAACACGCTCAGCCATTAAGACTCCTCCTTGGAGACACGATGTCGTCTATGAGAAATAGGCGCTCGTGCTCAAACACAGCCATTATATGGCGGCAGGGCTGTTTTATCAAGGGATCAGCCACTTTTAAGGCTAATTTGCCCTGTATTTATCATCAGCATGCCCCCTTTCAGCACCGATTTTTAAGCAGGCGGTGCGAAAGATGCTCACCTGATTAAAGATAGCATGCTGTACTCACAATACGGCTGTGATTTTTGGAGGCTCGCATCCTTGAGAGCGCAATTAATACTGCCCGTGTGCAAAACAAAGGATGGTCGGTATCCCTTTGAAAGCAACCCTGCTCTGGAACAATTCATGAGAGATGGTGGCAGGTGAGCAGACGAGCAGCGATGGGCTTCAAAGAGATGTGTCACCAGAGTGTTCTGTATGCCCAGAGATCCATCACCCAACCTATGGGCAGCTGGGAATCTACGCGCTCAGGAACGTCTTAGGTTGCTATGTCATGGCAAACCCGGCATGTCTGGGATGCTCAAATCCAAGGAGGTGCTCACACATTGCCAGCGCCCGTTGATAAAGTGTCCTTGCTTGCGCTGGTTCCCCCTGTGTCTGATAGAACCGGGCTAACTCATGAAGGACTATTGCCAAGTCTGGAGAGGCTGGATGAACCTGGCTTTCATAGATAGCCAGCGCGTTGATACAAAAGCTCCGCCTGTTCCTGGTCATGCCTGGAGAAGAGGGTCGCCAGGAGATGAAGGCAGCTAGCCGTTCGCGGATGGTTGGGACCAAGTTGATCTTCAGCGATAGATAAAGCCCGCCGCGCCAACTGCTCTGCCCGCGCAACCTGCCCTTGGGCAGCGTAGACCTGGGCAAGCACCTTGAGGCTAAGCCCTGCTGCGGGACGGTTTGGCCCCAGCCCCTCTTCTCACATGTTCAACGCCCGCTCGGCGCAGAGTTTCGCTTGCTCGTAGCAGCGCTGCATCAGGTAGAGTTCTGCCAGGTGGTCAAGAGTTGCCGCAATCTGGGGATGACCCGGCTTAAAATGTGACTTCCAAATGCCCGGCGCCTGCTTAAAACCCTGCTCAGCCTCAACATAGCTTTCTTGCCCATGACAGACATTAGCTAGGTTGGTGAGGCTATCAGCGGTTTCAGGGTGATCTGGCCCACTGCTCAGCTCTCGAATGATGAGTGCTCGCTGGCAGAAGTGCTCAGCCTTGGCATAGCTCCCTTGTTGCCAGCAGACAACCGTCAACTCATTCAGGGTGCGAGCAATCTCGTCGTGATCTGGCCCCAGATGCTGCTCACAGAGCGCCAGTGCCCGTCAAGCAATCTCTCGGCAAAATCACTTTTCCCCTTTCTCCATGAGAGAGCTGCATAGAAAAGCAGTGGAGGAACGTTGTCGGGATGGTCAGGGCCATGAAGCTGCTCGCTCAGCATCGCTGCTTGTGCTGCAAGTCGCTCGGCTTCTGGGTACCTCCCGCGCTCGAAGAGGTAGTAGGCCATCTTGAAGAGCAGATCTCCCATCTCAGGCCGATAGCGCTCCACTTCAGCGAGCAGCGAGACGCAGGCAAGAGCATGGGGCAGGTAACGCTCGCATTGCGCGTTCACATGCCAACCACCCATAGACCACGACCCCACGTGAACAAAGATCGCTAGCCGAAAGCGGCTAGCCTTGAATCTGCTCTGGCCCCAATGTTTCTCACCACGAGAGGAGTCTACTACCAGGGGTGGATCAACCCCTTATAACGCTTTCTTGGTCAATGTGTTGTGGCGCTGAATATGTCCTGGTCTTGTGCACCCTCATCCTGACTCGCACCTCCGCGTACGTGACACGCCATCAGCGAAGGCACAGAGGACTGTCAAAAGGATGGGTCGCAAGGGATAGTGCTTCATCCCCTCTTAGCATGCCGGACGCTTGAAAGCATGGGGGCAACAACATCTGTTCATTTCGGCACTGCTATGGACCATTTTCCCCTCTGGAGCGAGACTTCCACTGAGGTGCAAGCCTCGCTCCAGGTACTGACCTGTTTCTGGCAGGCGTACCAGCACTGTCAAGCGGCAACCCTGGACCTCAAGCACCAGGGGATGATGCGGGCAGCACTGAGCGGTACAAGGTGGAGCCAGGCGGGCAAGGGTGTGTGGTCTATGTGAGTGTGAGTGGCTGATCAGTGGCGGGGGTCGAGTGACCCCATCTCCTGCGTCTTGTCGCCCCTCCTGACCTTGTCTCGCTGCACCCATCTGAGCCGAGAGGATCTGGACTGCACCCCATATACCGGACCAGTGGCTCAAGTCAACTCAGCAACACCTTGCACCAGAGCGGCCTCAAACTCGGCTGGGGGTAGGTAACCCAAGCTGGAGCGCAGCCGCTTTTGGTTATAGACCGCTTCAATGAATCGCCCAAGATGGGCTTGGGCATCCGCAAATGTCTGATACTCCTGGAGATAGACCTCCTCATGCTTTAGCGTCTTGAAGAAGCTTTCGGCTTTGGCATTGTCGTAGGGATTGCCTGTGGCCGACATACTCACTTGTGCCTGCGCCCGCTCCAGCCGAGCAATATACTCGGTGCTGGCGTACTGCACGCCCCGATCCGAATGGTGAATCACCCCTGGTGGTGGCGGGCGGGTCTCTAACGCCATCTCCAGCGCCGCCAAAGTCAGACGGGTATCGATCTGGCGAGACAGCTTCCAGCCAATGCAGCGCCGAGAGAAGGCATCCAGGACACAGGCCAGATACACAAAGGTGGTCGGCAGGCGGATGTAGGTGAGGTCAATGGGCTGATCGCAAATGACAAATTTTGTTTCATCCGCACTGCGCGCTTGCACTTGACCTGGTCCCGCGTTGAGTTTAGCCCCTGGCGTCGCCGCTCTCACCAGTCGTCCCATCCTTCAGATGATTCTGATTCTGGAGGATCTGCTCATGCGCCGCCAGTGGTGTCTTCGTCGACAGACGACCCCGTATCCCGATGGACAACAGCGCTGGGATCGAGCATATCACCTGCTGCTCCAGTGGTCCCAGATTAATGATGTCACAGTTTCAGCCAAGCTTACGGAGGAAATTGATGCGAATTGCTCTGTATCTCCGTGTTTCCACGACCAACCAGAGACAGGCCCAAACCATCGAACAACAACTTGATCAGCTCCAGCACGCCCTTGAGGAGCGCCAGTGGACCGTCGCCCAAGCTCATATTTTTCGCGATGATGGCTTCAGCGGCGCCAGCTTGAAACGGCCCGGCTTGGATCGCTTACGGGATTGCGTGCGCAATCGGGAACTGGATGTCGTCTTGATCACCGCTCCGGATCGTCTGGCGCGCCACTACATCCACCAGATGGTGTTGCTGGAAGAATTCGAGCGAGGCGGCTGCCAAGTCGAGTTTCTCGAACGCCCCATGAGCCAGGACCCGCATGATCAATTAGTCTTGCAGATCCGCAGCGCGGTCGCCGAATATGAACGCACCTTAATCACCGAGCGCATGCGACGAGGCCGCTTGATGAAGCTGCGTGCTGGGACGCTCTTACCCTGGACGCATCCGTTGTATGGCTATCGGGTCCATCCCGACCGCCCACGTGACCCCAGCGGTGTCACGCTTGACCCCGCGGAGGGGGCCATTGTAGCAGAACTCTTCGCTGGGTATCTGGAGCAGGACATGAGTTTGCATCGGCTCTCCCGTTCCTTGCATGAGCGGGGCATTCCTTCGCCCACCAACAAGCCCTGGTGGGGTCTGGCCACCATTCGGGGCTTGCTCACCAATCCCACCTACACCGGCACCCTCTACAGCCGACGCGTGCACTACCGCGCCCCGCAGATCCGCCGCTCGGCAACCCATCCGCTGGGGCGCCCGCACGAGACCGCCATTCCTCTGTCTCCGGAGGAATGGATCCCAGTGGCCCAAGTGCCAGCCATTGTCAGTCACGAGCAATTTGAGCGCGTGCAGGCCAAGTTGGCGCACAATCAGAGCTTTGCCCGGCGCCATAACACCGCTCACCACTACTTGTTGCGCTCCCTGGTCAGTTGCGGGCGCTGTTTGCGTGCCTGTACCGCTCGCACGGCAGGCAAGTATGGATATTACCTCTGTTCTGGCAAAGCCAAACCGATGCACCGGGGTACCGAAAGTCCCTGCGAGGCGCGCTTCATTCCAGCGGCTCAATTGGATGAAGTCGTCTGGAAGGATCTCTGTGAGGTGCTGACGCACCCTGACCAGATTTGCCTGGCCCTCGAACGCGCACATGGAGGCCACTGGCTTCCCCAAGAACTCCAGTCGCGGCGCGAGCATTTGCGAAAGGCACGCCACCACCTGGAACAGCAACGCGACCGCTTGACGGAGGCCTATTTGCAGGGCATTATTCCCCTGGCAGAATATGAACGCCGACGCCGCGATCTGGAGCAGAAAATGGAGGCCATCGGTCAGATGGAGGCGCAGTTGCTGACCCAAGCGCACAACCAGGAGCATATAGCCCAACTCGCCTTGTCCATGACGGCCTTTTGTCAACGAGTCCAGCAGGGGCTGGCTCAGGTGACGTGGGAGCAAAAGCGGCAGTTGGTGGAATTATTGGTTGATCGGGTCGTGGTGACGGACGACCACGTCGAAATTCGCTACGTGATTCCGACCTCTCCTGCCAGCGAACACGTCCGTTTTTGTCATTTGCGTACAGACTATTTCTCCGACCCAGGCTTGATCCAGCCCAGTTAGCTTGGCTTCGGCCAACAGATTGGGATAAGTCTGATACCCATGTGCCGAGTCGGTCGTCACGACAAAGTGGCGCTGCAAGTGACACAGCAGCGATTCTTCCCGCATCACGCGCAGCACCCGCTTGTGATTGACCTGCACGCCTTCCCGGCGCAGCGCGTGCGTTACACGCCGATAGTTGTACCCAGGAAACTCCAGCACGATCCGCTCAATGGAGTCCCACAAGGCGACATCCAGTTCCGCTTGCTTATTCACTGACGGGCAAGCGTAGTACCAACTGCGACTGACGCCCAGCCAGTCAGATAACTGACGGATGGAGAGTTGTGGAAAGGCTTGTTGCACTATCTGCATCACCGTGTGCCGTTCCTGGACGCTGTGGCGTGCACAGCTTGATAACTCTGTAAGGCTTTTTTTTACGCGGCATTCTCCAGGGCTAACTGCCCGCAGAACCGCTCCAACTCGGCGACGCGCGCTTCAAAGCCACTGGGCTGCCTCCCCTCCTTGGGGGTAAAGGCCGCTTCGCCGCGCTCCTCGTATTCCTTGCGCCAGTGCGCCAGCACACTGTCAGCCAACTGATATTCCCGGCAGACTTGTGCGGGGCGCTTATGTCCCTCCGCGAGCTGGCGGACCACCTCCAGTTTGAAGTCTCGGCTAAATGTTCGTCCTGGCATAACTCGTCACCTCACCTTTGCTCTGTGTCTACTGTAGCACAGAGGAATGGCTCAGTTGACTTGCCTTCGTGGTCCGGTCCGAGGGGTTCACTCCAATAGTCCGTTCCTCTCCTCCCGTCTCTTCCAATCAGGCTACACTCACCATCAGGTGTTGAGTGTGCTCAGGAGAAAGAGATCGAAACGGGAGAAGAGAAGCGGATGTCACACCAGTGAGGGAAAATTGTCTCTGGAGAAGCGACTCCCCCTTGTTCACGAAAAGCCGATCCGAATACCCCTGGCAGAATCTCGCGGCGCCGACGGTGTGTGCGACGCGCGCGTCGTACACTATGGCGAGCACAAGGCCCTGTGGAAGTGTGAGCATTCTCTATGTGCAGAGGAAAAGTAATGATGGGTTCTGTCCTTGCTGTGGTGAGCTACACCTTCCACTGTCTGGCAGAGGGGCCAATTGAACTTCATTTCGAGAACAACCCTCGCAGCAGGTAGAGTGGTGCGGCGCGATTGAAGGCGCGCACATCGGTTGAACCGCTCGAAATCCCAAAGAACTGCCTAGTCACGTTAGGATCACGCGCTATCGTGCGGAGCAGCGCGCGCTCCAGCCTCGTTGGTTCCCGCGTAAGGCTTTCTCCAAACTGGTAGGTGAACGCATACATCGGTTGCAACGCCCTATCGCGCTTTTGCTGCATCAATGCCGCCGCCTCCGGCCATATTTGACTTGCTGCTTTCGCCGTCAGCGGGGTACCACCTGTAGCCATATCTAATGCCTCTAGAGTTTGCTGGACAGTAAATAACGCATCGTAGAATCCCTGACCACTCGCTGGATCTTTGAAATGCGTAGCATCGCCCACAAGCGCCCAGCCAGGGCCGCCAGCCGGCCGAAAGTATCCTGGCTGCGGAGCCAGGCCCATGATTTTTCCGTGGAGTTGCAGGTTATCTAGACGGTCTTGTAACAAAGGCACACTTTGCCAGGTGGCTTGGAGTTCTGCCGCTGACTGGTGCTGAAACTGGCGATACTGGTCCACGGGGAAAAATACACTGATCACCTGGACGCCATCGCCGGTATCACTAAATACGACAAGGCGGTGATCTTTGGCGGGCACAAACGCCACCTCACCCAGGCCGGTCATGTCGATGCCTTCGCAATGGCTATAGAAAAGCGTAGTATAGGAGGTCCGCACGTTATAATCCTTGGCAGCGACCAACTGGGCCACCTTTGAAAAGCGCCCGTCTGCACCTACGACAAATGGAGCATACAATTCACGGATATGCAAGCCATGCTCCTCTGTGTCTAAGCGTTGTTGAATACGCACGCCTGCGGCTTGTTCGCCCTTATAGAGCAGATCAACGACGGTCCAACCCTCAAAGAACGTAATAGCAGGCTGCTGTTGGAGAACGTAACCGAGGAGGACATCATCGAACAGTTCCCTTCTCAATATGTAGCCATAATCAAATCCTCCATAGACTGGTATTGGCCCTTTGATGGTAATGTCCGAGGTGATCTGCATATGTAACGTCTTTATCTTTTGAAGCCGAGGCACCACCTGTTCAATTGCCGGAAACAAGCCGAGTTCACGGAACTGAACAAGCGCGCGAGGAAAGTTGATAGGCACAGAGAGCGTGCCGCCGAGGGGTCTTCTGCCTCGCTCGATCAGCGCGACCTTCCAGCCACGCAAGCCGAGCTGATAAGAGAGAGCACTGCCAGCGATACGGGCGCCAACAACCACCACGTCAAAGGTATCCAGAGACATGGCTTCCTCCTATATACTAAAAGTGCTGCTTCACCGCGTGATTGCGGTTTCCATTGGACATTACCTCTGCCTGGCTGATAAAATAGTGGGCGAGAATTTTTAAGCCCCCTAAGGTAGGATACCAGCTAGGAAGCATTCCAAAACGGGACATACCGCTTGGTTGCAGCTTGCCATCCCATTCTATCTCTGAAAAGAGAGAGGTGGCCGAAATCCCTGGACTATCTTATTAAGAGTCGCTGCCTCGCTTCATCTTGATTAGCTAAACGAGCAACAAAATCGCACAGCTTTGTATGCTCATGCCGTGCAGCTCGGTACTCTCCCTGGGTCGTTAGCCGCTGATGTGATCGGCTGCATCCAGCGTAGGCATCATAGTTGGCTCGCTCCTGGTCATGAGGTGGGCGGAGATAATCTCAATCAGTTCCTCAGATGCTTGCGCTTCAGCGTACTGCAAGGCCGGGAACTGGACGCAATCTGCTCCAACATCGAGTACCATCCACACTATAGTCGCATCACGACGTTGAATTGCGAAGATGAGGGGAGCTCCACCTACAGGACTGGTGGTTCGAGTGCCACTTTCCCATATTCAATCAACACATATACCCGATCCACATCCCCAGCGTGCAAAGCGGTTTGCAGGTCATGCCGCCGTCCCCAACATGCGGCCATCACATTGGGGCCTATACGCGCTCCAACTTCATCGAGTAGCGCTTCCACTTCCTTGTGGAGATAGACTACGGCCAGCGCCCTGGCGGTTTCGCCGATCTGATTGCTGGCATGGAAGCGTCTGCCTCGTGCAGCAGGTGCATAATGGACAAATGCCCATGAGGCTGTCCAAACCAGCGCGGTGTCATGATCAGCGTCGCGGTAGTGGACATCGACCCCGGCGGCGAGCAAATGGCGTATCAGCCTGTCATTTCCCTTAGAAGCAGCGAACATCAAGGCGGTGGCTCCGTAATCATTGACTGCGTCCACCGAAGCATCTGCCACCAGCAGAAGGATGACAAGATCAGCTTGCCCTCCTTTACAGACCACCATGAGAGCTGTTTCCTCATCCTCGCCTGGCAGGGCGGGCGAACCCCCCGCCTGAAGTAAATCCTTGACAATCTCCAGTTCACCCACTCGTACCCATTCCCCTAAAGAAAATCCCGTCTGCTCACGTGCTAAGCGCGCAAACACGTTATCGTCAGCGACCATTGCGTGCTGGCTCACTGACCTCGTGTGCTTCCCATCAGAGGGCGCATGCAACCAGTCCCAGGTGAAATGTCTGCTCATCTGCTCAGCGCAGGAGAGTTTGTTGGAGGTTCTGGCATAGCCCAAGGGTGTCCAGCCCCAACGCATTCGTCGAGTGGGATCCGCTCCAGCAGTCAGCAGATCTCCGACGATGGGGTCTTGATAGTAGAAACAGGCGGCATATAAGGCAGCCTCGCCATTCTGGTCGCAAGGTTGGGGTCGGCACCACCAGCGAGCAACAGGTCAACCACTGTCAGGTGACCATGCTCTGCCCCACCTCCATCGATGTATGCGCTGCTCAAAACTGACGCTGAAGTCCTCAGCAAAGCCCCCGTAGGGAAAGAAGCACCCCTCCCTTCTTGTACAATCCAGCGCTATATCGCCAGCACTGACCAGGGCGCAGCAATGTACGACAGCCAAGGAGGCACACGGCTGGTTGTGGCACTGCCGTCCCCTGCCGAACCAATCAGGCCAGAGTGTCTCCGATGAAGTGTCTGCGTACTGGCTCACTCTTTCTGCTCGCCGATGCAACCGAAGGTGTGAGAGCCATCCTGGAGAACTACCTGGAGAGGAGAGGAGCAGCTCCGCTTCAGCGCAGGTCAGCGAGATACTGCGCGACGGTTTCAGCGTGCGGGAGACGCGCCTCCTCTCCCTCGCGCAGGAGTGCGGGCACGGATGCGGCGAGGGCGGCGCTCAGTGCCCCGAGCTCAGCCGCGCCTACGTGGGTTTCCCCGAAGCGCGCGAGGGTTTCAGCGGACAGGTCGTCGTAACCGCGCGCCTGCACCGCGGTCAATCCGTGGCGGAGGCAGGCCAGCGAGAGTGCGTGGTCGCGCACGGCACCAACATAATGCTCAGCCTGCCAGACACGCCTGCGCTCGATGCACGCACGTGCGTGAAGTGCGTAGATAACGCCCCATCCGAAGAGGTCAAAAGCGACCGCCGGTGTGGGATTGGAGAGGTGAGGAGCAACCGCCGACATGGGAATCTCGGACTCGCCCGCCGCTGTCTCGCCGAAGAGCAGCCGGAAACGTGGCCCAGCGGGACGGAACTGCGCCGCTGGCGTCATCGAGAGGTCGCACTGCAGCGCGTCTGGGAGCAGGAACACGCGGTAGGTGGTCGGACCGTGCTGGAGATCAGCTAGGTGCACCGCATCGAACTCGTCGAGGAGCGTGCGCGTCCAGTCCTTGAACACGTCTGCGACCGGCACGTGGTCAGCGATGCCGAAGGTGAGGTCCAGGTCGGAGAAGCGGTCGCCGCCGCCAAGGGCGAGCGAGCCTACGGCGGCTCCAGCCACAACGCGCTCATCCTGTTGCGCGAGTCGGAGGAGGCGGTCGCGGAGCGCCTCCCGCTGCTCAACGGTAAACATGAGGCACGCTCCTCTCTCTGCCGTAGCGGGCACGGCTCCAGCCATCCTGGGTCGAAGACACCGTGACATGCCAGGTCAGGGGCATCGGTCGTTTCCAGCCCCATGCTGCTGGGCTAGCCAGGCGAAACCTCTTCCGCTGCGGGAGTCCTAAGTTGCTACTGTAGCACATGGGGAGTGCGTTGGCGTCAGCAGAAGCTCTCATGCCTCCAGTCTACCACATTGCTCAGTAGTTCTGCTCTCCGCGATAGCAGCACCTTGAATGATTTCAGCAGTATATTCTCCGGCTTGATGTCGCGGTGGATCAGCTTCTGATCATGAGTATAGGGTGTGCCCTCCTCCACACCAAAATCAAGGACGCACACAATGTTCGGATGAAGCAGCGCCGCAATGATTTGTGCGTCCTGGCGAAACTGCTCGACCTCTCCTACGATTGCCAGGATAGTGAGTGACAGCTTGATGATGCCAAAGCCGAGTATACGCTCATAAAGACATGTGTTCGGCTGGTCGTGAATATTAACACCTGGCGGCATCAGGAGGAGGAACTTCAGGCGCCTGCTGCCCGCCGTCTGCGCAGCGTAGGAAATTAGCCTCAGGCCCGCGCAAGCGATGCCCCAGTGTTATGCAGCCACGCGAGCACCGGAGCGCGTTTTTCCGCTGTGCGGAGGTATCATGTGCATGTGGCGATGGAGGCGGCAATGGTTCTCAAGACCTGGATGCTTTCGCACTTTACAAGCAAATCCTCTCCTTCTTCCCAAAGTCCCCAAAAAGCCGGAAAATCTCCGCGTAAACTGCGGAGATTTTCCGCTACAATACCTGTATAGACTCTTCGTTGCTCATTCAGTCTAGGAGAAAGTAGAATGCCAGAGCAAGAATCAGTCAAGCGCGTCGAGCGCCTGGTCAAGCTAGTCATCCTGTTCATCAAACAGCCTGAGCGTCACTGGCGTACCAGCGAGATCGCCAAGTTGACGCACGTCTCCATAGACACTGCCTTTCGTGATTTACAAGACCTGTCCCGAACCGGCGCCCTCCCGCTCAGTTCAGAAGGCACGACCAGGGATTTCGTCTGGTTTCTTTTGCCTGAGAGTCAGGCCGAACTCCCTCCGCTACGCCTGGAGTACGCTGAGGGTGCCGCCATGTATGCCGCTTTGAAAATGCTCAGCCAATTGCATGACGGGCAGAATGCTGCCGTCAATGCAGCCATTCTTCATTTGATTGGTGTCCTGCCTACACCACTGCGCCCCCACCTGGAAGCCATCGCTAAACAGCAGGAGCAGCCAGCCGTAGCCCAGGACCATCTCTCTAATCTATTTGAGGCTTTGAGCCAGGGGTGGGTGCTTCGTCGCGTGGTGAAACTGCATTATGAGCCGCTTCATCTCACTCCCTACACCTGCCAATTTCATCCATACTTGCTGGAGCCATCAGCCATTGGCCGCACACTCTACTTCATTGGCTACAGCGACCCCCCTAAGGCGCTGCGCACCTACAAGCTGGAGCGCGTGCGTTATGCGGAACTTACCAAAGAGCCTTTTGAGATTCCAGACGACTTTGACGGGCTAGCCCTCTTACGCAAAGCCTGGGGCGTCATGTATGGCGATGGCGAAGTAGCTCGCGTCAAACTACACTTTACCCAATTTGTCAGCAAACGGGTGCGGGAAACGCGCTGGCATCCCAGCGAAACAGTCACCCACCACCCAGGCGGCTTGCTCTGGGAGGCCGACATCAGCGATGTGACCGAGATTCGCCCCTGGATTCGCAGCTGGGGCGCAGACTGCGAAGTCCTGGAGCCAGCCAGCTTACGTAAGGAGTTGATCAGAGAGGCGCAGCGCTTTTCAAAGCTTTACGGCATTGAGCCAAAAGGCGCTTCCGGCACGGATAGAGAGCAAAGCTTGTTCGAAGATTTGTTTGGAGAGGAGTAAACCGCATGAAGCCGTACCCCTATCAGTTGCGACTACATGAACACCTCAAAGCAGGGAAAAACGTGATTCTCCAGGCGCCAACGGGTGCCGGGAAAACGCGCGCGGCCCTCTATCCCTTTATGGAAACACTAGAGCGCTGGAGTGACAAAGACCTGCCATCGGATGCGCCCTTGCCGCTTACCTGTCGCTATGCCGTCCCCATGCGCGTGCTAGCAACCCAATTTGAGCGCGAATATCAGGAGCGCTTTGCCAGAATGGAACAAAGGCGCGCAACGCGCCTCTCAGACACGTACACCAGCAAACTCAGCATCAAGGTGCCAGCCATCCAGACCGGCGAGACACAAGACGACCCCAGGTTTGAATCGCCGCTGACCTTTTGCACCATTGACCAACTGCTGGCAAGCTTCATTGGCACACCCTATTCCCTTGGACTCCGACAGGCCAACCTCAACGTTGGCGCTGTGATTGGCTCCTTTCTGGTTCTGGACGAGTTCCACCTCTACCCGCTGGAGCCTTCCGGCAATGGCGCGCGCATGACTACGCTTGCCATGCTGCGGCTGCTCAAGGGGCTGAGTCCCTTCGTCCTGATGACCGCTACGTTTTCAACGTCGTTGCTTGAGCGGCTGGCTGGGCTGCTCGATGCGGCTGTGGTGCGCGTGGATGATCATAACGAGTTGCAGCAGATAATGCAGGGACGTCAGCGCATCATCCGCCAGGAAAACGCTGTAATGACGCCCGAAGCCATCCTTACAGCGCATGCAGCAGCAGCAGAGCGTCGTGCGGGCGCATCGCTGGTCGCGTGCAACACTGTCGCACGCGCGCAAGAGTTGTACAGCCAACTGCGCGAGGCGCTCTCCCAGCGCGAGCAGCAAAAAACTCGGCTTATCTTGCTGCA
Source organism: Ktedonobacterales bacterium (assembly GCA_036557885.1). Classification (GTDB taxonomy): domain Bacteria; phylum Chloroflexota; class Ktedonobacteria; order Ktedonobacterales; family DATBGS01; genus DATBGS01. The sequence continues at coordinate 14,006 of DATBGS010000005.1, forward strand.
CAGCCGCTTCACGCCTGCTGATCGCAAGGCAAAAAGCGATAATTTGGAGGCCTGGTTGGGCAATGAGCAATGGAAAGGGGGGTCTTTTCAGGGAGAGGATACCATCGTAGTCGGCACGCAGGTCGTAGAAGTGGGCCTCAACATCTCGGCGGGCGTCCTGCACACCGAATTGGCCCCAGCCAACAGCCTCATCCAGCGCGCGGGCCGCTGCGCACGCTTTCCTGAGCAGCAGGGCGAAGTCATCGTTTATCGCATCCCGCCGCGAGAGAATGGCAACGTCTCTTTTCTGCCTTACGAAGCGCTATTGTGTCAGACAACCTGGCAACATCTAGAAGAGATGATAACCCAAAGCGGTGAGCCAGCGCTCCCATTTGGCTTCAACGAAGAGCAAACGCTGATTGATACTGTCCACACACAAGAAGACGAGCGAATGCTCAGGCTCTTTGAGCAAACTGAAGGGCAGATGAAGCACACCATCATGGAGGTGCTGGAGTCACATGAGCGCGGGAAGGAGGGAGAGCTTATCCGCGATGCCCGGCAGGTATCCGTGCTGGTGCATCCCATGACAGAGCAGACCATCACCACCAACCCATTCACCTGGGAAAGCTTTAGCCTGCGTCCTGGTACGCTCATGGGTGCGTGGAATACTCTTGATGAGCGCAGGGCCGCATTGGGGCCGAATGCTCCAGAGTGGGTGATGAAGCAACTGATTGCGGTGGGCGATGCCACTGGCAAGGAAGAGGAGGACAGCCGCCGCGAGCAAGTGTACACTTGGGACACCATCACCAACGTCAGCCAGATTGCCGGGGCGTCGCTGCTGGCGCTGCCGCCAGAGCTGGCAACTTATGATAGCGAGCTAGGCTTCCGGCTACTCGCACCAGAAGACCAGGTGGCAACCAAGTGGGAAAGCCGCCAGGTTGGTCCAGGGCCAGCCAGACGCGATAAAGGTAAGCGCGTGCAGCGTAGCTATATAGAGCATATCACCGGCTTGCTGCGCGCCTACGAGTGGAGCGTGCAGCGCGAACTGGCCTGGGTCGCCGCCAGGCTGGGGCGGGCGCTCTCGCTCTCGCCAGAGAGTATAGACCAGGCTGCGCGGTTGGCAATTGCCTGCCATGACATCGGCAAGCTGGGCACCGCCTGGCAGCAATGGGCGCGGGATTGGCAGAAGCTACTCGTTGAAAAACATGGACAGCAATACGCCATCCAGCCAGGGCGCGAGTTCCTGGCAAAGACCGATGGGTTGACGAAGTGGAAAGAGGAAGATGCTCTCAAAAGCCAGCTTCCCAGGAAGCGCCTGCCTCATCATGCCTGCGCTGGGGTCATAGCAAGCGCCATGCTCGTTGGGCAACGCCTGATGGCGGCGAATCAACAAACAGGGCTGGCACTGACTAAGGCAACACTGAGCGCCATTGCGCGGCACCACGCGCCCACTGCCACAACCTATCAAGCTATCACCTGGGAAGACGCTGTTAAGCCTGTCATTCAGGAGGCGCTGAGAGCATGCCGTCTGTCAGATGATCTTACCGGGCTGAATCTGACCCAGCTTCCAGATGGCAGCGTCTCAAATGATTGGCTGCTCAAGCCTGGCTACGACGCCCCAACAGACCTGTTCGCCACCTGGCTGGGCTTTGTGCTCGTGCGAACGCTCCGCCTCTGCGACCAGCGCGCAGAGCGGGAGTGGTAATGAATATTCCCTCAGCCGCTTCATCTTTACCGATGAAGCGGCTACAAGAAAGGAGGAGTGTATGCCCAACGTGTTTTACTCGGACAACAACACTGGCACACCAGCCGATCCTCTCAAAGCAGTGGGGCTGGCGGAAATCCTGGCTGCCTGGCTAGACAAGCTGGGACGCACCAGCACCGTCATCATTGAAGACAAAGGCGGCTATTACGAGCTTTCCTTAGCACCGGGTGTCTCTCTTGAGCTTGAAGACATCGCGCAGATTCACGCACCATTTGCTGTTGGGCGAGGCAAGAAGCTCGTCAAAAAGCCAACAGAGAAAGAAAAGGCGAAGGCGGGCGAGGCGGTTAGGCCGCAGGATGGCTTCCCCTATGATGAACGGCGCGCGCAGGCATCCGACTACTTTGCGAAATCAAGAACCCTGGCAGCGGCAGACCGAGAGCGATTCAGGACTAACCCAGAGGAGTTTGGCGTTTCCAAACCAGACCCCGATCTGGGCCTGTATGTGTGCTTGAATCACTTTAAGATAGCCGATGGCTACAACATGCTCTGCCTGCAATGGGGGGTGCAGGATACTGCCAGCTTTCAGGCAAATCTGGCGCTGCTATTGGAAGCCTTCTCCCAGCACCCCAACGCGACAGAGAAGGCTGCTGAGCGTTGGGACGCGCTTGTCAAAGAAGGGAAGCTTTCGGGCAAAGGGGATGTCACCTTGTTGCAAGTGGTGAATCCGGCCAGCGGCAAGGGCGGCAACAATCCCAAGGCCAACGGGATTGGCATGGGCAACCTGGATGGCTTCTGGCTGACCGAATATCTGAAGTTTGTGGGCTTTTTCACGATTGCCGCGCCGCTGCTGGTACAGGGAGGCAAAGATCGCAAGACCTACGTGCTGCATCCTATCAGGGTAGAACTTTCGTCGCTGCGCGCAGTGATGCGCGATTTCCGCGAAAGTTTCCGCAGCAGCACTGCCGTCAAGCTGGATATTCTTGCCGTCCTGCACTTTACGCAAACGCTGGTGACAGCCATCCAGCAGGCGCTTCAAGCCAACGAGCGAACAGACCCACTGCTGGCGCTCGCCAATCAACAGCCCAAGATTACCGACATCGGGCGCGGCTTCGACAACGCTTTCTACAAAGATATGGGGTCGGCCTACGCCACGATGAACCTCGCGACCATCAACCTTCCTGGCTGGCTCGCCCCCATCATCACCAGTGATGATGCTGCTCACTCGCTGAAAGCGCTTGAGGAGCATATCAAAGTCATCAGGAGTATTGCTTTACCGAAAGGAGAAGAAGGGTCAGAAGAGCTGGAACTCTTACGGCGCTATCGAGATTTCGTCTCAGGCCACGACACTGAGATGTTCTTCGATTTTGCTGCCCGCTACGGCGATTACTACCTGGGGAAGCGGTACCGCAACCATTGGGCCGCTCAGTTCACAACGGAGGGAATCACAACACTTATGGCACAGGCAAAGGAGCGAGAGAAACTCAGCCCCATTCTGGAAAACCAAGGATTCCAAGCAATTGCGGCAGCCATTCGCCGCGCTACGGTTATCGCGCAGTTTCAGGCCGCACGAGAGGGCGGCTATCCCTACGAGGTGCGCTATGGCCTGGGGCAGCAACTACTGCGCGCTGCCGCCTATCCAGAGGAGTTCATGGCGGCGTTGAGCGAATTTTTGCAATCCTATAACGCCGAAAACGCGCGCATCGCTGAACGCATTGCCAAGGGGTCGCTCAAGAACACAGGCCGAAACCGGCGGGCAATGGTACAGACCGAGCACATCAAGGAGATTGTGCGTTTGGTAGATACCTACGAATCATCGGAACTGATCTGCAAGATGCTCGTGGCTTATGGCTACGCACGCGACCCCTACACCCCCGAAGACAAGACGACGCTCGCAGCAGCGGAGGGCGAAGTAGAAGGCGAAGCCCCTGAAGAGGAAGAACAATAGCGTTCAGCAGTTTTGCACAGAGATTTGCATTCAGAATTACAGCTTGTATAGAAAGGGTCAAAAGTCATGCCAATGAACATTGCATCCATCTCCATTTCGGCGCGCGCCACGATTGATATGCACAACCTGAACAACGAAGGCGGCGAGGGCAACCAGATTCAGACGCGCATGGTGGATGTGATTGGCGCTGATGGGCGCATGCACAACGTCAACGCCATCTCCGGCGATATGCTCAAGCACATCCAGGCGCAGCATTTCTTCGAGCTGGCTCGCGAACAGGGGTTGCCGCTCTGCGGAGGCTGCAACCACTTCGACGCCAATCGCATCAACGCCGATAAAATCTGGATTGAGAGCATCCCCAAGGGGGACCGCGATGCCCTGGATTCTATGCTGAAAAAATGTGCAATGGATGATACCGCAGGCATTCTCATCACCGCTGGCGGGCGCTCGCTGCCGCGCAAATCGGTGGTGGAGTTTGGCTGGGTGGTGGGCATCCCTTCGCTTGTCAAGACAGAAAGCTATTTCCATGTGAAGTACGTGACAGCACGCGAGAAGGAGCAGGTGGCTGCTGACGCTACTGCCCGCGAAAAAGAAGGCTCCAATCTGGGCCAGGCCATCTTTCATCGGCCTGCCTCCAGCGGCATCTATGCCATCGTCTGCCACATGGAACTGGGGCGCATCGGTTACAACGACATCGCCCAGCAGTACGCGGTGGATGAAACCGAGCGCACGCGCCGGGCCAAAGCGCTCATTCAGAGTGTGATGCACACGTTTCTGGAACTGAACGGCGCGATGCGCACCACCCAACTGCCCCATCTTGTGGCGTTGGAGGGCGTCGTCACCTGGAGCAGCAGCGGTGCAGTGCCCGCGCCAATGGTCAGCCCGCTGGCCGGGGAAGGCACCTATGTTGATCAGGTGCAAGAGATTGCGCGGGCGCTGGATGGAACAGGACAAATTGTGACCCACAAGCCCTTTGAGAAGCTGAGCGAGTTTGCTGGACAGATGCGGAACCTTGTGGATGAGAGCGTTCCCGCTGTGTTGGTGGCAGCGCGTTAAGTCGGTGACGGATGCGCGGGGGGAGGATTCGGGCGACTGATTGCTCACCCTGGCTGCCTTGTTTCACTTTGGGAGGCCATATGACCTGGACCATAGCCACATATCATCCCGTCTCGCTTTTTTCGCTGCGTCCGGCTAATTCCACCACATCCGGCGGAAAGACGTTGATTGCGCCCACGCCCTTTTGCATCAAGATGGCACTGCTCAGCGCGTCCATCCAAACGACAGGCGTGACCGAGGGCCAACGGCGTTTTCCGCAAATTCGTGATCTGCGCATCGCTCTGGCCTTGCCTAAACAGGTCGTCGTGGTGAAGAGTTTTGCCAAGATACGGCGCCCGTTTGAATCGAAGGACGCCAAAACCAGGGAGCAAAAAATTGCCGAACTGGCGGAGAAGGGACAATATCCCTTTCAATCCACCATTGCGTATCGAGAGTTTGTGCAGTTTGGCGGCCTGCTCCAGATCGCGTTTACTGCCCCACAAGGTGAAGCGCCAGCCTGGTTGAGTGAGATGCTGCCCGTCATTAACTACCTGGGCAAGCGCGGCAGCTTTGTGCAGATTGCAGGTTGGCCGCAACTAGCTGAAGCCTTAGATGACACATTTACCGAAGTGACCCGCGACAGCACCACATTTTCATCGAACGGGACGCTCCAGATGTTGGACGACTGCGGCAACCAGATGACCTTTGAGCATGCCGACATCTACAACCCCAAGCGTATGAGCTTTGGCAAGGAGCGCGTGCCTCGACATGTCGTGCTGCCCTATCGGCTGAAACAATCGAGCCGAGGCTACAGCCTGTATGAGCGGCTTTAGAGGAGGGCGAGCGTATGGGAGCTGATCTTGTTGCCTATCATTTGCGTCTGACGATTCAAGCCACCGAGCCGCTGGAACTGGAGCAGCACCCCGGCAGCGCGCTGCGCGGGTTACTCTTCCAGGGGCTGTGGGAACGCTTTTGTATGAACCGGGCGGCTGTGGAGTGTTCCACCTGCCCTCTGGTGCAGACGTGTCCCGTGAGCGCGTTGGTTGCACCGCTCCGCGATGAGCATCCACGCGGGCGCGATATACCGCGCCCGTTTGTGGTGCGCCCACCCTTGGTAGCTGCTGCCACCGATGAGGGGTTACGCCTTGAACCAGGGCAATCCGCGCGCTTTGGCCTGACACTCTTTGGCAGCGCAGGTAAGCTCTTCCCGTATGTGGTGATGGCGGCGCAGGTGATGGAGCGTAACGGCCTGGGCCGCGCACTGGAGGCCAACGGCAGACGACGTGGGCGCTTTGTGCTTGCGCAGATTGAGGCTGTCCACCCTTTCACCGGGGCCGAGACGCGCCTTTTTGCACGGGGGCAGACTGCGGTACAGGCACCGGCAATAGCCGTAACAGCTGCCGATGTCTCCGCCCGCGCGCAGCGCCTGCCCGCCGAACAGTTGACGCTGCATTTCCTCACCCCCACACAACTGACCACGCAGGGGCGGCAAGCGCTGCGCCCAGACCTGCTGACGTTGGCGCTGCGCCTGGCTGAGCGGCTGGAGCAGGTGGAACAGGAATATGGGAACAATTCGCCAGGCGAGCCGTCGGATTCCGGGGAGCGGCCAGGGCAGGCGAAGTATGAGCAGGTTCGAGAATTGGCTGCATCATGCTCGCTTGTCAGCGATGAGACGCGCTGGGTGGATGCGCAGAGCTACTCATCGCGCCAGCGGCGATTCACACCGATTGGGGGCTTTCTGGGGCGGGCGACATTTCGCGTGCCTGCTGCTCCACTGCTGCGGGAGTTGCTGGTGTGGGGCGAGGTGCTCAATGTGGGCAAAAACACGGTCAAAGGCGACGGTTGGTATCAAATCGAAGCATAGAAGGGGGGCAAACACATGGATCTGATTGTTGAGGGCAACGGACTCTTTCTGGGCAAGCATCAGGGACGGTTCCGTGTTTCGCGCCAGGGCAAAATGTTGAGCGAAGCACCAGTGATTCATCTCCAGCAGGTAATTGTGGTGGATACGGGCGTGGCAATCAGCAGCGATGTAGTGCGGACCTGCGCTGAAGAGGGCATCCCCATCCATTTTTTGAGCGCCAACGGGCAGCATGTGGCGGGCCTCTATTCCGCTGGGCTGAACGGGACAGTGCTAACACGCCGAGCGCAGTTAGCTGCCTTTGAAGATGGACGTGGAGTGACGCTGGCACGGGCGTTTGTCCTGGGGAAGATTGAGAACCAACGAGCGCTGGTACGCTACATCGCCAAATATCGCAAGGAGACAGAGCCAGGAGTCTTTGAGGAGTTGACGCTCGTGGCAGCAGAGTTAGGCGATCATGTCTACGAGGCGGAAAAGCTCAACGCCAAGCAGATCAGCGAGCTACGCGACCAACTGCTTTCAGTAGAGGGACGCGCAGCCAGCCGCTATTGGGGCGCCATCAAGCGCGTCATCCCCGGAAGCCTCGCCTGGCCTGGGCGCGAGACACAGGGCGCCACCGATCCGTTCAACATGGCTCTCAATTATGGGTATGGGTTTCTTTACCCCCAGGTAGAGCAGACGCTCATTCTGGCGGGGTTGGACCCCTACGGCGGCTTTCTGCATGCAGATCGCCCTGGCAGGCCCAGCCTGAAGCTGGACCTCATCGAGGAGTTTCGCCAGACGGTGGTAGACCGCACGCTGATTGGGCTAGTCAATCGTGGGTTCGCCATTGAACGCGATGAACAAGGGCGGTTGGAGAAAGGGACACGTGACCGTTTGATTGAGCGGGTGAAGGAGCGGCTGGAAAGCACGGAAATGTATGAAGGCAAGCGCCAGCCGCTGCGATTCATCTTGCAGTGTCAGGCACGGCACCTGGCGACCTTTGTACGCGGCGAACGAGAAACCTACACACCCTTTGTGGCTGGATGGTAACGCGCCAAGAGGGAAGGGGCCAATATGCGCTGCCTGGTGATTTACGATATTCCCGATGATCGCTTACGCACAAAGGTGGCTGATGCCTGCCTGGACTACGGGTTGCTGCGCGTGCAATGGAGTGCCTTTGTGGGGGAGTTGAACCAGACCTATCAACGAGAGCTGCTACTGAAGATACGCACCCTGGTGGGAAAGAAAGCAGCGAAGATTCGTCTGCTTCCCATCAATGAGATGATGTGGCAGCAGCAACAGATTCTTGAGCAAGGAGATCCCGATGCCGAGCGAAGCACTGCTGTATCCTGAGCAACTTCTGTTAGAAGTAACTGACCTCAAGCAATGGACATACTGCCCACGTGTGGTCTTTTATCGTTACGGCCTCCCAACCATCCGCCCCATTACATACAGCATGGAACGAGGCATACAGGCGCATGAAGAAGCTGCCGCCCGTGAGGAGCGTCGTTCGCTGCACGCCTACGGGCTGACGAGTGGAGAACGATTTTTCGATGTGTCGCTGCGTTCCGAACACCTGCATCTCTCTGGGCGCATTGATCTGGTGATTCGCTTGGAGACGCCGCAAGGTCCAGAGGGTATCGTGGTAGACTACAAACTGAGCGAGCGCGAGGCAGGGTCGCACTTCAAACTGCAACTGGCAGCCTATGGGCTGATGCTGGAGGAAGCCTGGAACATTCCCGTGCGCCGCGCCTTTCTCTACCACCTTCCCCAACGTAAGGCCGAAGCCATCCCGCTCACACCCGCCTTGCGCCGTCAGGTCGAGACGACTATTGCAGCTATCCATCGCGCGATTGGAGGCGAACTCTTGCCTAAGCCGCCTGCACACCTTGGCCGATGCCTGGCGTGTGAGTTCCGTCGGTTCTGTAACGATGTGATCTGAGCGCATGTAGGAAAATCTCTCTTCCTTCAAAATCCTTTTCCAGAGAGGGCATTTCGCAACTCGTAGAAAACCATCTGTTTTACCGCTCGCTTAAAGCAAGCGTCAACTGACCAAGTAGGCGTGAAAAACGGGGCAGAGGGCGTCCTGAACGTTTTCGCAACTCGACGCCATTTTTCGACAAAAACGAGTTGCGAAAACCCCTCCTTGAAAGAGCGAGGGCAAACAGTGGACATGGAGCAAATGAAGCGTTATACTGAGCAAGAAACCACATGAAAGAAGCCATAGATCTGAGAAGACCCTTCATCCATTTCCCATCCCGGCCCGCTTCAATGGCAGCCGACCCGTAGAGGGTATTGAAAGTGGGTTGTTTCCTGGGGGCGGATTGCAGCCATTCGCGCTTCAATGGCAGCCGACCGGTAGAGGGTATTGAAAGATCTGCGTGTTGCTGAAGGGGCCAACCGTCGTGTTGGCTTCAATGGCAGCCAACCCGTAGAGGGTATTGAAAGTGATTGGTCCTCCTCATACTTATGGCTTAATCTCCGGCCAACTTCTTGAGGGTGTGGAAAAAGCGAAGGCAGTCCCAGTTGTTAAGGCATGCCAACGCTTAATAAACGACTACATGCAAAAGGTTTCGCACCTTGCAGAGACTACCCCAACAGAGTCAAAAGGTGTTGAAGCAACACTGTCCCAAAGAGCAGTTGATGGTACCAGGCCCAAAGGGCTGTGGCAACACATCGAGTCCACAAGCATCCATTCAACCTTCTTGCAAAAACTCCTCTCGTGAGAGGATTCAAGGTTTGCTGTACTAACTACTTGCTAGGTTGCACAACCTATGCTATAGTGCCGTCATTCTAATGGCTGGTTTTTGTGCGCTCCAGCGGCGTAAAGGGCAGCAGATCACCCAGACGCTTGGTCTGGTCGTGCGAAGCGATCACTACTGCGCTGTTCAACTTGGGCTGGTAGAAGGCAAGCCAGGGAACATTTCGATGATAGGCTCGCGCCAATGCCGCCCAGAACCAGAGCGGAAGCTGCCCAGAGCAGATCACACCGCGCTGAAGCGGAAGGGCCGGGAGGCGCATCTCAGCCACACGCGCATCGTCCAGTTCATCTACTCCAGGCAGGAGAAAGAGATCGAGCAACGTATGATCGTACGAAGCACGCGCCCAACCTTCCAGTCCGTAGGACGCCTCGTGCCAGTGGTCGCCCTCCAGCAGTTCATGGGCAAGCGATGGCACGCGCACCCAACCCTGCCGAATTGCAAACTGCGCGAGCGGGGCCGGGGCAGTTGCAGCAGCAATCGCCCCAACCACCCAGTTGGGCGTCCCGCCGCCGTAGAGGGCCAGCGCGGTATCGCGCGGTACCTGCTCCAGCAGCCTGGGCAATTGCGCGGGGTGCCAGTCTATCTGCGTAGTGGACGTGTTCTCTGGATTGAGCCGATCCAGCTCCAGCACACGCTCGGCGGGCGCCTGGCTCAGCCGAATCTGGCGCAGTTCAGTCTGCCCGAACTGGAGCAGTGGGGTGATCCGTTCCGCCAGCATGTCTATCACCTCACCTATCGCCAGCTCCCCGCGCCGCAAGTTCGCCACCGTCCCGCGGACGACGGGAGCCTCCGCAGCGATGGACGACGTACCTATCTCCTCCGAATGCAGATCTGCCAGCAGCTGCAACCCCGCGCGTTCCACCAGCATCAGCCACCTGGCATGTATCTCCTCGTTACTTGTCAGCAGGATCGCGTGAGTACAGGCGCGAAAAATCGGTTCATCCAAGAAACCTGGCTTGCCACCCACATCCACCAGCCAGGGCAGTGGCCGCTGTGCCAGATGACGACAGACCATCTGCGAAAACGCTGGGGTCCACGCGCCCCTCACATCTGCGCGAATCATGCGCACCAGATCAGTTGGCCCCTCGTGAAACCAGTCGCCTTCCCCATCGGGGCACGCCCGGTAGAGATAATGTTCAATCCCGTTTTCACGAAGACGCTGGTGCAAGCTATAACTCAGCACCGATTTTCCGGTGTGAGGCGGTCCACCAATCAGCACTGCTGGCAAAATCGTTGGCATTCCCACCCTCGTTTCTCATTCACCACTAGAGAGGACATCGTAGAGGCCACAAACGGCATGCCGGGGCTGTTGTTTATGTAACAGTCCCAGACAGTAAAAGAGAGGAAGCACGTGGGGAAAGTGAAGCAAGTTCGGGAAGTACCAGGCAGCATCCTTGTGGCAACCCTGGGCGGCCAGCCTCAGATCGTCACCTTCGCACTGGATGCACTTCTGACTCGTGTTGCCATCAACGAGGTAATCATTCTGCACCCGGTGGCTCATCATCACCGGATTCAGACTGCCCTGGGACGGCTTAAGGCTGAGTTTGCAGATGGGCAATATGCCGGTTGCCCTTGTCGCCTGCGTATCATACCGCTGGGCAGTTCCACTAACGACCAGTGGGAAGAAATGAGCGATGACGCAAGCGTCGAAGCTGCCCTCAAGACCATCCTCGCACTTTTCTCCGAGCTGAAAGCCGACCGCCACAGCATCCACGCCTGCATCAGCGGCGGGCGACGACTGATGGCGCTGCTGGTCCTCTCGGCGTCCATGTTGCATTTTGATCATCGTGACGCCCTCTGGCACGTCTCCACCCCCGCAGCTACGCGCGAACGTGCCGACGAAGGAGCGCTCATGCACGCTGCTCCCGAAGACGGCGTGCGGCTGGTACGGGTGCCACTGGCCCCCTGGGGCGCCTACTTCTCCGTCCTGCGCGATGCCACCGTCGAAAGCCTCCAACGCCTATACTTGCAGCAGATGGATAGCCAACAGCGCGACCGCTGCGCCCAGGTTATGGGGCAACTGACGCAGCGCCAGCGTGCTGTCCTGCGCGCCTTTGCCGAGGGCTTGACCCCGCAGCAAATCGCTGACCAACTGGTGATCACCCTGGCCGCCGTAGACGCCCACAAACTGGTCATCTTCCGCCGCTGCCGCATCGCCTGGGGCTATCCACCAGGTCACCACTTGAACTACCACTTTCTGCGCGAACAGTTCCGTGAGTATCTGGCGCTGCACTCCGAACCACCACAGCATACCAGACCAACGAGCAAAAAAATACTCAAGAAACCTCTACCAAAAGATGTAAGGAACCTCTAATGACGTTGCCTCTCTGCTCGCCTATACTACCAGCACCGTGATTGCCTCCCAACGACATAGGGAGGAATTGCCAAGCAGCACCAGGAAGGGAGTTTCTCATGGAGGTACATTTCACACTGGAGGTGGTTACGCCGCTCTTTGTGGCCGGGGCTGACCAGCGCGAGGCAGAGCTGCGCCCCCCCTCGTTTCGCGGCGAGATGCGCTACTGGCTGCGGGCGCTGGTGGGCGGCATCTACGGCACCACCGGGCCAGGGCTATCGCATGTATGGGAGGAGGAGAAAAGCGTCTTCGGCACAACGGACCAGGGGTCAGCCGTCATCGTCCGGCTGGAGTTGGATAGCCTGGGGCAGCCTGAGACATTCAACAAAGGAATATCCCAACGGATCAACGGGCGAGATCAGCCGACTGGCCGCGATTATCTCTTCTGGTCAATGGCCCGGATGGGGCGTGATGGCTTTAATCGCCAATATTATCCCCCTGGCCGCACCTTCACTCTGACATTGAGCCAGCGCGTCCCAGATCAGAAGGCGTTGGAGAAAGCAGTAGCGGCGTTCTGGCTGCTCACCTATCTGGGCGGCATTGGCGCGCGTTCGCGGCGGGCCGCCGGAAGCCTGGCCGTCACCCAGGTGTCTTCTCCTTTTTCTCTTCCTCTGTCATTCCAGACGCCTGAGACGGCAGAGAAGTTCAGCGCCTTCCTGCGCAAAGGATTGGATGACGCCCGAAAGATCATCGCTCCCACGCCTGCGGCTGGCGCATCTGCTTCTCCACCCCAGTTTGATGTGCTCGCGCCCCTGCAAAATGCTTGCCGCATCTGGGTGCTGCATCATCTGCCGCTCTGGAGCACTTCTCAGCAGGCTCTGGAAACTATCGGCGCGAGCATGCGCGATTTTCGCAGCCGCCGCCCGCCTGATCACGACGAGGTTGCCCGCTGGCTGACGGGCCAGGGGACGCCGCCAACCATCCAACGCGCTGCCTTTGGGCTGCCGATTCAGTTTCGCTACTCCAACGGCGGCCCCAGCGGTTTTGTCCAGAGCACCAATCACGACCATGATAGGCGCGCCTCGCCTGTCCTCTTGCGCGTGGCGAAGTTGAGTGGCACATCGCCGCAGTATGTAGGGGTAGTCGTCTTATTCAAGGCACAGTTCCTCCCGCCAGGCGAGCGGTTGGAAGCGAAAAACAACCGGAGCGCCCGGCCATTATCCCCGCCCGCCGACTACAGCCTGATTGAGCAATGGATCAACACGTTTCCTCATCGTCTGGGGGTGTGGTAATGGCAAAACACATGTTGCTCTTCACTATCGGCCCGGTGCAGCCCTTCATTGAGCAGGCACGCAAGACACGCGACCTGTGGACAGGGAGCTTTCTCCTTGCTCATCTGATGCAAGCAGCAATGGCCCAATTCATTATTGAGGGCCAGGAGGAGCCGTCGCCAAAGCTGATCTTCCCTGCTCGCCCCAAAACCAGCGAAAGGATTCCAAGTCTGCCCAATAAGTTTGTTGCCATTTTGGACGACGAAAAGGAGGCCAGGGATGTTGCTGATAAAGCGGAGCTGCTCCTGCGCAAGCAATGGGAAGCCATCGCTGCTCGCGTCTGGGAGTTGCTAAAGAGCAATGTGGCTGCTATCAATGCCTCATATGACATTTGGAAACGCCAGATCAGGTTCGAGGGCTTCTTTGAGGTCTTCTGGGCAATTGCTTCAGAGCAGCCAGGGACACTGGGAGAAGAACCCTATGGGCAATGGTTCACTCGCACCCAACAAGCGCTGGACGCGCGCAAGCGGCTGCGCAATTTCGAGCCGCAAGGCGAGGCCCAGCCAGGCGAGAAAAGCACCATCTCTGGCGAGCGTCAGGCGCTGCGTGGGGAAATGGGCGACTTACCGAGCGTGAAGAAGTTCTGGAGAGAGATAGCTGGAGTGGAGGATTTTTCTGCGGCCCAGATTAACCAGGATGGGAGCGAGCGTCTGGATGCTATTGATACGATCAAGCGATTTGCCGCGCTTGCCAGAACTATCCCCAATTCGCCCTACCCCTCCACCAGTACGATAGCCGCCGCGCCGTTTATTGAGGCACTGGTTGCCTCCACCTCATTCCCGCTAGATGAACCTCTACTCAAGTGGAAGGATTTAACAAGAGGGGAACTTGCCAGGATGCGAAAGGAAGCCGTTCCTTATCTCCACAAGAAGGCAGGGGAAAATGCTGCTGTGTTAGATATTTTGCGGCGCGATGGTGATTGCTACTTTCTAGAAACCTTTACGCCCCAGCGTCTTGAGGAGAATTATGGGCTGCCAAACTACTTAAAGAGCGCAGAAGAACTCGCCAGTGTGCCGATAGAGCGATTAGAACGGACAAAAGCGCTGGTGAATCAGGCGCCGATGGTGTTGCCCAGGCTGCGGGAGGCGCTCGCAGATGAGCAAAGTCGGCTGCTCACTCCTTACTATGCGCTGCTAAAGATGGATGGGGACCGCATGGGCACGCTGCTAGGCAGTGTGGAGAGCAGAGATGAACACAAAGAGATCAGCAGAGCGCTCTCCACCTTTGCCGGTGATGAGGCGCAGGCGTGCAAGATCGTAGAAGAAGACCATCCAGCAAAGCTGGTCTACGCAGGCGGGGATGACGTGCTCGTCCTGGCCCCCATGCGAAACGCGCTCAACCTCAGCCAGCAGCTTCAAGAAGCATATGTGCAGGTGATGCAGCCGCCCACCAAAGCGCTACGGGCGCGGGCAGAGCAGCGGGGCAAACCCGTTCACGTCACCATGAGCGCAGGGATTGCCATCGCTCATTATCTGGACCCGCTTTCACATGTGCTCCATGAAGTGCGCAGGGCTGAAGACCAGGCTAAAAAGAGCTACGGGCGCAACGCAGTGGTCGTCAAGTTTCTGCGGCACTCCGGCGAGCCAACGACAGTAGGGTGCAAGTGGCTCTATCCCGGTTTGTCTGCTAATGCTCAGCCTCTGGCCCTTTTCCTGGAAGCGCAGCGCTTGCTTGAAAGCAAGAAGCTCTCCAACAAATGCATCTATACCCTGGCTGAAGAAGCCGCCACGCTCGGCAAATTCCCGCTCGAAGCCCAGATAAGCGAAATCAGGCGGCTGCTGATGCGTGGGCGCAAAAACAAAGAGGCTTTGCCAGATGACATTGCAGACACACTGGCCCGACGCCTGGTGGCCCTGGCAGAAGCAATGAACCCACCGGAGCAGAAAGCGCAGGAACCACCAGACGATGAAGATGAAGTGGATGAGGAAGACCAGCGCAACGGGCTGGCGCTCTGGGGTGTTGGCCCAAGGCGTGGGCTGGTGGAATTGAGCGGATGGCTTTTGCTGATGGCATTCTTGCAGCGAGGAGGAAAAGACTGATGTGGCTGTTTATTGAACCATCGGATGTCTTGTTCTTTCGCACCAGCCGCCCATTCAATGCTGGCGAGAGTGGGTACCTGACGAGCCTGTTCCCTCCCACGCCAGAAACCGTGCAGGGAGCAATCCGCGCGCGCGTTGCCGCCAATTATGCGCGAGCGTGGAAGGTGACGCTGGCTGAGGCATTCAACCGTCCAGTGCTTCAGGAGTTGATCGGGAACCATAAAGTTGGCTACGGCAGTTTTCGTGTGCATGGGCTGATGCTGGGCAAACGCGATCCGCAGGAGCCTGGGAAGATCATTCCGTTATTCCCACCGCCAGCGCATCTGCTGCGTGGTGAAGACACACAGCAGACGTATCGCCTGGCCCCCTGCGAACCAGATGCCATACGCTTCACGAATGTTCCTGATGATCTCTGGTTGTTGGAACCCGAAGGCGACTGTGAAGAAAAGCTGGGGGACTTCACAAACTGGCTGACCTTTAGGGAGCTTCACACCGCTCTGAGCGGCAATCCTGACGAGGTGAAAACCATCAAGGGCATCCCCAGCCGGAAGCTCTTCACGTTTGAGCCGCGCCTGGGGATTGGGATGAGCAATGCTACCAAGACGGCGCTGGAAGGGTTTCTCTATCAGATCAGCTTTGTTCGGCTGAAGCCAGGGGTTGGCTTACTGGTGGAGGTTGGGCTGAAGGGCATTGAGCCGAAGGATGTCCAAGAAAAGTTGAAGCTGGATAAAAATGGCTGGCTGGCATTAGGAGGCGAACGACGCGCGGCTTCGTTTGAAGTGCTGGAAACGCCCCCTGTAAGGAGCAGCCTGGAACTGGCGAGCGGGAGGCGCACTTGTCTGTACTTCGTCACACCAACCTACTTCAAGGGGGGTTGGAAGCCTGACGATTGGAAGGCGCTGATGCAGGCCGTACCAGTGGCAGCAGCAGTGTCGCACGCCAGGTTGATTGGTGGCTGGAAGCAAGACCCGGCGAACTCTGGCGGCATGCCTAAAGAGTTGCGCCGCTGTGTCCCGGCTGGCAGTGTCTATTTCTTCGACAGCCCAATTAAAGAGCCTGGCCCATTTACTGATGGGGGCAGCGAAATTGGGTATGGTGTCGCCTACAAAGGAGCATGGTAGCATGTTTGACACAGTGACCACCCTCTATCTCTATGTGGAAACGCCGCTGCACGCGGGTGTTGGCAGCGGCCTGGGCGCCGTTGATCTGCCCATTCAGCGGGAACGTACTACCCAGTACCCAATGATCCAGGGCAGTGGCATCAAAGGAAAGCTGCGCTCTGTGGCGGAAGAACCAAAAACGAAGCTGGAAGCGGAGTTGAGACGCTGCAAGAAGGATTTGGAGAGCGCAGAAGGCACAGCTCGGCGGGAACTTGAAGCGAGAGGTGAGAGCCTCAAGAAGCAAATAGAAGCGATAAAGCAGCCCATCGAAGCCGTTTTTGGTCCTGATACGAACAGCGCCCAGGAGCATGCCAGCGCCATTGTTGTTGGGGATGCGCGTATTCTCCTCTTCCCGGTGCGCTCGCTGGCGGGTGTTTTTGCCTATGTCACCTCGGCGGATGTGCTCAACCGATTCAAACGCGATTTTGAGCGCGATGGGAAGAAGAAAGCCTGGACGGTGGCGGTGCCAGCCGCCCAGAGCAGTGAGCAGGCCATTGTTACCCCCAACAGCCAGGTGACGCTGGACAAAACCAGCATTGTGCTGGAAGAGTTTTCCTATACGGCTTCCGAGAGCGCGGAGTTAGCGAGCATTGCCCAATGGATTGCTGAGAGCGCCCTGCCTCCAGGCTACACCTATTGGAGGACCAGGCTTGAGCACTCGTTGGTGCTGCTGCCAGACAACGACTTCCGCGACTTCGCGCTCTATGCCACCGAGATTATCACCCGCGTGCGGATTGAGCGCGAAAAGAAAACGGTGGCTGAAGGGGCGCTCTGGACGGAGGAGCACCTGCCCTCCGACACGCTGCTCTATGCTCCGGTCTACGCCACCGCGTCGCGCAAAAATGGCAGCACGCTTTCGGCAGATGGGGTGATCGCGGAGGTCAAGAAGCTGAAAAATGACTATCTCCAGTTGGGCGGAGATGAAACCGTCGGGCGCGGCATTGTCCGTATTTCCTGGCAGCCAGAGGAGGGTTTGAAATCATGACTACACCCACAGGACAGAACCAGCAGCAGAATCGCCGCCGCATCATCGAGCAGGAGCGTGGTGAGTGCGCCTGGCACAATGTGACCGAGGCAAAAGAACGACTGGGTGAGAAGCAAAAAGAATATCGTTCGCTGGCGCGCAGGTTGAACGCCATGATTCAGATCAACGGGCTGGGACAAACGCTGGCCTTCCTCAAGGCTAAAGGGAAGGGAGAGCAAAACGGCCAGGCCATACAGACCCCGCATGGCCTGCTCTACCAGCATCTTTCAATCTGGGTGAGCAAACAAATGGGCAATGAGGGGAAAAGCCTCCTGGAGTGGATTGTTGGCTCCGAGACTTCGCGGGAAGCGTACCGGCGGGCAACGGTGGAATGCCTGGCGTTTGGCACCTGGCTGCGCCGCTTTGCTGAAGCAGTCTTGAAGAGCGAATAGTCCGTTCCACAGGAGGCTGATGATGCGCTATCTTTTACCAGGACACACCGCCCAACTGGTACAGCGCCATGCAGAGCGGTGCCGTAATCTGGGGTTGATCTTAGACAAGTTCGTGCCCGAAGAGGCGATTGGCAAGAGCGAGGGAAAAAGCCGGTGGCTCAAAGAACTGGCGCCCACGCCGCCACCAGATCGGCTAGAGATGCAGGTAGACCTCCGCTTATGGGAGGCGCTGTATCAACGTTGGCTGGCGCTGACGAAAGCGGCGGGCGCAGAGCCTTTCCAGGCGACGCTGGCCTGGCGCATGGTGGTGGGGCTTGGTGGGCAAAGCGTGCTGGAAAGCGACCTGACGCTTGATCATCTCTCTGGGCTACCCATCATCCCTGGCAGCGCGCTCAAAGGGCTGACGCGCGCCTATGCAGCGATGGAAAAAAGCGATCCTCCCAGACATATGCTTGAGAATGACACACTTGAAGTCAAGCGAATATTTGGCATGCAAGAGACGGGAAATCAGCAGGCAGGCACAGTCATCTTCTTTGATGCTCTGCCGGTGCCGATTGCCAGTGGTGGGAAGAATCTGCGCTTTGTGGTGGATATTATGAACCCGCATTATCCCAATTACTATCGGGAGAACGGCAAGCATGCACCCTCCAATGATCAAAGCCCCGTGCCGGTCACCTTCCTCACCGTGGAGGGGGCAATGTTTGCCTTTGCCATCGCGCCACGCGCCACTGGGATGGATGGAGATGCAGGAACAGCACGAAACTGGCTGAAAGAAGCCCTACAAAAGTATGGAGTGGGTGGCAAAACCAGCGCGGGCTATGGGGCTTTCAAAGCGCAAGAGGAACAGCCCCTATCAGCTTCTACTCATCAGCAAGCGGCTAGTTTTTCTGCTCACCCCCAAATGACCCGTGAGGAGGCCGAAGCACGTATTCAAGGAAGAACGAAAATCACCGAAGGGATGGTGCAAGAACGCACTGAGGAGGAGGCCATCGTTAAATTCAAAGACCCCAAAATTGGCTTGCTGGGCTTCATTCCCAAAGAGAACTTTGGTGGGCGGGCATTGGCAAAAGGGAATAGCATCCCTTCCTGCGAAATCAAGGGCGTCGTTCAACGTAATGGTGAGTGGTATGTTCTTCTCAAGTGTCCGCCAAAGTGAGGCGCTCAGACCAGCGAATCGCTTGTCAAAAACACAGTGGCAGTTTGCACAGAAGAGGAGCGCATGAGCATGGCGCCCGAATCGTCCGATCTACTTTGTGCAGCGTTGCTCAAGGTGCGCGCCAGGGCTGCGGGGATGCTTCCTGCCTTCTGGGGGACGTTGGTACAGGGAGCCTGGCTGCACTGGGTGGAACAGGTGGACCCGGAGCTTTCAGCGCGGCTGCATGCGGAGAATGAGGAGCGCCCATTCACCTGCTCGGCGTTGTGGCTGCCAGACCGCCCGGCACAGGTGCGCTTGCAAGAGGCCGGACAGCGCCTGGCCGTGCAGCAGGGGCAGGTTTGTTGGCTGCGACTGACACTGCTGGATGGCGCGCTCTTTGGCCCCTTTGCGCGGCAGACGCTAGCTGCCTCGGACGGGGGAAACCCAAGCGTAACGATGCCACCGATGTCTCTCAATGGCATCCCCTTCGACCTGCTGGAGATGGTCGTCGAGGAGCGCGGTGGGCGCGGGGAGGCATCGTGGAGCGGGTGGACAAGCTACGCGAAACTGGTGGCTGAGAGCCAGGCGCGCTCAGGTCGGCGGCTGGAGCGGCTGACGCTGGTCTTTGATTCCCCAACCGGATTCGGCGGGGTAGATCGTCCCTGGGGGCGCGAGACGGCCCTGATACCTGAGCCAGTGAGAGTGTTTGGAGGGCTGGCCCGGCGCTGGCAGCGCTTTGCTCCTACAGCCTTGGCTGAAGCAGTGGAGTCAGAGGCACTTGCAGGCTATCTGGAGGAACGGGTGCATATTGAGGAATATGATCTTCACACTCAGCGGCTGCACCTGCGCCAGGCGCTGCTCTTGGGCTTTGTGGGGCGCTGTACGTATCTACTGCCGCCTGATGACGTTGGAGATCGCCTGCGTCGCCAGGTCCACTTGCTGGCGGACCACGCATTCTACGCGGGTGTGGGCCACAAGACGGCGCAGGGGCTGGGTCGTGCCCGCCGGATTGAACCATAAAGTGGGGAAGGCTTGACTGTGCGCTAGCAATTTTCCTGATGAACTGCTAAAGTAGCACAACAAGGAATCATCGGATTCTCCCTGGAGTGGCGATGAAGTGCCCCCGCCTGGACTTTGTAAGGAGTACCTGGAATGAACGACATTATCAACCTTTTAGATTGGGTCGGTCGGGTCAGCGCTGCCCTCTGGCTGATTGCTATTGTTGTAGGAATCTCTGGATGGGTGAACGGGATTCGCCCCGCTTTGATTCGCTTGGGGACCGGCTTTGCTAAAAGAAAAATAGCCATCTTTGCGAAGGGCGAAATGCAGAGCAGCCTAAAAAATCTCTTGCTAGATTCAAAGCTATTTAAGTCCAAAAATATCATTGAGATTGCCTCGCGGGGTGATTTTAGTCGGGCAGAGCAGGCGACCATCTATCTGGTGTACTGGCCCGATTGGCCCGATGATATGCTTGAATTGTTGAAAAGAAAAAAGGATGGGACAGCGTTGGTGGTATATGCACCTCAAGATAAGGGGCGTATTCCTCAAGAGGTCATAGATGAAATCAATAAAGAGAGAAATGTCGCGGTTTCAAACCTCAGAGGGAGGCTGCTCAACGACATCGTTGGCTGCTTGATAACAACAGGCTATATCTAAGTCGAACTGGCCTGCTCTGCCCACTTGGGAAACAAGAACGCCCAACCGATAGCTTTTCTGCCAGGGGGAGGCTTTTTGCGCTTGTGCTTGCAGGGTGACAAACAACCTTCATGACCAGGGGCGTCCCTAGAGGATGCTCGGACTGAAAGCCGCCCCGCAACGGGAAACGAAGGGCGGTTTCTACAATATGGCTAGGCTTTGCTTGCTTGTTCTGTAGAACCTTTTGGCCTCTACCGAGGAGGCTATGAGCCAGGAAAAGCACCATTTCGAGGTTCTCTACTGCCCAGATATTAGTGGTGACAGGCACTCTCATCTCGCGCATCGTCAACCGGCAATTTGTTGAGGGCTGGAACGCGCTGGATACGCTGGGCATGCTGCAACAGCCTGGCGTCATCCCTACAATGGAGTAGAATCGCCCCAGATGTGCGAGCCGCCTGATGAGGCCACCGGAGCCATACCCAAGCAGGTAAAGGAACCTCATCAGGTGTTGAGAATGCTTGATGCCAGGAACACCTGCTGGGGTTCCCCATTACCCGCGTGCATCCAGGCGAGGATACTGGCCGCGCACCCTCGCGCGACTTGATGCAGAAAGCGGCGCACAAGGTGGAGCTTGGCAGTGCTGGGCTGCCGGTAGGGGTGCAGGTGGTCGCCCGCCCCTGGCGCGAGCATGTGGCGCTGGCTGCCATGCGCATCATCGAACACACAGCCCGCGCCAAAGAGAATTTTCCTGTGGCCCCACCCATCTGAAGTAGAGAAGCAGCACGTTCTGCGCTTCTCGCAAACAAGCGTGAACTGATCGTGCGCTGCCCGGACCGAGACAGCCTTCAGCGGCGCGCGAAGCGTTCCTTGCGTCCTGAGATGATTATGGTCAGGCCACCACCACGACAGACGCCTACCACTGGTTCTGGGGGCATGACCAAGAGAGCGGTGGGCGGATCCACCCGCCGGAAACGCCCTCCAGCTCCGCATCGGAGAGTTCCTGCAAAGACTCCTGTTTGGGGGGGAGGGCGATGGTGAGGGTTTCGGTCGTGTCCTCAATCACCCGGATGCTGACCATCTCCGGGAGATGGACGTTGTATTCCCGCGCCAACACCACCCTGGGGTTGGTGAGCAGTTCCTGCCGGAAGCGCTCATCTTTGATCGCCCGTTCCACTACTTGCTCTTGAATGGTTCCACTGGTAATCATAGACATCTCCTTTGTTTCTTGCTCTAGATATTCCCTCGGCCTGATGACCCAGCAACGACCGCCGGAGGGCTTGCTGCTCCAACAGAGATCGTGCTCCTTTGCAACTGATGGTGCGCCACGTCTGGCAGGCGATCTCACGGCGTTTCACTCCCCAAGGCTCTTGGAAGGAACCTTTCGCCAGGCTCTGCCTTGCCATCAGAGCTTTGCCGTTGTTATGAGGATACCTGGAAACCCACTGCCCTGTCATGTGCAAGATTACCCATCTTAGCCCACAAACGGCATTCAGCACTCAGGCGACCACGTTGCCCAGAGGATGGGCTGGCCGCTCCACCGGGTTAGCCATCCGCTTGCGCCAGCTTGCGCGATCTGGTGAGACGAGTCCAGTCCCCCCTGAGCAACCAGGTACCAACAATATGAATTCCTCCTCTCTACTCGCTGGTTGTATGTCCTTGGGCAATTCACTCCCCCAGGAAAGCCAGCGAGCGCGCGTGTCAAGGCGTGGATGGTTCCTCATCATCCTGCCTTAAGTCCGTCGCCACGAGAAGAAAAGCATCGGCTTAAAACTCCATTAGAATTGCTGGATGGGTGGATGGGGTGCGGCTACCACATGGCTGCGTAAGTGAAGACCTTCCAAAATGACTGCATACGAGGTCTGGACGCCTGTGCGGAAGGCGGCCTCATAACGTTCTTGTCCTAATACCTGGCGAGCGGCGTCAAAGTGGCGCTCAGTCAGGATGCTCCGTAGTAACGAGTCGGGACAATTAGCAACACGGCGCACTTCTTCGGCCTGGCCCCAGAGCCGCACCGCTTCTTCAAGTTGACCTGCAACACAAGCTCCTGTAGCCAGTCCTTCCAGCAGGCGGGCCACTCCCCGCCGAGAGCCGGTATGCAAGATGAGTGGGAGTGCTTCCAGAAACAGCCGTGTGGCTTCCACTTCGTTCCCAACTTCTCGCACTGCGTTGGCAAGATTACACAGCGAGAAGGCAACGCCATCCACGTCCCCCACTTCACGCCGAATCTGCAAACTTGCGCGATGATACCCTGCTGCTTGGGCGAACTCGCCATGTTCAAAGGCATCATGCCCCAGGTGCGAGAGGATGGTAGCGCTTCCCGCTCGACTGCCAATTCGCTCGCCAAGGCGTCGCGACTCTTGCAACAAGGAGATAGCACGTTGCCGCTCCGTCGCCCTCAGAATGGTTCCCAAGTCATTGAGGCTGCGCGAGATTTGCTCCAGATCACCAAGTTGACGTGCCAGCGCCAGCGCCTCTTCATAGCAGGCGACTGCTTGCTGCACTTGCTCTTGATACAGGTGGGTTGCGCCTAAGAGATTGAGCGCGAATACCTGACCCTGGGGATCTCCCAGCATACGAAAGAGCTTCAGACCCTGCTGTAATTGATCTTCGGCTTCCTGGTAGTAACTTTGGTCCATGTCCACTCTTCCGAGCAGGCACAAGGCAAAGGCCGTGCCGGGGACACTTTGCAGAGTGTGGCACAGTGATAGACCCTGCTCACAGAAGGTCCGCGATTCCTTATAGGCTCCCTGGCGGTAGGCCAGATCACCTACACATAATAAGGCGCGGGACGCTTCAGGAGCAAGCGAGTTCTCATTGGCTTGGGAAAGAAAGCCCTCCAACCAGCGACGCCCTTCTGAGAGGAAGCCGCGCAACGTCCAGTAGCGCGTCAGCGCCGCGCTCAGACGCAAACCCTGTTTAATTTGAGTGTGCTCTAAGAACCATTGAAGCGCTGCGCGGAAATGGGGCAGTTCATGGTCCAGCGTGCTCAGCCAATATTCTTGCTTTGAGCTAGGGATGCCTCGCTCTGCCTCCTTCGCCAGAAGCAGATAGTAGGCGGCAAAACGCGCCCGCTGGGGTTCGGATACCCCCAAGGCATGTAGGCGCTCAACTCCAAAAGCGCGGAGCAGTTCCAGACAGGTAAAGCGGAGCGTTTCCTGGTCCCGCTCGTCGCGCAGGATCAGGCTCTTATCAACCAGGGAGGCCAACGTTGAAAGCAGCGCTGCCTCGTCACACTCAGCAACAGCACGCAGGGCAGCGAGGGTGGCGCCGCTCTCAAAGAGGCAGAGCGCGTGAAAGACGTGCTGCTCCTGCGCGTTCAGCAGTTCATAACTCCACCGGATGGCGGCGCGCGCTGATTGTTGGCGATCAGGCAAATCCTGGATGGGGCTACTCAGTATATCAAGCGGCGAGGTACCTTGCACATTAGTCAGGTGTTGCAACAACGCTCGCGGGGAAAAGAGGTTCAGCCGGGCTGCCGCCAGTTCGATTGCCAGGGGCAGGCCGTCCAGGTGACGGCAAAGCTGCGCGATGGTCTGCGCGTCCACCTGGGTGTTGACGGAAAAATCAGGTGAGATGGCCTGGGCGCGCTGGCAAAAGAGGGCCACCGCAGGATAAGAGATGGTTTCGGCGAGCGCTGGCATCCGGTCAGGGTCAGGAAAGGCCAGCGGGGCCAGTGAATAGCGGTATTCCCCTCGCACCAGGAGGGCTGCCCGGCTGGTGACGAGCATTTTAAGTTGAGGACATTGCAACAAAAGTCGGCTCATGTTGGGGGCAGCGGGCAGAATCTGCTCCATGTTATCCAGAATAAGCAGCATCTGACGGTCGCCTATAGCGGTCATCAGTGTCTCTTCCAGGGGTGTCGCTCCGTGTTCGGGCACGCGCAAATGCTGAGTAATGGTTGGGATGAGTTGTGCTGGATCACGCAGGGGGGCGAGTTCTATAAAAGAAACGCCATCAGGAAAGTCTTCCTGAACAGTCAGGGCAACCTGCATTGCCATCCGCGTTTTGCCCACACCAGCCGGACCCGTAAGCGTCAGCAGGCGCACACGCTCTTGCTGGAGCAAACGCGCCAGCACGGCTTCTTCGCGTTCCCGCCCGATTAACGAGGTCAGCGGAGGCAAGAGACGCTTCAAGCCGATCACCTGGGCAGGAGGCGAGCTTGCCTCTCTGCCTCGAGCGGCTTCAAGGAAGGCGACGCGCTCTTGTTGCGCAAGCTGGAGGGCATCGGCCAGGAGGATGACCGTGTTTTTGTGGGGGTTGCGGCTCACTCCTCGCTCCAGATCAGTAATGGAGCGCGCGCTGATACTGGCCGATTCTGCCAGCTCTTCCTGGGTGAGGCCGCGCCGGATGCGGTAACGTCTGAGCAGGTGCCCAAAGGATGCCATTGGTTGCTCTCACCTCTTTCTTGTGGAGCGCCAATCTGTAGGATATTGAGTCTATCTGCTAGTAATTCTGCAAGTAATTCTTCCAGTTGCTGCTTCCATTACGCTGAATTTTCCCACATAGTAGAGATGTCGCCTGGGGGCTATTTTCTGGCTAAAGAAAGTGAGTAAGCATGCAAAGATAGGAAAGACGATGGGACCAGGTGCGAAACCTCTCATTTTGACCATTGTAGCAAATTTTTGCAAGCGACCTCACCCAGTTTGGACACCAACTCGTAGTTGGGTGGTAGCGCGGTTGCTTCCAGATACATTGCTTTCGCCGCCTGCTCATTCGCTGGAGTATGAAGCCCGAATACCATCTCGCGTTTCTGCATTTTGCCTGCGGCTTGATCGCATTTTGCGCCGCAGCAGTATTCGAAAAGGATTTTCAGCATGCTGGGTAGACATTACCTCCACACGAAAGGAATGCCGCCATGCAATCAGGATTTTGCTCGAACTGCGGCGAGCCGCTCGCCCCTAACGCCGCCTTTTGCCCCAACTGCGGAGCCAAAGTTGCGGCGCCCGCGCCAAATCAGGTGGTCACGCCTCTTCCCCTGCCACCAACGGCGGGACTCAATGCAACCGTTCGCGCCAGCGCACCGCCTGCTGGCGACTTTCCGCCTGCTTTTGGTGGGGATCCAACTGTTCAAGCGCCTCCGCCCGTTGGCGACGCCTATGCCGCGCAATATGCTCCGCCACCGCCCAGTTCGTTTAGCCAATATGGGAGCACTCCGCCCGCTTCCGGTCTGCAAAATCAGTTCGCGCCCCCGTCCGTCTACGCCCCTGGCCCACCGCCACCAGCGACGCCGGGCGGCGTGGCACCCTGGGCGCAGCCCCAGAAGAGTCGTGGGCGCCGCAACATTCTTCTGGTGCTGGTGATTGCGGTGGTGCTCATCGCGGCCTGTGGCGGCGGCGCTTACGCCCTCCTGCACGCAAAATCAAAAGGCAGCACGGCTGGCAGCGGCACCCCTGGCACGAACAAAACGCCGGGCACCAGCACAACTTCCACCCCAGCAGCCACCAGCACAGCGGCCAAGAGCGGCACGTCGCAAAAACTGGACAACATTAACCGCATAGGTGTCTATGGTGGGGTGATGATTACCATCCTGAGCGCAACTCAGTCTAAGAGTGTGCCCGACGACTTCCAGAACTTCAATCCCGACCAGGACGATATTCTGAAGATTATCGCCAACATAGATTTTGAAGGGTTCAGCTACAGCGGATTCTTTGCCACCCATCGCATCACGGGGACGGATGGGCGCCTCATTGATCGCGGGCTGGGGCACGGCAACCCCAAGGATGAGGTTCCAGATACCTTCCGCGACCCGGTACAACTCACAAACGACGTTTTCTATTTTGAGGTACCCAACACGGTCAAGATCACCGATTGGACCCTGGTAGTTGGCGATCCTTCCGAAGAACGGTTGGAGATTCCGCTGTCTGGTAACTACGATCCCACTGCCTATCAGGAAATCCCCCACACAATGGGCCTGAACCAGCCCATCAAGTATGACAACGGGAACATCACCGGCGTCATCACCAAGATCGTCACTGTCCTCTGGAACCCCTGTGGGTGCCAGGCCCCCAAGGGGATGCGCTTTCTGCGGGTATACTTCCATGTCACCAACAATACGGCGCTTCCGGTGAATGTAGGCGATGGCATCCCACCGCAGTATGTGCTGATCTATCCGAATGGAGATCGTTCTCAGGCGGATACCCGGCACAACGCTGCCATTGCCGTCACGGTGAACGGGGGAGAAAGCAAGGATGTGGGCTTCGATTCCTGGGTGATTCCGCAAACGCCAGCGCCCTATCAGATGGTCTTCCTCAACCCGGATGGTTCCACCGCTGGAATGGTAGACTTTGGCACCCTCTAAGGGAGAGCCTGCCTGGTGTTGTAAGCCACACAGAGATGCTGCTCTCATCGCGGGCGCAGCATCTCTGTGTCGGTGGTGAACCGAGCCTCTCATCCAATGGCTTTCCCTTCA
Organism: Ktedonobacterales bacterium; assembly: GCA_036557885.1. Classification (GTDB taxonomy): domain Bacteria; phylum Chloroflexota; class Ktedonobacteria; order Ktedonobacterales; family DATBGS01; genus DATBGS01. The sequence continues at coordinate 40,693 of DATBGS010000005.1, forward strand.
CCCCTACAATTTCACGCTGCTGAGTGTTAGACTGGAGGTACTCCGGGCGTTGAGGAAGCGGGCGGAAGCGGAGCAAGCAGAATCGGAACTGCGCGAGCACGAGGCAGTACAGGAACGATGGCACCAAGACAGCCACCCTTGAAGCGAACTACTGTTCCAAGAAGCCACTCTCAGGTATACTTGCCTGGTACCGTAGAAGCGCCCGCCGTATCAATCGGCTCGACCGGATGCTAGAGGTTGATCCGAATGGCAGACGCCTCCACCACCAATGCTCTCAGAGAAGGGAATACCTATGGCTGATCTCATCGTCTCCTATGAGGCGGCAGTGCCCCTTGGTCCTGCCACCGTTGGAGGGAAAGGCTGGAATCTGGGACGACTGCACCGCTATGGTTTTCCCGTGCCCAAAGGGGGTATCCTGATTGCTCAAGCCTATACCCAGTTTATGCAGGGAACAACGCTGCGCGCCTTGTGTGTAGAGTTGGCAGAGGTTCAGATCGGGGATATAGTCGCTTCAGAAGTCGTGGACAAGCTCCACACACTACGGGCCACGATTGAGGCGACTCCCTTCTGCTCAGAGGTAGAGGAGGCTGTGCAGCTATTTCTGACCGAAGCTGGACTAGCTGATGTGCCTCTTGCGGTGCGTTCGAGCGCCACGACCGAGGATAGTGCTGCTTCCTCTTTTGCTGGAATTCATGAAAGCTTGCTGCATATAACGGGGCATCAGGAGGTCTTGCAGGCCATCAAGGGCTGTTATGCTTCCCTGTGGACTCCGCGTGCCCTGGCCTATCGTCGAAAGTTCGGACTGGCTGATGAGACGGTTGCCTGCGCGGTGCTGATTTGTGCCATGATCACCGGGCCAGGGCACTCACCCCCCGTCGCCTCAGGTGTTGCCTTCTCCTGTGACCCGCGTACTGGGCAGCGCGACCGGGTGTGTATCAATGCGGCACCTGGCTGGGGCGATGTCGTGGTCAGTGGTAAGGTTTCCCCGGAAGCGATCACGGTGGTGCAAGGTGCCAATGGTGAGCTTATTCGTATCGAGCGCACCAAAGGGAACCCGCAGGCACTTTCTGAAGCACACCTCGTTGCTCTGGCTTCGCTCGTTCGGCGGGTCATGTGGGCGCTGGGAGAAGGCCAAACACCTCAAGATGTGGAATGGGTCACTGATGGGGAGCGGTTCTGGCTGGTGCAGGCACGCCCTGTGACACATATGCCGCGCCTCACTTTGCCTGCTGTGGAAAGATTGCCTACCATCTGGTCCAATGCCAACTTGAAAGACGTCATGCCAAACGTCCTTACGCCGCTCAGTTGGAGCGTTCTCCAGCCCCTTGTGAGCGCCATCCTGTATGCGCCTTGTCAGGCAGTTGGCTATACCTTGCCTGAAGGCGTCGAGGTGATGCGTCGCTTCAATGGGCACGCCTACTTTGATTTAACGACCATGCTTTGGAGTTATTGCGACACCCTGGGCCTGCAACCGCACGAAGTCACCCGGGGCATGGGTGGGCACCAACCAGAGATTCCTTCCCCATCACCACACCCCCTGCGTGGCTGGATAGGGCTGCGTCGTATCAGCGCCAGGTTACGCCTGTTGAGTGTCATCACGCGGACCAGTCGCACGCTCGCGCGTGATATGAAACATCTTCGTGCACAAGCCAGGGAACAGGCCCACCAGCCATTGACTGAGCTTTCCACCGAAAACCTCCTGGCGCTCGTTCAACAGGCGCACGAGCAGGTCTGGGCATGTGGCTATCGTTTTCAGCTTGCCAATCTGGGGGGCGTGTGGACGGATTATCTCACGCAGACACTAGAAAGAGCGCTCCCCGACCAGGCCCAGGCGCTCTCGGCTGCGCTGATGGCAGGCAGCCGTGCGGTAGAGAGCGCCGAGCAGGGCTACCGGCTTTATGAGGTCGCTATCGCCGCCACCCAAGATCCAGAAGCGCACCCATGCCTGGCTGACCCAGCATCTGATCCGAACTCCTGGCGCAGTCTGCCCGATCATTCGCCGTTTCGCCGTGCGCTCACCGCCTATCTGGATGATTTTGGGCACCGGAGTGTTTACGAATTTGAAATCGCCAATCCACGTTGGAATGAGAATCAATCCTATCTGCTGGACTGTATTCGGGGAGTCTGGACTCAAGAAAGGCTTACCGTTCCCTATGACCTGGCACGAGCGAAGCGGCAGGAGGCCGAGGCGGTTGTGACGCGGCTGCCCCTGCGCCACCGTCTATCGGTATCCTGGCTCGCGCAGCAGGCTCGGCGGGCTATGGCGACGCGAGAAGCGGGCAAGTCCACGCTAGTGGCCCTCTTAGAGCCGATACGAACTCTCGTGTTGGAGCTTGGCAGGCGCATGGCAGAAGCCCATCTGTTGGAAGCGCAGGAAGATGTGTTCTTCCTGACCTGGTTCGATCTCTTGGCCTTCCTACAGGGCGAATGGGATGGACAGGGAGCGCCAGCGTTGGTCGCAGACCGGAAGCACCTCCATGCGGCCTGGCTTACCGAGCTACCTGCTGATGTCTTCATTGCTAGCCCAGAAGGGTCTTCGGTTGCACCCCCGATGGCCGATGAACATAACATGGCAGAGACAGGATGGCCCCAAGAAACACCATCAGGCGCTCATGAAGCAGCGTTGCGCGGCATTGCCGCTTCCTCTGGGCAAGCCAGCGGGCGGGCACGAGTGCTCCATCATCCAGAAGAAGGGCGCAGCTTGCAAGCGGGAGAAGTGCTGGTCGCACCCTCCACTGATCCCGCATGGACGCCGCTGTTCTTGCGCGCCTGTGCCGTAGTGATGGAAACCGGAGGCTACCTGTCGCATGGAGCGATTGTGGCGCGTGAGTTCGGCATTCCGGCAGTGATCAACATCCCTGGCCTCCTAAAAAGAGTGGAAGATGGTCACCTGTTGACCGTAGATGGCAGCAAGGGTCTCGTCACTGTGGGAACTATCCCCCCACAAAATAAGGAAACCCCTCGCTTGACCCCTTAGCTTTCTTTTAACCAAAGAGTAGCTATCAGCGATTCCATAGGATGCCAAGCCAGCGGAGCAGTACCATCCTACGTCTGTGCCTCTGGCTGGCCCCGCCACTGGTAGAGCACGCCCGATGGACTCAACGGGCTATGTGCTCCCGCTGTTGGGATCGAGAGGTACTTATGGCACCGAATGGGGCTTATCTGCCATAAGTGGCCCAAGCCCTGTTCCTCTTGCTTACGGCGCTCGGCCAGGCGCTATGATAGCTGTTGAATTGCTTATCTAAGAGCCTGTGTGGGAAAGAGATAGGAGCACCAAGATATAATGGCCCTGTGACGTTCTCGGTGGCACCCTCTGCTCCCATCTCACACGCGGTTGCCTGTCAGATCCTTGTCTTCCATCTCCCAGGCGTGATCCAGCGTGTGAAACGCGGTGTGCCGAATCAGATACCGTAGCGGCCACGTGCGGGCCAGTTTGCCCTGGGCATGGAACGCCCGAATGGCCGCGCGATAGGCGTCGCGGTATGCTCTCAGGCCCTCTTCGCTCAGCTTTGCCCCCTCAGAACTGCGCACCCCGAGCTTCGCCGCCCAGTCCTGCTCCGTGCCCAACGTATGCCGGACGATGCGCTCCCGATCCCGCCCGCCCCCGCGCGGGCCTTTCCGCAGCTCTGCCGACACGCGCGAACGAACCCCGTCGAAAAACGCCCAGCACGCTTGCAGCAGCTTCAGCTCTCGATCCAATTCTGCGCTCGACACGGCTTGTCTGTCAATGTCCGAGAACGCGAACGAGATGCCCCAGAAGTCGGTGGATCCCGTCCCCTGATAGCGCTCGACCACCTCGACGGTGGCGATGGCTGGGAACTCTGCACCCATCCCCGCCAAGTTCGCCACCGGTGCATAGCGGGGAAGGTAGGCTTGCAACCGTACAATCGCGGCCTCCTCGGTCTTCGCCCCACGCTCGAGGCCGGGCCAGGCCGGTGCCACCGCCACCACCTGCTTGTCTTTCGGGCCGAGTTCGACTTGCACCAGAAGTGTGTTAGCCATTGATTCCTCCCAACAGTGAATGTCTCTTGCCGTCGCTGATCTCGCGTTGCCGTGATCCCATTCTAACCCGCAATGCGGACACATTGCGTCCGCATTGGTGCCGTGCCAGATGATGGAGCGAAAATATCAGCGGTGGATGGGGTGGAGGAGAGACAGGGAGAGTGGTTCTGGCTTGCAAGTAAGTGAGCTTGCTGGACGAGAAGAAGTAAACACACCATCCTGCGGCTGGAGCATGGCACCAATGCCCGCTACAGGGTCATAGCGCTGAATGATGGCTCTCAATTTGAAGATTGCGCCATTCCCTGGCTGTATATGTGAGTACCTGCGCAGCCTGGGCATCCACTGGGTTCTGCATCTGTCCACCAACCTTTGCAGCACTAGCGAGAATAATACCATCAGCGCTCGACATAAATCTTGGAAGGTTTCCGGTATTGGCGCCTCCTCCAGCCCAAACGGGAACGTCGCCCACCGTCGTCTTCGCTCGATGTAACCATTCGAGAGTTTCAGCCTCACTGCGCCCGGTGATGATCAATCCATCTGCCCGGCCAAACCAGAGCGCCTCGTGAGCCGTCTCCTCAAGGGACATGCCTGCGAGCGGCACCCCGGTTCGGTCATGCACATCTGCAAAAATAGCAATCTCTTCTGCCCCAATCGTACGCCGAAATTGCAAAACTTCGTGGGCGCAGCCTTGCACAATGCCTTCTGCGCCAACCATTGCTCCTACCCAGACCTTTACCCGCACAAAAACCGCCCCTATTGCCTGGGCAATAGACAGCGCAGCACAGCCATCATTTTTCAAGACACAAACGCCCAGTGGCAGCGAAGTGACCGCACGAACGGAGATCCCCAACATCGTCAGCCAGGCAACCGTTTCCGGTCCAACTCGCTCCCCGACTGGCCGATCACCAAGGTTCTGAATCATCAACGCATCAAACCCAGCTTCAGTATAAGCCCGCGCATCAGCAACCGCTCGCTCAATCAGGTCCGCACGCGAAGTGCCCTGATAGCCAATGGCGCCAGGTAGGGCCGGAAAACCAACAACACCAATTAAAGGATGATGCTTCATCCATGTTTCATGTAAGCTCATTAAGTTACCCCAGCGAGCATGCGCAGGCGGCGACGCGCCTCTTCACGATCTATCTGAAACGCATGGCGTGCCCCAAAATCCTCCACCACAAACGAGGCCGAGATAGTGCCATATCTGGCGGCAAGGAGAAGATCGTTAGTCTGGCACCAGCCAACAAGAAATCCCCCACAGAACGCATCACCGCAGCCCGTCGTATCCACAGGGTTTGTGATGATTGATGGCACTCGCCACTCCATCTGATCAGCAGCACGCCAGATATAAACTCCATCAGCCCCCAACTTCAGGCAGACAACCGCAGCCCCCCACTCCGCAAAGGCACGAGCCGCCGCCTGTGGTCCAGGCCATCCCTCAAGAAGATGCGTTGCTTCTTCTCGACTGGGCAAGAAGACATCAACCAAAGGGAGCAAACTTTTCCACTGCGAGGCAGTCCCACGCACACTCTCATGATGAGGGTCTACAGCAACTCGCAGTCCTCGCTCTCTTGCCCACTGAACCAGTGCCCGCTGGCGCTCAACCGGGATTGGAGCTATATGGCAGGCTACCGCACCAGAGTGCAGGCCCTGCGGTATCTCCTCTGGCCGCAGCGCCATCTCATCATAGTTGCCTGACGCGCCGATAGGGACATACTGGCGTCCGCCAATACGATCATATAGTTGCCATTGCCAGATGCTTTGATACTCACAGGGGACAAACCCCTCAACCTCATAACCAGAAGCCGCAAGTTCCTGGATGAGTTCAGGAGGATAGCCCTTGCCACAGCGAGCGGCCAGCGCCAGATCATCCGTCCAGGCATGCGCTCCAATAGCGGAATATAAAGCATTCCCGCCAACAGTCCCCATCACCGTGCGACCATCAGGCATCACAGTATCATCAATTGTCAGGTGCCCAAAGAAAAGATACCGGGTCATAGATACCTCCCGGCACATGATCAGGAGTTTTTGGGTGGCTCAATCTGGCTTCCAAAGATTTGTCGGAAATTGACCTCCATACGGCTGCTATCATCAAACCCCAGCATTGTCAGCCCTTTGCTGCTGGCAAAATAGTAGGCAAAGAGTTCCAGAGGCAGACTATAGGCAATAGGTGTTAATTCCTCCTCTATCGCCCCTGCCACTGGGAAGACATATTCTGCCAGTCTCCGGGTTTCCGTATCCTCTGCCGAACAGATCGCTACGGCTGTCCCCTGAATATCGCGCACTGCCTGGAGTTGCTCCCTGGCGCGGCTCAGGCTCGCCCCTGGTGGGGCAACCACAAGCGTGACCGTGCCTGGTCCAGCACAGAAGTAATGCTCATGCGCCCACTCCTCCAATTCTTCCCCCACTGCTGGTACACGTGCTGCCTCGATGAGTTTTGCCATCCCAAAGAGTGCGGTGCCATAGCTGGGGCCACCGCCAATAATCTGAAGCTGCGTCTGGGCGCTCAGTTGCTTGCCAAGTTCGGCTGTCGGTCCTTCGCACGCTGCAAGGGTAGCCCGGACATGCTCCGCCTGTTGAGTAAGGAGCGCCAGATGATGCGCACTCTCCGCGCTGTCTAATTTTCCTATCAACTCCCCAGCACGCAGCGCCACAACATACAGCGCAATCAGCGAAGCCAGGTACGAAAGGGTGCCAGGGCCAAACCCCATGTCGGTATAGCGATAGACCAGAGTTGCATTACACTGCTGTGCCAGAGAACTCTCCGCGTGAAAGGTGACACCGAGGGGAAAGAGACCATGCTGCCGGGCGAATACCGCACATTCAATGGTGCGAGCCACACGCCCAGAATTGGAGACACACACCACCCAGGAGCCTTTGGGGGCAGATTCAACCGCATAGCGCGAGAATTCCAGTGCTTCCAACGCTTCTGTTGGGATGCCCGTCCAGCGCTCAAAAGCCAGGCGAGCCGCCAGCCCGACATAATGCGAATCGCCACAGCCAACCAGATAGATACGTGGGGGAGCGGCAGTTAGAACCTGGCATGCTGCTTGATAAAGATCGGCTGGCCCCTGTTCTAACCAGGCTGCTTGAGCATGGATACCCCGATACATATTCTCCCATTTAAGTTCCACATCGCGGTCTACACGCATCGCTTCTGCTCCTATAAGATGGTTGAGCTACCCCGACTATAGCCGCCCTACCTCATTTCGTCAAGCTGCTCCAAATCAACGGCCTGACTTACAGGAACAGGCGCAAGCATAGACCAACACACCTATAACCAGCTATAATACCATCAAGCAACGCTCAGAAGGATTTCCCAATTCAGTGTGCCAGCAGGAGGTCAGCCGATGACAGCAGTTTCACAAGATCAGCAGACCAGGAGTGACGAATCCTTTCGCGCCGAATTGCGAGCCTGGCTCGAAGCCAATCTCACCGATGCGTTCCGAGAAAAACGCATCATGACATTTCGGGAGAAGGTGGCTGTACGCCGGGCCTGGCAAAAAACCTTATTTGAAGCTGGCTGGATTGGGATCGGATGGCCGAAAGAATATGGTGGACGAGGCGCCAGCCTCATGCAGGAAGCCATTTATAACGAAGAAATGGCTCGCGCGCGTGCGCCAGCCGCAGCAAACGTAATTGGCTTGAACATGGCTGGCCCCACCCTCCTGGCTGTCGGCACCGCTGAACAGAAAGCCCGCTACCTACCCAGGATATTGAGCGCGGAAGAAATCTGGTGCCAGGGGTTTAGCGAACCAAACGCTGGTTCTGACGTAGCTTCTCTCCAGACAAAAGCCGTGCGAGAAAGCGACCATTTCGTAGTTAACGGGCAGAAAGTCTGGACGAGTTACGGCTATGTAGCCGACTACTGTATCTTGCTGGTGCGCACCGATTTTGAGGTGCCCAAGCACAAAGGCTTGAGCTATCTCATTGTTGATATGCACTCCCCTGGAGTGAGCACCAAACCACTTGTCCAGATGACCGGTGAAGCGGAGTTTGCCGAACTCTTTTTCGATAATGTCAAGGTGCCAGCAGAAAACCTGGTTGGCGAACTGAATAAAGGCTGGATAGTCGCGCTCACGACCTTGATGCACGAGCGAGGAACGCTCTCATTAAGTGTTATCGTCGCATTTGAGCAGCGCTTGCAGGCGCTCTTTGAACTGAGTCGCAACAGCACCCTGCACGGGAAACCTGCGCTCCAGGACCAGCAGGTACGGCAACGTCTGGCCCGGCTGTACACCGATGTCAAAACCTTCAAACTCAACACAATGGCACAGATGTCTGCCATAGGTCAGGGCCATCTTCCAGGGCCGGAAGGCTCGCTGCTCAAATTACATTGGAGCGAACTCAACCAACGTCTCGTGGAACTGGCTTTTGAACTGGAAGGCCCCTTCTCCGCCCTGGCCCCGGACTCTGTAGATGCCCCCTCTGAGGGTCGCTGGCAATATGAATACCTGCGGGCGCGGGGCAACACCATTGAAGCTGGTACCAGCGAAGTGCAACGCAATATTATTGCAGACCGCGTTCTGGGTTTACCACGCGGGTGAGGCTTTGGCGCAAATGGGTGACTCCCGGTTCTGGGCAAGCGAGAAATTTTGAAAGAAGGGCAACGATTATGTATCTGGCACTCAGCGAAGAACAAAAGCTGCTGGCGCAAACAGTTCGCTCCTTTGTAAAAAAAGAGGTGCCCTCTTCCAAAGTGCGGAAAATCATGGAGACGGCAGACGCTTTTGATGAGCACCTGTGGCAGAAGATGGCCGAGCAAGGATGGATGAGCCTGACAGTTCCAGCCGAATTTGGGGGTGTAGCTGAGTCCTGGCTCACTGTTGCGGTACTGTTCGAGGAACTAGGGAAGACCCTGGTGCCTGGCCCGTTCCTGGCTACAGTAGGATTCGCAGCCCCACTGCTGGCTGCGGCTGGAAGTGCAGAACAGAAAGCACGCTGGCTTCCTGCGATTGCAGAGGGCCATTGCCGAGCAAGCGTGGCTTACCTGGAAGCCGGTGGTGATTACGCGCTTGATTCCCTTCATACCACAGCAAGCGCCGTATCTGGCGGTTACACACTTAACGGCACCAAGATGTTTGCTCTGGATGCCAATGTCTCTGATGTTATTCTTGTGACCGCCAAAGAAGATGAGGATGAGAAACTGAGCCTGTTCCTTCTGGAAAAAGGCACCGAAGGCTTGAAGGTCGAGAACCTGGAAGGCATGGATTTGACCAGACGCCTGACCCGCGTGACCTTAAACAATACCCCGGTCCAGAAGATGGCAGCTTGCCCTGACCCCTCTCAGGCGCTGGAACAGGCGTTGAACACCGCCTGCCTCGCGCTGAGCGCGGAAAGCGTCGGCGGGATGCAATGGATTTTAGAAACAGCAGTTGCCTATGCCAAGTCCCGCGAACAGTATGGGCACCTGATCGGTAGCTACCAAGGTATCGCGCATCCATTGGTGGACCGCACCCTGGACCTGACCAGCTCGCGCTCAGCCGTTTATAATGCCGCTTACGCCCTGGACCACCGCCCAGATGAAGTGGAAGAAGCAGTGAGTATGGCAAAAGCCCTGGTAAGCGATAGCTACCGACAGGCTGGGTACACCGGAGTGCAGACGCTTGGCGGGATAGGTTTCACCTGGGAGCACGATATGCAGCTCTACTTCCGGCGTGGCAGCGGAACCTGGAGTCTCTTCGGAGATCCCAACTGGCATAGAGAACGCTTGCTAACCGCTATCAAGTTGTAGAAGAGAGTGGCATCCATAAGGGTGCCACTCAGCCAGTGGCGCCTGTAACCACCCGGCCAGGGGTCGCCCCGGTGTGCTGTCCAGCCTTGATCACGCGCGTCCCATTGACCCATACGTCACGGATACCGGTTGAAATTTGATGGGGGTCAGTAAAGGTCGCCCGATCAGCCACAGTACCCGGGTCAAAGAGCACCACATCAGCAAAGCAGCCAGGGCGAAGCAATCCTCGCTCGCGCAGGCCCAACCGCGCTGCCGCCGCGCCGCTCATCTTGCGGATGGCCTCCTCCAGCGTCAACACCTGCTCCTGCCGCACATACTTCGCCAGCACGCGCGGGTACGTTCCATATTCACGCGGATGAGTCGGCCCTAACTCTTGTGCCCAGACTGGATCAACGCCTCCTGCATCGGTGGAAATAGTTACCCAGGGCTGCTTCAACCCCAGGGTAACATTGGCCTCATCCATTCCGAGGTAAATGGTGCCGATGCGCTGCCGTTCCGAAAGCAACAGATCAATGGTTGCGTCGAGCCAGTGCTGTTTGCGCATATCCGCAATTTCCGAGAGCGGCTTCCCAGCATACTGCATGTTCTCTGGCTGCTCAAAACCAACCGGTATGATACCTTCTGGCCCAATCCCTCGCGCCAGGGCTTCCCATCCCCCCGCAGGTGCCAGCGCCTCCGCCTTAACCCGCTCCTGTATAGCGGGGTCCGCTAGCCGCTCAAAATACTGTCCCCCTTCAGCAACCCAGGGCGGCAACACAGAATCCAGACCCGTGCCAGCAGCAGCATAAGGATACATATCTGCCGTAACATCCACCCCTGCGGCCCGCGCCTGCTGGATTCGGGCAATTGCGTCGGGCATCTTGTGCCAATTGTGCTTGCCAAGCGCTTTCAGGTGATAGATTTCAACAGGCACCTCGGCCTGTCGGCCAATCTCCAACGCTTCATCAATCGCTTCTAAGAGAGCATCCCCCTCGGAGCGCAAGTGGCTCACATAGATTCCACCATACCGGCTCACCACCCTGGCAACTTCCGCCAGTTCAGCCGTAGAAGTATACGTATCGGGCGGATAGATCAAGGCGTAGGAAACGCCAAACGCGCCCTCCTCCATCGTCTCAGCCATCACGCGGCGCATCGTTTCGAGTTCTTCAGGCGTCGGGGCGCCCATATCTCGGCCTTTGGCATACTCCCGAAGCGTCCCGCCTCCCAGAAATGACCCAATATTGGGAGAGATACCACGTTCCACCATAGCATCCAGCCAATCGCGCCAGCGGGTCCAACTTTTGGCACGCTCGGCCCATTCACCAATGAGGCCGCGTTCTTTCGGAGGGAGATCAAGGAACGGGTCTTTGATTCGTCCCCCAAATGGCGCCGGCGTCCATCCCTCCCCCATGATCTCAGTCGTCACCCCTTGCGTCAGTTTGGAAAGCGCTCGCGAGTCGTGCATCAACGGCAGGTGGGAATGGCTCAGCAGATCAATAAACCCAGGGCAAACCACCAGTCCTGCTGCTTCAACGACTTCCCGTACTCCCTCAGTGGCAAGGCGGCCAGGTGGAGTTACTGCAACGATTCGGTCTGCTCCAAGCGCCACATCTCCATAAAACCAGGGATTGCCCGTCCCATCCACTACTCGCGCTCCGCGTATGAGCACATCAATAGGGGTGATGATCATACGGCCTTCCTGCCTTCATTTGCGTATACTAGCTCGAACGACTCTCAAGGGCATCTTCTTTCGTCGCCTGTGCAGCCTGGGCAAGCCGCAGCTTTTGTTCCCTGGGCAATAGCTTCATCGCTCGCTCAGCCAGCAAAGCCTCGCGCTTGGTAGTGAAGACCCAGGTAGCAAGCAGGGTAACAGGGCGACGCCCACGTGTATAACGTGCCCCTTTGCCTGCGTTGTGCGTCGCCACGCGGCGGGCAACGTTCGTTGTGTAGCCGGTGTAGAGGCTCCCATCAGCACAAGAGAGCAGATAGACTAAATGGTGCTGTTGTAGTTGCTCTTCCTCCATGAAACGCTTCCTCATACGTCGTTGCCAATCTACTGCCTCCACAACCCTGCGAGATACCAATGCAACACTCGCTTGATAAAGGTGCAAGCGTGTTGTTCCTGCCAACTCTGAGTGCCTGATGTATCCCATAATTGCTCTGTACCCTCAGTTGCTGAGCATGCTCTATCCAACGCTCGTTTACAGGCATAATACCTCACTTCTGTATCTTGGGCCAGAGGACAACAGATGAAGGCTACCTTGCATGCTTGAATTGGAAATGAAGGGAAAGGCTTCTGTAGCAAGCGGATTTTCAATGGTGGCGTTCCAGACCAACCAAATACCAACTGACGTGAGCAGGAGAAATCCCTTTGCCATCTTGAGTAGAGAAGTGGAGGTGCACTCCGAGAATAGCTTAGGAACTGGAGGCGCCTCCACTATGGAGAGTTGTTATCTCTCCTGGGCAACATTCGAGGACGATTTCTCTGGAAGGGGGGCTGTTTGATGGCGTCGTACAGCTTCGAACACCATGCTGTGATCCGGGAACCCACCTTCTCGATACATCGAATGCACCAGTTCACTATCCACCGTCACATCAAAAGATCCGTCATACCAGGGAATTAGCTCAATCTCCGAAAGCTCGTGGCGGAACTCTTTCATAAGAGCTTCAGCTAACCCCAGCGTCTGGGCTTCATAGCCACACTCAGAGCAATAAGTGATAGCCACTTTGACCAACCGTTTCGTCATCTCATTTCTCCTGAGTTGAAGAGCAGGCTAAGCCGACACAGCCTTGACAATCTCACACAAAGCATCTACCACGTCCCGGTTGTTGGCAGACCTGGACTCCTCGCGGAAAGCAGCCATAGCCTCCATCAATTGCCCTCTTACCTCTTCAGGAAGCTGAGCAATCGGGGTATCGGGTGTCCCAAACTCAGGGTGCTCCTCGTAGAGCTTGCGCCGTTGTTGCGCGTTACGCTCTGTCACGCTAGCAGGTCGCTCGATGAAACGACCAAGCTCGTGAAACTGCTCATCAAAGAATACGAAGACAGGAATTGAACGAAACTGACCGTGATTGAGATACTGATCCATAAGGTCTGGGTTCTGGTCACGGAGAAAGATTCGCAGGTGAAGGGTGCCGCTCTCCGCAGTCAGGCGGCCAAGGATAGGCAAATTAGCAATCACGTCACCGCACCAGTCCTCCGCCAAAACAAGCACATCCAGGGGGCGTGGCAGATGTTGAAACACGGCCAGGTCTTGGGGGTCCAACTCAAGCTGATGCTCGTTTTCGATGAATCGTTCTTTGTTGCGGGTCATCTGAGCCTTGTACTCATCGTACGTCATACCCTGTTCGAACCGCTCGCGGGTTACCGTCATCGGCGTGCTCCTTGAGGAAACGAAGTCTTGTACGTAATAATCTCAATACTATCAAAAGGATAGTATTGAGATTATAGCATGTTTACCCCACCAGCAGCACGCATAAATCACTTGGATGAAATACTCCTGTTACTGACGGGCCTGGGGGTCTAGCGTAATCGTCATCAGCGAATAAGGCGGAATATCTTCCGTATGCGTGTCCCCAAACGCCGGGTCTTGTGTTTGTCCAAGAGCAGTGCTGCTCTTCCCATAGGAACAGAGCGTTGCGCTCGCGTGCGCAAGAGTCCCTGGCAAAGAAAACGTAACATGATAATTCAGCGTGGGGTGCTTGTTAATCAGCAGAAGAGCTACGCGCCCATTCTTCTGCCTGACAGCATGAACAGCAAGCAATGGCTGCGTAGAGGAAGATTGAATCATCTCATCGCCAACCGCGCCAAGCCTGGTCAGCATTTGCAGCCCATAATAGGGCGGAAGAGGAGTATCAACAGGCGGTTCACTCAAGCCATCAGCACTACCTCCGCTGGAAAGCACCCCATAATCCCCATACCTCGCATCCCCATACAGAGAGGCGCTCTCATTTTGCCCTGTGGTAATGCTGTTGTGAATATCCCACCAATCAACATTCGCCACCCCATGTTCCAGCCAGTTCATGTAGTTATCCGCCAGAAACATGGCATTCACAGGGCCAACCGTCTGCTTACCAGGATTGAAAGAAACTGAATTGGTTTCCGTGACCATGATCTGCACGTGGCTGGCATGCTCTCCGCAGTTCTGCTTCATCAATGAACGCAGAGTGTCAACCATGCCGCCGATCTTGCTTGTGCTACCGAGCAACTCTGCATCATTCTCGTTGCCTGGGTCTTGAGGATACCAATGCACGTCCACAAAATCAATCTCTTTGCAAGCCAGCGCCAGTACATGCTTGTTCCAATCAGGGTTGACTCCATCCGGCCATCGGCCAGGCGCGGCCAGAACAATGCCAACTTGAATTGTGGGGTCAACCCCTTTCATCGCGTGAATAAAAGTGAGCGAATTCTTCGCGTAAGCGTCTGGGCCTTTCTCTGTGTGCAAATCAAGTTCCCACTTCGAGCCATACGTGCCGTTACCGTAAATCTCGTTGCCGATTTCCCAGTACCGTACCCCATAATGTTTCGTCAGGTTCGCATACTTTACCCAGGCTGCTGCTTCCTGAGGATCGCCACCGGCGTTCCCTTCTGCATTAGAGCCATAATTCACCGTAAGCATTGCTTGCGTGTCGGACTGCTTCGCCACATTCATGAAGGCGTCAAAGGTATTGTTCGGGTCAGCATAGCCATCTTGACCCTTCGTAATGGAGTTAGTTTGCCAATGATAGGCGTCTGCTGTGGACCCACCCGGATAGCGCAGCATAGTCGTGCCCGCCTGCTGGAGTAAAGACGGAACCCCTGCATCAAGCATATGTCCATCCCAGACAGCCGTGTTGAGTCCAAAGGCCGTCTGAGGGAGCGTTCCCAAGGACACCTGCGGATCAATAGTAACCTGAACATCATTCTCTGCCAGCGCAGCAGCATCTCCGCTGCCCGCCCCCAGCGCGATAACCAGCAACAACATACTCACAAGCGCATAGAGGCCCCGGCGAACCTCCTGTGATTCCGGCATAAGTGTTGGATCTCCCGTATGGCGTGCGCTGCGCCTGATACCATGCCTCCAGGCCAGCACATCAAATAAAGCGAGATAAGAAACAGGCACGAGTTAGAGCAGCATCAAGCCGCCAATCGTCGCCTAAATCGGTTACGTAACCGATCTCGCCAAAGATACGGGGAGACCGCTGAGCCGTCAAGAGTTTCCTCAGCTACAAAAATGCCTCATCGTTGAGGCTATTTCCTAGCTTTTTAACCATCATTGCACCACTCAGTCCGAAAAATCTGCCGCAAATACCCAACTTCCTTGCGCCACAAACACTCTACTCTCGTGCCAGCCGTAACTGCTGCGCAGCGGAAGTAATCAAGCAACTCATATCCGTAGTCACGCTAATCATCTGGAATCCCTGCCGTACCCGCTCAGCCGCAGCTATCCCATTGCTGCTGAACATTCCAAGGGCCACTTGCCACTTCTTCGCCTCCACCTTAATCTGCTCAAGGGCTTCAAGAAATTCAGGTTCAGTGCCTTCGGTGCTGGGAGTCAGGCCAAGATGAGCATGCAAATCATTTGGCCCCACAAACGCCACATCAATCCCTGGCACTCCTAAAATCTCCTCCAGGTGCTCAAGTGCCAGAGCGCTCTCAATCTGCACCGCCACCAGAATCTGGTCGTTGGCCCTGGGACCATAACTCGGCCAATCGGTAACGCCAAACCCATAAGGACCAAATACCCCGCCGACACTCCGTGTACCAAAGGGAGGATACTTTGACCAGGAAACCGCTTTCTCTGCCTCCGCCTTAGATTGCACCATAGGGACAATGACACCCCAGGCCCCCGCGTCCAAAGCCCATTTAAACCATTCAACACTGTTTACTGGCAGGCGCACCAGGGGTGCGCATGTACCCGCATCAGCGATAGACCCCACCATGTCTGCCATCAGGCTTGGCGTCTGCGCGCTGTGCTCTGTATCCACTGCGAGCCAATCAAAGCCAAGCCGCGCCATAATGCGAGCAGAGGCAACGCTGGGAAGCGTCAGCCATGCCCCCAGTGATGGCTCTCCTTGCCGCAATTTTTCCTTCACATGATTCGTTCTCATTGGCAAACCTTCTTTCTCGGCACATTCTTTAGGACGAGATCAACACTCATCGCGTGCCCTCAATGGATAGTGCTCTATTGAGGGCTGAATGGGTGATTCTGATAAAACAGATGATACTGCCCCTGCCAGCGAATGTATCTGTTGGGATCATTGAGCCAATTGGCTGTGGCTGTGAAGTGGTAGTGTAGCCGATGCAGATCGCTGACAACTCACACCTGCGCAATGCGTTCTAAGGCTGCTTTGCGCCTCTGTATTCTACCTGATTGTAATGCCTAAAAGCACACTCATCTTTCGCCTGTGAGAAATCCTCTGAAGAGAGCATATATTAAATGTGATATATATCACATTTAATATATGCTCTCTTCAGAGGAGGAACATGGAATACATCAAAATACTTACCGAAGAAACCCAAAGGCCACTCAGCCGCCGCAAACTGTTCATCAAGGCAGGTGGCGTTTTGTGGCTCAGCTCGCTGCTTGCTGGATGCGGCGTACCTGCTGCTCAAAGGACTGGCACCTCAACGCCGACTGTCTCTCCTACAGAACCGCCATCCTCACCGGTTGCTCCGCTTGACCCAAATCTGCTTACTATCTATCGTGGGCATTCTGCCGAAGTATACATCGTTGCCTGGGCACCAGATAGCGAGCATCTTGCTTCGGCGGGGAGAGATAAAATCGTACAAATCTGGGATGCCCGTAATGGTAGCAATCAGCTCGCTTACACGGGTCACTCCGATAGAATAACCGCGCTCGACTGGTCCCACAAAGGAGGCCGTATCGTCTCAGGGAGCCGCGACCAGACCGCCCAGGTCTGGAACACTCAAACTGGTCACACTCTGTACACCTATAAGGGGCATAGGGGTGAGGTGTTGACAGCAGCCTGGTCGCCAGATGACTCGCGCATTGCCACAGCAGGTCTTGATGGGACGGTCCAAATTTGGGACGCCCAAACTGGCGCGAGACTCTCCACCTACAGCGGACACACGGATGCAGTTACGGTCGTAAGCTGGTCACCAGATGGCAAACGCATCGCCTCCAGCAGCTTAGACCGCACCGTGCAAGTCTGGGATGCTCGCGCAGCCACAAACTTCTTTACCTATACCGGCCATGCCGATGTAGTAAATTGCGTTGCCTGGTCCCATACTGGCACCCTCATCGCCTCTTGCGGCCAGGACAAAACAGCACAAGTATGGAACGCTCAAGACGGCAGCTCCCCTCTGGTCTACAAAGGCCATACCGCCACTGTGGACGGGCTTGCCTGGGCGCCAGATAGCCTCCGCCTGGCTTCTGGAAGCTATGACCGCACTGTACAGGTCTGGCAAGTGCGTGATGGTAGTCCCCTCTACACTTACAGAGGCCACACCGACGTTGTAGAAGCTATCGCCTGGGCGCCTGATGGGACACGCATCGCCTCATGCAGTGATGACCGGACGGTGCAAGTCTGGCTGGCGCCAAAATAGCAAGTGGTGAACACCTCACAGCGCAAGCCGCGAAAAGATCAAAGGGGGAAACCCATGAAACACGCTCTCTGCTCATTTATCATATTGCTGCCGCTCGCATTAACCGCTTGCGGAAATTCCAGCCTCACCGCTGCTCCACCGACCCCGACTCCCACCCATGTCATACCAGGCCACTATACAGCCAAATTGCAAGCGCTCAATGCCACCAATGTTTCTGGCAGTGCGGATTTTCAATTAACCGGAAACACCCTGGTAGTGACCATCCATGCTACCGGCTTGCAGCCGGATAAAGAGCATTATCTACATATTCACGGGGCCGCAGACACCACCGTAACCTGCCCCACTCCGGCAGACGCCGACGCAAGCGGGCATATCACCATAGAGAAGGCGTTGACCATCATCGGCCCCATCGCGCTGGACCTGCAACCCTACCCTCAGCCCGATGAACAAGGGGTAGTCAGTTGGTCGCAAGCCTTTTCCCTGGAATCATATCAGATGCACGACCTTTTGCCTTTAGAGCATCACGTCATCGTATTGCATGGAATGACCTACCAGGGCACCTACGACAGAGCGTTAACCATAGCGTGCGGCTCCATCCAGGTTGCGTAAAACAGGAACAGGAGCAGGTGTTTCGTACATCCGCTCCTGTTCCTGGTCCCTGGTCTGCTCAGTCTCGATTCGGCTCCCCATGACCTGCATTTGCTCGACCACGCCCCCAATAGGCTTTGGACGAGATCAAATCACCCTCCATGCCGCGCTCTTCCAGGGCACGGCGCAAAGCTGAGGCAACGCGAAGCTCTGCCCCTACGTACGCATGACCAGGGATAGCAGGCAGTTCAGCTTTTTGGACAGCCGCCACCAGAGCCGTAGGATTACCAGCAGGCGTCTCGCCACGATACACCCACGTCAGCCGCACATCTGCGCTTACTGAAAGTGGCTGCTCCTCTTCTGGCCCAGCCACCTCCAAAAATGCCAGGGCAGGCGTCCCAGCGGGCAGAGCCTCAATCATAGCAAATGCTGCTGGGACGAATGACTCATCCCCTGCAAAGAGATGCCATCCAGCAGCCACAATGGTAATCTTTCCACGCGGGCCAACGACCTCAACCCGATCCCCTGGCCGGGCAGCCTCAGCCCAGCGAATCCCTGGTCCATCTCCCCCATGTCTCAAGAAATCCAGGGTTACGGAACCTGTGCTTCGATCAAAAGATCGGATAGTATAGCGCCGGAAAACCATCCGGCCTTCCTGCATAGGAACCCACAACATCATATCCTGCCCAACCTGATACTGAAGGCTTTGAAGTTCTGGGCTGCCGAGGCGGATTCTTCGAACCTGCGGAGAGATCAGCGTCGAATCCAGAACCTCCAGAAACCACCGCCGAACATCTGGCAAACGAGTCACTAGCTCATCTGGTCCCAGAACTTCGCTCATAAATTGAACCTCCATACCTGCTTGCAGCGAAATATCGCAGCCATCTCGCTTTCCATCACATTCTACCATGTATAGCGCAACCGTTTCCCCATTCCATTCAGCAATGGATAACTTACGGCTCACACGAATGCCTCTGGCGAGCCTTCCCCATCAATCCAGGCTGCTCTCCGCATCTCCCATCCCATAACTGCTCCACGAGAGGTCCACCACATTTTCTCTTTTACAATTTGGAACCCTGCTCGTTGGTAGACCTTTATGGCTCGTTGATTAAAGCCCGCCACGCCCAATTGAAAAGCCTCAGGCGCATAGCGGGCCTGTCCAAACTCCAGGCCAGCCTGGACAAAAGCCAGCCCATACCCTTTCCCGGTCATATCTGGGCGCAACCCCAAACCAAGTTCTACCTGATGATTCCACAGCCTTGTGAAAGTAAAAAGCCCTACTAATTCCCCCTGCTCTGTATGCGCGCTGAAGAATTCATATCCCATGAGGACAAGGAGCGGGCGCAAGCAGACAAACACAGCGGGGGAGAGGTAGAGGTTATAAAGCGTATACGGTTCTTCATATCTCCAGCCGCTCATTGCCCAGGCATCAGCCCAACCAAGCCGTTTGATTACAAAGCGCATTGCCGCGATTTCCTTTTCATGCTCTCTATGGGCATACACGTTCGATTGGTTGCTTTCGGCCAACCAGATACATTCGCTCAACATCACTCCTACCACGAAAGATCACACGCAAATTCCAGTATACAAGAGAATATCAGCCCATCTCCTTGCTAGGGCCTGGCCCATAGAGTACCCTATAAAAACACCCGAAACGACGGACGCCTTTTTTCTCTCCCTGGAGGCCATATGCTCAAGCAACTGCCACTTTCTAACTGGTCGTTTAAACAGCGCGATTCAACTCGAAGCATTCAAGAGGATTTTTCGGCTGTTTCGGGTTGGCATCCTGCGCATGTGCCAGGGACAGTTCACCAGGACTTGCTGGCCTCTGGGCAGATTCCTGACCCATTCGTTGGCTTGAACGAGCGGGATGTCCAGTGGATAGGAGAATCCAGCTGGTTATATCGTTGTGTCTTTGAACTCACGCCTGATATTCTTACTCCTGGCGCGCTTGCCCTCTGCTTTGATGGCCTGGATACCTTCGCAACCGTCTGGCTTAATGGGCAGCAGATTCTGGTCAGCGACAACATGTTCCTTCCGCAGCGTGTTCCCGTTGAAACCCTCGTCCACCCTGGACAGAATGAACTCTGGGTGCTCTTTGAATCTGCGACAGAGCGTGCGCACGTTCTTAAAGAACACTATGGTGCCAGGCAAACCTGGAACGGCGATTCGGGCCGTGTCTACGTCCGCAAAGCGCAGTACCAGTTTGGGTGGGACTGGGGACCATGCTTAATTACGGCGGGCCTCTGGCGTCCTGCGCGTCTGGAAGCCTACCAACACCGCATAGCCGACATTCATTGTCCTGCCGAAGTTACTGCGGATTTGAGCAGCGCAGCACTTCCAATACAGATAACGCTTGAAACCAGGCCAGCAGAAGGGGATGCAGCATCCAATCTGCTTGTTCAGGTATCCTTGTACTCTCCAGAAGGGAGCCTGCTCCACGAGACACTGCTCTCATTCCAGGGCAACCAGGCGCATGAGACGATTCACCTTGATGCGCCTCAACTCTGGTGGCCCAATGGCTATGGCAGCCGCCCCTTCTACCGGTTGGTAGCCGCCCTTCAGCAAAACGGAGAAACACTTGATCAGCGCGAGCTTCGTCTGGGGCTGCGCCGCCTGCGCCTGCTTCAAGAACCATTGCAAGACGAACCGGGTACCACCTTTTTGTTCGAGGTCAACAACACCCCCATCTTCTGCGGCGGCGCCAATTGGATTCCCGCTGATTCTTTTCCACCACGCGCCACGCCTGAAACCTACCGCGCCCTCCTACAAGCGGCTGCTGACGCCCACATGACCATGCTGCGCGTATGGGGAGGAGGCATCTACGAAGAAGACATCTTTTACAATTTATGCGATGAAATGGGCTTGCTCGTCTGGCAGGATTTCATGTTCGCCTGTGGTATCTATCCAGCGCATGGCTGGTTCCAGGCCAGCGTCCGCGCGGAAGCGGAGGCGAACATCCGTCGGCTGCGCCACCATCCCAGCCTTGCCCTGTGGTGTGGAAACAACGAAGACTACCAGATTGCCCAATCCATCAATGTCTACAACCCCGCATTTCAGGGGGATTTTACCGACACGCCCTTCCCAGCCCGCGAAATCTACGAGCGCCTGCTCCCTACTGTCTGCGAAACCATTGACCCAACTCGCCCCTACTGGCCTGGAAGTCCCTACGGGGGTGAAAACGTCCATGACCCTACATTGGGAGATCGGCACGTTTGGGACATCTGGCATGGGGAAATAGCCAACTATCACGCCTATCCGCACTTCCCAGGGCGTTTCATCAGCGAGTTTGGCATGCAGGCATTGCCAGCCCTCGCAACAATCGCTTCTTTCGCCTCAGCCGAGGAGCGCTACCCACAAAGCCGAACGCTCGAATACCACAACAAAGCAACAGATGGGCACCGAAGATTAGCCATCTATCTGTCGGATAACGTCCGTGTGCCCGCCAATCTCGAAGAGTTTATATACGCCACGCAATTTATTCAGGCCGAAGCCCTGGCCGCCGCGTATCAGGGATGGAAACGGCAGTGGAAGGGGCCGGGCCGCTATGCCATCGCGGGCGCGTTAGTCTGGCAACTCAACGATTGCTGGCCGGTAACTAGCTGGTCAGTCATAGACTCCCACTTGCGCCGCAAACCGGCATACTACGTCATCAAGCGCGAACTTGCACCGCTCGCCCTGGGGCTTGAAAGAACTGCCGACGGAGTGGAAGTCTGGGCAACCAACGACCTGAACAACCCAATTGAGGCACGCATTGAATCGTCAGTTTGGACACTCGAAGGAGAACACCTGGACGGCGGGCAGCGCCCAGTATCCTTGCTCCCTCGGCAGGCAACAGAATGTGGAAAGTTTGCAGTAGAGCAGGGCCATCCACTGGTATTCGGCGCGCGCCTGGTAGTCAATGAGGCAGTTGTTGCCCGCAAAGTGCTCTGGCCTGAACCGTTTAAATATCTACAACTCCCAGACCCACATCTTGAAATAACCCGTCTGGATGGTGAGCGGCTGCGCTTGCAGGTGACACGACCAGCCAAGGGGGTAGTGCTCTCCTCGACTCAAGAGGTGCGATGGAGCGATAACTTCCTTGACTTGCTCCCAAATGACGCCCAGGAAATACTGGCGGAGGGAGTAGGCGCGGGCGAGGTCCAGATGCGCTGGTTGCGCTAATGCAGGCTAACTAACGATACCAACCGTATAAAGTTCGCGCCAGAGCAGACGAGCCATCGCCAGGTTTGTTTCAGGATTGACAGCCAGGAGATACTGGAACAGAAGCAAGCCAAAATGCAGATTTTTTCAGGAGGGGCACCCGCAGATGACACCTCAAATATCTTTCATGGCTATTGATCAGGCAGTTGAGCAGACCAGGCCCACCATAGATCGCCTGGCAGGTGAACTATGGCAACTTGCCGAGCTTTCGCTGGAAGAAGTGAAGTCGGCCCAAATGATCATGGACGTTTTGCGAGGCGAAGGCTTTACCATCACCAGCAAGGGCACAGCCAATGTCCCAACCGCATTTATTGCGGAATGGGGCACAGAAAAGCCCATCCTTGGTATCCTGGTTGAATACGACGCGCTGCCAGGACTCGGCAACGAGCCTGTTCCACAGAAGCAGCCGCGTAAAGACCAGGTAGCGAGCGGGCATGGGTGCGGCCATAATCTCCTGGGGTCAGCCGCTGTCGGGGCAGCCATCGCGCTGAAAAATCTCATGGCAGAGCACCATATTCCAGGCACTCTTCGCGTCTTTGGCTGCGCCGCTGAAGAGACTGAAGGGGCCAAGGTCTACATGGCGCGCGAAGGGTTGTTCGATGACCTGGATGTCGCCCTGCACTGGCACCCCGGTGATGACGCCGCCGTTTCCAATAGCAGAACTGCCGCCACCAACAGCATCAGAATTGAATTTTTTGGCAAAGCCGCGCACGCCGGAGGCGTCCCCTGGCTTGGACGAAGCGCGGTCCATGCCGCTGAACTCTGTGCTCACGGCATCAATCTGATGCGCGAACATGTGGAACCAACAGCACGCATCCACTACGTCTTTGAGAAAGGCGGAGAAGCTCCAAATGTCGTGCCCGACTACGCCAGAATCAGGCTGTATGTGCGTGATATTGACCGTGAGCACGTCGAAGCGTCAACCGCCTGGCTAAAGCAAATTGTCGAGGGCGCGGCCCTTGCCACCCAGACACGCGGAGTAGCCCTGGTGTACTCTGGCATCTACGACTTGCTGCCAAATCGTCCCCTGGCCGAACGCATGCAAGCCCACCTGGAGCGCATCGGGATACCGGCCTACACTGATGCAGAGCAAACGTTCGCCAAAGACCTTCAGGACAACTTCGGCATAGAAAAACAAGGGATGGCCTCAACAGCTATCCCGCTGCCCGATGATGAGCCTGCATTTGGATATTCAACCGATGTAGGCGACGTAAGCTGGTGCACGCCAACGATGGGATGCGGCATGCCCACAGTTCCACTGGGGATAGGGATGCACACCTGGGCAGCTACAGCCAGTCACGGCACCAGCATCGGATTGAAAGGCGCTTTTTACGCTGCGCGCGTGCTGGCCGCAACCGGCATAGACATCTTGACAGACGCCGGCTTGCGCCAGGCTGCCCGCGCAGACTTCTTGCGGAGAACCGATGGCAAGCCCTATGTTTCGCCACTTGGCCCCGAAATGAAGCGCCCCCTGGAGATTCCTGATTGGGTGCTTCAAGCTGTAGGGGACTGACATCTTCTCTTCCTGATCTCTTCCTTCCGGCCTTAACGCTTGTTCAAGGCCGGAAGGCGTCTATTCAAACGGTTGGTCCCATCGCTCACGGTGCGCAATTTCGCCAAGCGGTTTGCGCTTCTTGTGCCCCTTGCCAAGCGTCGCAACTGGATAGCCAAAAGCCACGATTGCCAGAACCTCAATCCCTTCAGGCATCCCCAGCAAAGGCTTAACCTTTGGGAGATTCTGAAAACCGACCCAGTTGGAACCCACTCCCCGCGACCACGCCGTCAACATCATAGACTGAATCGCTCGGCTGGCATCGGAAACCGCGTAGATGCTGTGCTCCATCCCAACCACAATCGCCAGCGGTGCCTGAGCGATATACCGACCTGAAGACGCGAGGGCGCCAAATTGGTGCAGCATCTCTTTGTCCTGCACAACAATGAAATGCCAGGGCTGGCCGTTAATGCTGCTGCCCGTCAGGTGTGCTGCTTCAACAATCTGCCGGACGACTGGTTCTGGAATGGGTGTCTCTTGAAATTGCCGTACCGCCAACACAGTACGCACCGCTTCAAAAACTTCCATGTGGTTCCTTTCTTATTCACCACTCAAGCGCGCGAAAATCCTACCATATTCTATCCTGAACTTGAGGCACACATCGCCCACCATTTCGCCCAGCACAGAAGGGCTGAAAGGAACGCCTTTTAACGCGCTGTCTCCAGGGTTGTATAAACAACCAATCGCAGTGTCGTTTGATGCTGGCTGGGTATCCACTCCCCGGCACAGGTGATCAGGTTCAGATAAGTTCCGCCAGAGGTGCCAAAAATTTCCTGGAGCGGCGCGTCCTGTGGATGATAGTAGGCCAGGCGTGTCACATTGAACTGTCTGGTGATTCCAGTGCTATCTACAATCACCACTGTATCACCCACCCTCAATTCATCCAGGCGCCAGAACACCGCAGCGCTGCCCCCTGGACGATCCACATGCCCATCTATCACCGAGCTACCGTCTTCGCCTGGGCGTGGCCCGGCGCTGTACCAGCCAACATTCTCCCAGGGATTTTGTGTTGGGGTTGCCAGGTCGCCATTCGCCTGAATCCCAACCGGCTCCACAGAAGCATTGACTCCAATAGCCGAAATGATCAGGTGCGCCGGGGTCGCCACACCTGACAATTGGCTGGCTGGTGAAGGAACACCGCCCGCAGGCGAAGGAGACGGCTGCGGCTCTGCTTTGTAAGTCGAAGAAGAAACAGGGCCGCAGGCGCAGAGCGAAAGCACAAGGATACAGGCCAGGGGAAACCATACGCGCACACCAGCACGTCGCAGATACACTCCCTTGCTCCTTTACTACGACTGCTTTTTTGCTTTCTGACGGAGATAGCCCCAGCCTCCCATACAGAGCACCGCCATCATCCCAAGCATGCCATAGGTCCAGGGCAGAAATGGCTGTTCGTTGTCAGGGGAGACAGATGGATTGGGGTCGCTCCCTGTGTTTGGCAGCCCTGGCACTCCATCCACCTGCGCGGAAACCACCGCAAATTGCGGATTTCCTGCCACCAACCCAACCGCGAAAAGACTGGTGATCTTATTTGCATCAAGCGTGGCATCAATTGAGCGGGAAGCGTTGGAGGTAGGGGACGTAACGGTAAAGTGATAGTCCCCAGGCGAAACGGTGAGATAGTTGCTGGCAATCTCATAGGGTATACCTGTTATCAGGCTCTTTTGTGGCGTCGTCACGTTTAGATTGCCTGCATCTGGAGAAAGCTGATAAATCCGTAACCTGGAGGTATTCGGAGCAAGCCGGTTATTATCAACATACACCTTCAGCGCCAGATTGGTGGACTGGGTTCCCGTAGCAGCTACTGTGTAGACAGCCCCAGGAGCCACCTGTAAGGTCTGCGTCAGCACTGCCGAATTGATCCCCTTACTCACCAATGCAATTTGCACTTTATGCGGGCCTGGCGGCACCGCCGCATAGCCTGTTACTGCTCCAAACTGAAAGCTGCTCAGCAGGAGAGCGCCATCCACAAAAACATCGGCAGTACCAATATCGGGTGAAGCGTGGATGACCCGTACAAAAGAAGGACTCTCCGCCGAGGCATGATGGCTCCATACAGTAAAGAGCGCGACGGAAACCAGCATACTCGCCACAGCAAGCCCCAGGAACACCTGGCTGACGAACAGGACAAAAGCACGATGAAACTTCATGAAAACACCTCCTCACCAGAACACTCACAACTAGAACCAAACAACTTGACGTGCTGATGGGCCATGCGTAACTCTCAATGGATGCACTTCGGAGACGGCTTAGGGAAGACACAGGAGTCGAACAAAAACGCTCTACTCGCCTGTTAAGAGCCACTTTTGGGATAGGTGCTGATATTCCATTCGCCGTATTCGCCCGTGAAGTTCCCACTCTGGTCAAGCACCTGAAAACTGCCAACAATATCCCCGCCTATTTTAATTGTGCCGACAAACGCAAGCGTCTGTTCCCCCGAATGCACAGGCAGCGTAAAATGCACCTGTCCATCGGAGGTAAGCGTCCCCGTAAACCTACCGACCAGCCCCAACCCCTGAAAGATGCCCTGGATTTCTCCCTGGCCTTGTTGGGTGATCATCAGATACATGGCCGTTGACTGGTTGGTCGTAAGATCGGCAATCGTCCCCGCGTAACAGGGAGCCAGAGAGGGATAGGAAGGCGCTCCCACAGGCGAAACAGAACCGGGTGAGCCGACACAATTTGCCGCGAAGTCTGGAGCAGCAGACGTAGAAGAAGAAGTGGCCTTGCCAACAACAGCAGGAGTATTGCGGTTCGTATGCGTTGAGAGCAGGAGAGCAGTACCACCAGCCGCCGCGAACAAAATCAAAGTAAAGAGCAGAATAACCAGCGGCCTGCGCCAGGCTGGGGAGACTGGTTCCCTGCGCCTGGAGACACCCCTCCGCTTCTCCAGGCGGCGCTTTGGCGCTGTGGGAGAGGTGTCCGACGAATGCGAGAGCACCGGATACGCTTGCTGGGGTGAGGCTCGCAATCTTAACTCCTGCCAGAACTGCTCAATCGTCTCAAATCTGTCCTCGCTATCAATCGCCATCGCGCGTTCGATAGTCTCTTCCACTTCCCTTGCAATTTCCGGCACAACCAACCCTGCTGGCAGAAGTGGATCCTCTCCTCCGCTGCCAAGAGTGCGCTGAATGGCATCTACAGGAATCTTCCCTGTCAACAAAGTATAAAAAGTGGCCCCCAGGCCATACACATCCGTTCGTGGTGTCGTCCCGCCGCTGTACTGTTCGAGAGCCGCGTAGCCAGGAGTCACCTCGCGGACGATGTTCGTCGTTCCATTCTCCACATATTCCTTCGCAATGCCAAAATCAACCAGGAAAGCCCCTTCCTTCCCCACTGGCACAATGATATTAGCTGGTTTTATATCCCGATGCACAATGGGTGGCTCCTGGCGGTGCAAATACATCACGGCGTTTACGATTGGCGTCATGAGCAGCAGCGCAATAGGCAAAGGGAAGCGGCCTTCTGGCTGGTTCTTCCGCAAGGCTTCCAGCGTAGGACCGGCTATATATTCCATGAGCATATAGACTCGTCGGTGCTGCTCATCCTCAAAGACACGGTAGACATGGGGCAAAGCGGGGTGATGCAACCGCTTCAGAAGATCAGCCTCAAGGGGAAAGCGAGCCTGAGGGTAGCTCTTTGGGTGCAGTTCCTCTTTCAGAGCATACACCTGTTGTTGGTTGCCTTGCGCTTTTACCAGATAGACGGCGCTAAAGCCCCCTTTCCCAAGCACAGACTCAACTATATAGCTTTCTCCGGTGGGATCTCTGATCAGGCTTCCCACAGGAAGCAGGAGTTCTTCCTGGTCTTGCATGCCACACCCCCCTGCATACAGCATCAGCCAAGAAAAAGGCATCTATCTTCCGAGCAACGTAGCAACAAGACAACACAACCCTAGTGAAGCAATTCTCAGCCACACTCACAGTGAGACTTCAGTAACCAGATTATACAGGAAAAGCTGCTGTGTCTAATTCATAGCCCATTTGGGGTCAGGCGCTTCTCTGTTCTCTCCCTGGCAGAAACGAGAAAGACCCAATGCTTCTGCCGATAGAACTATCGTACTATTACACACAGGAAGCAAGGCCAGATGAATGCTCTACCCGCCCATAACCGTCAGTTGTGGGCGGGTAGAGCATTCATCTGGAAATAGCTGATGGATTGGTGCCCCTATAACACGCGGGTTGACCAATCGCTTTAATCGGAAACCAGCGGCAAGACAAACCAGAACGTAGACCCTTTACCGGGGCTGCTTTCGACGCCAACTTGCCCCTGATGTCGTTCAATCATCGTGCGGCAAATATGTAACCCCAGCCCCAACCCTGCTCCACCACTTTGTGCCTCAGTCCCCTTCACCCGATGAAAGCGCTCCCAGATACGCTTCTGTTCTTCATAGGGGATTCCCGGCCCCTCATCGCGCACCCACACGCGGGCATGTTGACCATCCACATCAAGTCCAACCTCGATGGGGCGCTCGGCAGGAGAGTATTTGAGCGCGTTTGTCAGAAAGTTAGTCACCACCTGCCCAATGCGATCTGCATCAGCCCATACCAGCACTGGCTCCTCAGCAGGAAGGCGACTGAGCAGGGCGCGATCTGGGGCACCCTGTCGCTGCGCCTCAACTGCCTGGCTCACGATAGCAGCCAGATCAGTGACAGCCAGACGTAGTTCGAGCTTTCCGGCTCGAACCCTGGTGGTATCAAGCACATCATTGACCAACCGCTCCAGGAATTGCATCTGTCGCTCAGCCCGCATCAGCGAACTTTGTACCCCCTCGAATCCTGTCCCGATTTCCTTATGCTGTGCCATAAGGCGCTGGAGCCGTCGCTGTCCCAATTGCAGACCCAGTTGCACACCAGCCAGCGGATTCTTAAGCTCATGCCCCATCATCCCCAGAAATGTATCCATCTGCTCCTGAGTCTCTCGAAGAGCTAACTCATTGGCGCGCGCCTCTGCATGCTCCCGCAGCAAACGTTCCCGCTCCAACACCAGCGCTCCTAATCTGGCAACCGCGCTGACAAGCCGCTGCCTATCCTGGCCCTCAGCAGGTTCCTCCTGCGCCCCTTCATCCAGCCGCAGCACACCCGCCAACGCCTGGCCTACACGCATCGGCACCAGGTGTGCGAACCTTCTTGGATAGCAGTTCTCACCCCCACAAGCAAGCAAGTTGTGGCGTTCGATCAAAACTGGCTCCCCGGCATGTAACGCCGCAATATGCTCGGCAGATAAGACATCACTTATGCGGACCTGTTGTCCCTCCCACCCTGCCCACCATTCCTGTTCTTTCTCTTTGGAGGTGCTCACAACTGTGATTGGTGTCAACGTCTCGGTCCCTGGCTCAATGGCAGCAATAGAAACAAGGTGATTCCCCAGGACGCGGCGCGTCATTTCTGCCACATGCCGCGCTACCCCCTGTTCTGCTGCATGAGTAGCAACCTCAAGGGGTGCGACTGACTGATCTGGTATCTGAACAAGAGCTTCTGCCATCGCCACCAGCGCGTCAAGCGTCTCATGCGTGTGCCGCTCCAGGCGGCGGCGTTCAGTCACATCTCGAACAACCTCTACACTGCCAATAACCTGCCCGCTCGCATCGCGGATAGGCGCGCCACACAGGTTGACCAGCAGCTCACGCCCATCGCGGGTCCGCACAAGGATGTCAACACTCTGCTGTTTGCTTAAAATCTCGCCATGCAGATAACGAATAAGGGGTCGCTCAGCATCTGCGAGCAAGTTTCCTTGCGCATTGTACGGGGTAAACCCTGCCATCACTTCTAACTCTGGAAGCATCCACCCCGTCGGGTCTTGCTCAATCCCTAGCAGCGTTTGCAGCACCTGATTCATATGCACAAGTCTGCCCTGCCGATCAGTAACGATCACCCCGTCTGCAATACTCTCGAAGATCGCTTCCAGTTGGGCAGCGCGCTCAGCAACTTCCTGTTCCAGTCGGCGCATCTCTGAAATATCCTGCGCATTGGAAACAGCCCCAGTAATGGCCCCAGTCTCATTGTATATGGGAGCTGCCGAATGGAGGATGGATTTATGCTCTCCAGCAAAGGTTTCAATCTCCAGCTCTTCATTTACTGAAACTTCCCCCTTGGAAAGCGCGCGAGCAAGCGCCCAATCCTCGACAGCCAGAGGTTCGCCGGTCCTGGTCCACCAGCCATGATACGGGGTATCTTTCGCAATTTCAGGGTCCATTGGACTCTCTCCCCAAAGTATCTTAGCCGCCTGGTTTACCTCCAGAAAACGCCCTTGGGAATCGGATACGATCACCGCAGAAGGGAGCACTTCCAGAACCGTTCGCAGGCGACGAGCCTCCATTTCGCTGTTCGCTCGTGCCTCTGCCAGAAGACGTGCCTGCTCCTGCTGCTGCCTTCGCGCCCGCTCGCTTCGACCAGCAAGCAAGCTGATGCTGAGGCCAGCCACCACACACAAGAAAATTCCAGTGCCGTCTGCCGATTCTGCGAGCTTTAATGAGGAATACGGGGGCAGCAAGAGAAAATAGAGCAGAAGCACTCCCACAAGCGCACCAAACAAGCTAGGAGCGGCTCCCCAACCAAGCGCCAGCAGAACCACTCCCACAATCATCAAGACACCCAGAAAAGCAAAGGTAGGAAACAGCGAGAGAATGAGCAGTGTCACCCCTATTCCGATGAGTTGCACAAATATCGCCACAAGATAGCCAACGAGCGGATGGCGCAACCGTTTGGGCAGCCAGCGAGGAGCAAAGGTGTTAGCATGCAACCAGGAACTCAGCCAATGCCTAGTCCGCTTGAAATGCTGAGAAGGGGTGAGAGAATGATCAAGCGGCGCTTTGGCCGGTCTTTCTGGAGGTGGCCGTTGAGATTGGAACCCAGCTTGCGTCGCCAATATTTCCTCGATTCAAAGGTGGCTGGGGCGTCTCTCCTTGAGAGCGCCTGCATAAGTCAGCAGGAGACTTCAGGGAAACCATGACCCTGGAGGCAAAGCGCGAGGCAGCACACAAAACCTATTACATTCACGTTTCCTCTTTTACACTCTACCGTAAAAATACTGCTCAAACTGTAGTCACGGCTACAGAACTATCGCAGATCAAGAGATAGCCCAAAGGCAAATAGCATCTGGCTGCTAATCCTTGCCACACCTCCACAAGACCGTTTTTGAAGGAGGTCGAGAGGAGGATATAATAAGGCAAGTACGCCCCTGAAACACCGGGCCACCTCTAACAAGCACGCATCTTGCTGCACAGCCCGCGAGCGCAGCACACCCTTTGGAAAGGAACAAGAGAGCAATCAATGATCCTCTGGTTCACCTTGCTTGCCATTGTCTTGACTGTTTCGGCGCTCATCGCCGGGTTGGTGGAGCGCGCTCCCTTGTCCTTCCCAATGCTCTTTCTTGGGCTGGGGTTGCTGCTTGGGCCTGGTGGGGTGGGAATCATCAACCTGGACCCGCACAGCCCGGCGCTGGAGTCGGTAGCAACGATCAGCCTCTCGCTGGTCCTCTTTCTGGATGCCGCAAAGCTCGATGTACAAGAACTGCGCCGCAACTGGCGCGTTCCCCTGCTTTCGTTGGGGCCAGTCACGCTTCTCACCGTAGGAGGCATAGCAGCAGCAGCACATTTCATCTTTAGCATTGGGTTGGCCCCATCGCTCCTGCTAGGTGCTGTTCTGGCAACCACCGACCCGGTGGTGACGCGGGATGTCGTGCGCAATGTACGCATTCCTCGCTCGGTGCGGCAAGCACTGAATGTAGAAGCGGGGATGAATGATATTGTCGTTCTTCCCCTGGTCCTGGTCTTGATCGCCATCCTACAGTCCGAAAGCAGAAGCGCATTCGGGTGGGTACTCTTTCTCGCGCAACTATTGCTGCTCAGTTCGCTGGTAGGGTTGGTCATCGGCGGCATTGGCGCCTGGCTGATGGGAAAGGTAGATGCGCGCCTCAACGTACAGCGCGAATACCAGGCGCTCTACGGCCTGGGGTTGGTTCTAGCCGCCTATGTAACAGCGCAAGCAGTGGGCGGCGATGGTTTCCTGGCCGCTTTCTTTGCCGGGTTAGCCGTTGCCATTTTTGATGTCACCCTCTGCGACTGTTTCATGGACTACGGCGACATCACCGCTGAGATGGCAATGCTCCTGGCATTCATCCTCTTTGGCATTGTCCTCTCGTCACTCCTGGGGCTGGCCCCGCTGTTGGCTTCGCTCGCGCTGGCAATCGTAACAATCGTGCTGGTGCGCCCGCTGGCAGTAACGCTAGTGCTGCGGCGGGCTACGATGAGCCGCGCGGCGCGAGCCTTTATTGGCTGGTTTGGACCGCGTGGCCTCAGTGCGCTCTTGCTGGCGCTGCTGGTTGTAGAGGCAGAGCTTCCCTTTGGGGAAACCCTGCTTGCCATCACCGGAGTGGTCGTGCTGGTATCTGTTGTCGTACATGGCATCTCTGCCACGCCCCTTGCCAACTTATATGGCCGTCACATTGAGCGAGCCATCCTGACCATGCCCGAAGAACGAGAAGGCAGTGTCGCGGGACTCTTTACCGGCGAAGCGTCCGAGGTGCCGCGCATCACACCCGAAACTCTGGCCGAGCAGCTTGCCGGGCCAAACCCACCCATCGTACTGGATGTGCGCGCACGCGCAGCCTACGATCAGGACGACGGCCAGCTTCCCGGCAGTGAACGGGTGCTGCCGGACCAGATTGGAGACTGGGCTGACAAACACGTGCCTGGTCGCCCCATTGTCGCCTATTGTACCTGAAGGGATGAAGCAACGAGTGCCCGTGTGGTACGTCAGTTACAAGCGCGAGGCTTTGACGCGGCAGCGCTCCAGGGCGGCTACAATGCCTGGCGCGCGCTCTATCCTGTGGAGCCAAAAAGTATGGTATCTGTCTAAGGGAAAGTGGCAACTTCCCGCGTCAATAATGCTGGCGTCCTGCGTCGCTCTGCGTACATATCCTGATAACCTGAGAGGAGGACCATTCTATGGCCGAGAAGATAGCCAGCAGCACTGTGTCTGCCAACCCGCCTCAGTCCATTCCCCAGCAGCAGTACAACTACGACTACTATAAAGGCGTTTTTCGTGGCCGCGCTCTGCCATTCGCCTATCTTGATCTAGACCTGCTCAACCAAAACATCCGCCAGATCGTGGCCCGCGCTGGCGGAAAACGTATCCGCCTGGCCTCCAAATCCCTGCGCAGCACCGCCGTCTTGCAACGCATCCTCTCAGCCGACCCGCTCATCCAGGGCATCATGTGCTATAGCGCCAGGGAAGCAGCTTATCTAGCGAAGCAGGGACTCAAAGACCTGCTCATCGGCTATCCCTGCTGGCATGAACAAGATATTGCGGCGGTAGCCCAGGCAACGCAGGCTGGCGCAACAATCACCTTAATGGTTGATAGCATTGCGCATGTCGAGCAAATTGAGCGGGTCGCAGAGCGCCATCAGGTGCGGCTGCCGCTCTGCCTCGACCTCGACATGTCATTGCTTGTGCCGGGCCTGCATTTTGGCGCTTGGCGTTCACCCATACGCACTCCAGAGCAGGCGCGTCCAATCATTGAACGCATCATCGCCTCGCCCCATGTCTCGCTCGATGGCATCATGGGCTACGAAGCGCAGATTGCTGGCGTAGGCGACCACTACCCCAACAAAACATTGAAGAATACGCTGGTGCGCTTCCTCAAGCGCCGCTCGGTGCGCGACGTGTCCGAGCGGCGCACCGCCATCGTTGAGCTTATCCAATCGTATAACCTCTCGCTGCGTTTTGTAAACGGCGGCGGAACAGGCAGCCTCGCCACCACACGTGAGGAGGAGGCAGTTACCGAAATCAACGTCGGCTCTGGCTTCTACTCGCCCGCCTTGTTTGATAACTACCACGACTTTCGCTTTCAACCAGCGGCTGGCTTTGCCATCGAGATTGTGCGGCAAGCTGCCCCTCACATCTACACCTGCCTGGGCGGGGGCTACATTGCCTCCGGCGGCGCTGGCCCCGATAAACTCCCCCAGCCTTACCTGCCAACAGGCGCCCGGCTCGACGCGCTTGAGGGTGCGGGCGAAGTCCAAACGCCCATCAAATACAATGGTCCGGTTTCGTTGGCCATTGGCGACCCCATCTTCTTGCGGCACAGCAAGGCCGGTGAACTATGTGAGCGCTTCACGCACCTGCTGCTCGTCTCAGATGGGGCCGTCGTAGACGAAGTAACAACCTATCGCGGCGACGGCCAGTGCTTTCTCTAAACATTCAATCCAAGAGGAGGCGAAGATGGCTACAGGACGAACAAAAAGCTGGCGCAACTGGTCGGGTTCCGTACAGGGCAGCCCACGAGAGATCGTCAGGCCAGGCAGCATCAACGACCTGACCAAAGCAGTAGGAGCCTACGGACGCGAAGGGCGGCAGGTGCGCGTGGTCGGCGCTGGTCACTCGTTCACGCCTCTGGTGCAGACTGATGACGTGCTCATATCGCTTGACCAGTTGCAGGGCATCGAAGCGGTAGACGCCGAGCACCAGACCGTCACGGTGCTTGGCGGCACCAGGCTCAAGACGCTAGGCGAGGCGCTGCTGGCCCAGGGAGTCGCCCAGGAGAATCTGGGCGATATTGATGTGCAAAGCATTGCCGGAGCGATCAGCACAGGCACACATGGCACCGGCATCCGTTTTGGCACGCTCTCCACCCAGGTAGACAGCCTGACGCTGGTCACAAGCACTGGCGAACTGTTGGAATGTTCGCAGGACCAAAACCCGGAGATATTCAAAGCCGCCCAGGTTTCGGTTGGGACGCTAGGCGTGATTGCCAAAGTACGCCTGCGCGTTGTACCAGCCAAGCGCCTGCACTTTCAGAGCCACCGCGAGAAGCTGGCTGAGTGCATCGCCAACCTGGACCAATACAAACAGCAAAACAGCCACTTTGAGTATTTCTGGCTGCCCTATACCGAATGGGTCCAGGCAAAATTCCTCAATGAAACCGACGCCCCTGCCACCGGCAGCAATCTCTGGGGCAAGTTCAACAAAGTCGTGCTGGAAAACGGCGTCTACTGGATGCTCTCCGAATGCTGCCGACTCTTCCCTAAGCTCTGCAAGCCCATCAGCAAGTTTTCGGCAACCGCCATCGCCTCCGTGAATGAGGTTGACTACAGCCATCGGCTGTACGCCACTCCGCGCCTCGTTCGCTTTCAAGAAATGGAATACAACATTCCGGCGGAGCACTTCAAGGCGGTCATAGCCGAAATTCAAGAATGCATCACCCGCCAGCAGTTTGCGGTGCATTTCCCGGTGGAATGTCGCTTTGTGCATGCTGATGACATCTGGCTCAGCCCCGCTTATCAGCGCGAATCAGCCTATGTTGCTGTGCACATGTATCGCGGCATGCCCTATCAAGACTACTTCCAGCACATCGAAGCAATCTTCAAACGCTATCACGGGCGGCCCCATTGGGGCAAGATGCACACGCAGACCGCCGAAACCCTGGCGGCGCTCTACCCGCGCTGGCACGATTTCCGCCGCATTCGGGCCTCGCTCGATCCACAGGGCATCTTTCTCAACGACTACCTGCGCCGCCTGTTCGGCTGCTTGTAGCGCCGACATCTCGCCGGTCTTCATTCTGGCGCCAGACCCCAGTGTTCGGGAGAACGCCACAGGCCGGAAAGAATCAGTTCCCGAATAAACACCAGTTCCTTTGGGAGCCGATCATAGAGCTTCATAAACAGTTCCTCGTGCGCCAGCAACTCTTGCTGCCAGACATCACGCTCAACCGACATCAACTCGTTGAACTGCGCCCGCGTGAAGCCTTCCATGCCGCGCCAGTCCAGGTCTTCGTAGCGGGGCATCCAGCCTATCGGACTCTCGATGCTCACCGCGCGCCCCCGCGCCCGCTCCACAATCCACTTCAGAATACGCATATTCTCGCCAAAGCCTGCCCACAGGAATTTGCCTTCAGCGTCGCGCCTGAACCAGTTGACGCAGAAGATACGCGGCGGGTTGGAGAGATTACGCCCAAAGTTAAGCCAGTGGTTAAAATAGTCCGCCATGTGATAGCCAATAAACGGCAGCATGGCAAACGGGTCGCGGCGCACCTCACCGAGCTTGCCAGCAGCAGCAGCCGTCATCTCCGACCCCATTGTCGCGGCGGCATAGACGCCATAGTTCCAGTTAAACGCCTGATACACCAGCGGCACAGCGTTCGAGCGCCTGCCGCCAAAGATAAACGCGGCAATCGGCACGCCCTGCGGGTCATTGCTGGCCGGGTCTATCACCGGGCACTGGCTGATCGGCGCAGTAAAACGCGCATTGGGGTGCGCCGCCTTGCGTCCGCTGTCGGGCGTCCAATTCTGGCCCATCCAATCAATCAGATGAGCGGGCGGCGTCTTGGTCATGCCTTCCCACCAGACATCGCCGTCATCGGTAAGCGCGACATTGGTGAAGATCGCGTTGGCGCGAATTGAGGCCATCGCATTTGGGTTCGAGGCTTCGTTGGTCCCCGGCGCTACTCCAAAAAAACCGGCTTCCGGGTTGATTGCATAGAGCTTGCCATCTGCCCCTGGTTTAATCCAGGCAATATCATCGCCAACCGTCGTCACCTTCCAGCCCTCTTCCTGAAAGGCTTTCGGCGGGATAAGCATGGCGAAATTGGTTTTGCCGCAGGCGCTTGGAAAGGCAGCCACCACATAGGTTTTCTCGCCATGCGGATTTTCAACGCCCAGAATCAACATATGCTCAGCCAGCCAGCCCTCGTCGCGTGCTAGCACCGACGCGATACGCAGCGCAAAGCACTTCTTGCCGAGCAGCGCGTTGCCGCCATAGCCAGAGCCATACGACCAGATTGCGCGCTCCTCTGGGAAATGCACGATATACTTGTGGTCCGGGTTACACGGCCAGGGAACATCTTGCTGGCCTGGCTCCAGCGGCATACCAACCGAATGCAGGCAGGGAATAAAAACACCCTTTTCCCCCAGCACATCATAGACAGCGCGGCCCATCCGCGTCATAATGCGCATGCTCACCGCAACATAGGGGGAATCGGTAAGCTCAACACCCAAATGCGCAATCTTCGAGCCAAGCGGCCCCATACTAAACGGGATAACATACATGGTCCGCCCGCGCATACTCCCACGAAAGAGCCGCAGCAGCGTGTCTTTCATCTCTCTGGGGTGAACCCAGTTATTGGTGGGGCCAGCATCGGCTTTGCTCAAAGAACAAATAAATGTCCGATCTTCAACGCGGGCCACATCGCTGGGGTCCGAGCGAGCCAGGAAACTATTGGGACGCTTCTCCGAGTTCAGCCGCTGAAGCGTGCCCGACTCCACCATCTGTTCGCAGAGGCGATCATATTCTTCCTGAGAGCCATCACACCAATACACTTGATCTGGTGTGCAGAGCGCTACCATTTCTTCGACCCAGGCACGCAGCTTCATGTTGGTGACATAGCCTGGCACAGACATACACACTACCCCTTCTAAGACTCAGCCAGTAACACAAACAAAATAGAGAGCATAAACTGAGCTGTTGGTAAAAGCGAACCAGCGATACATCCACATTGATGTCAAAGCAATTGTAACACCACGCCGCCGGTTTATCAGAAGGGCCGCTCCTGCCCTGGAAAAGTGCAAGCGCTTGCAGTGCTTCGTTCCGCCTATGGCCCAGACACCCTTGCAACCGCTTCTTGGCAAGTAATACAGCGCCGGACTCAAAAAGAAATTTGCCGTGAAAATAGGGCGCAAAAAAGCTTGACAAATGCTCAGTCTCCTTTTATAATCTCATCAAGATTTGCAAGCGCTTGCAAAATGAGAGGCACCAAATGGCGCGAAAGTCTCCAATAGCACCGCAAGACATCACCATCTTTGATGTGGCACGCGAAGCGAATGTCTCCTACTCCACCGTCTCGCGTGTCATCAACAACAAAGGCGTCAGGGCTGATAAGCGCGAGCGCGTGCTGCGGGCCATGTCAGAATTGGGGTATGTCGCCAATCTGCAAGCGCGCAGCCTGGCGGGTGGCAAGTCAAATATCATTGGCCTGCTCGTCCACAGCCTCACAGTGGAATATTTTGGCGAAATCGCGCGCGGCGTTGACGAGGAATTGGCCGCCCTCCAGTATGACCTCATGCTCTATACCACCCACCGGCGCAAAGGACGAGAATCGGCCTACGTCACCAGACTGACACGCAACTTGGTTGATGGCCTCTTGCTTGTCTTGCCACAAAACGCAGAAACCTACCTCGAAACACTACGCCATCGTCGGTTTCCCCATGTGCTGGTTGACCATCAAGGGGTAGACTTCGATGTCCCCTCGGTGGGCGCCACAAACTGGCAAGGCGGGTATGACGGCACCCACTATCTCATCGAACTTGGGCATCGTCGCATTGGCTTTATCACTGGAGACATGACGATGGGCTGCGCACGTGATCGCCTGGCAGGGTATCAACAGGCATTAACCGATGCTGGCATCCCTGTGAATCCCACGCTGATCTGCGAAGGTGATTTCCTCCAACCGCAAGCCTTTATCTGCGCGAACGTCCTGCTTGACCTTGAGCAGCCACCCACCGCGATCTTTGCTTCCAACGATGTCTCCGCCTTTGGAGCAATGGAAGCTATACGCACTCGCGGCCTACACATCCCTGGAGATGTCTCCATTCTGGGGTTTGACGACACCCCCCAGTCCGCGCAGGTCCATCCGGCGCTCACCACCATTCGCCAACCTCTGGCGGAGATGGGCCGCACTGCGACCCAACTTCTCTTCACCTATATCAACGAACCTGATGCTCCTATCAAGCGCATTGAATTACCAACGAAGCTTGTTGTCCGGCAATCGTGTCAGGCACCCACCGTGTCATCGCTTGCCTAGCGTAAGCGTGCCACAGTGATCAATTTATCGGGGCCGTTTCCCAGGAAACGATGGATGCACAGTGCAAGGTAATGTGTCCCAGACCTGAATCGGGGGAAAGGAGCAAAAAGCAAGCGGCGACTCCGACCTGATGCGCTGTCAAACTTATCGAGGTGCAAAGTCGCCCAAACCCGATATTCATTATACCCGTCCTGAGCGACAGGGTGCAGAGTGTCATGGTGATTTCCTGTGATCCATCAGCAAGTATTGTGCAGCGTTGCAGTTCACTTTCAAGGAGCGCAGTTGACCATGAAACGGTATTCTCTCCTTTCCTCCCTGCTGGCGATCATGATGTTGGTCCTGGTCGCCTGCGGCGGTGGCTCAACCTCGCCGGGGAAAGTCACCATCAACTGGTGGCACATCAGTACCGCAGACCCGCTCAAGGGCATCTTTCAAGATTTGGCAAACCAGTACATGAAGGCCCATCCCAACGTTGACATCAAGATCACCGTCATTGAAAACGATGCGTTCAAGACGAAGCTGAATACCGCCATGCAGGCGGGCAATCCTCCCGACATCTTCCAGAGTTGGGGCGGCGGAGTCTTGGAGCAATACGCTGCTGCCGGGCTGATGAAAGACATCACTCCAGATTTGCAGAAGGATGGCTGGGGCGACAGCTTTGGGAAAGCCGGGCTTGACCTGTACAGTTCCGACGGCCACTATTACGGCGTCCCCTGGGATATGGGCGCGGTAGGCTTCTGGTATAACAAAGCCCTGTTTGCCCAAGCGGGCATCACCCAGACCCCCGCAACCTGGGACGATTTCATCAACACGATCAAGCAGCTTCAGACAGCAGGCATCACACCGCTGGCGCTTGGCGAAAAAGATGAATGGCCGGGCGCCTTCTACTGGGAGTACCTGGCGGTGCGCCTGGGTGGGAAGGACGCTTTTGCCAAGGCATACAGCCACAAGGGCGGCTCGTTCACCGATCAGCCCTTTGTGCAAGCCGGGACATACCTCCAGCAACTCGTTGCCTTGAAGCCCTTCCAAAATGGCTTCCTGGGTGCCAGCTACGGCGACCACCAGGCGCTGATGGGCAACAGTCAGGCGGCTATGGAACTGATGGGCCAATGGGCGCCATCCGGTGATGCCGCTGTCGCAACCGATAAAAAAGGCCCGCAGTTTGGCTTCTTCCCCTTCCCCTCGATTCCGGGCGGGGCAGGCGCGCCAACGGATGTGCTGGGTGGTGGCAATGGCTTTGGCATTGGCAGTAAGGCGCCCCCAGAAGCCGTTGATTTCGTCAAATTCCTGACCAACGCCGACAACGAGCGCAGCTATGCCAAAGCTGGCGCCGCTTTGCCGCCAGTCAAGGCCGCGCAAGATGCTGTCTCCGACCCCAATTTGCAGACAGTTGCCACCTTGGTTGCTAACGCTGGCTACTACCAGCTCTACTACGACCAGTTCATGACTCCTGCGGTGGGCACCACAGTGAACGACCAGACTGCGGCGCTCTTTGCGGGAACGGCAACACCACAAGCTGCTGCCCAGGCTATTGATGCTTCGGCTGCCAGTGGCGGGTGATCTTGTAGCCCTCCAATCGGGAATCTCTCAACGAGTATTCCTGTGTCAAGCTGGCGAAATAAATTTCTATTTCGCCAGCTTCCAGTTCCACTTTGTATGTGTCACCTCATCCGCTGGGTTTGAGAGAAGGGAGCATCGCCTGTGCGACTAACTATTCCAGTTGCAGCCTCAAATCAAAGCATCCTTGCCATCCGACTTCGACGAAGGGCGGGTACTGCTCTGACTATCACCCTGTTCCTTCTCCCTAGCCTGGTGTTGTATGTCGCGTTCGTGCTGCTGCCGGTGGTGCAGGCCGCGCATTACAGCCTGTTTAAGTGGAACGGCCTGGGAAGCCTGGATGATTACATTGGGCTGAAAAACTACCAGACGCTCTTTCACGACCCCATCTTCCTGCAAGCGTTAAAAAACAACTTCATCATTGCCCTGCTGTCGCTTGTGCTGCAATTGCCAGCAGCCATTGTTCTCGCGCTGCTGCTCAACCGGAGGGTTCCGGGCCGTACCTTTTTCCGTACCGTCTTCTTCTTGCCCTATGTCCTGGCTCCGGTGGTTACGGCATTGATCTGGTCATTTATCTACAATCCATCCAATGGCCTCATCGCAGGGCTGTTTCGGCAATTCAATCCACAGGGCATCCCGCCAGCTTTCCTGGCAAACCAACATACGGTGCTCTATGCCATCTTTGCTGCCATCACCTGGCAGTTTTTTGGCTTTCACCTCGTGCTTTACATGGCTGGTTTGCAGAACATTCCTGATGAGCTTGTTGATGCTGCCCGCGTGGATGGCGCCAACTCCTGGCAAGTCGCCCGCTATATCACCCTTCCGCTGCTGGGGAGCACCATTCGGCTCTCGGCCTTTCTCTCCATTTTGGGATCGCTGCAATATTTCGATCTGATCTATGTGATGACCAACGGCGGCCCGGTGAATGCCAGCGAGGTGATGGCAACGTATCAAATCCATTACGGCCTGCGAGAATTCCGGCTCGGCTATGGCAGCGCAGTTGGTGTGGTCATGTTTGGCCTGTGTTTTTTGTTTGCGCTCCTCTATCAGCGCCTGATTATGCGGCAAGACCTCACCGGTCAATCGGCGCTATGAGCAGCCCAGAGGGGGAATCCGTCTATGCGCATCTCTGTCAACCGGCAGCGGCTGTCGCTGCCAGCATTTGCGGTCTGCTGTGTGGTAGCAAGTATTGTCCTCATCCCACTGCTTGCTACCGTGCTAGGTGGGCTGCGAACAAATGGCGAACTCTTAATCGCGCCTTTCAGCATCCCCAAGGCATTGCACTGGGAGAACTATGGCAAAATCCTGGAGCTTGATAGCCCTTTTTGGCCCGCGCTGCTGAACAGCGTGCTGATCCTGGTGGGGACAGTGGGCTTGCTGCTCGTCACCGCCAGCCCTGCCGCCTTTGTGCTGGCGCGCATCTCTTTTCCTGGGCGCGAGGTAATTTTTAATATCTTTCTCTTTGGCCTGCTTTTCCCAGCAACCGTTGCGGTGCTGCCCCTCTACATCACCATTCGCCAGTTGGGTCTGCTCGATAACCTGTGGGGCGTCATTTTGCCGCAGATTGCCTTTGGCTTTCCCACCACCATCCTGATCCTGCGCAACTTCTTTCGCGCCATCCCCCAGGAGCTTGAAGACGCCGCTATCGTTGATGGGGCATCGAGATTGATCTTTTTCTTGCGTATCTTATTGCCCCTGGCACGTCCGGCTATTGCGGCGGTGAGCATTTTGGCAACCGTTGGCAGTTGGAATAGCTTCCTGCTCCCCCTCCTCGTTTTGACAGATCAGTCCAAGTGGACGCTGCCTCTGGCAGTGACACAGTTCCAACAGCAATTTTCAACCGACTGGGCCTCCATACTTGCCTTTATCACCCTGGCAATGATTCCGGCTGTGTTCGCCTATCTCCTTGCCGAGCGCCAGATTGTGGCTGGCCTGACGGCTGGCGCAGTGAAAGGATAAAGGGGGCTACTGGTGGCTGTCACGCTCACTGAACAAGGTCTTGATATTGACGGGAAAGCTGTTCCTGTCTACTCCGGCAGTGTTCACTACTGGCGCCTGGAACGCGAACAATGGCCGCTCATTCTGGATAAGGTGCAATCGCTTGGCTTTGGAATGATCGAAACCTACATCCCCTGGTCAGTGCATGAAACCGCCCCTGGCGTGTTTGATTGGGGGGCCAGCGACCCACGCAAAGATTTTGAGGCATTTTGCCAGCTCTGCGAGGCATCCGGCCTCTACCTCATGGTGCGTCCTGGCCCCTTGATTAATGCCGAATTGACGGATTTCGGCTTTCCTGAATGGGTGCTGCTCGATCCCCAGATACAGGCGCATAATGCTCTGGGCACCCTCCACCTGGATGCTGCCTGGGGCTTCCATCCCCCGCGCCCCTACCCTGTCCCCTCCTATGCTAGCCCCGCCTTCTTTAAAGCGGTTGGGGAGTGGTTTGATGCCGTCTGCCCGATCATCGCGCGCCATCTTGCCCCCAAAGGGTGCATCGTTGCCGTGCAAAGCGACAATGAAACCTGTTACATGTTTCAAGATCAGGCATACGCCACAGACTATAGCCCCGCCTCCATTACAGCGTATCGCGGGTTCCTCAGAGAGCGCTACGGAACCATCGCCCACCTCAACGCCATCTATACACAGCACTTTCAAGATTTCGACACCATTGACCCACCGCGCGACTGTCAAATCTGTACCGCTGCGGATGTCCCCTGGCACCGCGACTGGGTAGAGTACAAAGAGCGCTATATTCATCAGAGCGTCGTGCAGATTGCCAAGATGCTGCGTGATCGCGGCGTGCTGGGCGTGCCCCTGTTCCATGATGTTGCCTGGCAATATAGCACACCGCTTGATATTGCGCGTATGGAGTCCGATTCAGCGCTTGACTGGGTTGGCCTCAACCTCTATCGTGGTCCCCACGATTACACCGGAACCATCCAGCGCATGCGCTATCTGGCAGGGACGACCAGATTGCCCTTTGTGCCAGAATTTGGCAGCGGCATCTGGAGCCATCATCCCCGGACCCCAACCGCAGCCGAACAGGAATTTACCACCCTTGCCGCCCTGATGCATGGTATGCGTGCCGTCAATTTTTACATGCTGGTGGAACGCGAACGCTGGCAGGGCAGCCCGATTACTCGTCATGGCACCTATCGCCCGGAGTATGCCGATTTCTATCAGCGGCTCTCAGCGTTCCTCAAACACTACCCGCTTGGCACATTCAGCCGCCAAACGCCCGTCGTCACGCTGCTCAACTATGATCTTGGGCGCTATGCGGCAATGGCCTCAACGCTGCATTACGCCCATGTTGATCTGCTCAAGCTGCCAGAAGAACTTGGCGTGGTAGACCTTGAGCTTGGTTTTCGCTGGGATGTCGCCCGCGAAGCCGACCATCATCGCTCTGATAACTGGCTGGGCAACGTCTTCCTCCAGTTCAAGCAGCGCCAGCTAGATTATGACATTTCCGACAGCCATATCAATCCAGACCGCTTGCGGCGTTATCCCATTGCCTGCATCCCCACTGTGGACTTCATGGACGCCAGCGATCAGCAGAGGCTCTTGGATTACGTCGCTCAAGGCGGCTGCCTGATCATCGGGCCTGGCGTGCCCTCGCTCGACAGCAACTTGCGGTCCTGCGCAATCTTGAGCAAAGCAATACAAGAACCTGGAGAGGTGGCTTTTGGCTCTGGAAAGATCATCTGGGCACTCACCGGCGCGCTCAGCACCACCCTCGCGCAGCATGTGCCAGCGCCCACAATCCGCTGGGACGCGCCAGAGGTAGAGGTTGTTGAGCAGGTTGGGAAAACGCAGCGCCTCCTCTTCATTGCCAACCCCAAAGATCAGAAGCAGCGCGTCACCCTCACCTTCGATACGCCGCGCCATCTGCTTCCAGTATGGAGCGAGGCAGCAACATCTTCGCGCGGCAAACACCTGACGCTTGACCTGGCCCCCTATACCATCCAGGTCTGGGAGGCATCGCATGATTGACCCGCACTGGCAAGTGATTGATCTCGACCCAGTAACCTGGCGGCATCTTGGCCCCTTCTTTGAACCGCACCGCTACATCGCAGCCGCCCAGCCTGGTGAGCATGGCCTCTTTGTGCTGCATGATGCCGGTAAGCTGCTCAGGGTGGTGGATACCCAGACGAACACCCTCCCGTCTGGCATCCCCACCCAGATCAGCGACCCGGAAACGCTGGCACAGGAACTCTATGGCCGAGGCGAATGGCAGCGCGTTCATATCATAAACCGGCGTCATCTTGCCTGGGTTGCCCAACAAGCCCAGGCAACTCCCCGGCGCGACCTCACCCTGGATGCTTACTATCATCTGGTATATACGCTGATGTGGGGCAACCGCGAAGGGTATGTCTGCGTGCCGCCGCATCCTGGACAGATGTATGGCTGGACCTACTCAGAAATCCGCCGCTACATTGCAGACTTGCCCTCGCCCGCAACCCTTGCGCTTGGTGTATACTTAGATGCGGCGCTCTTTATTGGCCTTGTTCTCGTCTGCCAGGGAGGGCAGATTCGACGCGTAACAACGTTTGAGGGTCTGAACTGGAATGTTGCGCACCCTGGCCCAACCGAGCAAACATTAACAGCGCTCTGTGAAGCCCTTGGGGCACAGTTCGCCCCGCCCGCCGCTGTATTGCTCTGCACTGAGTCCGTTTTTTCTACATGGCTCGCGGCAACAGACAAATGGGCATGTCTCTCTGAGGCACGCGCCAACGCAACTGCCATCTGGCACTACGCTGACCAAGCCACCTGAAAAGACGCTGAAACAGATCTCTATGTGCCCTTTGTGACGGGAAAGGCACATCTTAATGCTTCAGGACTCTACCCTCCATCCTGTTGTGCGCGCCGCTGCTGCCTCCCTCGCAGAGGCATTCGGCGGTGCAGC
Source organism: Ktedonobacterales bacterium (assembly GCA_036557885.1). Classification (GTDB taxonomy): domain Bacteria; phylum Chloroflexota; class Ktedonobacteria; order Ktedonobacterales; family DATBGS01; genus DATBGS01. The sequence continues at coordinate 85,553 of DATBGS010000005.1, forward strand.
ACCCTGTTTAGCCTGGGCGCCTGGACGTGTCAACCTCATTGGCGAACACACAGACTATAACGATGGCTGGGTGCTTCCTGTGGCCGTAGATCGCCTGGTAGCGCTGGCGGGCCGCCTTCGGCCTGATCGCGTAATTCGTCTCTTCTCACACCAGCACCACGAACAAGCGAGCTTCTCTCTGGATGGGCTGACCCCCGCGAACAGCGCCGAGCGAGGCCAGCTACTACAGCACTGGGCGCGTTATCCGCTGGGAGTTGCGGCAGAGTTAATCGGCGCAGGCTATCCTCTGGTAGGCGCTGACGCGGCCATTGCTGGCGATGTCCCATTGGGTGCAGGAATGAGTTCTTCCGCAGCAATGGAGGTCGCCTGCGGCACCTTTTTTACCGCGCTGACCAATCTCACCCTGGAGCCACTAACCCTGGCCCGTCTGTGTCAGCAAGCCGAACAGCACGCAGTTGGCGTGCGCGTTGGCATTCTGGACCAGGCAGCCTCCTGCCTGGGGCGTCCAGATCAGGCGATTTTGCTTGATTGCCGCAGCCTGCATTACGAATACATCCCCTTCACATTGCCGGATGTCGCGCTGGTCGTCTGTGACACTGGCGTGCGCCGCGAACTTGCCAACAGCGCCTACAACGAGCGGCGCGCCCAATGCGAGCAAGCCACAGCCATGCTCGCTCAATTGTTACAGAAAGAGGGCCGAAAGACTCCTGTGCACGCCCTGCGCGATGTTTCCCCAGAAGAGTTCGCCCGGCATACTGCCGCCCTCCCAGAATTGCTCCTCCGCCGCGCGCGCCATGTCATCAGCGAAAACGCGCGAGTCTTGCAGGCCGTTGCAGCCCTGCGCTCTGGAGACACAACCACGCTGGGCGCGCTGCTCTTTGCCAGCCACGCCAGCCTGTGCGATGACTACGAAGTGAGTTGCCCAGAGCTAGATGTCATCGTAGAGCTTGCTCGACAGGTGCCCGGCGTCCTGGGCGCGCGGCTCATTGGCGCGGGCTTTGGCGGCTGCGTGCTGGCAGTGTGCAAACAAGCCGCCATCACTCCCCTGCAAGAACTGCTCACCCGCGACTACCCCGCGCGCACTGGCAAAGAGGCCAGCGTTTACCCCTGCGCCATCGGCACTGGCCCCGGCAGGATACTAAATACTATTCTTCCTTGATAAGAGGCGGTTTGCTCCGCAGCCCATGTAACCTTTCGTCATTTCATGGTACTGTTATAGGAGAAGTCGCATAAGACAAAGGAGCAACCGATGCAAGATCATTACCCCGTTCACAAAACAGAGCAGGAATGGGCCAAACAACTAACACCTGAGCAGTATCATGTCACGCGCAAGCACGGCACCGAGCGCCCCTTCACTGGCGCTTACGCTGAGCACCATGCAGAAGGCACTTATACCTGTGTCTGCTGCGGAGCGCCTCTTTTTAGCTCAACAACCAAGTTTGAATCAGGGACGGGCTGGCCGAGCTTTTGGGCGCCTGCCGAATCTGCGCCAGTGGGCACCTCGGTAGATGATAGCTGGTTTATGCGGCGCGTTGAGGTACATTGCGACAATTGTGGCGCGCACCTTGGGCATGTCTTTGACGACGGCCCTCGCCCTACCGGCCAGCGCTATTGCATCAATTCGGCGTCGCTCTCTTTTGACCCTGCTTCCAAGAAGCCCCAAAACGGCCAGGAGCAACAATAAGCAACCTCTAGCACCATCTTCGCATTCTCCCTGGTAGCCGCCTTCTCAGAGAAGCTTCTCTGTGCAGCCTACAGGGAGAATTGTGGTCTTTTCCACTCTATTTATGTGAAGAGATTTCTTCCTATCCTTCCTGAAGTACGCTATACTCGGAAAAAGACCGTAGAAGATGGCTCAACCTCGCGTGTGTCCATCCGTTTGGGGGAATACTTTGCCCCTAATGAGAAGGAGGACACTCCTATGGCTTGGGCTGTTACCACTATTGACTGTCCATATTGTTCCGCCCTCTTACCCGCTAATGCGAGTTTTTGCAAGACATGCGGCAGACCTATTCGGGTATCTGCCCTGCTACCGCAAATCATTGATCCCCCCTACTTAAAGGAAGCGCTGGCAGATTTTCAGCAAAAATATCCCACCTTCGTTTCCACCGCCCGCCTGGATACCCTGCGCGCCAGAGAGTACGCCCGCCTTGATCAGCAGCGGCACGTCTATCTGGATTACACCGGCGGTGGGCTTTACGCCGAATCTCAACTGCGGGACCACATGGCCCTGCTCACCAGCCAGGTATTTGGCAACCCCCACTCCACAAATCCTGCTTCCCAGGCCATGACCGATCTTGTGGAGCACACGCGCAGCTTCGTTCTGGAATATTTCAACGCTGACCCCAGGGAATACGAAGCGATCTTTACTCCAAATGCCAGCGGCGCGCTCAAACTTGTTGGCGAAGCCTACCCTTTCGAGCCTGGCGGTCACTATCTCCTGACCTTCGACAATCACAACTCCGTCAACGGCATCCGCGAGTTTGTCCGCGCCAAAGGCGCGACGTTCTCCTATGTGCCCATCACGCCACCAGATATGCGAGTAGACGAAGCCCGCCTGCGCCAATTGCTCCGTCAAGCACGGCGCGCGCACGCCAACCTCTTCGCCTACCCTGCCCAATCTAACGTCAGCGGGGTACAGCATCCCCTGGAGTGGATTGAACTGGCGCGTGAACACGGGTGGGATGTCCTGGTGGACGCTGCCGCCTTTGTCCCAACCAATCGCCTGGACCTGAGCCGCTGGCACCCAGATTTTGTGCCTCTCTCCTTCTATAAAATCTTCGGCTACCCAACGGGGGTGGGGTGCCTGCTCGCGCGCAAACAGGCGCTAGCAAAACTCAAGCGGCCCTGGTATGCTGGTGGCACCATCACCCTCTCTTCGGTCCTGGCCGCCGAAGATACCGGCGCGGGCTTCTATCTGACGCCTGGCTCCTCCGGCTTTGAGGATGGCACCGTCAACTACCTCAACATTCCCGCCGTTGAAATTGGGCTAAAGCACATTGCCAGCATCGGCATCGAGATGATCCACGAGCGTGTACTCTGTCTGACCGGATGGCTGCTCGATCAACTGGCCGCATTACGCCACAGCAACGGCAAGCCCGCTGTTCAGATCTACGGCCCGCTCACCACAGAACAGCGCGGTGGAACGATTGCGTTCAACTTCTTTAACCCGGAAGGTGAACTTCTCGATTGCTATCAGGCTCAGGACAAGGCCAATCAGCTTACCATCTCCCTGCGCAGCGGATGCTTCTGCAACCCAGGCGTCCGAGAGGTTGCTCTGGGTTTCACAGCAGAGCGCCTGGCAAACTGCTTTAGAGAAAAAGATCGCATGAGCTACGAGCAATTTCTCCATCTGATTGATGGGCAAAAGACTGGCGCGCTGCGCATCTCCGTTGGCCTGGCAACCAATTTTGTCGATGTCTACCGCTTCATGCAGTTTGCCCAAACATTCGTAGACAGAAGGGCTTAAAAGCTGCTGTACAGCAGAACAAAGTATGAGCCACCGACTGCTGGTTGGTGGCTCATACTTTGTTCTGCCAACCTTTTAGAGATCAGCAAACTCATCGAGAATGCGCCCGATATGCCGCGCAGCGTTCTGGAAATCGGTCACGCGCACATGCTCGTCTGGCGCGTGCGTCTTGTTGTCCCAATAGCCCACACCGGGCGAAATGACCGGGATATTCCCCAGTGGCCGCGCAATGGCATAGACCGGCGACGTGCCCCCAATCAGAGGCACCACCCTCCCCGCCACGCCATAGACCTCCTTGCCAGTGCGCAGATTCAGTTGAATCAGTGGATGGTCGGGGTCTTGGGTATAGGGGAAGCCCGCGCCACCAAGCTGCGTCACCGTCACATCCGCAAAGCCCTGCTGATCCAGATGCGCTCGCAGCTTCGCCAGAATATCACGCGGGTCTTGATTGGGAACCAGGCGAAAATCAATCTTAACACTGGCGCGGGCCGGAATCACCGTCTTTGAGCCTGGCCCCTGATAGCCTGCGGTCAATCCAGCAATGTTGCACGTGGGCCGATACACCGCCTCAGTCCAGGCCAACCCGGTCAGACCATTCACAAACCGATCAACGCCGTAGGTGGTCCGATTGGATTCTTCTGCCGCGCCGTCGTCGTAGAACTCTTTGATGAGAGAGAGCGCGCGCTCACCCATCGGCAGCGCGTCATCATAAAAACCGGGAATTAATATCTGCTCTTGCTCATCCTTCAACGTCATCAACGCCCGCAGCAATCGCCACGCGGCATTCGGCAGCACATGCGCGCCTCCCGAATGCGCGTCCCGTCGCATCGTCTCAACCGCCAGTTCCACATACAACAACCCACGCGGACCGAGCCAGCAGGTTGGCTCTCCACGCACATTAATTCCGCCTTCCTCCCAGATGGCCCCCTGCGCCGCCAGCAGATCAGTATGCGCCAGGACAAACTCCGCAAAGTGCTGGCTCCCAATCTCCTCCTCACCCTCCACCACAAAGGTGACATTGCACGGCAACTGCCCACCATTCGCCGCTCGCACCGCGTCTACTGCCGCCAGCCGCGCAATGAACTCGCCCTTATCATCCTTTGCCCCACGCGCATACAACGCCCCGTCGCGGATTTCTGGCTGGAATGGTGGCGCAGTCCACAACTCCAGCGGCTCCGGCGGCTGCACATCATAATGATTATAAAAGAGCAGCGTGCGACCTGCTTTCCCTCTGGCGGTTCCAACGACGATGGGATGACCGGCGGTCTGGAAGATTTGGGCCTCGAACCCATGCTCCTGCAAAATCTCCGCCACCAGAGACGCGCAATCGTCAATGCCCTCGTGTCGCGCCGACACGCTGGGCTGCGCGCAGAGCCGCTTGACGGTTTCCAATGTGGCGGGCAGATGCTCCGCAATAAAGCGATCAATAGCCTGGGCTGTGGTTGTCACCAACAACCATCCTTTCTAAACTCCTACAGTGCCTTGAAAAGAAACCTGGGGACTTGGAACAAGGGAAACGGAGAAATCATCAGAGGGCCTCTTGCGCCTGAACAGATGTCTTCCTATGCAGTGTATTGTAGCAAAATGTACTGAAAATGAGCGGGAAACATGTTGCTCTTTTGTTCAGAAACGGTTGGGAGTAGGCTAAAGCACCTCTGTTTCCTCTGGCCCGGCATTCATGAGCCGTTCCAAAGCCTGCTGCTCAGTCATGGTATCAACCTTCGTATCGTACCGATCTCGTCGAACCGCTTCTAGATACTGCTCCACCTCGTGTTCAGGAAAGCCCAACCGAACCAACGCCTGCCGGATAATCGCCAGCCCACCTTCCAGTTCAGGATGAATAACCTCTTCTGCTCCGAGCCTGTCCAGGCGTTCTACGCCTCCCTGTGTCGCGGCGCGGGCGATGATGACCACCCCAGGCGCCAGATCATGCGCCGTTGCAACGATCAGTTCTGCGGCGGCCTCTTCCGGCACCGTCACCACCAACGCGCGAGCACGCTCCAAATGGGCATGCGTCAGTATCTCCGAGTTCGCCGCATCGCCCAACAAGATAGCAATTCCCTGCTGTTCCAGCCTCTTTACGCGCTCCACATCCTTGTCCACCACTAACTGGGGCACCGCAAGATGTTGCAGTACCGTGACCACCTGCTGGCCGACCCGTCCATACCCCACAACCACCACATGATTGCGAAGCGCCTCGCTCGGTGGCGGGGGCAGTGGGCCATGACGATTCAGGCGCTGCCACAGCCAGGGCCACCGCTGCAACAACGTTTCTGCCGGAGCCATAGCCCGGAACAGGAGCGGATTCAGCAAAATGGAAAGCAGCGCCCCTGCCAGAATCAGCGAATACTCGTCCTGGGTAAGCAGCTTTAATGCCACCGCCGCCTGGCCGATAATAAACGAAAACTCCCCGATCTGGCTCAGCCCGGCAGCCACAACCAGCAGTGTACGCGCCGAGGCAGGAATCAAAAACCCCAGCAGGAGCGTCAAAAATGGTTTCCCCAGCACAATCAGCGCGGTCAGCGCGAGCACTTGTTCGAGGTGAGTATATACATAGAGAGGATTCACCAACATGCCTATGGAGACAAAGAAGAGGACCGCAAATGTTTCCTGAAACGGCAAAATCTCGGCCCCAACCTGATGGCTGATCGCTGATTCACTAATGACAACTCCTGCCAAAAAAGCGCCCAGCGCCAGCGAGACGCCAAAGAGTTCTGCTGCTTCCAGCGCCACCCCCAGGGCAATCACCACCACCGCCACAATAAACAACTCCCGCGAGCGCGTGTGCGCAATGCGCAAAAGCAGCCAGGGAATTACCCGCACCCCAACCAGGAGCATCACCCCGGCAAAGAGCGTCGCTTTCAGGAGCGCCAGCCCCGCCGTTTGCCACAGGTTCCCCTGGTCTACGGGAGCCAGCGCGGGCAGCAAAACGAGCATCAACACGGTTGCCAGGTCTTCCAACACCAGCCAGCCCACCGCAACCTGCCCATGCTGAGTATTGAGTAGCCCCTGATCCATCAAACTGCGCAAAAGCACCACCGTACTGGCGATAGAAATTGCCAGGCCCAGCACAACCCCTGCCCCAACCGTCCATCCCCAGAGCTGCGTCAGGGCAAACCCCGACAGCGTAGCGAGCAGCATTTGCCCCACCGCTCCTGGGATAGCAATTTTCTTGACTGCCCACAGGTCACGCAGCGAAAAATGCAAACCAACCCCAAACAGAAGAAAGACCACGCCCAGTTCGGCTAACTGGCGAATAGTCTCGTAATCACCATTGAATCCAGGGGTAAAGGGGCCAATCGCAACCCCTGCTACCAGATACCCCACAACCGGAGGCAGTTTGAGGCGACGAGCTATCACCCCTCCACAGAAGGCAGCCCCTAAAGCGATGGTCATCTGCAACAGCAAGGGTAGGGCGTGCATTAGTCAGCTTCTTTCTCTCTTGACTACTTCTTAGATGGGCTATACTGTTGGTCAGCACAGCACCCCCAAAACGCGGCGGGTGAGATCATGAAGGTAGCGCGCTACGTTTGAATGTCACTTTGCTTAGAGAGCGAGAGAAACAGGGTCAGAAAGTCCCCAGTTTACTCGCAGGATACCATCTCATAAGCAGTGAAATCAAACATCAGAATAAAATCCGTAGGAGCGTGTGCAGATGAATCCAGAAGAATTCCGCAAGATCGGCCACCAGCTTATAGATTGGATTGCTGACTATCGCGCCAGGGTCGCCGACTTTCCGGTCATGGCGCGCACTCAGCCTGGCGAGGTGCTTGCCCAACTTCCCAGTGCCCCGCCTGAGTCTGGCGAATCATTCGACGGCATCTTCCGCGACCTGGAGCAGATCATTCTTCCAGGAGTTTCTCACTGGCAAAGTCCACGCTTCTACGGCTATTTCCCAGCCAACAGCGAGCTTGCTTCTGTCCTTGGCGACTTCCTGAGCACTGGCCTGGGCATCATTGGCCTCTCCTGGCAATCCAGCCCAGCCCTGAGCGAACTGGAAGAGGTCGTGACCGACTGGATGCGTCAAATGGTCGGCCTTTCAGCAGGCTGGAGTGGAGTGATTCAGGATACCGCCTCAACCAGCACGTTGATAGCCCTGCTCTGCGCTCGCGAACGAGCTTCCGACTACTCGCTGGCTCGCGGCGGTTTGCAAGGCGGCAGCAAGCCCCTGGTTGTTTACATCTCCAGCTACAGCCATAGCTCCGTCGAGAAAGCGGCGCTTCTTGCCGGATTTGGGCGCGCCTATGTTCGCGCCATTCCAACCGACGAGCGCTATGCCATGCGCCCTGAAGCCCTGAGCGCGGCTATTCAGGCCGACATCGAGCGCGGCCTCACCCCCTGTGCCGTCGTCGCAACCGTTGGCACCACCACGACCACCGCGCTCGACCCACTGGAGGCAATCGCGCAGATTGCCAGTCAATATGGCCTCTGGCTGCACATAGATGCAGCAATGGCTGGCTCGGCCATGATCTTGCCCGAATGCCGCTGGATGTGGCAGGGCATCGAAGGCGCCGACTCTTTGGTGTTCAACGCCCACAAGTGGCTGGGCGCCGTCTTTGATTGCTCGCTGTACTACGTTCGCGACCCGCAGCATCTGGTGCGCATTATGGGCACCAACCCCAGCTTTTTGCAGAGTTCAGTAGACAATCGCGTCAAGAACCTGCGCGACTGGGGCATTCCACTGGGGCGCCGCTTCCGCGCCCTCAAACTCTGGTGTCTCATCCGCGAACAGGGCGTGGCCGGATTGCAAGCGCGCTTGCGCCGCGACCTCGCCAACGCCCAATGGTTTGCTGAGCAAGTTCAGGCAACTCCCAACTGGCGCGTCCTGGCTCCGGTGCCCCTTCAGACGATCTGTGTGCGCCACGAGCCACCCGGATTGGCCGATGAAGCATTGGACCGTCACACGCTGGCCTGGGCAGAGCGCGTCAACCAATCCGGCGAAGGCTACCTCACGCCCGCAACGTTGGATGCCCGCTGGATGGTGCGCGTCTCAATTGGCTCGCTTCTCACCGAACACGAGCATGTTGCGGCACTTTGGGAAGTGATGCAGCGCGAGGCAGAGCACATCTAGCAATCTTGCAGAAAAGTTCGGCAGAGAGCGCTCCAAGAGAGCCTTGATGCTCTTTTGCCTCTCCTGCTCGCTTGACGTTCTTGAGCAACTCATCTACAATATTACTGTCTCTCAAGAGCATGGGAACCATCATGCAAGGAGGCAATACGACTTACCCTCCAACAAGCGTTGACGCCACTTTCAGGCGTCACCTGTCTTGAGGACAAAGACGAAGGAGCCGTCCATGCGTTCCTCCCCAGAGTATTGCCCCGTGTGCGGTGCTGCAAACGCGCCCGGCGCGACCATTTGCATTGCCTGCGGAACAGCCCTCTCTCCTGCTGCCCCATCCTGGCTGCCCCAGGAGCACCCCGCCAGCGATGACGCCACTACCGAGCCTCTGTTGCCAGACTCATCTGTAAGCAATCCCGGCAAGCCATCGCTTCCCACTGACTCCGAGAAGACAATTACCCAGCCGCTGCCCTCCTTTCATTTACTCCAGGGCCGCTATCGCCTGCTCGGTCAGGTAGGCGAAGGTGGCATGGGCAAAGTGTATCGAGCCGAAGACACCCATCTTGGCAACCGGCTGGTCGCCATCAAAGAGATGAGCGCGCGCGGGCTTAGTCCCCAGGAATATGCCGAGGTCACGCAAGGCTTCCAACGCGAGGCGCTCTTGCTGGCCCAGTTGAACCATCCCAACCTGCCGCACATCTACGAGCAATTCAGCGAAGGAGATCGCTGGTATCTGGTCATGGATTTTATTGATGGAGAAACCCTGGAAGAACGGCTTGCCAAATCTCCTGGCGGGCAGCTACCAGTCCAGGAAGTGCTCCAGCTTGGAATCCACCTGGCAACCGTGCTCAGCTACCTCCATACCCGCCAACCACCCATCATTTTCCGCGACTTAAAGCCAACCAATATCATGCTCTCCCGTGATGGTCGTCTCTATCTGATTGACTTTGGCATTGCCCGCCTCTTCAAGCCCGGCCAGAGCAAAGATACCATTCCATTTGGCTCCTCCGGCTATGCCGCGCCTGAGCAATATGGCCGGGCGCAAACGACGCCTCAAGCCGATATGTACAGCCTGGGGGCAACCCTTCACCACATACTGAGCGGCAGCGACCCCTCGCAATCGCCCTTTGTCTTTGCTCCGCTCCACCTTGCAGGCTACGACGGGCTGGAAGCGCTCATTCGTCAGATGGTAGAAACCGACAGGGCGAAAAGACCGGCAACAATGGAAGAAATAAGGCGAGAGCTTGAGCAGTTGGCAGCGCCTCAGTCGGCTCCTTCATCTGGGGCGATAGTGGCCCCTCCAGCGCCACGCAGCACGCGCCAGCCCGCGTCACCCCGCACAACGCTCGCGCGTGTTCCATCCCGATCACGTCTCCCCAGGCCATCTGCTCAGGGGTGCGTTATCGGGGGAGTGCTCATCCTTTTCATCGCGTTAATTCCGCTCTCAATGACACTTCTTTCTTCGGCGTTTACAGCAGGGCCATCGGTGGCGGCTGCGCCCACAGCCACTCCCACCCCTTTACCCACTAACACGCCCACGCCGCTCCCAACAGCCACCGATACGCCTGGGCCTTCGCCCACACCTGTCCCATTTGTCAATGGAGCGGGGGAATATCTCGTAGACGCTGGGACCGGCCAGGCGCTCTACTCCAGCCATATCCACACGCGGCTGCCCATCGCCAGCACCACCAAGATTATGACCGCCATTCTTGCCATAGAAGATGGCGGCGATCTGAGCCAGATAGTTCCTATTACCTCGGATGAACTGGCTGAAGTACCCAATGGCGCAAGCATATCCTATCTCCAGGCCGGGGACGACAACATCACTTTGCTGTATCTGCTCTACGGGCTGATGCTGAAATCTGGCAGCGATGCAGCTATCGTCATTGCCCATCAAGTCGCTGGCAGCACAGCAGATTTTGTCGCCATGATGAACGCGAAGGCGCAGTCGCTTGGCTTGAAAGACACCCACTTCACCAGCCCTCACGGAGCAACGCAGGACTCTCGTCATTACTCCAGCGTCGCAGACCTCGTAACCCTGGCGCGTTACGCGATGAAAAATCCGACATTTGCTCAGATAGTGCGCACAGAACACTTCGAGCTTCCCGCGCAGACCAACCGCCACGCCTATAGCTGGGACAACACCAATCAATTGCTTAGTACCTATTCAGGTGCGGATGGGATAAAGACTGGCTCCCTTCCCGACTGGTTTTGCATCGTCTTTTCGGCAACACGTAACGGGCGCACCTTGATTGGCGCAGAACTCGGTGCGCCCACGCCTGACCTGCTCTACAGTGATGCAACGCGAATGCTTGATAAAGGCTTTGGGAGTTGAAAGGAGAAAACCCTATGACATCCATGACCCCAGGCGAGCGTGTGCGGGCGGCGGTCAAAGGAGCGCCTGTTGATCGCGTGCCTTTCTGTTTCTGGCATCACTTCAAGCCAGAAGGCTCCGGCCAGCGCATGGCCGAACTCACGCTGGAGTTTTTCCACCAAAAGTTTTCGCTCGACATCATCAAAATCATGCCCGATCTCCGCTACCCCGCACCAGAGCCTGCTATCACCCAGCCCGCTGACTGGGCACGCCTGCCCAGGCTCAACCTGGACACACCGAGCTTTCGTGAGCAACTCGTCTGCATCCGCGCCTTGCGTTCCGCTCTCGGCCCGGATACCCCTCTCATTCTCACCCTCTTCAGCCCGCTCACTATGCCTTTCCTATTTGTGGGAAAGGCACAGGCGCTGGCCTGCCTGCGCGAGCAGCCCGAATCTTTTGAGCAGGGGTTAAAAATCCTGGCCGCCAATGAGCGCGAACTGGTTGGCGCGGCCATCAAAGCGGGCGCGGACGGCATCTTTTTCTCGTGCATGGGCGCCACCAACATTGACCTCACCAAAGAAGAATACGCGCAGTTTGGGCGCCCCTACGATCTTCAGGTACTCGAAAATGCCCAGGATGGCTGGCTTAACACCGTTCACGTCCACGCTGACCCCGCGCAATCAGGCGACACCCTCTTCTTCGATTGGTTCGTAGACTATCCAATATCAGTAATGAGTTGGAGTGATCGGCTCACCGGCCCCAGCCTGAGCCAGGCGCTGACCCTGACGGACAAATGCCTCATGGGGGGACTCCACGAACGTGGCCCGCTCACCAGGGGCAGCAAACAGGAAATCGAGCATGAAATGCGCGATGCCCTCGCGCAGACCAATGGCCGCCGCTTAATCCTCGCAAACGGCTGCTCAGTACCCGACGACACGCCCGAAGAGTGGCTGCACGTGGCCCGAAAACTGATAGACCAAATAAAATAGCTCGCGCTCTCTGATTTTTGTGAAGTCTATAATATCAATGAAACTTCTAAAGAAAGAAAGCGAACCATCCTATGAGCAGCATTCATCGCGCCGCCGCCAGCGAACATGGCGAGCTGCGCTGGCACAATATTCCCCTGCGTGCCTATGGCCCCGACAACAGCGGCGCAGATCGCGCAACCCGTCAAATTCTGGTTGGCCCCGACGAAAACGCGCCCAACTTCCACCTACGCTACTTTGCTGTCCAGCCCGGCGGCCATACCTCGCTAGACCAGCACGCCCACGAACACGGCGTCTACATCGTGCATGGGCGGGCACGCCTGCGCCTTGGTGATGAACAGCATGAACTTCACCCAGGCGATGTGGTTTATATCGCGGGCAACGAGGTGCATCAGTTCTTTACGCTGGGCGCCGAGCCATTCGGCTTTCTCTGCATCGTCCCGGCCAAACGCTAAGCGAAGGGAGCGCCATGCGCGCCGTTGAATATCATGCCAATGATGATGTGCGCGTCGTTGATCTGCCCGTTCCAGAGATCGGGCCAGGCGAAATGCTGTTGCAAATGCAGGCATGCGGCATCTGCGCGTCTGATGTCATGGAATGGTATATGAAACCGCGCGCCCCGCTCTATCCGGGGCATGAGCCAGTTGGCACCATCTCTGCTCTGGGAGAAGGCGTGCGCCAGTTCGCCATTGGGCAGCGCGTCTTTGTCCATCATCACGTGCCCTGCATGGTCTGCCACTTCTGCCAGCGCGGAGCATTTTCGCAGTGTGCCACCTTTCGCGCCACCCGACTCCATCCCGGCGGCCTTGCTGAATATATTCGCGTCCCCGCGCTCAATGTCGAACGCGATGTCCTTGCGCTCCCCGACGACCTCTCGTTTGAAAGCGCGACCCTCATCGAGCCGCTGGCCTGCTGTCTGCGCGGTATTGAACGCGCAGGCATTCGCCCAGGCGATACCGTTTGTGTCCTGGGCGCTGGGAGCAACGGCCTGATGCTGGCACAACTGGCTCAGCAGCGCGGCGCCACGCGAGTCATCATCACTGACCCCATCGCTTACCGCCGCGCCCACGCGCTTGAAATTGGGGTAGATGTTGTGCTTGACTCTTCTGCTGACCTGTTAGATCAATTGCTCGCGGCAAACCAGGGGCGCAAACCAGATGTCGTCATCGTCACCCCATCGCACATCGCCGCGATGCAGCAAGCGCTAACGCTCGTCGGACCCGGCGGCACTGTCCTGCTGTTCGCGCCGCCTCCACCTACAGAAATTTTCCCTGTGCCAGCCAACGCGCTCTTTTTTCAGGAGATCACCTTGCGCACCAGCTATTCGGCTGGCCCACACGAAACCCGGCTAGCGCTGGAAACACTCCATGCCGGACGCATTCGCGCCGAAAGCGTCATCACCCACCGCTTTAGCCTGAACGGCGCGCCGCAGGCGTTCAAGCTGGTCGCCCACCCTGGCGAAGCACTAAAAGTAGTCATCTCTCCTTGAGACAGGCGCGTCTGGGGGCTGATACGACGCGAACTGAAGCGCAAACGCGGCATCGGTCGTCAGCAATCCCCGCTCTCCCGCAAGCTGGATGGGCGCGTGATGGCTGGCGCATTCCATCAGCAGTTCAGCCAGCACCAGAAAGCGTTCACGATCAGACCGCGACGGAGGCTCCGGCACATCCTCTGGGTGCAGCAGTTCCAGGTCCAACCCCGCCACCGCTTTCCACGCCTCATAGCGATCATAGGCGCTGCGCGAATACACCGCCAGCCCGGCCAGCACATCCGCCAACTGCACCATCGGCTCGTGATGTGAATGACAGGGCACGACACGCTCAATAGGGAGCGCCTGCGCTGCCAGATAGTGCTCCAGCGCGGGCCAGTTCAGCGCATCCTGCTCATCGGGGCACACCCGCACCAATCCCCCTGCTGACTGATACCGCCTCAAAGTCGTGCCTAGCAGCAAACCATACATCTGTTGCAACGTAGCAATGCCGCTCTCCCCTGGCGCCGGATGCTGCTCCTCAGCATCCCAGGTCACAACCTCCACTCGCAGCGCGCCAGCGCCCAGAGCGTTGAATGCCCAGGTGATGAGCTTGTTGGCCGCAAACCGATGCCGGGCTGTCCGCACCTCGACCCATTTTAGCTCGTGCACCCCAGAAGTTTGCAGCAGGCTTCTGGCCTCGGCGCGGAACGCATCCGCATCAGCAAGCCGCAAAGACACCACCGCCAGGCCCCGATAACGCCCGACGTTATACCGTGTCTCATCAGCATAGGCAATATGCGATGGTTGGGGAAAGCCGCCCTCTATGGTCACACATCCTCTCTTGAGTAGGGTTGCTTGTACCGCCGCGCCGGTCATTAGTTAAGCGCTCTCAGGCTTCGGCCCCGCCAGCCTTTCCAAACCCATGCGCGTACAGTTGTGCGTAGGTGCCATTCTGTGCCAAAAGCTCCTCGTGATTCCCCTGCTCGATAATCTGCCCGCGCTGCAAGACCGTAATTTGATCAGCGTTTTTGATCGTAGAGAGCCGATGAGCAATCACCAGCGCTGTGCGCCCATGCAGCAGGCGTTGCAGCCCTTGCTGCACCAGCACCTCTGTCACCGTGTCAATATTGGCCGTCGCCTCATCCAGAATCAGGATACGCGGGTCCGCCAGCAAAGCGCGCGCAAAGGCAATCAACTGGCGCTGCCCCACACTCAGGTTGCGCCCGCGCTCGCGGATGGTCGTCTCATAGCCTTTGGCAAGCTGCATAATCAGATCATGCACGCCAATCACCCGCGCCGCTGTTTCCACTTCCTCATCGCTGGCATCTAAGCGCCCATAGCAAATATTCTCGCGGATTGTCCCCGTAAAAAGAAACGGGTCTTGCAGCACCATACCGATCTGGCTGCGCAGCGACGCCTGTGTCACCTCGCGCACATCATACCCATCCACCAGCACTGCCCCCTGTTGCACATCATAAAAGCGCGTCAGCAGCCCGGCAATCGTACTCTTCCCCGCGCCCGTGTGCCCCACCAGCGCCACCGTCTTCCCGGCAGGAATCACAAAACTCAACCCGCGAAAGATGGGCATATCCGCCTTGTAGCCAAAGGTCACATCACGAAACTCCACCTCGCCCCGGATTGGAGGCAGCACCTTCGCATCTGGCCGATCTTGAATCTCGACAGGCATGTCCAGGATATTGAAGATGCGCTCTGCCGCCACTCCTGAGCGCTGCAACTGCGTATACTGCTGGCTCAGGTCACGAATCGGGTCGAAGAAGCGGTTAATGTAGAGGATAAAAGCCACCAGCACCCCAACCGTCAGCGACCTATGCGAGATGAGCACCGCGCCCGCAAAGATCGTGGCAACAATCGCCAGCGCCGCCACCACCTCGACAAGTGGCAGAATCAGCGCGGCAATTCGGCTGGCAACCAGATTTGTATCGCGGTTGTAGGCGTTCAGATCATCAAAATCGGCGCGGTTCTGGTCTTCCCGCACCATGCTCTGAATCACCCGCATCCCAGAGATATTTTCCTGAAGGGTTGCGTTCACCAGCGAAATCGCAGCGCGGGTCACGCGGAACGAATAATGCGCGTGCTTCTGCCAGAACGCCGCAATGATCACCATGAGCGGCAGCACCAGAAACGCCAGCAGTGCCAGCCTCACATTCAAGACCAGCATCACCACGATAATGCCGCCAAGCGCGAGCAGCGAACTCAACATCGAGAGCAATCCAGAACTCAGCATGCTCTCCAGCACATCCACATCGCTTTGCAGGCGCGACATCACGCGCCCAATCTGAGTGCGATCATAAAAGCTGAGTGAGAGCCGCTGCAAATGCTCAAACATATCGCAGCTTAGCAGATACAGCACCTGCTCACCCACCCAGGACATGCTCCACACCTGCCAGTATTGCGCCTGCCACATCGCCACATTCAACACAATCAAACCGCCGATAGCAAACACCAGTCCGCGCAAATCCCCATGCGCAATGAAGTCGTCAAAAGCAACCCCAATGAGCAGCGGAGTTGCGATATTGAGTCCGGTGTAGACAACCATCAGCACCACGCTGGCTAAGCTGACAAGCGGATACCGACCAAGATAGGACCGAAAGCGGCCAACAAGCCGCCAATCAAATCCGCCAGAAATATCTTCATCATCGCTGGCAAGGCTGTTTTCCAGCCAGCGGCGGCTTCGGCGGTACTCCGCATACGAATGCGATTTCACCGCGCAGACTCCTTCCAACGACTGGTCGTTTCATTCAGCAAAGGGATCGGACGCTTGCCCTGAAGTTGCTTTGATTGCGCCTCATATTCCTCTTGCTCTCGCAGTTGCAAATCATAGAGATGCGCATACGTGCCGCCTGCGGCGCGCAGGCTTTCGTGTGTCCCCCGCTCAATAATGCGTCCATGCTCCAAAATCAGAATTTGATCTGCTCGCTTGATCGTCCGCAAGCGCGAAGCAACCACAAACGTCGTGCGCCCGCGCATCACCGCTTCCAGCGCCTCCTGAATCAGATACTCCGTCTCCATATCCACGCTGGAGGTCGCATCATCCAGCACCAAAATACGCGGGTCCATCAAGATCGTTCGCGCAATAGCCACGCGCTGCTTCTGCCCTCCAGAAAGCGTCACCCCGCGTTCTCCAACCCAGGTGCCATAGCCATCAGGTAAGCTCAAAATAAAGTCATGTAACCTGGCAATTTTCGCAGCAGCAACAATCTGTTCTTCTGTGGCTTTTGGCGCTCCAAAGGCAATATTTTCGCGGATGGTCGCATTGAACAGAAACACATCCTGCAAAACAAACCCGATATGCTGGCGCAGCGACGCCTGTTTTAGCTGGCGAATATCATGCCCATCAACCGTAATCTGCCCCTGGGTGACATCATAAAAGCGCGGCAGCAGCGAAAGAATGGTGCTTTTCCCGCTGCCCGTTGCGCCCAGCAAAGCAATCACCTGCCCAGGCTGCGCGTCAATGTTTATATCTTCCAGAATTTGCGGGCCAGCACCGTAGGAGAACCCAACATCCTCAAAGCGCACATGTCCCTCTATCTCAGGCAGAGCAATGGCATCTGGCGCGTCTTGAATGGCGGGCGCAGTATCCAGCACCTGAAAGATACGCTCACCGCTGGAGCGAGCGCGCATCAGCCAGTTGATCATAAATCCAAACGTGCGCACCGGCGTTCCCAGCAGCAGCGCGTACTGCACCACCGCGACCAGCGTGGGCAGGCTCAGTTGATGATCAACAACTGCCGTCCCGCCAACCCAGAGCACCAGCACCGTCACCAGATTCAGCGCCAGCACCATCAGCGGCTGATTCCAGGCTGCCAGGCGCTGCGTAGCAATCTTGAGGTTGCGCACCTCAGCATTCTTGCTTTGGAATTTCTGAATCTCGTAGGCTTCGCGCACAAAAGAAAGCACCACGCGCCGCCCGCTCAAACTCTCCTGAAGAATCGTGCTCAACGAGCCAGTTTCTTGTTGGGCGCTGTCCCACAGCGGACGCAAGCGCCGCACCACCTGGACAGAGAGGAGCATCAGCACTGGCACAGACAGCAAAATAATCAGCGCCAGCGGCAAATCAAGCACCGCCAGGATGACCGCAATAGACCCGAAGGTCAGCACCGCAATAATCACGCGCAAGAACCCATAGGGAAAAGCGTTGCGCACCGCCTCAATATCAACGGTCATGCGAGACATTAATTGTCCTGTCTCGTTTTCATCATGATAGGAAAAACTCAAGCGCTGAAGTTGCGCGTACATCACATTTCTGAGATCATAGGCGACAACCACAGAAACCGCCTGAGACAGATACCCCTGCCCATACGCAGCGAGTCCTCTCAGGATGCTGGCGACAAGCACTGCTGCTGAGATCAGCACCAGTTGACCGGCGTTCCCGCTGGAGATACCAATATTCACCACCTCAGCAATCAGTTCAGGCACCACCAGCGAAAGCGTCGTCGCCAGAATCAGGCACAGCACAGAGCCAATCGCAATTTTCCAATGTGGACGCAAGAATCCCAGAATTCGCGCGTAAATGCGAGCGTAGTCTCGCAAAGTTCGCAGCCTAGCGAGGGGCCAGGAAATTCTTTGAGAGTCCGCTAACACGCACACCACCTTTCGTCTAACAGCCCCGCTGCCTTTTGGGGACAAAAAGGCCCAAAGCTAAGAAATGGCGGGGGAAGCATCAAGTAATAACAGTCTATCTTTAAATAATAACACGCAAAATCAAATCCACGTCTGTTTGCTTTGGGCAAAAAACAGGCTTGAAGGCAGGTAAATTCAGTGCTTGAGGAATCAGAAAACAAAATTTCAACACAAAAAGAGGAGCATCAAACGCCTCCTCTTCAAACCGGAAAGATCACTTCCCGGCTGCCTTCCAACAAATGCACCGCCTGCGAGATCGTCCTACTTCTCGTTGGATGCCTTTTTCAATTTTTACAGGCGCCTACAAACATCTCTGGGGATGGGTATATTCGGTTTCAGGCTTTAACCGATCTTTTAGCCTACGGCCATCTTTCAGCCGCCAAATATTCCCTCATTGGCCCGCTCTTTTCTGCACCGTTCTGGCTGCTGGGCAAAGTGGTGCTCACCCCAGAGATAGTAACGTCGCGCTACAACCTTTTTCTCTTCATTGGCGGGCTGGCGGCGTTTTACTGGCTGCTGAGGAACCAGCTAGAGCATAGCCTGCTGCGTCAGTTCTTTCTCATCTTGCTGGTTGGCTCCATGTTCACCAACCAGCTGCCCACCTACAATGCCGAAGTTTTCACCGCCGTTGGCGTCGGCGTTGGCGTCCTCGCCGCTGTCGTTCGCACCTCTCTGCCAGCCTGGGTTGTCATCGTTCTGGGCGTCGCCAACGCCCCAGCCAGTGTCGCGGGCCTGGCCTGTGTCGTCGCCAAACATGTGCTGGACAGCAAAAAATGGAGATACACCCTGGCCCTGTTCGCTGCGCTGGCGCTCATCGCGGGGGAAGCCTGGCTGCGGCGCGGCAGCCCGCTCACCTCTGGCTACGAAGGCGACAAAGGCAACCAGACCGTCATGCCCTATTCTGGTCTTCCCGGCTTCAGCTACCCTCTCTTTTTTGGCATCCTCTCTATCCTGTTTTCCTTTGGCAAAGGGCTGGTCTTCTTTGCGCCGGGGCTGTTGTTGCCAATCAAAAGCCGCCTCCTGTCGCTGGGACAAGAAGCGGCACAACACCTCTACAACGTCTATCTCCTCTGGGGAGCGTTCCTGATCGGCCTGGTGCTCATTTATGCCAAATGGTGGGCTTGGTATGGCGGCTGGACCTGGGGGCCACGCTTCTTCTTATTTGCGTCTATTCCCGCTTCCTTTGCGCTGGCGGTTCGCCTGCACCGTCTGGATGGTTCGCTGCCAGCCAATCTGCTGACAGCCGCAGCCCTGACCCTCTCGTTTTGGGTGGGGATTGATGGCGCCACCTTTGGGAAGCAGGGGCTGGAAACCTGCACCCAAAACCAGTACGCGCTCGAATTCCTGTGCCACTACGTCCCAGAATTCAGCGTCTTGTGGCGTCCGTTTGTCGTGCCAGAGCAGCTTGAGTGGGGGCAATTGCTCTACATAGCTTACAGCGCGCTCGTCTTCGTCTATCTCGCGCTGCCACTGCTCCGGGTGATCGCCAGCCAGAGCCTCGCGCAAGCAACACGCCTCAGCAAGCTCTACTTGAAACCCGGAGCATGGCACTTCTGATGAACACAGCGCCGCTTGCTCAGGCGTTGCCCCACACCTCGCGGGCCACACTTGCCACCAGTTCCAGCTTGTGGCGCTGGTCATCCGGGGTAATATGGTTGCCTTCCATTGTCGAAGCGAAGCCACACTGCGGGCTGAGCGCCAGGCGCTCCAGCGGCACAAACTGCGACGCCTCCTTGATGCGCCCGCGCAGTTCATCGGCGGTTTCCATACGCGGCTTCTTCGTCGTCACCAGCCCCAGCACCACCACCCGATCTTCCGGCACATGCCGCAGCGGTTCAAATCCGCCAGAGCGCGCGTCGTCATATTCCAACAAAAAGCGCCGGAAATGCGTGTGCTCAAAAATGCGCGAAATGGGTTCATAGTCTCCGCTCGCGTAAAACCTGCTCTGGTTGTTCCCACGACAAATATGGATGCCAAACGTCACGCCGGGATGCCCATCAATGATCGCATTGTCCATCTCAATGCACACATCAATCATCTTATCCGGGTCATTCCCCCGCTGGCGATAACCCTCGCGCATCTTTGGGTCCAGCAGCGCGGCATACTGTGGCGCGTCAATCTGAATATAGTTGCAGCCCAGCCGGATAAGTTCCTCCACTTCGCGCCGCGAAAACTCCACAATATCCGCCAGATACGCATCGCGTGTGGCATACGCCCCCTTTGACTTCTCCGGGTCGTAGTACGCTGCCGCCTGCTGCGCGCTGATCATCGTCACCTTCCCAGGCCGCTTCGCGTGCAAACGCAATGCAACCCACTCCTCAGCGCACATGCTCCGCTTCCATTGCAGCTTATCCACCACCACCGGGCGCTTCAGGACCAGTTCGTCGCCCGTCTCATCTCGGAATGGAATAGCCCACCCGCCAAGCTTGTCAAACCCGTTTAGCGCCTCCACCAGATGCCCATAAAAAGCGTAGCGCCGCACCTCTCCATCGGTGATAACATCAATCCCCGCCGCCTCTTGCAGCGCAATCGCCTCTTGCACAGCCCGGTCTTCGATCACCTTAAAATCTGCGGCGCTCAGCTTTCCGGCTTCAAGTTGTTTACGCGCCTCCACCAGATAGGATGGCCGGAGCAAACTTCCTACAACTTCACTGCGAAAGTTCATAATCTCACCCCTCTTTTTGATCATGGCACTAGATACCGTCCCTCGTACCTCGCCTACCTACCGCAGTTGCATCGTACCACCAATAGCAAGACCTCACCCGCAAACATCCAGACACATCAACTCAGGTGGCCCGCGTCACCTGATGAACAGCCAGCGCCTGCCCGTTCTCTGGGTTCACCTCAATAAGCACGCCATCCAGCCGCGCCGGACCCTCGGCTGGTCGCGGCGGCCCCACCGACTTATCTCCCTTGAGAAGCTGAAGAAAATCCTTGTGATAGCCGATGATGCTGTCCGAGCCTCCGCTCATGCCCACATCGCTCATATAGGCCGTACCGCCAGGCAGCACCCGCAAGTCAGAGGTTGGCGTATGCGTATGCGTCCCCAGCACAGCAGTCGCCCGTCCAGCCAGGTGCCAGCCCATCGCCTGCTTCTCGCTGGTAGCCTCCGCTTGCATATCCACCATGATCAGATTGGCCCCCGCTGCCTTGAGCGCCTCCACCGCCTCATCAGCCGCCGCGTAAGGCGACGTGACCCTGGGCCGCATAAACACCTTCCCCAGCAGATTCACCACACCCACGCGCACCCCTGCCGCCTCAAACATCCCCCAGCCCCGCCCTGGCAGCGCCTCCTCAAAATTCGCCGGGCGGATGATGCGCTGGTTTTGCTCAAGAAACGGGCTAATCTCTGGCAGGTCGAAAGCGTGGTCGCCCAGCGTCAGAAAATCCACCACAGAAAGTAGCGTCTCTGCAATCTGCGGGGTCGTGCCAAACCCTTGCTCTGCGGAGTTTTCTGCATTGGCAATCACTGCGTCCAGTTGTAACTCTTTCCGCAGCAGAGGCACTTGCGTCTGAATCGCCGCGCGTCCGGTTGGCCCGATAATGTCGCCAAGGAACAGCAAACGAAAAGGATGCTTCATAACGGCCTCCCTATGAGGTAGATAACTCAAGACGCGGAATGCAGCAAAGGAATTACCTCATCGGCAAAGCGATAAACTTCTTCCTGATCATATGCAATACGCGGGAAATAGAGGATAACATAGTTCGCGCCAGCATCTATCAATGCCTGGAGTCGCGCCGCCACCTGCTCTGCCGTCCCCAGCGTCGCCTGGCGAGCAAAATTCTCGAAGCTGGTCCCGCTTCTACGTCGAATCGCCTCGGTTGCCCGCTCAGGATCATCCCCAGCTTTCAGCACAACTATTGGCTCAATGCTGGTCGAGCGGATAATGCTCTCATAATCGCGCCCCAACGCCGCGCAGTGCTCGCGCAGCACCGCAAACTTATGGCGCAGCGTCTCAGGTGAGCCACTGATATTGCAGGCATTCGCCCACTTCGCCACCAGCTTCAGCGTCACCTGCTCACCGCCTCCACCAATCCAGAACGAAGGGTGCGGCTTCTGCACGCCCTTGGGCATATTGATAGGCGCGTTAATAGAATAATACTTCCCCTGAAACGTTGGCGCCTCTTCCGTCCACATGCGCACAACAATCTCGCACGCCTCCTTGAAGGCAGCCATGCGCTCTCTCGTCTCAGAAAAACCATAGCCGTAAGCCCGCCACTCGTGCTCATACCACCCCGCGCCAAGCCCGCAATACAGCCGCCCATGACTCAGCACGTCAACCGTCGAAGCCATCTTTGCCAGCAGCGAGGGTTGCCGGAAGCCATTGCACGTCACCATCTGCCCAATCTTCACCCGCTTCGTATCACGTGCCAGCGCCGAGGTAATCATCCAACTCTCAAAAACCGTCTGCTGAACCGGAACAGGAATAGGGTGAAAGTGATCATACACCCAGATCGAATCATACGCAGGCAGCGCGTCAACCACCTGGGCGGCGCGCGTCATTGCCTCATACTGCTCCACCGGGTCAGCAATCTCCATCAAGTCCATCTTCCACCCTTGCGGCACAAAAACGCCAAATTGGACGGGCATACCTGCTCCTTCTGGCCTAGCTGGTCTGGCATCTTCTTAATTACACGTGAAGCCAGTATAGCACACGCCCCGCCAGATCAGCACTTCGTCCCAGCCCGCGTAGGCGGGCTTTGCTGCCCCTGGCCTCCAGGGGCCGCTTGCCCCTGCTTTGAGGGGCGCTTTAGACGCAGGGGCTGAGATGAGTGGCTCCGTTTCATGGGAAAACTTCATTGGTAGAAGGCGTTACTCTCCCGTAATTGGGTACAATGAGGGAAAACAAAGTAAAAAGAGAGTCGTTGGTAGACCTGTGAAGGAGAAGATGTTTGAAGATTTTAGGCCGAATGGCAGTCTTTCCCGTAATTCCGGCACGCATTAACCGCCTGCATGAACTGGCCTATAACCTGTGGTGGAGTTGGAATGCTGACGCCCAATCTCTCTACCAAAGCATTAACCCAGCCCTCTGGGAAAGCAGCACGCATAACCCAGTCCGTCTGCTCCGTGAAGTAGCCCCAGAGCGCCTGCAAGAGCTAGAGAAAGATACATCCTTCCTTGCGCATTATGACCGCGTTATGTCAACCTTTGATGCCTACATGAAACCCAAGGAGACGTGGTTTTCGCGGGCGCATCCAGAGATGCAGGGCCAAACCATCGCCTATTTCTCCGCTGAGTTTGGGCTACATGAATCCTTGCCCATCTACTCTGGCGGCCTGGGCATTCTCTCCGGCGACCACTGCAAAGAAGCCAGCGATCTTGGGCTGCCCTTTGTTGGCGTCGGCTTTCTCTATCCCCAGGGCTACTTCATCCAGCGCATCAACGCCGATGGCGTGCAAGAAGCCACCTACGACAAATTGCACTTCTCAGAAGTCTCAGCAACTCCTGCCCTGGCGCCAGATGGCTCCGAAGCCGTCATCAACGTTGATCTCCCTGGGCGCAAAGTCTACGCAAAAGTCTGGAAAATCCAGGTTGGGCGCATCCCACTCTATCTCATGGATACCGACGTAGACCCTAACGGCCCCAATGACCGCGATCTTTCCGCCCGCTTGTACGGCGGCAATCACGAGATACGCATCTCTCAGGAAATCGTCCTGGGCATCGGCGGAGTCCGCGCCCTGCGCGCCCTGGGCCTGAAGCCTGCTGTCTGGCACATGAACGAAGGGCACGCCGCCTTTTTGGGTCTGGAGCGCGCCCGCGAGCTAGTAGCCGAGCAAAAGCTCTCCTTTTACGAGGCACGCGAGGCTGTTGCCGCCAATGCCGTCTTCACCACCCATACACCTGTTCCGGCGGGCAACGATGCCTTTGGCATTGATTTGATTGACCGCTACTTCTCAGGCTATTGGGGGCAGCTTGGCCTCAACCGGGACCAGTTCATCGAACTGGCCCGCCAGGATCAATCCTGGGGCCAGAGCTTCGGCATGACCGTGCTTGCCCTGCGCCTCTCCAGTCAGCATAACGGCGTCAGCGCCCTGCATGGCGAAGTCTCGCGCAAGATGTGGCAGTTCCTCTGGCCGGGCGTGGATGCCGAAGAAGTGCCCATCACCTCCATCACCAATGGCGTCCATACCGCAACCTGGCTGGCTCCTGCATTAGCCGTGCTGTATAATCGCCAGCTTGGACCAGACTGGCAGCAGCACATTGACGACATTAAGACCTGGGAACCCATCAAACAAGCCGATGACGCCACGCTCTGGGAGACGCACCATAAACTCAAAGAAGAACTCATCCGCGACGTGCGCGAGCGCATCAAGCGCCATCGCTTGCGCCTGGGCGAAGGCGCGCTGCACATTCATGAGGCAGAAACGCTGCTGGACCCCAACGCGCTCACTATCGGGTTTGCGCGGCGCTTTGCCACCTACAAACGCGCCACCTTGATCTTCCGTGACCTGGACCGCCTTCGACGTCTCCTAAACGCCCCTGGTCGCCCTGTTCAGATCATCTTCGCCGGAAAAGCGCACCCCGCCGACGAGCCAGGCAAAGCGCTTATCCAGCAAATCTATCGCCTCTCTCGCCAGCCCGATTTTGTCGGCAAAATCATATTGCTTGAAGGCTACGATATGGCGATGGCCCGCAAGCTCGTCAGCGGCGTTGACATCTGGCTCAATAACCCGATTCGCCCCTACGAAGCCAGCGGCACCAGCGGAGAAAAAGCCTCCTTGAATGGCGTGCCTAATTGCAGCATTCTGGATGGCTGGTGGGAGGAAGGCTACAACGGCAAGAATGGCTGGGCCTTTGGCGAGCAGCGCGACTACCAAAACCCCGAACTCCAGTCCGAGGCCGACGCCCTGGCGCTCTACACAGTACTGGAGCAGGAAATCGTCCCCCTGTATTACGCGCGCGATGCGCAGGGGATTCCTGTGGGCTGGCTGCAAGTGATGAAAGAAGCCATACGCACCGTCGCGTCCCAGTTCAGCATGGCCCGCATGGTCAAAGAATATACCGAGCGCCTCTACATTCCAGCAGTACAACAGGGGCAGCAGGTAACAGGCGAATCCTACGCTCTGGCGCGCTCCCTGGCAGAATGGAAGCAGAAAGTCGCCCGCGCCTGGCCGGGAGTAGCTATCTGGGCAACTGGCCCAACCGAAGGCCAGATCGCCATTGGCGAAGCCATCGCCGTCAACGCCTATCTGCGCCTGCCCGATGTCCGCCAGGAAGATGTCGCGGTGGAAGTCGTCTATGGCCGCGACGACGACGGAAAAATGCGCGACCCTGTAGTCCAGCGCATGGAGCCAGATGGCCGCGAAGACAACGGCAACTATCGCTACCGTGTCCAGCTTTCCCCCAATACCGGCGGCAGCTTCATCTATGGCGTGCGCGTCTTGCCCACCCATCCTGCCCTGCCAGACCGCCACGAAATAGGTCTTGTGCTCTGGGCCTAAACCAGCAACTCCACAAAAGAGGAGCAGGGAGGGAAGAACAATTCTTCCCTCCCTGCTCCTCTTCAGACTCCTAACCCTGCCCTGCTGCCAGAAGTTTTCTGCGTCGTTCTTCCTGCCGCGTCTGCAAAAAGCTCAGCACCAAAGAGGCAACCAGAAACAACACCAGCACCAGCTCAACCGGGCTTAGGCGAATACGCTTTTTATTCATGCTCAGGCGTCTCCTTTCCGTTCAACGAGAAACACCTTCTTCTCTCAGCAGCCATCTTCATCCTATCATTCATAGGCCAACATTACCCCTGAAGAAGTACCCTATGTGAAGTCTCAGCGCATCCGCTTTTGTTGTTTCGCCTCGTCTCGCTTGCGCTGTTGGTGGCTCTTTTCGCTGTCCTTCATGTCCTTCTTCAGCCCTTCCAGCGCTCTCTCTACCTGTTGGCGCAGTTTCTCCAGGCTCCTTTCCGCCTCAGCCAGCCGCCCGGCGCTATAGCCATTTGCTTCCTGCCTGACACGCTGCGCCTCCTCCTGTCCCTGCTCAACAATCGCATCAAAACGCTGCCGGGTAAACACCTTAATACGTTCTTCCCTGAGCAGTTCATCAGCCTCATGTCTGGCATTTTCCAGCAAGAACCTGCGTTCATTCTCTGCCTGGGCCAGCGCCTCATCCCTGTTGAGCGACAGACTCGTCCCCTGCTGACCACGCGCAAGCTCATCGCGTGCCAGCGCCAGAAGGTTCCCCAGTGTAATTCGATCTACGGCCCGCAGATTGGAAGCGGGAATAAGCGGGCTTTCCTTTACTTCTCTTTCAAGAGCATCAAGCACATCAAAGGCATCAAACTCATCCATCGGGCACTTCCCTTTGCGGCGGGAAAGGGGGTTAAATCTTTAGTGTGCTCGATGCACAAAAGGTGCCAGTGCGCGCGGCTCAGTTCAGCCGCCAGTGCGCGTGCGGCGTCTGCTCGTCATGGCTCACGCGCCTGTCGCTTTCCAGCTTCAGCAAATGGGCATGCACCGACAAGCCCGCCATCTCATGCAGGCGCGGGTCCACATCGCTATAGATAGACTGAACCATTGCTGGGATAGTCTTTGGGCCAGAAGCAAGCGCATCCAAAATCTGCTGCTCGCGCATCATCCGATGATCTATATATTCCTGCAACTTCGCCTGCGCAGACGTGATCGCTGGCCCATGCGCGGGCACCAGCAGCCTGATGTCTAGCGCGAGCAATTGCCGCAGCGACGCCAGATAGTCAGCAACATTCCCCTCTGGCGGAATAATCACCACCGTCCCCACGCCAGCCACCAGATCGCCCGCAAACAGCACCCGCGCCTCTTCCAGATACAAGCACACGTGGTCAAAGCGGTGGCCGGGCGTATGAATTACTCGCAGCCGATCAGGGCCGCACTCAAGTATTTGCCCATCATGAAGCTCCTGGTCTGCTTCGGGCACCCCTTCCTGGCTCCAGGCCAGAATAGGAGCGCCAGTCAGTTCAGCCAGCGCGCGTGCCCCTTCCGAGTGGTCGTGGTGCCCATGCGTGATCAGAATGCTTTTTGCGCCGCCAAGCTGTGCCGCTTCCCACGCCAGCCGCTCCAAATGCTGCTGGTCCGCTGGCCCTGGGTCAAGAATCACGGCCCCCGTCGGGGCCGCGCCAATCACAAACGAGTTTGTCCCTGGCCCGGTCATCATGGACGGGTTCGGTGCCAGCACCAGCTTCACGTAATCTGGCAAAAGCGGCATCTCGATCATTGCAGCTTGCCCCCCTCGTGCGATGGCTCCTGTCCTTCTCCCAACTCATCATAGCCCGGCTCCCCCGGCAGAAAGATTTCGATCTGCCCGCTGCGCGTGGTTGCGCGTGGCGTAATGACGGGGATGGCTTTGCCACGCAATTGCTGCTCCGCGTCAGCAATGCTCGTGAACTTCGCCAGATCACGCAGTTGGTGAACGGTGGCAAACACCAGCGGAAAATCGCCCTGCTCCGAGCGTGCCAGCGCCTCGCCGGGCTGAATCCATGTTCCAGCGCTCGTCTCCAGTTGATCGTGGGTCGCCTGCTGCTCCATGGGCGCCTCAGCAAGGAAAAAGAACGTATCAAAGCGTTTGGGCATTGGCTCCGGCGTAATCCAATGAGCGAACAGCGTCAGGCGCTGCGTTGCCAGTGTGAGACGTTCCTGCTGGGCAATCTCAGCCAGCGTTGTTTCATTCTTCTGGAGCCTCTCCCGATAGCCCGCGATCTTCTCCGTTTCTTTCGCTGACACGCTGAGCACATGCCCACCCTGCTCAGCAATCAGCACGCCCGCCTCCTCGAAAAGCTCCCTGATTGCTGCCACCCGCAAGCCGCTGCCTAGCGCCGTTTCGGTGCGCTCGGCTGATTCAGAGGGGATGCAGAGATTCGGCGTCGTTTCAGCATCCCGATCAGAGGGCTTCACCGAACCACCCGGAAAGACATACACGTCCGGCACAAAGTCGCTCATAATATGGCGGCGAACCATGAACGTCTCAAGGGTATCGTTTGAGCCTTTGCGAAGTAAAACAATGGCGGCGGCGGGACGGGGTTGGCTGGGCATCGTGTGAACTCCTGCTACATAGGTCAGATGTGACTCGTGAGTAATTTTATGACTCGTGAGTAATTTTATGACTCGTCAGTCACCTTATGACTGATCAGTAATTTTATGACTCGTGAGTAATTTTATGACTCTCTGGTCATATTATGACTGTCGGGTCATTGCTAATTGCACCTTGAGTGTGCCAGGGCGCGCGGCATGCGCAAACGCCTCGACCCCTCCCTGCAAGGGATACGTGGCGCTGAGCAACGGCGCCACGATCACCCGCCTGTCTTTAAGCGCCTCCAATGCCGGGGCAAATGGCCCGCACCGCGACCCAACAACCGTGAGTTCATCCACCACAAAGGGCGCCAGGTTCAGCGTGCTCTGCCCGGCAACAGTGCTTTTCAGAATGATCGTGCCGCGCGGCCTCACGAGTTGCCGCGCCAGTTCTAAACCGGCGGCGCTTCCGGTGCATTCGACCACGAAGTCGAACTCTCGCTCCGGCTGGGCTGGCGTGCCCAGGCGCGTCTGGAGGCCAAGCCGCTCTGCCAGCGCCAGCTTTTCCGGGTGCTTGCCTTGCAGGGTCACGCTCGCGCCAGTCAGCCGCAAGACCTGCCCGGCCAATAAGCCCATTTTGCCATCGCCCAGCACCAGGATTTGCGCCGTTGGCCGAATCTGCACCTGCTCCAGCATCTCAAAGCAGGCGGCCAGCGGCTCCACAAACACGGCCTCGCTGTCGCTGATGCCCTCTGGCACCGGATGCAGGTTCTCTATCGGGAGAGTAAGATAGGAGGCAAACGCGCCGTCCCTGGCGTGGATGCCCAACACGCAGCGCTGGCGGCAATGCGTGGGCATCCCGGCGCGGCACGAGCGGCAGGCGCCACAGGCAATATTAATCTCACCTGCCACTCGTTGGCCCAACCACTGTTGAATCTGGCACTGTTCCACCACGCCCACAAACTCATGGCCGGGCACGCCTGCAAAGTTCTGGTAGCCCTGCACAAGTTCAAGGTCGGTGTTGCAAATTCCCGCGCGCAGCACGCGAATCAGCGCCTCTCCGTCGCCTGGAATTGGCTGGGGATGGTCAGGGGTAAACTGGAGCGTGCCATGTGCAAGAACAAGCGCGTGCATCCGGCTCTCTTTCTGGTGTGCGGTTGGGCCTACTCTACAGTATATCACGGTGAGGCTGGCGGCTAAAGATCTCCTCTGCTCCAGGCTTAGAAGTGTTCAGAGGCGGTAACGGGAACGGCTTCGGGGTCTAGCCGTACTTCCAGCAAGGTATTGCCCTTGTTCTGCGTGGGCAGATCGGCAAGCGTGCTGCTTAATGCCTCCTCGTTTTCTATACAGGCATAGTTCCAGCCATAGGTTTGCGCGAGATGCCCAAAATCCAGAGCAGGCGTTTCAAGGGAGAAGGTATCCAGAGTGGTTTGTCCCGTCAAAACAGCGAGGGCGCTGTTCAACGTGGCGTAGCGCGCATTCGCCAAAACAACCACCGTCAGGTGTAAGTGCCTGTGTGCTGCCGTCCACAAAGCTTCGTTGGCATACATCATTGACCCATCGCCAATTATGCTGACAACCTGGCGTTCCAGGCGTGCCATCTGCACCCCCACGCTGGCAGGCAACGCCCAGCCGATGCCACCGCTCCCATTGGAGAAATACTCGCCGCAAGCGGCCCTGCTCCAGGCACGCACGTCGGTTGTTGATAAACCCGATTCATCAACCCAAACCGCCTGCGGGAACGCTTGCAGCAGGGTGTGAACCACCCAGGAAGGATGCGGTTTTCCACCGGCTTTCTGGAGTGGCTCGAAGGCTGGACGCGAGACGCTTCTACCGGGAAGGGTGGGTGGCAGCTTCTCGTGTATCAGGCGCAGCGTACTGCGCAGATCAGCCATACAAGCAAGCGCATACTCTCCGTCAAGACCTAAAAGGCTCATATCTTGCCCAATCCACGCCTTCTTCTGACGCAGCCGCCCAGGAGTATATAAAGTGGCACGCAGTCCCTTTCCCCCCAGAAGAAGAAGGGCGTCGTGGTGTTGTAAGCGCGCGGTCCAGGTCTGCCGATTTGGAGGAAGGAAACCAGCGAACTGAGGGTCAGCCAGCGAGAGCGGCGTCATCCCTGTATAGGGGGCAATATAGACGGGGGCAGAGAGTTTCCTTGCCAGGGTTGCAAGCTCCTCCTCTGCTTTGTTCCAATAGACCTCATCCGTTGCGATAAGAGCCGGATAGCGCGCCTCTCCCAGAAACCGAGCAAAAAGGTGGGCGTCGTGCTCGCTGACTCCAGGCAGAGCAGGAAGCGTCACTGGAACGGGTGGTTCTTCGCTCTCTTCAGTCTCTGCTTCCCACAGATCAAAAGGGCAAATGAGCACCACTGGCCCGCAGGGGGGAGTTAAGGCGGTGCGGAGCGCCTGTTTCATGTAGAACACGGCATCATAGGATGAGCCAAGCGTATAGGTTGCCTTGACAACGGGGGCAGCCATTTCGACCAGCGGCCCATGCAAAGTCGGCCAGGTGTGCGTGTGCCGCCGATCCTGCGCCCCAACGATGGTGAGCAGCGGCGTGTGATTCATTTGCGCCGTATACAGTGACCCCAGGCCATTGCCTAACCCTGGGGCAGCGTGCAGGTTGACGACGCCGAGTGATCGGGTAGCCCGCGCGTAGCCATCAGCCATAGCCACTGCTGCGAGTTCACTGAGCGCGACCACAAACTCAGGTGTTTCTGGCTGACCACAGCGGCGCACCAGGGGGATTTCCGTCGTCCCTGGATTGCCAAAAATATAGCGAACACCGTTCATATATAAAGCTCTCACGAGATACTCGCTGATCTTCATTCATTTGTCCCCTTGCTGCGCAGCGAGCCGGGTGCTCGTTGCCGCTTCATCAACCACATAGAGATGGGGAGGCCGCACCATCTGCTGCTGGCTCCCTGTGTAGCGAATGACCACGCCATATTCCCGTTCAGCCGCCTCCAGCGAGACATACCCGTTGACGACATCGTTCACCACCAGATCAACAGGACGCTGCAAAGGGTTCCCATAGCCCCCGCCACCTGGGAGATTGAGTTGGACGCGGGCATCTGGGGCGAGGGAAGTAAGCGCCTTCGGTTGGGGACGGCTGGAGTTGTTCAAGAGAAATTCGCCTGGAGTGCCAGCCTTCCCGCCCGCAAGCCCGGTAGCAGGAAAATTCGTGCGATCAACCAGCGCGGAAACGTTCCAGGAGGCTTCACCCCGGTAGCTGACCTCTGTCCGCTGCCCTAGTCCTCCGCGAGAGGCTCCAGGCCCACCAGAGTCGGTGCGTAGCTCTCGCTGATGTTGAACCAATGGGGTGAGGGTTTCCATGATTTCGGCTGGCACCCCCGCGACCCCGCTGGGGAACCCGGTGGTATTGAGGCCATCTTTGCTGGCTCGCGCCCCGGTGCCACCACACTGAAACAGGCTGAAGGTGAAGGACTCCTGGGAGTGCGGCCATTTCCCTTGCCAGACAGAAATCCAAATCGGATCAGCGCCGCAAGCAATGAGTTTCCCCGGCATAGCAGGAGCTAATGCGCCAAAGATGACCCCTGGGAGAAAGTGGCCGATCAGGTGGCGCGAGGCAACCGGCGCAGGCTCCAGGCAGTTCAGGATGGAACCAGGAGGCGCGGTGACATGCACCGGGCGAAAAGCGCCCTCGTTATGTGGAACCTCTGGACTCACCGCCGCCTTGATAGCAAACGAGGCATAGGCGTGCGTGTAGTTCAGTACCACATTGATGCCCCGCGAACTCTGGGGTGATGAGCCGTCAAAATCAATAAAGAGATCTTCATCCTCAACAGTGACGGCCACTTTGATATGAATCGGCTCGTCAAAACCATCGCCCCAGCACTCATTCTCATAGAACCCATTGGGAAGTTTGCGGATTGCCTCACGCATGGCCCGTTCGGAACGGCTAATGATTTCATCAGCCAGCGGGTCAATCGAGTCTAATGCAAACTCATCCATGAAATGCAGAAGCTCGCGGACCCCAACGGCATTGGAAGAGGCTTGCGCGTAGAGATCGCCAACTGTTTCGTTGGGCGTGCGCACATTGGCGCGGATGAGCTTGAAAAGCTCGTGATTGGGTTCATCGCGCAGGAACAATTTCGTGATCGGAATGCGCAGACCTTCCTCGAAGACTTCGCGCGCCTCACCTGAGAGGGTGCGCCCGCCAATATCAGGGGCATGGCAGGTGCTGGCAAAGTATCCAATCACGCGTGTGCCTTTGAAGGCTGGCGTCAGCACCGTCATATCGTTGACCTGACCAGCAGTTTGCCAGGGGTCGTTGGTGATGAGCACATCACCCGGTTGGAGTGTTTCTGCTGGATAGGCTTTCAAGAAATGGCGCACGCCGGTTGCCATAGCATTGATGTGGCCGGGCGTCCCGGTGAGCGACTGGGCAATCATAGAGCCGCGTGTATCAAAGACCCCACAGGCCAAGTCTTGTGACTCGCGCACCACCGTGCTGAAGGCGGTGCGCATCAAGGTGACTTG
The DNA here is from genome assembly GCA_036557885.1 of Ktedonobacterales bacterium. Classification (GTDB taxonomy): domain Bacteria; phylum Chloroflexota; class Ktedonobacteria; order Ktedonobacterales; family DATBGS01; genus DATBGS01. The sequence continues at coordinate 117,970 of DATBGS010000005.1, forward strand.
CTGCTCGTTGACCACCGCGAGCAAGCGATTCCAGAGTACCTCCAGGGTGATCGGGTCAATTGTGGGTAGCATGGCAGGGCGTCCTCTCAGGGGAGTTCATAATTCAACCAGCAGGTTCAGTTGCTCGTCAATACGAAAGCGGCACTCCGGCCCCACGATCACCGTAGCCTCGCGCTCTTCAACGATGGCCGGCCCGGTGAAGCTGGCGCCTGGTAACAGACCATAACGGTTATACACCGCTGTCTCATGATACCCACCCAATTCTGGGAAATATGCCCTGCGGCTGCCCTTGTGGGCTGTTTGAGCGGCTGCCTGCATATCCCTGGTTGCTTGCAGGTGTATTTGCGGCGATGGACTAGATGAGGTGACGCGCCAGTTGATAATTTCTATCGGCACCGATTGGCTGAGCCGCTCGTAGAGACGGCGATAGACCTCCTCAAACGAGTTGACGATGGCGGGGACGCTCTCGCTGCTCAGTTGACCAGCCGGGAGAGGTACCTGTATCTCATGCCCCTGACCAACATAGCGTATATCGGCCACGCGCCGGTGGCGGATTTGCCCAGGCAAAACGCCGGACTGTTCCAGCAGCGCCTGCCCTTCCGCCTCCATCTCCCCAAGCAGGGCATTGGTCTTCTGCCAGTCCAGATGATCTATGCGGCCAGGCCAGGAGCGCACGAAGTCAAAGGCAAGAGGCGCGGTAAGAAAGCCAATGGCGCTCATGACCCCGGCTGCGAACGGTACGATGAAAGCTGGGGAACCCAACGTTTTTGCAATGCGAAACCCGTGCACCGGCCCGGCTCCGCCAAAGGCAAAGAGCGGGAAGCGATGGGGGTCTTTCCCTCGCTCAAGGGTATGGATGCGCGCGGCATTCGCCATGCTTTCATTGACAATCTGGTGGATGCCCCAGGCAGCCTCTTCAATCGAGAGACGTAGCGGGCCAGCGACGCGCTCCTGAATAGCCTGGCGAGCGGCAGCGAGATCTATCTTGAACTCACCTCCAAGAAAGTAGTCGGGATCAAGATAGCCCAGCACCAGATCAGCATCGGTGACAGTCGGCTCGCTTCCTCCACGCCCATAACAGGCCGGACCTGGATCAGCGCCCGCCGAGTCTGGCCCAACTTTCAACAACCCCAGCGGGTCCACGCGAGCTATCGAGCCGCCTCCCGCGCCAATTTCGATCATTTCAATCACCGGCAGTTTGATCGGAAGCCCGGACCCCTTTTTCAGGCGATACCTCCGATCCACCTCGAATTCGTGGGCAACCAGTGGTTGACCCTGGGCAATGATGCAGAACTTGGCGGTGGTGCCCCCCATATCGAAGGAGAGCAGGTCGTCGTACCCGCATGCCGCGCCATAACTGGACGCGGCCAATGCCCCGCCTGCCGGACCTGATTCGAGGAGGCGCACCGGAAAACGAACCGCCGTATCCACCGTGACAATGCCCCCACTGGAAATCATCAGAAAGAGGCTGCCCTTGAAACCGATGCGGCCCAGGCGTGCCTGCAACTCGTGCAGGTACTTCTCAACACGCTCCTGAACGTAGACATTGGCTATAGTGGTTGAAGTGCGCTGGAACTCACGGATTTCAGGCACCACCTCTGAGGAGATGGAGACGCGCATGCCTGGCGCAATACCCTGGATGATGCGACGCGCATCACGCTCGGCAGCGTCGTTGGTAAAGCTGTGCAAAAAGGCAATCGCAACGGCCTCAATCCCGTTCTCAGCCAATTCGCGGGTCAGTTGCTCTACAAAGGCGGTATCCAGTTCCTGAAGTGTTGTCCCATCTGACAGCGTGCGCTCTGGCACTCCAAAACGCAGGTAGCGCGGCACCAGTGGTTGGGGCATTTCCAGCAGGAGGTCGTAGAGTTCGTAGCGGTTCTCTCGCCCAATTTCAATAGAGTCTCGGAAGCCCTGTGTCGCCAGGAGAGCGGTGCGGGCGCCGGTGCGCTCAATGATGGCGTTCGTCACAAGCGTGGTGCCATGAATGAGTTGTTGCGCATCACCTGCGGCAATACGTTCTCGCTCCAGCGTTTCGCGCATGAGCGTTTCAACGGCCAGCGATGGATCGCGCGGTGTGGTGAGGGTTTTCCCAACCGCGAACCTACCAGTACCATCGTCATACACGATGAGGTCGGTAAATGTGCCCCCAATATCCACACCTATTCTGTCGTGCCCGGAGGGAGCGTGCATTACTTTCCCTCCAGCTTGGGAAAACGACTCAAGGGAAAGATGTCCACCTGGGGGGAGCGTTGCTGTGAGAGCAGACCGCCATCAACGGCAAAGATGTGTCCGGTGATATAACTGGCGTCATCCGATGCCAGAAAGACGGCTGGCCCTGCCATCTCTTCAGGCTCGCCCACCCGTCCAAGTGGGATGGCTGCGCCGCGCTCCTGCTTCACCTGCGGACTCATGCCCTGCGTATCAATCGAGCCGGGGACCAGGGCGTTCACGCGAATCCCATAGGGCGCAAGGTCGAGCGCCATAGCGCGAGTCAAGGCTTCTATGCCCCCTTTTGAGGCGTCATAGGCCGCCATCCCCCGATGGGCGTGCGTGGCTCCGCCGCTCGACATGTTGAGGATGACGCCTTGATGCCGACGAGCCATGATCTGGGCTGCACGGAGTGAACAGAGGAAAACGCTCTTGAGATTGATGGTCAGCACACGGTCCCACCAGGATTCGTCTGCTTCCAGGAAGTGCCGTTCGACGTTAATTAACCCGGCGTTGTTGACCAGCACATCCACCGGCCCAAAGCGTTCAAGCACCGTATCAAACAAGTGGTCAACCTGGCTTTTCTGTGACACGTCGGCAATGCCAGCAAAAGCCTTTCCCCCATGAGCATGAATCGTCTGGACAGTCGCTTCGGCTCCAGAGGTGTCAACATCGTTGACGATGATCTGTGCCCCCTCTTGCCCGAAACGCAGAGCAATGGCGCGGCCTATGCCATGCGCGGCCCCGGTCACGAGCACTATTTTGTTGCTGAAACGTTGTGGCGTCAAGCTATTATCTCCGCTCTTGTTTACTCGGTTCTGTCAGGGAAGCGCTTTCGCTGCTTCTGAAGAGTTTCTTTCAGCCGCTTGCGCTATGAGACTCTCAATCGCCAGTAGTTCGCAAGTGCCCTCAAAGGCACGGATGATCGCAGGCAGATCGCATACGTGTGGTGGCGGTGCTTCTGGCAGGCGTTCCCTTGAAACCATGCTTCGAGGAATTCTACCCCATATTCCGTTACTTTCTGCGGGGATTGCCCGCCAGAGAGTGCATGGTTCTATGGGTTAGCTGCTGTCCTGAATTCTCCCCCTCAAAAGGGATACCTCTGCCTGCTGCTGAACAGCAGCGGGCAGAGGCTCCTCTTGCAGGATTTTTCTACTTCCGCTTTCGCATATATTACGGAATGCTAACATCCTGCAAGGTAACAGGGCTATGCAGCGTATAGTCTAACTCATCGGCCTGGCTCACCCCAGAAGGAGTCAGCACATCCATGATCTTGGGCACGGTATTGGGGTCTGCGATGCAGTGCGGGTCGCTGCCAGGCGCGGCGCATACCCCAAACTGGAACGGCTGGGGAGTCGGGGCGAACGAACGTGCCTGATCAGGCGAGAAGCCATCCTGGCCTGTCAGGGTGACGGTAAACCCCCATCCCGACGTAGGTGGTCCTCCCAGGCTGGCTGTTGGCACACTGAATGTGATGAAACGTGAGATGGCGTTGGCGCTAATGGTTACGGAGCCGACCGTGTTCCCATGCGCGTCTATGTAGCGCTGTCCAAACCCTTGCACCTCAATGAGTCTGCTCCATGCCGCATTCGATGCAATTGCGTAATTGCGCTGAGGAAAGGATGCTGCCGTTGAAGTGTCGGCTGCGGCTGCCGCTGGATTATGTACGTAGACATCCACCAGTTGCGCGCCCAACGGGCTGCCGAACGTGGGCGAGAGATCACTGATTCGCACTTTGAAGGTCACTGTTGAGCCATCAGGACTCAGGATGACCTGGAACTCCTGCATATCAAACGCGCCCGCGTGGAAATTGTCAGACGTGGGATAGGCGTAGTTTCCAGGGCCAGCATCATCTCCGGTGGGGTCGTTGACATCTAGCAGGACCGTGCCTGGGGTAAAGTCAAAGACGATGGCACGCTGGTCGTGGGCGGTGGCTCCCTGTGGGCTGACAGCCACCGTGTTCAAGACGGTGGTTCCGCCAGTGACTGGGACCGAGACGCTAAAGGTGCCGTCGGGATTGGTCGGGGTAGTGACCACTACGGTCTGGCTGTTGGTATCGGTGTTGGTCGCGGCGACATAAATGCTGTTGCCCGGTACCGATGTTCCCGTCACCGTAATCGGTGAGTCATTGGCGGGAGAGAGGTTAGGAGGCGCTGTCACGGTCAGGCTTGTCTGTCCTTGTTGATTGGCTATATAGCGCTGAAACGTTGCTGCTGGTTGCTCCAGCACGCTTCCGGTTGTGAGATCAAGCAGCAGACGGACGTACACCCCAGCGGCCCAGGTGAGCGGGGCGGCTGACCCGGCGGGATGCCCATTCTGGAAGCCAATCGAGGCAATGGTTGGGTCAGTGCCGAAGGGCGAAGCGGCCAGATCAGGCAGTTCCCAATCTTGCTCCGGGATGAGACCAACTCCTGAAGCAAACTGCTGCATCGCGCTGAGCAGCGTCAGAGCCGCAGAGTGTTGGCCGGAGGCGACATCATATTCCCCGCGCTCTTCGGTGAGGACCGGCCAGTCGTGTCCGGTTCCCTGTCCGGTTGGCGCCCAGGGGTGTCCATTCGTCGCGCTGTCACCATAGCCATCGCTGTTGTAGCGATGCCAGCCTGGCCCGCTAGTAGTATCGGTTTCAATGGTGGCATCAACGACTGGAAGCGATTCCAGAATAGCCGGGTCGTTGGCAGGCTCCAGGCCAAGACGCACCAATTCTAAGAAGCCTGCATCAATCACTGAACGCTGATCGAGCGTAGGGCCACCGTTGCCCAGATTATAGTTAATTGCGGCATTGGGGTCACCTGTTTTGGAAAGGCGGATAAAGTAGGGGTGCGAGGCCAGTGGGCCGTTGGTCGTCACCGTCCAGCCTTCGATAGAACGCTGCCAGTCATCGGCAACGCCCAGCCAGACGTTGGCACTGCCGGTATCGCCGTTGATGCTGGCGATGGCTGCCGCTGTGACCAGGCCAGCAATCTCGGCTGAGATGGTTGAAGGCGAGTAGCCGGTCTGCTCTTCCCAGCGCTCGACCCCGAAGGCTGGTCCATGCCCGATGATGAAGTTTGCCGCTGGCTTGATATGTTGCTGGTAGAGGTTCTGATCGGTCATCCCCAGTTCGTAGGCCATGATGATGGGATAGCTGGTTTCGTCGAGTTGGGTACCGAAAGAGTCGGGGGCAAGCTGCCCATTTAGTAAGCTGTTGCGCGGCATCGAGCCATCAGCTTGCTGTTGCTGAAGAAACAGGAAGTTCACGACCTCCTGTGCGGTGGAAACATCCCCATCAACCAGCAGACCTGTCCAGGCTTCATACACATCGCGGGCAAAGACTTCGCGGTAGGAGCCAAAGAAGGTGTTGTTCGGGTCCCCAGCAGAGATGGCCTGCCCCCAGGGCGAGGCAAGACTGGCGACGATAGCGCCGGGGAAGGTCTTATCCTCAGATGCCTTGACGACGTTTGCGCTCAGGTAGTATTCGTTTACCAGGCGGTGCCATTGGTCGTTTGATATTCCTGCCTGGTTTGGCGGTGGGGCAATCAGCCCACGATCATAGACTTCCCACCCCGATTCGTAGCGCTTTTGGAGTTGGGAGAAGTCGGTAGAGAGCGAGGCTCTGGCGGCATGGACGGCTGCCGCCTGACTGGTGCCAAAGCCCAGGGCCAGGATCAAGTTGTCGCCGTGAGCAAGATCAACCTGGGCCGTTTGCACCAGGTTGCCGTTGTTTGCATCGGTAGAGAGAGCAGTAAGGGCATGGGCGCTGTCGAGTTGGACCAACCCATCGCTGGGCTGGCCGACAAACCCGTTGCTCACCTGGAGAAAGGCTTTCGAGGCATCAAGAGCGCTATAGACAGGCACAGCGTAGGTTCGATTGGAGGCGTTGCTCGTCGTTTTGGTGTCGAAGGCGACAGGCACCTGGTGCTCAGTGGAGGTATCAATCGTGCCGCTATCGCCTCCCCCATTCCCATTCCCACCACCCCCGTTGCCATTGATGCTGGGGTCATAGCGCAGATACAGGCGATAGCTGGATTGCTCACCAACCAGCGCTTGAAAGCGGAGGCGCATCACCAGAGTATTCTCATTCGAATCGGTGAGATAATCAGTGGTGATGCGATACTTTCCGCTCTTCGCGGTGGTAGTCACCTCGCAGTCAAGCCCACGCGAGTTGGCATCCAGCACCTGAATGGTATACGTCGTATCGCGGGTTTGCAAGTCGGTGAACGTGCTGCCATCAGTCACCACGTACTGGAGGGTTTCAATATTGGTATTGTCAATAGTGGGGTAGTACACATCACTCAGAACGCCGTTTGCAATGGTAAACCAGACTTTAGAGGTGGCGTTTCGCGCGGTGCCCAGACAATCTTTGCGAGCCAGATCAAAGTGGGAGAGCGCTCCAGGTCCATCTGAAGCGGCACTGGCAGGTAAAGCTGCTGCCGCTGTCAGAAGTGGGGCCATGAGGGTGAGCACTAATAAAATGAACAGGACTGGAAGGGCACGCACAATAGAGGTAAAGGGATACCAACGAAGGGGTCTTCTGGGGGAACCTATCATAGCTTGCTTCTCCTCTTCCATAAAAAGAAAATTCCCAAAGCTTGTCCCGAAGCAAGTATAACATAGTTTCTTTATGAAAGAAGCTCTCTTAATGCCGCTTATAGGTGGCTGTGAGCGCGGAGAGGCTTCGCGAGTGCAGTGGCGTCATCAGTTGTGCAATATAGCCCTTCTGGCGTTCCTGATACTGCCTTCCTCAACTTAGTCAAACGTTATCGGTTGTGGTGAACACGTCCGCATAGCGCGGTGCATCAGTAAATTTAGAACAGTCTCTAGGGCTGACGAGCAGCCGCTTTCCTGGTCTGGCGGTAGTGCTGGATGGAACGCGCCCGATTCATACAGCCGGGGCTACACCAGCGACGGGTACCACTTTTGGTGGTATCGTAGAAAAACACAATACAGCGATCATGTCTGCACTGATGGAGTCGGCGCCAGTCAGCCTCCGTGAAGAGGTGCAAGGCGGAGCGGGCAATGGGCACCAGAACATGTCCCTGCCCAGGCTCACGCAACTGTATGACTGCTTTAATGCTTCCCTCGCCCGTTCGTTCAAGCGCAGAATACCCCAGTGCCAGGATTGCATTAACAGGCGCGAGACTCTCCTCCCCGACCGCCTGCTGTTCGACCGCCTGCGTGACGAGGGTGCGCAGCGCCAGCCGGAGTGCTTTGATCTCCTCAAGCAGTTCGGTCGTCCAGGCGATGGGCGCTCCTGCTCCCGCAACAGCGCACTGGTCTGGGGAGTGCTGGCAAGCCTTTTCCCACCACCGGGCCAGGGCCTCTGGCGAGGAAAGCGCATCGTGCTTCTTCCCCCGATCAAGCGTCTCGGTATTGATCAGGTCTAAGGCCAAGGCTCCGCGCTGAGCCAGAGCCTCATGCGCAGAAAGGGGGAGGTGAGGTGTTCCTGCCTCGTGTGTTTTGGGCATCCAAGCACCTCCTTTCTTTATCCCGGTAGTTCTGGCTGTCTCTGATACCCCTTTCCTTCATTATACCTGTCTATTTTTCTCTTGACAAGTACAATATTCTCAGGTATACTGACCTATATATAGGCTAAAAGCGGTTTAGACAAGTATATACTGGCCTTCCCTCACGGCTTCCTACCGTTGGTGGGCGCGCGGGCAAGCAGTCCCGCAGTTTGGGTGGGGCAGGTTTACCTGGAAGCTTACGCATGACAGCAAGCAGGAGGAAAGAGATGAGCATCACACGGCCCTTCCGTTTTGGGATCAAGGTGGCAACCGATCCAGGCGACCTTCCCTCGCGGGAAGCGTGGATCACCCTGGCACGCAAGGCCGAGAACCTGGGCTACGCAACCTTTAGCGTAGCCGATCATGTTGTCAATGCCCATTTACCCATTGTGGCGCTGATGTGTGTTGCCGATGCTACCACCACGCTGAGGATCGGCAGTTGTGTCTTTGACAATAACTATCGCCATCCGGTGCTGCTCGCCAAAGAGGTGGCCGCACTCGATCAGTTCTCAGGGGGACGCTTTGAACTGGGTCTGGGAGCCGGGTCGCTCCGGGTGGATTACGACCAGTCTGGCCTGACATTTGATCCTCCTGGAATCCGTGTCCAGCGCCTGGCGGAGTCGGTGTCTCTCCTCAAGCAATTCTTTACCCAGGACTCAGTGACTTTTGCGAGCGAGCACTATAAAGTGACTGATCTGGCAGGCTTTCCCAAACCGATGCAGCGTCCATATCCGCCTCTCTTCATCGGTGGGGGCGGCAAGAAGCTGCTCACACTTGCGGCGCGCGAGGCCGACATCATTGGTGTGGAAGCCAGATTAAAAGATGACCAGGGTAGGGCCGATCCTAGCGAGCGTACAGAGGCGGCGCTGGGGCAAAAGATAGCATTGCTGCGGGAGGTCGCAGGAGAGCGATTCGCGGCCATCGAATTGAATTATGGGTTCGGCACGGTCCTCGTCACCGAGGACCGCCAACAGGTGGCAGAGCAGCGCGCCCGCGAACGGGCAGCAACGGGGGTGACCGCCGAACAGATTCTAGCCAACCCCTACCTGCTCATCGGCACAGTGGAATACATGGTGGAAACGCTGCAACGACGGCGCGAACAGTATGGCATCTCGTATTTGCAGGTGTTCTTTCAGGACATAGATGCGTTCGCGCCCGTAGTGGCACGACTGGCAGGCAAGTAAAACAATGCCGAGTTTTTCTGCCGGATAAACAAGCTCAGTCAGAGGTTTCTTCCTCATTGGTAGGAATACAGGGAGGATTACTTGGTGCGCTAGCTACTGCATCCATTAAAGGCCACCATGATTGGCACGGTGCCATCTGGACCAGCGATTCTGATTGTTCCCGCGAAGGGATGCTTCTGCTTGCTGGTGTGCAGCGTGAGTGTGACTTTGCCAGATGGATTCAATTGCCCGGCGGACGGAGAAATCGCCATATTCGTGCCGTCAGGACCGGGAACATATCTTGCTTGCCATTTTGCCTTGCTCGCCGAGTTGTTCAGCAATTGGAAGGTTTCACCGCCGTCTCCTGAGCAGGGAGCAAACACTTGCAGCGTCGAGACGCAGAAGGTCGAGCCAGTTGGACAGAGCAACCCGCCCAGCGGCGGCTGAGTTGGGGAACCTGGCGTTGGCGGGGGCGATGGAGCGGGGAGACGTGGGGTGGGCGTGGAAGTCGGAGGGGTGGACGTGGGCTGAGGCTGGGTTGGTGAGGTAGGTGTCGCTTCCAAGGGGTCGTGTTGAGTGCCAGAGAAAACCGTCGTATCAATCTGGGTCGCTGAGTTGCTATGGCCCTGGAGGAAGATAACCCCAATGCTTGCGATCACCAGCACCAGTACGGCCAGCATCAGAGCACGTCGCTGCTGATACTTACTTAGAGGGTAAAGCCGGACGGGGGTTGCAGGCGTCTTGCTTGACGTGAGTCGGACCACTACACCCTGTGCTGGCAGCGGCGTCAAGCCATGAGGTGGGGGGACGCTGGTCATGGAAGCCACCGCTGTTCCGACAGGCTCCACTTGATGTTCCTGTGCCATCCGAGAGCTGGCAAGCGTGGGAAACATCTCAAGGAAGGCGCCTTCACGTATAGTCTCCCAGGTCTGGTGTAGGCTCACCAACTCACGATGCAATGCTCGCAGTTCGTTGATCAGGGCAGCTTGCTCGGCGCTCAACTCGCCAACTGGACTTTGCGCAGCCAGGGCATCAATGACCTGCTCAATCACGCCTGGGCGTTCAGGGGCAGTGAGAAGCCGGGCAAAGAGCCTATCCACCTGCGCCAGACTCGCCTCCAGGCCAGAGGCCATCTGCTGGGGCAGGGCCAGCAAGAGCGAGTGAAGCACCTCCAACAGCTCCAAGGCCACTTCAGGAGTATCCCTGCTCTGCTTCAGCGTCGGCCAGGTGGACAGCGTTGGCATGTTTTGCTCGATCCATCGCCAGGTTTGCTCAGCCAGTTCGCGCCCACCTTGCGCCAGGACAGGAGACGATGCGTCGTCAGACGCGGCGAACCAGCTTGCTCCCACGTGTTCAGCGGACTCAGCGAACCATTCTGCCAAAGGCACACCCCCCGCGCTAGCCTTATCGAACGGTCCTGGCCTGGATCAGGGCTGGAGCAATGAGTTGGCTCAAGGCAAGCATCGTACGCAGATCACCTGGCTCAAACGGAACAGCACGCGCCAGCGTAATGACGCCCCAGAGTTGCTCGTGCGCCACCACTGGCACTGCGAGCAGCGCCAGTTCACGGTGCGCCAGCAAGGCCCCGGTCGCTCGACCAACAAAACCCCTGGATCCGCCTGCCTGCAACAGGGGGCGCCGCTGCTGCGCCACCCAAGCCGTCACTGATTGCGGATCGCTCACATGGATGCGCACGTTGGCTAACTGAGGACTCTGGGTGCCCCATCCCGCCACACCACACAGAGTTTCGGTTTCGGCATCGTAGTGGTAAACCACCGCTTCTTCGCAGCGGATCAGCCGCTGGATTGCCGATAGAGTAAGATCAATGATCGTGCGTCCGTCCGGGGCCATTCCCAGCCCACGCGCGACCTCAAGCAGCAGCGTGAGGTGCTCTTTCTGCTGGACCACCGCATCGCGCTGCCGCGCCTGCAAGAGCGCCAGCGCACCCAAATCGGCCACTAACTCCAGAAGCCGGAGTTGCTGGGGTCTGAACGCGCTAAGCGACGGGCTGGAGAGAGTCAGGACACCCAGCACCTGCTGGCCCGACAACAGAGGCACCGACAGCAGCGAACCCACCTCCAGAATACCGAGCGTGCGCGTGAGTTGATCGTTGGCGCCATCGGAGATGATCGCGGGCGCTCGATGCCTGGTCACCCATCGAGCTACTTCCTCATGGACGCGCTGGTTGGCCTGGTGTAGCCCGCCGAAGTGCCCTGACCAGGCGACCGCCAGTTCCAGTGTCTGGCTGATCGGGTCCAGCACTGCCAGCGAGGCCCAAGGGGCATCCATCAGGATGGCAACTCGTTCCACCAACCGCTGCAACTGGGTATCCAGGAGTCGGGCAGCCTGGATTTCAGCGCTCTCCAGGCGGTAGGTTGATCTGCTTCCAGCCAGATGTTCTTTCGTTGAACCTGGGACAGCCGCCATAGAGTCCTCCTTACTCTGGAACACGAGAGCTACCTCCAACCACACCAGAGGATTGAGCGCTACCTGCTCCTCCTCTCTGGGCTTGTTTGCGCTCTCTCAGCAAAAAGCAGGCCAGTTCTCTTGGTAAGGGTGCCTGCTCTCATTCGGCATCAGGCCAGTATCGTTTAGGTTCGAGCACTACCCCCTCACGAGGGGATAAACTGTATTGACACCCTCCGCCAAGCACGCCCGTAAACACGTATCGAAGGGGGCTGTCACCTTGATGCTGTGGGTCTTGATTATGCAGCAGATGGACGGGTTGCGTCTTGCCTGGATGCCCAACGACATCTTGGGCGCAAACATTTGCACATCTTACACAAAAAAAGGAGCATCTGATGCTGCACACCACTCTCACCACTTCCTGGCACTTGCAATACCCTATTCTTGGTGCGCCGATGGCTGGGGTCGGCGGAGGACGCTTAGCCCATGCCGTCTCGCAGGCTGGGGGGTTGGGGATGTTTGGCGTGGGGAGTCAGACGCCAGTGGAGTTTATCAAGCGCGAGGCAGCGTTTGCGCGTGGGGAAGAGCAGGGGCGCTTTGGCATTGGCCTGATGGCCTGGGTGCTGGAGACACGCCCGGAACTCCTGGAGGCCGCCATCCAGGCTCAGCCGTTTCTTATCTCGATTTCGTTTGGTTCCCCTGCCCCCTACGTGAAACACCTTCACCAGCAAGGAATACTGGTTGCGACGCAAGTACACTCCCGCGCCGAAGCCCTCGAGGCGGCTCAAGCTGGTGTTGATCTCCTGGTAGCTCAGGGCACTGAGGCCGGAGGCCACACCGGCCAGGTCAGTACCCTGCCCCTGCTGCAACTGGTGTTGGAGGCGGTAGAAACTCCTGTCGTAGCCGCTGGTGGGATCGCTTCTCCGCGCGGCGTGGTCGCAGCACTGGCCGCAGGCGCGCAGGGTGTCTGGGTCGGCACGTGTTTGCTGGCGTCCTCTGAAAGTGGCGCCTCCGAGTCGGCGCGCGCGCGCCTCCTGCAAGCTCAAGAGACGGAGACGACACTGACACGAGTTTTCGATCTGGCTCAAGGGTTTGCCTGGCCGGAGCAGTTCCCCGGTCGGGCGCTGCGCAATCGCTTCACCCAGGAGTGGGACACCCATCCAGAGAAGCTCCTTGCAGACGCGCAGGCCCGGCAGCATCTGGAAGATGCTATCAAACGGCGCGATTACGAGGTGGCTGTCCTCTATGCTGGACAGGCCGTCGGATTGGTGACTCAGCAACAACCAGCCGGGGACATCATCCGGGGCCTGGGTGATGGCGCTGAGCACCTGCTCCGAACTCAGTGCCGGAAGCTGCTTGAGGATGGTTCTAAGTGAACGCCAAAGGAAGGCGTGAGCCTGTCAGCTTAGCTCTTACGAAACTGGTTCAAACACATCCATCTCCATTGACACAGCAGGTATACTTGCATTTGTTTGCAGTGGGGCAGGTAGTTAATTGAGATGGGAGATTGAGCAATGATGCATGAGGAGGAACAGCCTTTTCCCTCGAATGAGGATGAACCTGAGCCGGGCGCGCGCCACAGCCCTGGAAAGAGCCATCCCAGGCCGCCCGTCATTGGCGCGCGCATGCGGGCAGCGCGTCTTGCTGCTGGCCTAACGCAGCGAGAACTTGCGGGAGGACTTTTTTCTGCCAGCTATATTTCTGCCCTGGAACGGGGCGCGGTGATTCCTTCGTTCCAGGCGCTCGGCAAGCTGGCTAACCGATTGGGCGTCACTATTTCGGCGTTGCTGGGCGAGAGCGAACTCGGACTGAGCGCGCTTGTCGCAAACCGGACCCCGAAGGAGATCATTGCTGAAATCGAGCGCTCGGAGCGAGAGGAAGCCACCGGGATTCCCTTTGGCAGGGTAGAAGCTCTGCTCCATGAAGCCCAGCCGCTCGAAGCGCTGCAACTGCTCGGTGGCAAAGGCGACCCGCCCGGCAGATTGACGCCCTTCGAGCGCGTGCAGTGGTGCTGGCTGGCGAGTTGGGCCTGCTCGCTGGCTGGGAAGCCTGCTCCGGCCATCCGCCTGGCGCAGCAAGGGCTGGAG
>DATBGS010000006.1:0-80368 GCA_036557885.1 Ktedonobacterales bacterium
CATAGTCGTGATCCACTTTCTCTGAGCCGAGTAGCGAAACATGCCAGAAACAGGAGCGTGGCCTGTTGATAGGAGCATACTCGTCTCTGCTTACTAAAGAGATTATATTCGGTTACAACATGGTAACCCACCTTCCGCACCTTCCCTTGCTGTGTTGAGCGATTTTTGAGGGACTCGATTTGACAGGTGCCCAGGCCACATGAGAGACTCGCCCCACTTTGTCTGAGAGGGGAGCCTACATGTCGAACTTTGAGGTAGAACGCTTGGATCATTTGGGGATCGTGGCCGGAGTCTGCCAGGAGATTGGGTTGGTGGAGTACTTCGACAGCCTCGATGAACAGACACATGCGCGAGTGTCCCTGGGTCAGGCGGTGCTGGCCATGGTGCTCAATGGGCTGGGTTTTAGCAATCGCCGCTTGTATCTCGTCCCGCAATTCTTTGAGCACAAGCCCATCGAGCGCTTGATCGGTCCTGGGATCACCTCAGCGGACCTGAACGATGATTGCCTGGGACGAGCCCTGGATTGGCTTACCGCCCACGATCTCACCGCCTTGTATGCCGGGTTGGCGCATCAAGCACGAAGGCGCTTTACCGTGGCAGCTGAGGCGGTGCATGTGGACAGCACCTCTTTCTCGGTCGAAGGGGCCTACGTGCGCGAGGATCCTGAAGACAATGAGACGCTGATTCGGATCACGTATGGCTACTCGCGCGACCATCGGGCTGACCTCAAGCAATGGCAGCTTTCTTTGGCGACGACCACCAGCGGGGTGCCACTCGGGCTGCAGGTGCTCGACGGGAATGCGAGCGACCAGACCACCCTTGCCCAACAGGTGGCCGAAGTGGTCTACCAGTTTCGGGCGGAACGGGAAGAGGAGCCGATCTACGTGTCCGACAGTGCGGGCTACAGCGAAGCCAGGATGACCGAGTTAGATCGGAAGAACGTCTGGTGGGTCGGCCGGGTCCCAGAAACCTCCACTCGGGCCAAGGCGCTCGTGGCCGAGGAGCCAGCGACCTGGCAAGGTAACGAAGAACTCCGTTGGGTGGAACGAGAGGTGCGCCTCGGCGAGCGGGCCGAGCGCTGGATCGTCGCGCAGAGCGCCGAGGGGGTGGACCGGCAAGAAGCCACGCTCCAGCGGCGAGCGGAGCAGGAACGCCAGCTCTGGACGAAACGGCTGCGCGAACTCGAGCAGCGCCCCTTTGCCTGTGAGGCGGACGCCCAAACGGCCTGCCGCGAGGCTCGGAAGGGAGCGCCCGCTTTTCTAGAAATCGTCCTCCAAGTGCAGGTCAGCACCCAGCATCCTGGACGAGGCCGCCCGCGCACCGACACGGAGCCGGAGCAGGTCTGGAGGGTGCAGGGGATCGTGAGCGTCCTGGAAGCCGCTCTGGCGGCAGAAGCCCGACGCAAAGCCAACTTTATTGTCGCGACCAATGTGCCGACTACGCGTAAGAGTGCTGAAGAGGTGCTCCACCTCTACAAAGGGCAGAACGGGGTCGAACGCGGCTTTGCGTTCCTCAAGGCCCCCTTGTTTTTGGCCTCGTCCGTGTTCGTGAAGAAGGTCGAACGCGTGATGGCAACGGGGTTCGTCATGGTCCTATGCCTGCTCGTCTACCGGCTCGCGGAACACCGCCTTCGTCAGCGCTTGGCGGAGACCAGCGCGACCGTGCCCGACCAACTCAAGAAGCCGACCCAGCGGCCCACCCTGCGCTGGGTGTTTCAATGCTTCGAGGGGATCAGCCTGGTCCTGATGCAGGGTGAAGAGCGGATGGAAGCCGTCCAGGTGACGGGCCTGACCGACCTGCATCTCCTTATCCTGGGGATGCTTGGGCCTCCCTACAAAAAATACTACGAATGAACCAAGTAGACTTGCGGAAGGTGGGATATCAGGAAAGAAAATACAACTTTCCAGCTTTAATTCTCATTTGTTCTTATCGCAGTGAACGACTTTGTTTTCGCTCAGCAATAATGATGCTATTATCGGATGTATGCTGTTTAAAATACTGTGAAGGACTTTTCTGTAGAAACTGAACAATAATAAGGCCCTGATTTCCTGGTTTCAATGAATGGAGTTGTGAACGACTTTATTTGCAAGGTCCAAGTGGTGGTGCTGGGAATAAAGTTGGGTTGCCACTTGTGGGTGGTCTGAGGTCAAGGCACTGCTTGTCTCAACCCCTGGTGATCTGCTGGCTTGCTAACTCAACAGGGATTAGTCACAGGAAACGATCCTCTTAGAGAAAGAAGGATCGTTTCCTAATTTGATAAGTGTTGACTGGATTGCTGATCAGAACAAGCCGCCTCCTCTGTTCAAGACTCCACCCATCTTTTATTTAGCTCCAAAGGCGGGAAGACAACACCTTCCCCATTAGAGGATTTCTACATACCCTTCTGTTCCATGCACACGAATTCGTTGCCCATCTTTTATCAGTTTGGTAGCATTCTCCACTCCGGTAACTGCTGGTAAGCCATATTCACGTGCGATAACTGCTCCATGCGTCATCAGCCCACCAACTTCGGTGACCAGCCCTTTTATGGAGACAAACAATGGTGTCCAGCTAGGATCAGTAAAGGAGGTGACTAATATATCTCCATCTCCCAGATTGGCATCTTCCATGTTTAAGATGACACGTGCTCGCCCCTCTATAACGCCGGAAGAAACGGGTAGACCTACAAGAGCTTCGGCTGGGAGATTTTCTCGTTTATACTCACCTGCAATGATTTCACCATCAGACGTGATAACACGTGGGGGAGTGAGTTTTTCATAGAATCTGTACTCGTCTTTGCGTTTGCTGATGATCTGGTAATCCAGTGTATGGGTGCGTACCACTTCGCGGAGTTCTTGAAAAGTGAGGTAGTAAATATCCTCTTTTTCATGAATAACGCTGGCTTGTACGAGTCGCTCGGCTTCTTTCAGTAAAGCCTGCTTATAAACAAAGTAGCGACTAACCATGCCGTATTTTGGATATTCACGATACCCGATGAAATTCCGGATCAGGTCTATCATTCGTTTTGTTTCTTTGGCCTTTTGTTCACCATCCGGTAATTGCTTCAATCGGTCTAATAACTCCTGTTCTTTTTCCAGAGCTTCCTGTCGCCCTTGCTCAAATTTCCGATGGCCGGCACCAGGCCCAAAGTTTTTGATGTTACTGAGCATCATGGGGACAAGTGTCGTTGGTTTTTCGCTCCAGCGGGTTCTCGTAATATCGATTTCTCCGACGCATCGCATCCCATATTTGTTAAGGTAAGCAGAGATAGCGTCCCGAGTTTCCCGTCCACCTTCAAACGTAACCAGTTCATCCAAAAAGGTAGCATCTTTTCCCTGTTGTAAATACTCAATTACTTCTGGATAAGGACGAATTACATCTGCGACATCCAAGAGCGCCAGACCCATCTCCGAAGTGATATTGTTTGGTACAGATTGAGAAAGCGTGTCTGCTGCGCTTTTTTCACCCAGCCACTTCTCCATGTTTTCATTGATCCATGCTGAAGCATCCATAGCAGCCATAAACACACGCGAACTTTGTGGATCAAATAAAATCTTCTTTAGTTGCTGGACATCCTCGAGAAGAAAATCAAACAAATCCGGTCCTGATTTCGTTTGGATGTTTTGTTTTAACTCTTCTACCGACGTTTGACTGCGTTGAATCAGATCAGAAACGATTGTCGGATCGTTTTCGATTTGTGTATGAAAACCCGCAGACGGGGTACCTTTACTGCTTTTACCAGAACTCTGTTCTTGCTTATCATCTGGTAACGATTTTATAAAATCTCCCCGCTCTATGATGATCATCAATGCGTCCTTTAAGAGCGGATCGTGTTGTCCCATGACCTGTAATAAGTTTTCTCTGCTGACAGGTGAAGCCAGTTGATGTGTGACATCAACAAACAACCTCCCACCCGCTTTAAACATAGGTCGGGCAGCCGTTAACTGCCATACAGATAATCCCAATGGTTTGATGGGGTCGGTCATCATTTGCTGATGACCAACAGATATATAGACGTGATTTTCCTGATCATTCGCTTCAGGGATGGGGAATAAAGTAGTGATTGGCCGGCTCTGCACAATATAAAATGTGTCATCAACCAAACACCATTCGATGTCCTGAGGGCAACCGAAACGGTCTTCGATCTTTCTGCCCACGCGCTCAAGCTGCAAAATCTGCTCATCCGTCAGCGCTTGCCTATTCTGCCGCTCAGGTTCAATCTCCTGTGCTTTTGTGCCGCCATCTTTTAAGGCATAGATAGCCAGCTTCTTGGTGGAGATTATCTTATCGGTAACTTTGCCGTTACGCACTTTATAGACATCAGCATTCACCAGACCGGAGACTAATGCCTCACCAAGTCCGAAGCTGGCGTCAATGGATAACACCTTCCTATGAGAAGTGATGGGATCGGCAGTAAACAAAATCCCTGCCGCCTGTGGGAAGACCATCTCCTGAACAACCACAGACAGGTGGACTTTACGGTGGTCGAAGCCGTTTTGAAGGCGGTAAATGACTGCCCTTTCGGTAAATAGGGATGCCCAGCACTTGCTGATGTGCTTGAGGATTGCTTTCTTTCCAAGAATGTTCAAATACGTATCCTGCTGGCCTGCAAAGGAGGCCGTCGGTAAATCCTCTGCGGTTGCGCTGGATCGTATGGCATAGGCAGTGTTTTCTCCAATCCTGGAGAGAAAGTGGGTGATTTCTTTATGCATGTCTTGAGGGATGGCTATCCCTTCGATGACCCTGCGAATCTCACCGCTCAGTTCACCGATTTTCTCCCGGTCTTCTTCCACCTTGAGAAGCGATAGCCGATCAAGTAATTCGTTCATCAACGACGTTTCGCCAATGATTCTTTGAAAGGCTTCAGTAGAAATACAAAAGCCATGTGGTACGCGGATTCCTTCAATCTTGGAAAGTTCCCCCAGGTTCGCGCCTTTCCCCCCAACAACCATGAGTTTTGTTGTGTCAATATCCTGAAAACCAAGCACATAGGAACTCATATGTTTCTCTCCTTTGTACATTTCTGCTTCGATACTTGAGGTGACATTCTTCGGGCTAAAACGATTTTCTGGAGGATTGTACTCGCCTTGCCGGGACAACGATGCCTGTTTCAAGCGTACCCAATTCCCCAAGAGGGTGCAAGGAATCAAGAGATGTGAAAGATTGAGGGGGTAGCTGCCGGGCTACCCCCATCACGTGGAAACCCATCGCAGCGACCTCACGCTTCTTGAGCCTGGAGCAGGCACGCCTTCAGATGCTCAGCTAGTATGGTGAGATAGTCTGTTCGACAGGTATCATGCGTGCCCGGAATGATATGCACTTCTTCCTTTGCGCCCCGCGCCACGCCAGCCCATCCCGTCTGATGAAATAGCTCTTCACGGGGCCAAAAGATGGTGATCTTGCCAGCATACGGACCAGGCGCGTAAGCCGAAATGACCCAGCGATACATGGCTCCCCACTCCTGGCGGAGCAATTTGACTCCTGGCAGGAACGGCTTCTTCTTTTTCGGCTGGAACTGCCCTTTTGTGTCTATGCTGCGTTCATGGTCTATCTTGTTCCGGTAATGAGGAATGCGGAGATAGCGGTAATAATGCCGTAGAGAAATGTATCCGTAGCGCAGGCGCAGGAACAGATTCAAGGTCTTATCTGGTCCAAGATGCGTAAGAGCGCCGAGGTGATTCAGCAGGTGGTGTATGAATTGCTGACTACGGGGAGCAGGGGTGGCCGGGTCTATCAGGAGCAACAAGGCCACCTTCTGCCCAGCAGCCTCAAGCTGCCGGGCCATCTCATACGCGACCAGACCCCCATTGCAAAAACCACCGAGTAGATATGGGCCTTCAGGTTGAAGGGCGCGTATGGCCTGGAGATGGGCCGTTGCTACTTCCTCAAATGTGGGCGGAACGCGCAGCCCGTCAAACTTATATGGCTCAAGCACATAGAAAGGCTGTTCCGGCCCTAACGCCCGCGCCAATGGAAAGCAATAGAAAGCGCCGCTGTTCCAATCCCCGTGCGCAAAGAAGAAAGGCCGCCTTGCTCCCCCGGCTTGCACGGCAACAAGTGGGGTTCTGGTCTGCTGGCGCGTGGGTTGTTGCTCAAGAGCAACAGCAAGGTGCTCGATAGTTGGGCCTGCAAAGAGGGAGGCCAGCGTGATTTTTTTCTGGAAGACCTGCTCGATTCTATCTACAAGGCGAGCAGCGAGCAGGGAATGGCCGCCCAGATGGAAAAAGTTGTCCGTCATTCCGATAGGCCGCGCCTCTAACAACTCTTCCCATATCTGGAGCAGTTGAAAATGCGCAATGTGTGTGGGAGGGACAACGGCGGCTTCGGCTGGCCGATGCGTTGATGCGGGAAGAGGAAGCGCCCGCCGGTCTATCTTGCCGTTGGGAGTGATGGGCAGGGCATCCAGCACGAGAAAGGTTGCGGGTAGCATATAGTCAGGAAGGCGCCGGGACAAGAAATCGCGCAATTCCTGGTCTGCCACTGGTTGTTCCTGGCCCAAAACAACATACGCGATCAGACGTTTTTCGTGATAGCCGCTCTCATATACCTGGACCAGCGCCTCTTTTACGGCTGGATGAAGCCCCAGGACCGTCTCAATTTCTCCGAGTTCAACGCGGAAGCCGCGCAGTTTGATCTGCTGGTCGCGGCGTCCCAGAAACTCCAGCGTTCCATCTGGCAGGTAGCGCACCAGGTCGCCGGTCTTGTAGAGCACTGCGCCTGGTTCAGGGCCGAAAGGATGGGCAATGAATTTTTCAGCAGTAAGCTCAGGGCGGTTGAGATACCCTCGCGCCAGGCCAGCGCCCCCAATATGTAGCTCCCCAGGCACGCCAATGGGCACCGGATGCAGAGAGCGGTCCAGCACATAGACCTGTGTATTCCCTATGGGGCGTCCAATGGGGATGGAGCGCGTGTTCCTGGGCAGGTTTTTGGGGATGGGGTAGCAGCAGGTGAAGGTGGTGCTTTCTGTGGGGCCGTAGCCATTAATCAATTGCGTGGTTGGCAGCAATTCAAGGGCGCGGCGAATATGCGTCACAGACAGCGCTTCCCCACCTGTCAGAAGTTGCCTGACGCCTTTCAGCCCTTCCGGGGCTTCATCTATCACCGCGTTAAAGAGCGAAGCGGTCAGCCAGAGGGTGGTCACGCCATATTTTTGCAGCGCTGCTCCAATGCTCTTTGGGGTTGGGAGTCGTTCAGGAAACAGGACGCAGCGCGCGCCATGCAGTAAGGCGCCCCAGACCTCAAACGTTGCCGCGTCAAAGGACGTTGCTGCCAGATGCAGGATGGTTTCATCTCTGCCCAATCGCGCATATGCTCCGCCAAATAACAGGCGGGCGATGCTGCGGTGCTGAATCTCAACACCTTTCGGGGTGCCTGTCGAGCCAGAGGTATACATTACATAGGCTGGGTGCCCGGAATGGACCCCATTGTTCTCATACTCTGCTGGTTCTTTGGCGAGCGCCTGCCATTCTGGGTCCAGAGAGACCACAGGCAGCCCCAGCCCTTGCAGGGCTTCCCCCAGCCCTTCCCGCGCTACCAGAACCCGCGCTTGTGAGTCTTGCACCATGAACGCCAGTCGCTCTCTGGGAGAGGCCGGGTCCAGGGGCACATAGGCCCCGCCTGCTTTGAGAATGCCCAGCATGCCGACGATGAGTTCGATGGAGCGATCAAGACACAGGCCGACATGCACACCTGGGCCAACACCAAGCTGCTGGAGACGACAGGTGAGTTGATTCGCGCGATGGTTCAACGCCCGATAGGTCAATTGCACGTCACGATAGACCAGCGCGACAGCTTCGGGCGTCTGCGCCGCTTGCGCTTCAAAAAGCTGGTGGACACACTGGTCTTTGGGGTATTCTGCGTCCGTCTGGTTCCATTCCACCAGGAGTTGCTGCCGTTCGGCATCCGTGAGCAGCGGCAACTCGGAGAGAAGCTGCCCTGGATCAGCAACCATACCTGTGAGCAGCGTCTCAAAATTGCCGCGCATCCGGGCAATGGTGCTGGCCTCAAACAGGTCCGTGTTGTATTCGATTGCGCCCGCCAGTCCGCGTGGCGTCTCCCACAGGTAGAGCATCAGATCAAATTTAGCCGTCCCGCTCTCAAGCTCCACAGGATGCAGCGTCACGCCAGCCACCTCTATGGCTGGTCGGGCGGGGTTCTGCATGGCAAACGCCACCTGAAAGATGGGTGTGTGGCTCAAGCTGCGCTCAGGCTGAAGCGCTTCAACAAGCTTTTCAAAGGGGAAATCCTGATGGGCATAGGCGCCTAAAGCCAGCTTGTGCATGCGCCGGAGCAGTTGGCGGAAGCTGGGGTTCCCAGAGAGATCACCACGCAGCACCAGCATATTCACCAGAAACCCCATCACTCCGTGTGTTGCTGCCTGGTGGCGGGTGGCTACTGGTGAGCCAATAACGATGTCTTCTTCTCCGTTATAGCGAGAGAGCAGCGTTTGGAAGGCGGTGAGGAGCGTGATAAACAGCGTTGTTTTTTCTTGCTCCGCCAGCGCTTGAAGCCGGGCAGAGAGCCTATCGGGAATGGTAAAGGGCAAGCGTGCTCCCCGAAATGACTGCACAGAGGGGCGAGCAAAGTCTGTTGGTAATTCCAGGGTAGCCGGAGCGCCAGCCATGTAGTGTTTCCAATACGCCAGGTGCTTTTCCAGCACGTCCCCTGTGAGCTGCTCGCGTTCCCAGAGAACAATGTCGGCAAACTGGAGGGACTGTTCTGGCGGTGCAATGGGCTGTCCTGTAGCGAGCGCCGCGTAGAACGTGGTCAGTTCGCGGATCAGCAGGTCCATAGACCAGGCATCGGAAATGATGTGATGGGTGGTGATCACCAACAGATGGTCGCTGGCATCCAACCTGATCAGACATGCCCGAATCAGGGGAGAGCGCATCAGATCGAAGGGCTGCCTGGCTTCTTCATGCGCCAGCCGCGCGGCCTCTGCTTCACGCTTTGCTGGCTCAAGCGCCCCAAGGTCTGTGACTGAGAGCGTCAGACGCAGCGTGGGCGTTATGACCTGCACGGGGTGCCCATTGACCAGCGCAAAGCTGGTGCGCAGGTTCTCCTGGCGGCGCACAATCTCATTCAGGCTGTCCTCCAGTGCGGCCAGGTTTAACGGGCCTTTCACACGCAGCGCTTCGGGAATGATGTAGGTGGGATTCCCCGGCGCGAGTTGATCAAGGAACCAGAGCTGCTCTTGCGCAAAGGAGAGGGGAATGGTCTGGATGGCTTTGTTTCGTGGACGGATGGGTGCTTGTGAAGGCTCTTTCGGTTGGTCCTGACGGCGCTTCTGTTCCTGAAGCCTTCTCAGCAGCACTTCTCTTTTTTCTGGGGAAAGCGCGGCAATGCGCTCAGAGAGATCACTCATCGGACACCCGTCCTTCCTGCGCTCGCTTTTGCCCTGCCAGCGCGTCTGGTACAGCGTTCTCCGCGAGTTGTTCCAGTTCGGCCAGCAGTTCCTCCGTAATCTCAGCTTCCACGCGCTGCGCTTGCTTTTGGACGATCATCACAGCGAGATCGGAGATCGTTGGCGCTTCAAACAAGTTCCAGGGAGAAAGTTCAACCTGAAATGTCTGGCAGACCTGCGCGATGGCTTGCGTTGCCAGCAAGGAATGCCCACCAAGCTCAAAAAAGTTATCAAAGATGCCAATCTCATTGCGCCTGAGAATGTCTCGCCAGATGGCAGCAAGCGATTCCTCGGTTGGTGTGCGTGGCGCGACAAAGGTATCTCCCTGTTCCTTGCCAAGCTCATCAGCGTCAGGAAGCGCCCGGCGGTCTGTTTTCCCGTTGGGGGTGAGCGGAAACTGTGCGAGCGTTACGAAAGCGGCGGGCACCATATATTCTGGCAGCCGCTCTTTGAGATAGCCTCTCAGCGTTCTCGCATCGCATTCCTCTGGCTGGGCAGAGACAATATAGGCCACCAGGCGCTTCTCTCCTGCTCCATCTGCACGAGCCACCACTACTGCTGCTTGCACCGCAGGATGCTGCGTCAGCCTGGATTCAATTTCACCTGGCTCAATGCGAAAGCCGCGAACCTTCACCTGGGAGTCTAGCCGCCCCAGAAACTCTATCTGCCCGTTCGGGCGATAGCGCACAAGATCGCCTGTCTTGTACAGGCAAGCGCCAGGGATAGCGCTAAAAGGATCGGGCAGGAACCGCTCAGCCGTCAGTTCGGGGCGGTTGAGATACCCGCGCGCCACCCCCGCGCCCCCAATAGAGAGTTCGCCGGGCACCCCAATGGGCACGGGTTGCAACTGCGCATCCAGGATATAGAATTGGGTATGGGCAATGGGCAGGCCCAGAGGCACAAGCCCGGCCCCAGGTTCAATCTTTGCGGTAGCTGACCAGATGGTGGTTTCGGTTGGGCCATACATATTCCAGAGCGAGGCCACTTTGGGCACCAATTGCTGAGCCAGGGTGAGATCAAGGGCTTCGCCGCCGCACAGGGCGCGTAATTGCGGGCTTCCCTGCCATCCTGCTGCCAGCAGCAGCTTCCAGGTTACTGGCGTCGCCTGCATGAGCGTTACCCCATAATGAGCCAGCGCCACAATCAACGCCTGGCCGCTCATCGCCGTTTCCCGGCTTGCTATGACCAGACGACCACCCATGACGAGAGGCAGGAAAAGCTCCAGCGCCGCGATGTCGAAAGATAAGGTGGTGACGGCAAGCAGCGTATCTGCCGCGCTCATGCCAGGGCGCTGCTGCATGGCCTGCAACAGATTTACGACAGCGCGATGAGGTATCTGTACTCCTTTTGGCCGTCCGGTGGACCCAGAGGTGTAGATGACGTAGGCCAGTGTTTCGGGGGCCGCCTCTGCCAGAGGGTTTGTATCGCTCTGGCAATCCAATGCAGGCGCATCTGCATCCAGGCAGACGGCGGCTATCCCACGATCAGGCAGGCGCGTGAGCAGGTAGCGCTGTGTCACCATCACTGGTATCCGGGCATCAGTGAGCATGTGATCCAGACGCTCGGCGGGATAGGTGGGGTCAAGCGGCACATACGCGCCACCTGCTTTGAGAATACCCAGCAGCCCGATCACCATCTCCAGCGAACGCTCCACACACAGGCCAACCAGAACCCCTGGCCGCACTCCCTGATGCTTGAGATGGTGCGCCAGTTGATTTGCCTTGCGGTTGAGTTCCCGATAGCTCAGATATGCTTCTCCGAAGACTACCGCCAGCGCGTCGGGTGTGCGTTCGACCTGTGTCTCAAAAAGTTGGTGGAGACAGTGTTCCTGGGGAGAGGCGGTTTCGGTTGCGTTCCACTCCACGAGCAGTTGCTGGCGCTCGGCCTGCGTCAAGAGGGGCAGTTCGCTGATGCGCTGCGCGGGGTGAGCTACGATGCCTTCCAGCAGGGTTTGCCAGTGGCCGACCATGCGGTCAATAGTTGAGGCATCAAACAGATCAGAGTTATATTCAAAGCGACCGATAAGACCGTCTACGCGATCATCAAGCTCAAGAGAGAGATCGAACTTCGATGTCCCAACGGTTACGTCCATCTGGGTCAGGGTCCATCCAGAAGGCAGGACGGCGATAGGTGGCTCAAGCGTAAGCAGCACCTGGAAGAGTGGATTCTGGCTCAGGTTTCGTTCCGGGTGCAGCTCCCTCACCAGCAATTCAAAGGGCATATCCTCGTGCGCAACCGCAGAAATCGTCACCTCGCGCACCCGCGCCAGCAGTTCACGAAAGGTCGGCGAGCCTGCCAGGTTGACGCGCAGCACGAGTGTATCGAGAAAGAACCCCAGCATCTTTTGGGTTTCTGGGCGATTGCGCCCACCGGTTGCTGTGCCCAGCAGCATATCTTCCTGCCCGGTATAGCGATAGAGGAGCGTATAGAAGGCTGCCACCAGGACCATATAAAATGTGGCTCCCTCCTGGCGAGCCAGGGATTTCAGCGCGTTCGTCAGGCCCAAAGAAAGCGCAAATGGGCGCATCGAGCCGCGATAGGTCTGAACGGGAGGGCGAGGCCGATCAGTAGGCAGGGGCAGGTGCGTGGGCGCATCCTTAAGCTGCTGCTTCCAATAGTCCAGATGCCCTGTCAGCTTTTCTTTGGGCAGCCATGCTCGCTGCCAGGCGGCAAAGTCGGCATACTGGAGCGCTGGCCTGGGAAAGGGCGAGGGCTGACCCTGTAAAAAGGAATCGTAGATTGCGCGAAGGTCTGGAAGCAGCACCTGATAGATGGCGACTCCATCAAAAATGATATGGTGCATGGTTAAAAACAGCCGATGGTCTTCATCAGTGAGTTTGATCAGCAAGGGACGCAGCAGCGGCCCCTTTGCCAGGTCGAAGGGGGCCAGGGCGTCCTCGGTTGCCAGCCGGAGCGCTTCCGCTTCGCGCTTCTCTTCGGGCAGCCTGCTAAGGTTCCTGACTGGAATGGAAAGCGGCTCTGGGGGTTGAATCATCTGCACCGGCTGCCCATCAAGCAGCGGGAAGCTGGTCCTCCAGGCATCATGCAGCCTGAGAAATTCATTAAAACTGCGCTCAAATACGTCCAGGTCAAGTGGGCCAGGCAGGTGCAGGGTGACACACTCATTATAGATGGGGAGATCAGGGACGAATTGGGTGAGCAGCCACAACTGCTGCTGCCCAAATGAGAGCGGCGCGGGGCCTTGCTCTGCGCGTTGAGGAATGGGCAGAGCAGGCGCCGGGGCTTTGGAAAGATCTCCCTGTAAATATTTATCAAGCAATGCGCGCTTAACACTGGAAAGTTCTGACATTTTTTCCACCAGAAGTAGGATGTGTATGGGTATGAGAAGCGCGGAGTAGAGCAGGCAACCGTTGGATTGCATTCCTGCCTGCTATGCTCAAACGAGCGAGATTTAAAAAGTAACATGCAGGGCCGTCAGGCCGCGCAGACCCAGATTCTCTCGCCAGCGGATAGGCCCAGGCTCCAGGCGCAGGTTGGGCAGGCGCCGGAGGAGCGTTTCAAAGGCAATCTGGCCCTCGATGCGTGCCAGGGGCGCCCCGAAGCAAAAGTGTCCGCCCCAGGCAAAGGCGACATGCCGGTTATTCTGACGGCCCAGATCGAGGCGATCAGGGTCAGGAAAACGCTCCGGGTCACGATTCGCCGCCCCCATGACCGCAATCACCGCCTGGCGCTTGCGAATGCTCTTTCCCCCCAGCGTCACGTCATCAGGTGCCAGGCGCGCTGTGTGCTGGCTGGGGCTTTCGTAGCGCAGCAGTTCTTCAACTGCCAGGGGGATGAGCGCGGCATCTTGCTTGAGCCGCTCAAACTGATCGGGATTGCGCAGCAGCGAAAGCAAGCCATTGCCTATTAA
This sequence comes from Ktedonobacterales bacterium, assembly GCA_036557885.1. Classification (GTDB taxonomy): domain Bacteria; phylum Chloroflexota; class Ktedonobacteria; order Ktedonobacterales; family DATBGS01; genus DATBGS01. The sequence goes on from DATBGS010000006.1 coordinate 13,254, forward strand.
ATTGGTGGTTGTTTCCTGGCCGCCAACCATCGTCACAATCACATTAGCCACCACTTCTTCTTCGCTGAGCCGATCTCCATCTATCTGCGCTTCAAGCAGGGCGCTGATCAAGCCATCTCGCGGGTGTTCCTTCTGCGAGCGCACGGCTTCCTGAAAGTAGGCGGTCATCCCCTCCAGGCTGCGCACGATCCGCTGCACATGTTCGGGGCTATGCTGGAAGTTGCCCAGCACCTGCGCAAAATCCGCCGACCACGCGGTCAACTGCTTCCAGTCTGTTGTTGGCACTCCGAGCATTTCGGCGGTGACGATGGCGGGCAGCGGGATTGCCAGGTCAGCAATGACATCCATGTGCCCGGTGGCCTGCGCGCTGTCCAGCAGGGAGTTGGTGATGTCTTGAATGTGTGAACGCAAGACTTCAACCCGCCGGGGGGTAAATGCTCTGGAGGCCAGCCCACGCACGCGCCCATGATCGGGGGGATCGAGAAAGAGCATCTGGCGCACCATCACCTGCGCCAGCGGGACAAGGGCGGAGAGGCCAAGCGCCGTCAATTGTTCAGGGGTAGGGGTGCGGTCCGCCGAAAAACGCTGGAAGACTGTTACAACATCATCATAGCGAGTCACCACCCAGGCGTGAAGAAACGGATCCCAATGCACCGGGTCTTCATTGCGGAGCCGATGGTATAAAGGATAAGGGTTGGCAAGCACTTCAGGGTCAAGCAAGTGATAGAGACTGAGTGTTGAGATGTGCGTGCCAGTGGCAGATGCCAGTTTCTTGGGCTGCTCCATATAACCACCTTCAGCAACTAGCGAGCAACTACCAGGGGTATGCGCTTCTTTACAGCAAGCTCGCGGCTTCCTCGTCGCTCATGCCCTCAAGTTTGGCGATGAGCAGATGCGTGACCTGCTCGGATAACTGGCGAACGGTTGGGTGCTCAAAGAGCGAACGCAGGGAGAGTTCGACCCCAAACGTCGCGGTTATCTCCAGGATGAGTTGCGCGCCCATCATGGAGTGGCCGCCAAGCATAAAAAAGTTATCGTCAATCCCAACCCGCTCCATTTTCAGGAGCGCGGCCACAATTCCCGCAATGCGGGCTTGTACCGGGGTTTCTGGGACGCTCTCCACTCCCTGGCGCAGCACGCTGTTTTCATCTGGGAGAGGCAAGGCGGCGCGATCAATCTTCCCGTTGGGCGTCAAGGGGAAGGCTTCCAGGGGGGCGAACGCCGAAGGAAGCATATAATCGGGGAGATATGCGCTGATGTGTTCTTGCAGCGCAGAGGCTGTTATGGGAATTCCCGCGACTGGAACCAGATAGGCAACGAGACGCTTCTCGCCAGGGGTATCCTCGCGCGCTATCACCAGGCTGGCCTGAATCGCGTGGTGCCGGTTTAATACGGAGACAATCTCGTCAGGCTCGATGCGATAGCCTCTGATCTTAATCTGCTGGTCGGCGCGGCCAAGAAAGCTGATCGTCCCATCTGGCTGGAAACGCGCCAGGTCGCCTGTCTTGTAGAGTCGTGCTTCAGGTTCGTTACTGAATGGGTCTTCAATGAATCGCTCGGCGGTAAGCTCAGGGCGGTTGAGATACCCGCGCGCCAGCCCCGCGCCGCCAAGGTAGAGTTCACCTGTCTCGCCAGGAGCAACCTGCTGCAAGCGCTCATCGAGGATGTAGACCTGGGCGTTGGTGATCGGGCGGCCAATGTCTGGTGGGGAGTCAGGGTGCTCAACGGGAGAGATACGCCCGGAGGTTGCCACAACGGTTGCCTCGGTGGGACCATAGTTGTTGATCAGCGCAAATGGCAGGGTTGGTGGTGGATACTGGTGCAGGGTATCGGCTCCGGTGAGCAGGAAGCGCAGCGCGAGTGTTTGCGGCCACTCCAGCGCCATCACACGTTCAGCCAGGGCTGTTGGCAGGAAGGTAATCGTTACCTGGTGGTCTAGCAGCCATTTCTGGAGCGATTGAGGAGTGGCTATCGTCTCTTTATCGGGAAGATGCACGCTGGCCCCGCAGGTGAGATACGGCCATAGTTCCCAGCCCGTCGCGTCAAACGCGGGGCTGGTAAGCTGAGTGGCTACATCGCGGGAAGTTACCTCGAAGGCGTGCTGGTGCCACAAGATCAGATTGAGCAGGCTTTTGTGGGTAATCTGCACCCCTTTGGGCTGGCCTGTTGAGCCTGAGGTGTAAATGATGTAGGCCAGGTTGTCGGGCGTGGCCTCAAAGATCGGGTCGGTCTTTTCCTGTTGTGCCAGGAGCGCGCTGTCAGCGTCCAGCAGCACGACTTTTCTGGTGGAGTTGGGGAGCGTAGTGCTGATGTGCTGCTGTGTGACCAGGACGGGGGCTTGCGTATCGGTGAGCATGAAGGCCAGGCGTTCAGTTGGATAGGCGGGGTCAAGCGGAACATACGCGCCGCCCGCTTTGAGCACGCCCAGCAGCCCCACAATAAGATCACTCCCGCGCTCAAGGCAAACGCCAACGGGTGCTTCAGGCCGAATGCCCAGGGATTGTAAATAATGCGCTAGCTGGTTGGCGCGTTCGTTGAGCATCTTGTAGGTGAGCCTCTGATCACCGGCGACGACTGCCACAGCATCAGGGGCAGCAAGCGCCTGCCGCCCAATAAGGTGAGGAATAGATGCGTCCTGCGGAGATACCTGATGGGGGAAGTTTCGTGTTGCTCGCTGATCTTCATGCGCCTGTGTGGGTGCCTGCGTTGTATGAGTCAACCGCGTATCCATAGACTATCTCCTGGCGCTCCCCGATGAGCAGGGAGCAAGTTTTGCAGAGCAGCGAGCAAGCCTGGCAGAACAGGGAAGTAGGCTGCATTTTCCCGGCGAGTGCTCTTGATGAAGAGAGCAGCTCTCCCACGCATCTCCAGGTATTTTGGTGTTAGCATGGGGTGAAGCGTGCGCTGGCATGCTTGCTGCAATGCTGATGAGCAGCATACCAAGAAGGGTGCTTTGTGTCAATAACTTTCAGAGCTATTATGGTGAATTGGCCTTAAATTGCGTTCAAGGGAAGAAGGAAAAATAGGGACATGCCTGCTGAGTGTTTTTGACCCCAACCCAGGCACGCTCAAGGCGAAGTTGCGTCGTTGATTTGCTGGACGGTTGCAATCAACAGTGGCAGCAGGATGGCTGCATCTGGAGTTCCCCAGCCAGTTGCCATATCCCATCCCTGTCCGGCTCTGAAACCCGTGACGCTGTGCAGGGAAGTGCTCCCTTTTGTAATATCGTGGAACCCCTTCCCCGCCAACTTATACAGCGCGGGATTGAGGAAGCCCAGCGGTTGCCCGGCCATTTGATCGGCTAGAGCAATAAGCCCGGCCCATTGTGGGGCGGCAGCGCTTGTTCCGCCACCTGCGCTCCAACCGGCAGAGGCGCCAGGATAGGAATGATAGATAGGGAAAACTGCTTGCGCGCCCCAGGACACATCAGGAATGGCGCGGCTGCCATTCAAGCGCGATTGAGTGGGCAAGTTTTTTTGCCAGTCAGGTTCTTTAAATAACAGGCTCAGACCACCGCCGCTGGCTCTGCCGTCATTCCAGACTTGCTCACTTCCATATTTCCCGGTCTGGCCCTGGGGGAACATGTCCGTGCCCCCAACTGCCGTCACCAGGGGATCAGAGGCAGGCCAGAGGACGTTGGCGTAGGAGTAAGTAGTATGCTCGGAACAGTCCACATTTGTCGGGCCTTCATCGCCTGAACCAGCTAATATGGTGACATGCTCCTGCACAGCACGCTGATAGACGTTTTGATCGTAATCTTGCACCAGGTCTTCTCCGCTGCCGAGGTTCTGGTTACAGGGATTTCCAAGCAGGGTTGGCTCCGAAGCGCCAAAACTCTGCGAAAAAACCTGCCCCAAATGATGGTCCAGCGCGTAGCGCGAAAGCTGCTCTAATTCAGGGAAACCTTGTACCCCCTCTGTCTCGTGAACCGGGCTAACAAGAACAACAATGTTCGCTCCGGGAGCAATGGCATGCGCCCACTCCACATCAAGCGTTGTCTCACCAGCCCAATCAAAAAAATCATTCGTCGCTGGATTTGACACCAACGTGAGCGGCGGTTTCAGCACCTCCAGGTGAGGTGGGTCTGGCAGGGCGAAGGTCTGATCAAAAACATGGACATCATTTTGGATGGTTGGGCTTCCCAATGGGACGAGTATGACGATGGTGGTGCCTTTCCCATCAAATCCCCTGGTGTAGAGCGGGTTGAGATCATAAAATTCGTGTACTTGCGCTGGACTCAAACACACATTGCCCGAAGCAGACCTGGCACAGAGCTTCAGGGCTTCATCGGCCCCAACCCCCAGGGGAAGTGCAGTGGCCGTCTGGGTGGGCTGATGTGAAGGTGATGGACGCTCGCCCGCTTTTGGCGCCGGTGCTGCGCATGAGGAAAGAAGCACGAACGCCCCCAAAGCACAGAGCGCTTGCCAGATGCTCCAAAAGGCGGGGCGTTTTAAAGAAAGAGGACGGGCGTTTCTCAATGCTGCTTTCCTTAGTAAGAAATGGGCTGAGGCCGCTGAATTTGCACCCTTGAGAATTGGCAGCATTATACACAGGAAGCTCCGCAGTGTCCAGGAAGCTCATCAGTGTCCAGGAAGCTGGCCTGGAGGGTGTAGCCCTCCTGGTGCAGCCCTCTTCACGAATCTACGCCAGAATGCCTGCGTTCCTCTTTGTTCCTGTCTCTGTGCCAGGCTTTGGAGTCGGAGTCCGTCGAGAGCTTCAGTGTGCGCGATTGGTCGCGTAAGGCTCAATGGGCAAATCGGATGAACTGGCCCCGATGAAGGCTACCCCTACTTGTCTCTTGCTCGTAAAGGAAGTACAATAGCCCATCAGACGGAATGTCCAAGACAGAGCAAAGGAGCAGCATATGGTGAAGCCTTACACCGCTGTTGGACTCATTCCCACTGTGCGAGGCATTCGCACCCGCGCCGACATTAAACGCAACCTGGAACACCTCTCCCATCTGGTCAAGGCCGCTTCGTGGCTTTCCAGCCTGGATTTGCCCGTCAGGTTGATCGCCTTTCCTGAAGGGGCGCTGCAAGGCTTCAACGATGAGGTGCTCGACCTCGATCATGTGCAGTTCGCCAGAGAGTGCGCAATTGACATTCCTGGCGAGGAGACGGAGGAACTGGGCAAAATCGCCCGCACCTACAATGCGTTTATTATGGCCCAGGCCAAAGCGCGCCATCCGGAAATCAAAGATCGCTATTTCAACGTTGGCTTTATCCTCGATCCCGCCGGAGAGGTGATCTTACAGCACTACAAAGTCTCTCCGCTTTTTCCGGTGGAGCATTCTGTCTGCCCACACGACATCTATGATTGGTGGATTGAACGCTATGGCAGGACGCTCGACGCCTTCTGGCCGGTGGCCGATACGGAGATCGGGCGGCTGGGCATTATGATGGCGAACGAAGGCTCTTATCCTGAAAACGCGCGTGCCCTGGCCCTCAACGGCGCGGAAGTCGTTTATCGCGCTTCGTATCCGCATCCGGCCACCGGCAACGACATCTTTGAGATTCAGAGCCGCGCCCGCGCCCTGGACAACAATATGTACCTCATCGCTCCCAACATGGGCACGTATTATCTCTTCCCGGAGGATGATACGGCGATTGATACCTTTGGTGGCCGCTCGTTTGTCATTAATTATAAGGGCCAGATTGTGGGACGCCAGGAGTATGGCGCAGGCTCAACCTATGTGGCCGGGGTGATTGATATTGAAGCGATGCGCGACCATCGCGCCCGCGCCCAATGGGACAACTGGCTCAAAGATGTACGCTCCGAACTCTATCAACTGCTTTATGAGCAGCCCATTTATCCCAAGAACCTCTATCTCACCCGCGAGCCGATGAAGCACGCTGAGTATCGTGAGCAGGTGATTCAGAAGCAAATTGCTCTGCTGCATGAGCGTGGCATCTGGGTCAAGCCAGTCGGCTATGCAGAAGAAAGCCTCGTTGGGGCAACGCTGAGGCCGGGAGAGGAAAACTCCTAGCTCTTTCGTAGAGAGGGCTTCCCTGTGAGAACAGGGAAGCCCTCTCTTTTTGTCCTGGCTGGCAGAGCATGGGTGGTAACTTAATCGTAATCTTCTGCACCCTCTTTCGTAACGCCGTAGTAACCTCCCTCACCTACACTAGGCGTGGCTACTATTGCCAATGAAGGCTCAAACTGGGGTTTCTGCAAGACGAGCACCAGAAAGACTTAGGAGGGAACAATGGTGCATATTGGGGGCAGGGGAAAGGAGCGAGCCAGCGACGAGAAAGTTACTGGCTCGCTCGCTATGAGAAGGGCGAATACTCATCCAGACGTGCTGCCGATTTCGGAGGATGAACAACGACAGCTCGCAGCATGGAATGCAACACAGCAAAGCTATCCGTTGGATACATGCGTGCAGCAGTTGGTGGAAGAACAGGCGGTTCTCAGACCAGAGGCTGTGGCGCTGGTGGCGGGGAATCAGACACTGAGTTATCGGGCGCTGAACCAGCGCGCCAATCAGCTTGCGCATTACTTACGCGCTTCAGGCGTATCCGCGAACGTGCTGGTGGGCCTGTGCATGGAGCGTTCTCCAGAGATGGTGATCGGGCTGCTGGGCATTCTCAAGGCAGGTGGGGCGTATGTGCCGTTGGACCCCGCCTATCCACCTGAGCGCCTGGCCTTTATGTTGGAGGATGCCCAGGCGCCCATTCTGATCACGCACTACTCCCTGGGGGCAAAACTCCCCACCTGTAACGCTCGTATTATTTGCCTGGATGCCGATGCGCCGATGCTGGCCGAGCAAAGCCAGAGCGATCTTCCGGTTGCGACCACAGGCGATGACCTGGCCTATGTTATTTATACCTCTGGTTCGACAGGTAGGCCCAAAGGGGTGCAGATTACCCATCAAGGGCTGCTGAATCTGATCTTCTGGCACCAGCGCGCCTTCGCAGTGACCGCTGCTGATCGGGCGACTCAGCTTGCCAGCCCGGCTTTTGACGCCACCGGCTGGGAACTGTGGCCCTATCTGTGCTGCGGCGCCAGCGTGTATCTGGTGGATGAGGAGCGACGCACGCTGTCAGCCGCGCTCCGCGACTGGCTAGTTAGCAGCGGCATCACCATCTCGTTTCTGCCTACCGCCCTGGCCGAAAGTATGCTTACCCTGGAATGGCCGCCCGACACGGCGCTGCGTCTCTTGCTCACTGGAGCCGATACGCTTCACCAGTATCCGCGCGCATCGCTGCCCTTTGCGCTGATCAACAATTATGGGCCAACCGAGGCAACTGTCGTCGCCACCTCCGGGTGCATTGCTCCGGCAGGGCAGGGAGATACAGCGCCCTCTATTGGCCGCCCGATTGCCAATACCCAGGTCTATATTTTGGACGAGTCTCTGCAACAGGTTTCCATTGGCACGCCAGGCGAGCTATGTATTGGCGGAGATGGTCTGGCGCGGGGCTATCTGCACCAACCAGAATTGACCGCTGAGAAGTTCATCCCCCACCCCTTGAGCGCTGTGCCAGGGGCGCGGCTCTACAGGACTGGTGATCTGGCGCGCTACCTGCCCGATGGACAGCTTGCTTTTCTGGGGCGTATAGATCAACAAATTAAGATTCGCGGCTATCGCATCGAGCCTGGTGAGATTGTGGCGGTGCTGAACAGACACCCGGCCATCCAGACCAGTTATGTGCTGGCGCGCGAGGATGCTTCTGGAGAGAAGCGCCTGGTCGCGTATCTGGTGCTGAAGTCTGAAATGCAGGTCACATGTAGTTCTTTACAGAATATGATCAAAGACTATCTGCCTGATTATATGGTTCCGGCGAGTTTTGTCATGTTAGAAGATTTGCCAATGACGCCCAACGGGAAAATAGATCGCGCCGCGCTGCCCGCGCCAAACGAGCACAATACCTTGCGGGATGAGGTGTTTGCCTCGCCCAGCACGCCTACAGAGCAGAAAATAGCCGAAATTGTGTCTGCGCTGCTGAAGGTAGAACGGGTAGGAGTGGAGGATAATTTCTTCCTGCTTGGCGGCCATTCGATGCTGGGCGCCCAGCTTGTGACGCGCATCGCTGCTACCTTTGGCATTGAACTGCCACTGCGCGCGCTTTTCGAGGCTCCCACTGTTCGCCAGCTAGCGAACAAAGTTGAGCTACGCCTGGTTGAGTGGTTGGAGACGTTAAGCGAGGAAGAAGCGCATCGTTTGCTGAAGTAGCTGAGTGTGAGTTCTGACCAAATCACTATATAAGCACGTTTTATAAAGGAATAGATAGACGTATGCCAACTGAGCGTTTGCTTTCTACTGATAAGCAAGACCTGAGCCTGACTCAGTTGCTCGATCCAGAAGTGGTAGCGAATCCCTACCCGTTGTATCACCGGCTGCGGAGCGAAGACCCAGTGCACTGGGATCCGTTCCTCCATGCCTGGGTCGTGACACGCTACGCCGATGTGTTGACTGTCTTGCAGCGTTTCTCTGCTAATCGCACTCCTACACCTGAGCAGTTGACGGAGCTAGGACTATCTGCTTTAACTCCACTTGCTCAGATGATGGTGCGCCAAATGTTGTTCTTGGATCCCCCTGCTCACGGGCGTGTGCGAGGCTTGGCCTCCAAAGCCTTCACGCCCCGCAGGGTGGAGGCGTTGCGCGCGCATATTCAGGATATTACGAATAGCCTGTTAGATGCGGTTCAGGACACGGGGCACATGGATGTGATTGCAGAGCTTGGCTATCCCTTGCCGGCTATTGTCACCGCTGAGATGCTGGGATTGCCCACCTCCGATTGGAAGCAGTTGACCAGGTGGTCAAGCGATTTTGCGCAGGTGCTTGGCAATTTCCAGCACAACCCCGACCGTGTTCCCCAGGTACTGCACAGCCTGGATGAGATGAGCGCATATTTCCACGCTGCTGTCCGCGAACAACGCAAGCACCCTCGTGATGGGCTGCTCTACGCGCTTATGACCGCCGAGCAAGATGGCGACCATCTGAGCGAGGAGGAGGTCGTAGCTAATACCATCATCACGATGGTTGGCGGCCAGGAGACGACAACAAACCTGATTGGCAATGGCATCCTCACTTTGCTGCGCTTTCCAGATCAACTGGAGAAGCTCAAAGCAGACCTTTCCCTGATTCCTTCAGCAGTTGAGGAATTGCTGCGCTTTGAGAGTCCAAGTCAGCAAACAGCGCGTCTGGCCCCCGATGATGTGATGCTCGGAGGAAAATTGATTCGGAAGCGCCAGGCGGTTATTGCCGTGATGGGGGCCGCAAACCATGATCCAGAGCGGTTCCCAGAGCCAGACCGGTTGGATATTTGCCGTCAGGATAACCGGCATGTGGCTTTTGCCTGGGCCAGCCATTTCTGTTTTGGTGCACCACTGGCGCGCATTGAGGGGCAGACCGCGTTCTCGGCGGTGCTGCGGCGCATGCCAGAGCTACGCCTGGAACCTGGGCTGCTCACCTGGCGCGAGAATCTGGGATTACGTGGCCTGAACGCGCTCCACGTCGCTTTTTAGCTCCATCCTCTGCACAAGATAACCGCTTAACTGATTGCTTCGGGGCGATCAGGCAGGGGGGCTTGTGCTCGGATGCTGAAAGTAGAGAAGGGAAACGATTCGATGTTGGATATACAGCCGGGCATTGAGGCCAGGCGCGCGCTCCTTGAAAAGTATCTCTCTGGGGAATTGTTACCGACCAGGAAAGCCGCAGGCGCTGCTACGCACCTCTCTCCGGGTAAAACCAGCAGTGGGCGTGAACATGTCATCCCTATCCAGACGCAGGGCACAAAACGGCCCTTTTTCTATCTGCATGGGGACTGGACCGACAACGCTTTCTTCTGTTTTCCTCTGGCGCATCTGGTGGGCGAGGACCAGCCCTTCTATATCCTGACCCCCTACGATTTTCATGGCCTGGATGTGCTGCCCCCCTTAGAAGAGGTCGCTGCCGCCCATATCACTTCGCTGCGGGAGATCCAACCAGAGGGGCCGTATCTGCTTGGCGGCTTCTGTAACGGTGGGTTGACAGCCTACGAGATGGCACGCCAGCTTCAGAGCCAGGGGGAGCGCGTTGATCTGCTGGTGCTGATGGATGCTATTCCCCCGCGCACCCAGGCCATCTGCTCAGCTATCAAGCGCTGTGGAAAAATGACCGAAACCGGCCAGGCGAAGCAATTAGATCTGTATCTACGTATGGAGCATGCCTATCGCTATCTAGTTGATAAGCATTCGGATGACTTTGAACATATCAGTAAAAGCGACCCCCGCATCGGCGCGTATTTCCCGCCAACGGAGACGCTGCGCAAAGAGTATCCCGCGATGTTTACCTGGGCGACAGCGCATTACCAGCCGACCTTTTATCAGGGCAAGGTAACGTTGTTCTGGGATGAGGCCGAGCCGTTCCGCAGGAAATGGTGGCATACCTGGGCAAAAAAGCAAGACCAGGATGTGGAAGAGTACATCATGCCCGGCACGCATTTTAGCTGTAAAACGGACTACCTGGAAGGAATGGCCGCCTGCTTACGCGCCTGTTTGAGCCTGATTCCATCAGCAGTTGCACTCTAAGAAAGCTTCTACCTATGGATGAAAAATATGGTGAGGTGGGCATCAGTGTTGTGATTCCCGTTCGCAACGAGGCCCAGAATCTCTATTACATCTTGCCGCGCATCCCGCCGATGGTCCGCGAAGTCATTCTGGTTGACGGACATTCAACGGATGACACGGTTGCCGTCGCCAGGCGATTGCTGCCAACGATTCGCATTATTGAACAACAGGGCCGAGGGAAAGGCGATGCTGTCCGGCTTGGCTTCGCGGCCTGCACAGGCGAGATCATTGTGATGCTTGATGGGGATGGCTCAACCGATCCCAAAGAGATTGCGCGTTTTGTGCAGGCGCTCTTGCAGGGGCATGATTTTGCCAAAGGCTCGCGCTTTATCGCAGGCGGGGGCAGCATTGATATAACGCCGTTGCGTCGGCTGGGCAATTACGCCTTGTGCCAATTGGTCAATCTGCTGTATTGGATTCGCTTTAGCGACCTGTGTTATGGCTATAACGCTTTCTGGAGCCACTGTCTGGACGCTATCCAACTGGATTCCAGCGGCTTTGAGGTCGAAACACAGATCAGCCTACGCGCGCGGAAGGCGCACCTGAAAATTATCGAAGTGCCCAGCGTGGAACACTCGCGCATCTACGGCCAGAGCAACCTGCGCACATTCCGCGATGGCTGGCGCGTGCTGAAGACGATCATGAAGGAGCGTTACAAGAAGGCTCCTCTGTTGCCAGGGGTCCGGCCCTGGCCCGCTGCTTCTCGCGTGGATGAAGCCCTTGCTCGAAGGGAAGAACCGGCGGACGTAGTTGGCTGAATGCATCTGGTGATGCTTCGTGGCGCTTTGTAACGCTTCTTGATGAAAGAGAGATCGCTTGTGCTTCCACCGCGTAAAACGCTCACGGTGCCAATACTCATGTATCACAGCATCTCAAACCAGGCGACGCGGCAGTTTCGCCAGTTTGCGGTGCCGCCTCCCCTGTTTGCCAGTCAGATGCGCTACCTGTGCAGAGAAGGCTATACGCCTGTGTCTGTTACCCAGCTTGTGAAGATGCTCTTTGCAGGAGACACAGCTGGTGGAGCTTTGCCCGCCCATCCTGTAGTCATTACGTTTGATGATGGATTTGCTGACTTTTTCAGCGAGGCGCTGCCCATCCTTACGGAGTATGCGTTCACGGCCACCCTCTATGTCCCCACCGCGTTTGTCAACGCGACCAGCCGTTGGCTGCGGCGCGAGGGTGAGGCACAGCGCCCGATGCTCACCTGGGAGCAGATTGCTGAGATCAGCGCGCGCGGCATCGAAATCGGGGCGCACAGCCATCATCACCCCCAGCTTGATAGGCTCTCTCCGGCACGGGCGCAGGATGAAATTGCGCAAAGCAAGTGGATGTTAGAAGACCACCTGGGGAACGTCATACACAGTTTTGCTTACCCGTTTGGCTATTCTTCGCCAATGGTGCGGCGCATCGTGCGCGACCTGGGGTTTTCTTCGGCCTGCGCGGTGAAGCATGCCTTCAGTTCAGAGGCGAGCGATCCCTTTGCGCTGGCTCGCCTGATGGTGGATGCCACGACGACTGTTGAGGCGTTCAGCGCGTTACTCACCACCGGGCGCAGCGCTTCCCTGCTCACGACGCTGTATCGGCGCGCGCGTACCCCCATCTGGCAAACCGTCCGTCGCGGTTCGGCGCCTGTGACGCGCCATTTTCAAGGAGATCAGGCAACTGTATGACAGAGAACAGTACCGATGTTCGTGCCGACGTTTCGGTAATTATCTGCGCTTATACAGAAGAGCGCTGGCCCGATCTGGTGGCGGCCATCGAGTCTATCGAAAGACAGCGCCAGCCAGCGCGCGAACTGCTGCTGGTGATTGATCACAATCCGGCTTTGTTGGGGCGGGTGCGCGCGGCTTTCCCCACTGTCACAAGCGTAGAAAACAGCGAGCCACAGGGCTTGTCTGGCGCGCGCAACAGTGGTATTGCGCATGCCAGCGGCTCTCTGATCGCCTTTCTGGATGATGATGCAACGGCAGAACCGGACTGGCTGGAGCGCTTATGTCGCTGCTGCGCAGATGAGCGCGTGCTGGGCGCGGGTGGCACCGTTGAACCCGCCTGGCTTGATACGCAACCTGCATGGTTTCCGCGCGAATTTCACTGGGTGGTGGGCTGCACGTATCTATGTCCACCAGCGCAGCCGGTTGTTGTGCGCAACCCGTTTGGCGGCTGCACATGCTTTCGGCGCGAGATTTTTGAGGGAGTTGGCGGCTTCCGCAGTGAGATTGGGCGAACGAAGCAACAGCTTCTGGGCTGCGAAGAGACAGAACTGTGCATTCGCGCCAGACAGCACTGGCCTGAGAAATGCTTTCTGTACGAGCCACGCGCCAGGATTCATCACCGCATTCCCCCGCAGCGTGGCACCTGGCGCTATTTTCGCTCGCGCTGTTATGGCGAAGGTCTTTCGAAGGCGCGGGTTGCGCGCTATGTGGGCGCGAAAGATGGGCTGGCCTCGGAGCGCGCGTATACCTTGCGTCTGCTGCCCCAGGGAGTGCTGCGCGGCCTATGCGATGGTCTGCTGCGCCTGGACCCGGCAGGCTTTGCGCGGGCTGGCGCAATCGTGGGCGGCCTGTTTTTGACGACGCTGGGCTATGCGCGGGGAATGTTCTCGCGCATCCAAAGGGAAGACTCAGAAAGCGAAGAGGCTGTGGCTGTCCCGACCCCACTCGAATCCGAAGCGCAGCAGAAAGGATTGGGCTAATCCATGAGCACGTCTCTTCAAGTAGATCGTCTAAACATTCCCGTATCTTCGGCGCCCGCCCCGGCGCGCATTCTGGAAATTGAGTTGGCGCAGCCCATCCCCGCGCTCTCAGCCTGTGATGAGCGAGGACAGAGCTACCGCCGCGCGCTCGGTGTGGTGCGCTTGCACACGCAGCCGCTGGGGTTCGTTGAATTCCAGTTTGATGAGCATGGCGTCAGTGCAGCGAACTGTGCGCGGCAAATCTGGCAATGCCTGCGTGAGCAGATCAACGCGCATCTGCAACAGGACAACCTGCCACCAGTCACTGAGCTTGACCCCGCCGGTTTGCCGGTTGCGCTGCCGCGCTGTATCCAGGAGCGCGAGGAGTTACTGGAGCAGGCGCCATTTGTCAGCGTGATTGTTCCAACACATAACCGTCCGCATACCCTGCTCCCCTGCCTGCTCTCGCTGCTGACTCTGCGCTACCCACACTATGAAATCATCGTCGTTGATAACGCGCCAACGATGCCAGAGACTGCCAAATTTGTCCAGGAGATCATGCGCAAGGCTCCGGCTCCCCAGGTGCGCTATCTGCGCGAGGACCGGCCTGGCCCATCCTGGGCACGGAATTGTGGCATGCTTGCTGCCAGGGGCGACATCCTGGCCTTCACCGATGATGACGTGATGGTTGATAGCTATTGGCTGGTTGAGCTGGTGCGCGGGTTCGGGCGCACGGAGAACGTCGCTTGCGTCACAGGCTGCAACTTGCCGCTGGAACTGGAGACACCTTCGCAGTTCTGGTATGAAGCCTATGGGGGAGTCAACTGGTTTCAGGAAGACGGCGGCCCACGCTGGGATCTTACCCCCCGTATCTTTGATCTCAAGGAGCATCGCGCAAAAACGCCGCTCTATCCGTATAAAGCGGGCATCTTTGGCGGCGGATCAAGTATGGCGTTTACGGCAGCCTTCCTGCGCAGTGTGCAGGGCTTCGATCCCGCATTGGGTGGTGGTGGGCCATCCCGTTCTGGAGAGGATATAGCAGTGTTTTTTCAAGTCGTGACACGCGGCTACACGCTTGTCTACGCGCCGACAGCGCTGATCTATCACCGGCATCGCCGCGACTACCGGGAATTGCAGCGGCAGATTTATAACTATGGCGTGGGCATTACCGCGTATCTGACAAAGAGCCTGCTCGATGCTCCGCATCTGCTGCCCGATTTCTTTGCTCAAACCTGTGTCGCGTACTTTCAGTCTTTTTTCAAACAGCAGAGGCAATCCAGGAAACTGCCGCCACATTATCCCAGAGAGTTGATCAAGATCAGGCGCAAGGGGATGCTGTATGGGCCGATAGCCTATCTCCAGGGCCGAAGACTGGCGCGCAAAATGGCCTCGGATAGGTGCGAACAACGCGCCGTGCTCGCTGGAAAGAATGGGCAGGGAGCCGCGTGAAAGCAGCACTCTGGCGATGGATAACGACACATCGTCTGTTATTATCCAATGCAGGTTCGCTTCTGGGGACAACGATTGCCACCTCCGGCTTTGGTTTTGTGTATTGGTGGGCTGCCGCGCGATTGTTTTCACCGGAAGCGGTAGGCTTTTCCTCTGCGGCCATCTCCGCCATGACTTTGCTTGGCACAGGGGCTATCTTAGGGCTGGGCACGCTGCTGGTGGGCGAGCTACCACATCAGCCCGGTAAGGAAGCTGCGCTCATCAGCGCGGCGCTGCTCCTTGTGGCGGCACTAGGAGGCGTCTCTGGCATTATCCTTGCCGTTGCTGCTCCTTTTCTGGCAAAAGACCTGGCGCCTCTGGGAGCTAATATCGGGGTGAGCGTGGTGTTTGCTGCTGGGGCCAGCCTCACCGCTGTGACTATTGTGCTCGATCAGGCGATGATCGGGTTGTGGCGAGGAGGGGTGCAGTTCTTTCGCAATGCGGCTTTTTCTGTGATCAAACTGGCCCTGGTCTTTGCCATCGGTTTCTGGCTGGCGGGCGCAACATGGATGACCATCTATGCCACGTGGACCGCCGGAAACGCGCTTTCTTTGCTCATGCTGGCCGGATACGCGCTGTGGAAAGGAAGCTGGTCGCGGCAGATCTATCACCCGCAGTGGAGGTTGCTCTGGAAACTGGGGCCAGCGGCGCTCCAGCATCATGTCCTCAACCTGATCCTCCGCGCGCCAATGCTGGCGCTGCCGGTGCTGGTGACGTTGCAGCTCTCCGTGACAATGAATGCCTGGTTTTATGTGGCCTTGATGATTGCCAATGGGGTGTTTTCTATTCCTCTGGCCTTAACAACGGTGCTCTTTGCTACAGAGAGCACCACGCCAGAAGCAGTCGCGCAAAAAACGCGCCTGACGCTTACCCTTTCGCTTGCGCTCTCGCTCGTTGCTCTCGTGGTGCTCTTTGCTTTCCCGAAGCTTCTTCTCGGTCTATTCGGCCAGGCGTATGCAGCGCAAGCGGCGTGGAGCCTGCGTTTGCTGGGTCTGGCCGCCATTCCCTTGATTTTGAAAAACCACTATATCGTCCTCTGCCGCATGCAGAACCAGATGGTACGCGCTATTCTCCCATTGCTGGCTGGCCTCGCTCTTGAACTGGGCGGCGCGGCCATTGGCGCGTACCTGGGCGGGTTAACTGGCTTGAGCCTGGGATGGGTCATAGCGCAGTGTCTGGAGGCCGCGCTGATGACTCCGCGTGTTTACCGCGCTGTGCGCCTGGCAGTGCTGCTGCCCTTGAGCGCCCCACCTCTGGCGCTGGATATGGGCAAGACAAAGGAAGGTCTGCATCCATGATGACTTCTGGTGCTTCTGAAACGGTTGAGGTTGGACGGATGAGAGAGGAGACAGAGCGTGGCTTCAACAAACAGCGCGCGTCGCTGACGCGCGTGGATATGGCGCTGATTGCCCTGCCAATTGGCGTGTTTGTCTTCTGGCTGCGCTCGCTCCAGGGTGTCTCCCTCCAGCAGATGAATGATCTGGGCCTGGTTTCGGTGTTTTCGCCCTTCACCTTGCTGGTCCTGGTTGTCTTGATGGTCAGCTTTTGCGGGTGTTTACAGCGGCCCCGCCTGCGGCCTCTCATCCTGCTGCTGCATCTTTGCCTCTTGATTTTTATGTTGTATGGCGTTACTTCGCTGATCGAAGAAGCGCCGCGTTTCAGCGTGCTCTATCGGCATGCGGGGTATACCGAATATATCGTGCGTACCGGCACGGTTGACCCCAGCCTGGATGCCTACTTCAACTGGACGGGGTTCTTTATTCTCAGCGCCTTTGTGACGCGCAGCATGAGCTACCCCAGCATCCTCAGCTTTGCGGGGTGGGCGCCCGTCTTCTTTAATTTGATCTACCTCGCGCCATTACACCTGCTGTTTTCTACGTTCACGACCAATAAACGCCTGGTATGGCTGGCGCTCTGGTTCTTCTGCCTGACCAACTGGATTGGGCAGGATTATTATTCGCCGCAAGGGTTGGATTTCTTTCTCTATCTGGTGATTATTGCCGCGCTGCTGCGCTGGTTTAGGCCGCAAGAGACGCAGGTGAGAGCAAGGTCTACTCGCTGGGATGGCTTGCTCAAACATCTGCCCACGTTTGCGCGGCGCGGCTACTACTGGATAGCAAGCCCGGCGCCTGGAACCGAATCTGTATCACCAGGATTACGCCGGGCATTGCTGGCGCTGCTGCTCTTGATCTTTGCCTTTGTTGTAGCCAGTCACCCGCTGACACCCTTTTTTGTCCTGGCAAGCGTTATCGCGCTTGTATTTTTTCGCCGCTGCGCTCCGGCCTGGCTCCCTGTGGTCATGGCGCTGATGACGGCAGCCTGGATACTCCTGATGACCAGAGCGTTTTTAGCCGGGCATCTGGACTGGGTGACGGGGGGCGTTGGGCATCTCACCAGTATCTTTTCCGAAAATGTTGCCAGCCGCGTCTCTGGCAGCCCGGATCATGAACTGATTGCCCAGATGCGCCTGCTGACAACGGCGGTGGTCTGGGGGCTGGCGTTTGTCGGCTGCCTCTGGCGCATCCGTCGGGGGTATCGTGACGTGGATGCTATGCTGCTTGCCATCGCCCCCTTTCCGCTGCTGGTCGTTCAGCCATATGGCGGTGAGATGCTGCTGCGCATCTATCTTTTCGCATTGCCCTGTATGGCCTTTTTTGGCGCTTCGCTCTTCTACAACGAACAGGCAAAGGCGCAGGCAAAAGAATACGCAAGTGAGCACGCAGCGAGTGGGCAGCAGCACCGGCAAAATAGGCGTTCCACACGCTTGCTCAAAACACCCGCGCTGCGCTTGTTTGCCTCGCCGCGCTGGAAAGCGGCGCTGACGGCAGGACTCAGCATCCTCTTGCTGGCTGGTTTTCTTTTTGCGCGCTATGGAAACGAGCGCCAGGATTACATGACCAACGCCGAGGTTGCCGGGGTGCAGTATCTCTACAACATTGCTCAGCCGGGCGCGATCTTTATCGCGGGTACAGATGGCACTCCCTGGCAATCTCAGGATTTCGAGAAATACAATCTGTTCGTCCTGACTGATTCGCTGCTGAGCGCGGTTGCGCAGGGGAATGCCGCCGCTATTACGCAATTTATTCAGGATAAAGCGTATACCGTCGCCTACCTGATTTTTACGCGCAGCCAGGAAGCTACGCTGGAGGCGACGTTCGACGCGGCGCCGGGTACTCTCGACCGCTTAGAAACGGCGCTGCTTGCCTCCGGGAACTACCGGCTGCTCTATAGCAACCACGACGCGCGCATTCTGCTGTTCATTGACAACACAGAGGAAGGCACATCATGATGACGCAGACGCGCTGGACCTGGCCGCTGGTCTTGCTCGTTTCCGCGCTCGCGGCGGGAATCAGCACCTTCGTGCTCCCCGGCACCTGGCTGTGCCTGGTGCTCAGCCTCTGGTTTCTCCTGGTCTGCCCCGGCATGATGGTGGTGCGTTACTTGCATCTCAAGGAGCCAGTGGCAGAATGGATGCTTGCTATTGGGCTGAGTGTAGCCATTGACGCGCTGGTGGCATCTCTTGCGCTTTACGCGGGCGCGTGGTATCCCCCAGGCATTTTGGGGATACTGATGGCGCTGTGTATCTTTGGGGCCATCGCGCAGTTTGCCCAGGCGCAGCAAGCTCCCCTTCCCAGCATCGGCCAGGCTGGGAGAAAGGCTAGCAGCCCGGAATTGCTTTTCCTGCTGCTGGCCCTTGTGGTGATGCTTTCTGGCCTGGGCATCTGGTCATACAACATGCGTAGCCTCAACCGGACGCAAGCCCCAGTTCCAAAAGCTGCCCCAAAAGCTGCCGCGCTTGATGCCATCATCGTGATGGATAACGTAGGCTCCATCGCGCGCTACGACCCGCAGGGTGATCGCTATAAAGCGGCGCAGCTGTTTGCCAGCATGCTTCCCTTTGGTAGCGAGGTGGGCATGGTGCGCATCACCAGCACACAAACCCCTGTGCGCGTGCTCCCGCTGCAAGCGCTGCGCGCAAACAGTGACCGGGCACGGGTCGTAAACACACTTGCTGCAAACGCCTTGCTTCCGGTTGATGCTGCCCCAGTTGCCTACTTCACCCCAGCATTAGAGATGGCGGGCGACATGCTGGGCGCAAAACCGGCCAGCGATCACAAGCTCATCGTGATTTTTACAGATGCCTTAGCATTTTCAGGAGATCAGCAGGCGTGCGCCAGCGCCTCAGACGCCTATCACCTCTGGTTTTGCACTGTTGAGGGGTTAGCGCAGCAGAAGATAGCCGTTTCCCTGGTGGGCTTTGCCCCTGCCGGAGACACGGCCACACTTCAGCCTGTGCAGCAGTTCTTTGCAGCCTATGGAGGGTTCACGGCGCCGGTTTCTGATGGCCCGAACCTGAGTGCTCAATTGACCACGACGTATCGCGCGTTGCTGGGCGCGGCGTAGCACGCTGCGCCTGGCGTTTGCTGCGCTGGTGGCCTGGATAATGCCAGAGGGATATGCGGCCAGCATGCAGCAGCATCAGAGATTGAGGACGCTGACCTGATACGGAGCAAGCTGTATTGTCTGGCTGGCGACGGAGACGGAAAGGGGGCGATTGAGCTTATTCACCAGCATGATCTTTTTGGCGGAGGCCAGCGCTTCGACGGTATCGGGGAAGGAAACAGCCGTGTGATAGAGCAGGGTGCCTGGCGGAAAGTCATCGTTCAAGGCTTTGAGTGAGGAGTACCAGGGATACGGCTGACCACCGCCAGCAGTGGTGGGCGTCCAGAGGCCCGCGCTGGACGGGTCATTCCCCGGACTTCCCCACGAAAGGGCCACTGCCCCGCCTGCCTCCAGCAGTTTGATGAGGGCGTAGGTTTTGACCGCATTATCGTAGCTCGTCGTAAAAGGCGTCGGATAGGGGGAGGCATACCATTCGGCCCACCAGATAGGCAGCGTTCTGGCGCCTGGATACGCCTGGGGGTCAAGCGTCCTGATCCAGCGCGTGATGTCGGCAAATTTCTCGGCAGCGTTGAACGGGTCGGTGACATCAATGTTGTCTTTGTTCCGGTTGCCGCTGTCTATGGTGATAAAGCCTGCTCCGGCTTTGTTTTGGAGCCAGTATTGGACGACATCCAGCGAGCGCTGGTCATAGGTGCCGTAGGCGCTGCTCAACGAGGAAGAATTGCTTTGGGCGGGAGTAGACCAGGTATCCATGACGACGTAGGGGCCGCCCACCTGGATGCTTGTCGGGGCGATGTTCAGCGAGGTGGCCGTCTGCATCAGCCGCTCATAGACGAGGTTATACATGTAGGTGTAGCCATGCTGCGCGACGGGCGCCCCCGGTTTGCCCTGGCTGGTGGTGTAGTCGTAGGCGTTGGTCTGCGGGTTGTAGTAGCCTTTTAATTCGTTCCAGACCTGGAAATATCTGACATTGTAAGGCGGGACCATGTAGCGCTCGGCAACACGCTGCACCAGAAGCAGCCAGGCGTCTAGCTTGTTATCCAGCACGCGCGAGCCGTAGGCAATATCGGCCCATTCGTCGGCCTGGGTGAGCAAGCGGGTCGTCCCATTGGGCTGAAGCTGGCCCTTCATCCACCAGGGCGCTTCGGCCAGGGTGAGGACCGGAATGCCCCCAGTTGCCAGGATGAGCCGCATGTGCGCGTCCAGCGAACTCCAGTTGCTCGGCTCGCTCTGGTTTGGGTCGGGCCAGGGATCATCAACACCCCAGCCCATAATAGAGGTGTCCACATAGCGGGCCACCCCTTTCAAGAGCGATCTGGCCTGATTTACGGCGTTCTGGTCGTTGTTCCCTGCCGGGTACTCGAGCGAGGTGTCTACGTAAGAGAAGCCTGGGGAGAATTGGCTGGTGCCAATGGGAGCGGTCAGGTCCACCGCGACCTTCGTGGAGGGTCCGTCAGGACCGCTGAGCGTACAGCTTTCCAGCAAGAAAGCAAGCAGGATGAACAGAGGGAGCAAGAAGAACAATCCTTTGTGATGTCGCTGTCGCATGTGCACCCGCTCGTGGTAGCTCTGTTCACAACCTCCAGAAACGGTTTCTTTTGTATTATACCTGTTTTGCGCTGGTAAGAACACTTTTACACGTACAAAAAGCATCCAATTTTTATGGGGCGGCGATTTCCCGTAAAGGAGCGACGTATGTATCTTGTAACTGGAGGCGGTGGCTTTATTGGCTCGCACCTTGTGCGCGCGCTGGTGCAGCGCGGGATGGATGTTCGCGTGCTAGACAACAGTTCTTCAGGAAGCCGGGAACGCATTGCGGATGTACGTCGTGAAGTTGAGTGGGTTGACGGCGATATACGCGATGCGGAACTGGTGCGCAAGGCGTGCCAGGGGGTAGAAGTTATCTTACATCAAGCAGCAGTGGCTTCTGTGCCGCGCAGTATTGCTGAGCCAGACATGACGCATGCCGTCAATATTACCGGAACCCTCAATGTGCTGCTGGCGGCACGCGAGACAGGAGTACGCCGGGTGGTCTTTGCGTCATCCTCCGCTGTCTATGGGAACCTGCCAACCACGCCGAAAACTGAGATGATGCCGACTCAACCGCTCTCGCCCTATGGGGTGCAAAAGCTGGCAGCAGAGTCGTATTGTCGCATCTGGCACGCCATCTATGGGGTAGAGACGGTCGCGCTGCGCTATTTCAATGTCTTTGGCCCGGCCCAAGACCCCAACAGCGAGTACGCTGCGGTGATTCCACGCTTTATCTCGGCGGTGGTTGGAGGGCAGACGCCGGTCGTCTATGGAGATGGAGAGCAATCGCGCGATTTTATCTATATCAGTAATGTGGTGGATGTTAATCTGCTAGCGGCGACGGCACCAGAAGCGGCGGGGCAGGTGATCAACGTGGGGACCGGCACGAAAATCACCCTCAATCACCTGCTGCGTGAGCTTGGCCGCTTGAGCGAGCACCCGTTGCGCGCGCAGTATGAAGCGGCACGCTCTGGTGATGTGCGTGAGAGCCTGGCTGATATTTCGCTGATGCATACGCTGTTAGGGTATACACCGGCAGTCTCGTTTGCTGAAGGGCTCGCGCTCACCTTTCAGGCATTCGAGAGAAGCGCTTACAAACACCATTGATGAGGGGGTATCTACCTGGAAGGTATCCCCATTGCTTTGCCAGACTCTACGCTTTGCTTGGCTAAACCCTACACTTTCTAATATCCTGCACAAGCCCTGGCGGCATTGCCCCCTCCGTTAGAGGCTTCTTGAGCAAGCTCCCGTGCCCTGGGGAGGTACACGGCAGGCTGGGGCTGCAAAAGATACCCCAGGCCAGTCTTGGTAATGATATAGCTTGGGCAGGCAGGATCAGGCTCAATTTTGTGACGCAGGCGATTGATATGGACTTTCAGCAGGTTATTCTCACCGAGATATTCTCTTCCCCAGACCTTTTCCAACAAGAGGTTATGCGTGACGATTCTCCCGGCGTTTTGGGCTAAATAAGAAAAGAGACGGTATTCTATTGGCGTCAAGGCAACAGGATGCCCCTCTTTTGTGACCCGCTGCTGTAAGAAGTCAACCGCCAGATCACCAAAGGTAAGAATGGGGCGCATATTGCGCAAATATTCATTGGTGTTCCATTGTATGCGTCGAAGAAGGGCGCGGACTTGCGCCAGCAGTTCGACAACACTCAAGGGTTTGATGAGGTAATCATCGGCCCCGGAATCGAGCGCGCGCGCTTTGTCATGGCCTTGCTTTTGGGCTGAGATGACAATAATTGGCACCAGGGAGAGTTCCCGCACGTGCTTACAGAGTTCAAAATCGGTAGTCCAGGATGGGAGGGTGTCGAGGAGCATCAGATCAGGCTCCCTGGTTTCTAGCGCTTCCAGGAGCTGCTGCTCCTCCTCTGCCGAGATCACCTCATAGCCTTCAGCACAGAAACAGCGGGTGAGCAGCTTCAGCACCTGTGTGTCGCTCCCTGCTATGAGAATGAGGGTTTTCCTAGCAGGCATGCTCCCATGCTCCTTCCTTGCTTATAGCACTCTCTGGGAGGAATGTAAGTAGTTGCACCTGGTCCATTTTACTCCCTTCGCTTGTAACAGGGTGATCAACTTTGGCCGTCTACCACAAGCAGATCAGCCTCATGAACAATGAAATAGTCTGGGGAAGTATTTTGTTGGTGTGACTGCGTAGGCGTCACACGTGGCCGCGCGACAGTGTGGGCGCGGCTACGGTGTTACCGCAAAACATGTTCCAGACTCATCCAGGATTTGGCGACTGGCTTTGCTAGTCGCCTGTTGGCTCCAACGCGGCAGCGCTGTTATGCTCGCTAGCCAGGACGCCAGCATCTCCAGGCTCTCTGTCGCGCTTTTCTTGTGCTGGGGTGGTGCGTTGTCCACGCAGATACGAGGCAGTTGCCGCGATGAGGCAGAGTCCAACTGAGACGTAGAAGACGGCATGCAATCCTACTATGAAGGGGCCGGAAATCAGGTTGGGGAAGAAGGTTTTGCTGAGCAGCGCCGATTGATTGGCAGCGCTGAGGGGCTGAAGTGTTGTCGGTGGCAACAATTGCGCTACGGGATTATACCCCAGGAATGCGCCAAAGAGCGCTGAGGTTGGGGGCAGCCTGCCAACAGCGTCGTGTGAAAGAGTGTAGCATACGCTCACGTTTACGTCAACGATGGATACGCTCCCTGGCCGGAAAGGGTTACCACACTCGCCTGCGGAAGAGGAGAGAGCAAGCGGAACCGCAGCAGAGGAGAGATGGGCGGGACCGCCGCGCGGCGGTCCCGCTTCAGCCAGGCTATCCAGAGGCAGGATGCTCGCAGTGTTCGACGGTTGGAACGTCGAGCGCGGGGCTTCCATCGAAAAAGCCGGAGGGCTTTAACGAGAACCCAACCACTTCTACCGGCATGACCGGCCAATCTTCCGGGCGAACCACGTGATTGGAGGCGAAGGTGTACCACACGACCAGATCAGTTGCTTCCAAGGGGCGGTTCTGCTGAACATAGCGTGGCAGGCCGTCGCCACCGGGCTGCTGGTTGGGGTAATCCCCGGCTGCGTAGCGCTCTGCCGGGTCGTAGGCAGTGACCCACAGGTGCTTTTGGGCAAAGCCTCCGCGCTGCCATTGGGGCGAACCTTCGTGGAAGAAGGGAAACGCATTGCCCGCAGGCATAAGTTTGTAGGCCACCGGCTGCCCCAGCGCATTGCGCGAATTCGGGTTAAGCACCTTCCAGTAGCGGGCTGTGCGAGGCTCAATCAGGCGCTGGGCCTCGGATTCGCTGGTCAGCAGCGTTTCACGCGGCACCCAGGCGTTGCCTTGTGGGTTGTCTGGCCCCCAGGGGAGCGGCTCGCAGTTGACCTCAACGACGGAGTTTTCCAGGCCATCTACCATCATATCGAGCCGGACATTAAAATAATGCTGATGATGTGGCCCATAAAGGCCAGGGGCGACTAACGCCCCTGAGACGGGCTGTTCTCCTGGCGCAATCGCGGCGGGAGCGATAATGCCGGTCAGCTTGATCTCATACTGGAGCGTCCCATCCTGATAGAGATACCAGTAATAGCCGTACTCGTAGTTGCCAACGGTTGCTATCAAGGAGACCACCAGCCGCCGCGAACGGCGCACCTCCACCCGCGTTGACCCGTCCTCGTTATACTCCAGGTGTTTCCAAAGCAGGCCGAAGTCTTCCTCGTGCATGCAGATGGCATTGCGAATGACCATCGGTTGCCCTTCGGCATCGTTGACGGTGGCATCAAAGTAGTGAATCTCTCCGAGACAGTCACAGCCGAGGACGAGACTGTTAGCGAGCACCCCAATCCCCACTTCGCCCGCGTCGAACACGTTTTTCCAGTTGTGCGCTGGCGTGGGATCGCCATAGGGCACGAACATCTCCGAAAGGGCAGCGCGGTAGAGAATTGGACGCCAGCGTCCCTGGTCGAAATACTCCACCAGATGCAGCACCAGCCCCTCGCGTGGGGTAAAGCCGACGCGGAAGCGCCACTTCTGCCAGGCCACCTGGTAGCCGTCAACCTGGAAGCTCGTGCCCTCCGGCTGTGAGATTGAGATGGGCCGCAGTTCGTCGCGTGTGCCTTGAGGAAACGCAGGGAAATTCTCTGGCGTTTTGATGCCCTCAGCCGAATAGTTGCCCGAACGCGCAGGGACAGGCACGACGCCATAGTCGTCAATCTGTACCTGCATGCTGTCCAACTCCACCGTAGCGATCACGCCTTCAATCGGGTGGGCGTAGTAGTTGTCGTTGGGGCCGAGCGCCTGCGAGGTCATCATGCGAATGAACCGGCCCGCCTCCACAGCATCGGCCTCGGAGCGGTAGCCTGCGGTGAAGGGGTAGGTGATCACGCCAGAAAGGTCCGTGATGCCTCGCCTGGCAAGCGCCGCCTGGAAGTTCGCGTCAGCCAGAATTGCCTGCTGTGCCGCGAATACTTCGGGATAGGTCAGGGCTGGCTGCACGTCGCTGCGTTCCTGCCAGGAGCGTATGGCTTCGTCAGTCAGGGAAACAACTGCTTCGATGGTCAGGTGGCGCTCGTGGTCGCGCATGACCACAAACACTTCGCGGGGCACGTGCTGCCCAGGCTTCCAGCCCAGCACCAGGTCTTTGCGGGGTTCTTGCAGGCTATAGGCCATAAGGCGCATGCGTGGAGTGAGGCGACCAGAGGCATGCAGCAGCCGTGTCGTGTGATTGATTTCTTCCTCGCTGAGCGGGTTGAGGGGATGGGGGACGCGCTGGTGTGGAACAGGTTCATCAGGTGTGGGAGTTGTCATTTGCTTCCGCTGCCTTTCGCAACATGAACACACATGGTGCTGGTTGTGTGTAATCAGGGTGGTGATCTCCGTGACTGCTGCTCCACCCTGATTACGCGCAACCTACTAACTACGCCTCTTGCTCCTGTGGAGGAGACTCTGCCTCCAGATAGAGACGCTCACCCGCTTCCAGGGCAGATGGACGCCTGGCGCGCAGTACCAGAACCCAGATAATCCCCAGCACCAACCAGCCCGCCGCGATTGGCGCAGCTAAATTGGCCGGAAAGGTGGGTTGATTCGGGTAGAACTGCGCAAACAGCACTGCCGCTACTAACAGTGCGCTGATGATGGGGATGACTGCGTGCAGCACCACATTGAAATCGCCCGGATGTTCGCGGCGATAGTAGAAGAAGACGGTAATACTTACCCCAAGGTAGGCCACCAGGACACACAGGGTCAACACGCCCAGAATCACCGTCAGGTTGAATGGCAGCGGACCATACGCCTGTGTCACCCAGAAGGCCAACCCAATGCTGATCAGCCCGCCCAAGACGAGCACCACATACGGGGTCCGATAGCGACTATGCAGCCTGCCAAGCCAGGAGGGCAGAGCGCCCGCCCGCCCCATTGCATAGACAATGCGACCCAGCGCCGTATAGCCGGCGGCGGTGTTCGCTGCTGCTGAATTGAGGAGGACCAACGTAATAATCACAAATCCCACCTGCCCCCAGACAGCACTGGCTAAGGTCAGCCAGGGAGTAGGGCTGGGGTCGGAGACATAGCTATTCTTATCTGTGGGAGAACTGGGGAAGAGATGGTTAAAACCATACCCAGCAACCCCAGCATAGCTTGCCAGGACAAAAAACACGCCAATAATGAGCGCCGAGAAGAAAATCGCGCGTGGGACATTGCGGCGCGGATTGCGGGATTCCTCGGCCAACGGAGCCGCCGATTCAAAGCCAATAAAGGCAGTGAAGGCAAACACCGCGCCTTGCAGCACAACTTTCCACCCACCCAGATCAGGGGAGCCACTCAACGCTGGAGTAAAAGCCTGAGCCGTATTCCCATCAGGCGCATGCCCAAGCAAGAAGAAGCTGAGCAAAACAAAGGAGACAATCTCGATCAGGCCCGCCACCACCAACGTCCAGGCAGAGATGCGAATGCCAAAGAAGGTCAGCAGCCCCATCCCAATTGCCAGGACAATCGCCCAAACCCACCAAACAATGTCAACGCTGCCATTGGTCTCTGTGAACACAAAAAATTCTGCTACGAAACCAAATACCAGCAGGTTGACGGGCATGAAGAGGAGATAGACCGGAATCGTGAGCCATCCCGTCAAAAAGCCAAGCGAGCGGCCCAGGCCGCGACTCACGTAGGTATAGAAGCCACCAGCTGAGGGAAGATGAATTGCCAGTTGTCCAATGCTCAGCGCAAGGAGCACTGAAGCAACCAGGGCAAGAACAACAGCCAGCGGGAATGAGCCGCCAGCAGTGAGAATGCCAGGAAAGAAGGCAAAAGCAACTGCTGCGGCTGGAGCCATCATGGTGATGGATTGGAATAATACCCCAGGCAGCCCTACGGCATTCGGGCGCAACCCGGCTGCGTCCGTTGCTGTTACTGTGGAAGAACCCGCGTTACTCGTTGCCATACCATACCTCGAAGAAGCTAAAGTACAACAAGAACACACCCCACTTGTTTGAGAAGCAGCTTGTTATCCTGGCAAGCTGCGATAAGCATCCACCCCCACAAGAGGCGCCTCTTCCTCCTGTACCATTCAGAGACGCCTTCAGGCGCAACAATCACCCCCTTCCTGACGCAGGCACTTGCCTTCCATGTGAACGCCCAGGAAAATTTCTCAACCGGGTGATGTGTATGGGTGGGAGACAAGAACTCAACGCTGATCACGGGGGCGCAAGCACGCAAAAGCGTGCCTGGTTCTCTCCAGGCTGCCTGATTTCCTGATGCGAGAGGATGGAGAAGTCTCTTCAGGCTCTTGGTTTCCAAAAGCGGCCTCCCTGCTACTTCAGAGTCGAGGTAGTTTGCTCCCGGCACTGCATGCTGCTATGTTCAGAAAGCAAGTCTGCTGGACGGCTGTCCACCGCTTGACAGCATTCTTATCCTACCACAAGATGCAAGAGGGCAGCACGATCAGGGGACGCGAGCAGACAAGGAGCAGACGGCTTGCTGGCACGATACCTGCGAGACACGGCCAACGCTTTGAATCATGTAGAAGGGTTGCAGTGAATGGAAGTTCTATGACTTCAACACCAGATATTTCAGAATTCTCACCGACAAAACGTACACTCCTCGAAAAATATTTGCATGGCGCATTCCCTCAAGCTGAGCTACCTTCCCAGCCGCTCCAGGGGTCTTCCCAGGAGACGATGGATTTAGACGGTGCTCGCCCTCCCATTGTGGCAGTCCAGACCGGCGGTTCCAGGCGGCCTGTATTTTATATTCACGTCCACGCGGAAGGCGGCGCGTTTTATTGTTTCAATCTGGCGCGCGATCTGGGACAGGAACAGCCGTTTTACGTGCTGGAGCCGTTTCGATCTGCCGAGTTGCAGGCGCTGCCCAGCTTCGAGGCAATGGCCGCAGCGTATATCGCATCGCTGCGCAGGGTGCAGCCAGAGGGTCCGTACCAGTTGATTGGCTTTTGTGGCGGCGGCTTGATTGCCTTTGAAATGGCCCAGCAACTCCGGGCGCAGGGGCAGGAGGTTGATCTCCTGGTGATGATTGAACCGAGAGCTGGCCCTGATTTGTTCAGGATGCTTGGGGCCAGAGTGGTGGGCGGCTTCGCCTGGCGCGCTGGCGCGCTGCTGGGGATGCGTCCAGAGCGGCGTTTAGATGCCTTTCTGTCCATCTTGCATGGGTATCGTTTTCTGCGGGTGAGAGTGCTTCATCCCAGATACTACCAGACCATGCGCGCCAGGGGCAGGCTTGATCTCCCGCTCGTTCCAGGTTCCCAGTTGCTGCGCAAGAACTGGGTGGGCATTTTTCTCTGGTTGACGGCGCGCTATCGCCCCCGTCCTTATCCGGGCAAGCTGACGTACTTGTGGTCGCTTGAGGAGCCGAGCAATCGTCGGTCTGGGAAATGGGGCAGGGTCACGAAGGCCAAAGAGGTGGAAATTCATCGCATTCCGGGGACACAAACCACCTGCCGCACCAGACACCTTGATGCCCTGGCTGAGCAGTTGCGGCGGTGTCTTGAGGGGGTGCACTCCTGAAAGCGAGAGGTGCGCATCCGTGCGAGCGCGGGCGGAACTGCCACCCGGAACCCCGCAACGTTTCTAACACTATCTCAGCCACGTAAAAGCTGGTGGGTGATGAAGTGCACTTATTCCGGGCGTTTTTCTTCTCTGAACGATGTAGAATATCGCACGCGGAAATACACAAACATTGCTTGGAAGGTTGTAGAGAAGATGACGACCCTGCAACGTTTGGGATGGCAGTGGCTGCTTTTTGTCCTGGCGCTGGTGGGCGCGGGAGTTGCGATCTATCTGACGGCTGTACATTATGCGCAGGCGCCTTTGCTTTGCTCGTCACAGGGCGTGGTCAACTGCGAGCGTGTGACTTCAAGCGCCTATTCTGTGGTGCCGGGGACCGCGCTTCCCATCACCATTCCAGGGTTGGCCTGGTTTTTCGTCAGCGCGCTGCTGGCTTTCCTGGGGACGCGGCGCAACGGGCGCTGGATTTTGCGCGCTGAGTTGGCCTGGGCCATCCTGGGGATGATCACCGTCCTTTATCTCATATACGTGGAGATTGTCCTCCTGCGCACGCTCTGCGCCTGGTGCACAGTCGTCCATGTGCTTATTTTCCTGTCGCTGCTAGTGACTATCGTGGAGTTTTACCGCGCAGCCCAGGCGGACGAGCTTGAAACAGAAGACGAAGAAGTCCCGGCGCAGCACCTCACATAAGCAGGCCACCTCCATCAGACAGGCGTAGCCCGGCAGCCAGGAAAGGCTGGAAGCCGCCCGACGCTCCTGTATTTGCCGAACCATTTAACGATTGCTCCACCTGCGGAATGGGTGCTGCCTGGCAGACACTTGCGGGCTGCTGGTTGGTGGCCTGGCAGATGGCGGCAGTGAAATAGTTGGCGGTGCCCAGGATGCTCTGGGCGATGGGTGACTGCGGATTTGAGAGCGCGCTAGCGACGGCCTGCCAGTCGAGGTTGCTGAGCACCTGTGGGTCATAGCTGGCGCCAATCATGGAATACTGGTTGGCAAAGTCAATAAATGGGAAACTTCCCTCCGGGTTGTATTTGTTAATGAGTTGCTGCTGCGCGGCGGTGGGCGTCTGCACTGTGACCCCTGGATAGCTTTGCTCTTCCAGGGCAACGAAGTCAACATACTGGCTGGTGTAAGAACTGCCGGAGAAACTGAACGTAGCAGTGTTGGGATAGACATCGGTTGGAGATGATCTGATCTGACTGAGATTGGAGAAAGTCCCAAAGCGGCTGAGCGCCACAATGAGCGGCCAGCGCTGGGCAGCACAATAGGGGCAATAGTCCGCGCCTTGATAAAAAACTTGTGGCTTCCCATTTGGGCCGGTCAGCGGAGGAGCGCCGCTGAGCCTGGTTGGCCTGGTCTGGACCTTCCCAGAGCCAGTTCCAACGGCTGCCAGCACTGAGGGGTTGACCGTTGTGACCATTTGAACTACTGCCGGGTCAGCAGGCGCGCTTGGGTACATGTGGCTTGTGCTGGTCGAGGATTGGTGGGCAAGCAAGAAAAAAACGCCGATGATGACCCCAACGGCGACCAGCACTCCGCCCAGTGTGAACCAGAGGCGGTGTTGGGTCGCTTGCCGACCTCTTCGCTTTTTCCTTGGGCGCTCGCCCGGTGAGCGCTGACTGGCAGGCTTAGATTTTGGGATCGGCTGGCGCTTGGGCGTTGTTGCAGCAGAAGCTCCCGATGATTGTGGAGTGGTTGGCCTCGTGCCTGAAGACGGCGCAGTGGTTTGTCGCGTTGTTGGCGGTGGAGACGCCTTCGGAGTGGGGCGCTTTGTGGGAGGATGCTTCTTCGATGAGGCGCTCTGGTGCTGCTGCCTTCCTCCTTGTCTGGTTTGTGAGTTGCGGGGCAATGGCTTGCCGGATGGTGGGTTATCTGATGATGGCGGTGATGTGGGTGGTTGAGACATGCCTTCTCTCTTCCTCACTTCAAGCAGGTGGACACCTGATTTTCCTGGCCCGAAACGCTGTTCCCCAGCCTGATTGACTGCTGCTCTGGGTTCTCATGCGCTTCGCTGCAAGGAGTGTACGCTGCTGCCTTGAAAAGGGCTGTTGCGGAGGGTTACCAGAAGGTAAAAAGAGCGGGGTTGGGGTAGAACTGTTCATGTGCCTCTCTATTTTGTTCGCTGCTTCACATCCTCGCTGGTGCCTGGACCATAGACAAGGAGGCATAGGGCCGCTACACTGAGCATAGAAGGTAGAAGACGGATGGGGCGGTCTATGCTGCATACGGTGAGGGAATCACGGCCAGAACACCGGGCCGACGTTCTGGGCCTGCTGAGAGGATAGCTCCCAATGGAACTGCTTGGTATTGGTCTTGGCCTGCTGACCGCGCTGCTTTGGGGCACCTCTGATGTCATTGCCACAATGTCAGCGCGGCGCTGGAAAACCTTCAAAATCACCGTTGTCTCGCAATCCGCAGGATTTCTTGGCCTGGTCGTTTGTGGCATCGTTGCTTTTGTCTTTCTGGACCTCTCTTTGACACAGACAACGGTTGTGCTCAGCTTGCTCATTGGTGTTGTTACGGGCATCGTTGCCGCGTTTGGCTATTTCTACTGCTATCGCGCGCTGGAGGCCGGGCCGATTGCTCTGGTGAGTCCGCTCACGTCCACCAGTTCTGTCTTTACCCTCTTGCTTTCGCTTTTTGTGCTGCGCCAGGGCTTGACGGTGGTCCAGATAGGCGCCGTTGTGCTCTGCATCCTGGGAGTGCTGCTTGCCTCCACGAACCCCCGCGCAATTCGCGCTGTGCTCAAGACATCGGGCTATACCTTCTTCAATCAGGGCGTGCGCTGGGCACTGCTTGCAACGCTGGCGTTTGGGGTCATGGACTTTGGGATTGGCGCTTCGGCAGCCATATCGGGCTGGTTTCTTCCGGTGTTGTGGACGCGCATCTTTAGTATCTGCGCGTTGACCCTGATCTCTTTCTGGAAGCGCCGCCAGCGTTTGAAACGCGCCCAGTTGGCAGGAGCCGGAGCCGCGCTGCCTCAAGCGGGACTGACTGCTGTGTCCTCCGCGCTGAGTGCTGAGCACCTCCAGGTGGCAGGCCAGCAAAGGACAGAAGATGGCCTCCAGATGGCAGGCAGCACGTTTGACTGGTCAGGCGCTTCTTCGCTGGCAAGCCTGAGCAATCCTGAGGCGCTTGACCCCGATGCCACGCTCATTTCGCGCCCCTCTCTTGGGGATCGCTCGCTGGCGGCGCTTGACCCTGATTCCACGCTGCTGCGCCTGCGTGTCTATTCAGGTGAATTGCCTGTGCCCGTGAGAAGAAGTTCCACGTTCAATCTGCTGGAAGCGAGCTTACAGGATTCTTTCAACCTTCAGCCGGTGCGCTCGCTCAGTCCCTATCTGACTCAGACCGGCGATACCAATCGGCTGCATCAGCGAGATTTGAGCCACCTGGGTTCCAATGGCTCGTCCCAGGACAATACTGCTTCTGCTCAATCATCTGAGCAAGAAGTGTCTGCCTCTGGCCCTCTTCAGAGAAGCCCCAGCCTGGCGCTCCCCAGTCTGGCCGAGCTTTCCCAGCTTCGCATGCCGCGCGC
Source organism: Ktedonobacterales bacterium (assembly GCA_036557885.1). Classification (GTDB taxonomy): domain Bacteria; phylum Chloroflexota; class Ktedonobacteria; order Ktedonobacterales; family DATBGS01; genus DATBGS01. The sequence continues at coordinate 45,395 of DATBGS010000006.1, forward strand.
TTCAAAGCTAGGAATGGGGGTATTACTCGCCATCATTGCTGGTATTGGCGAGAGCGCCGCCGTGTTGAGCTTTAGCATAGATACGCGCCTGGCAACCACTGGCGTTGCTGCGGCCATTGCCTCCGGCTATTCGCTGATCGTCATCCTCTTTGGCCTGACGTTTTATCACGAGCGGCTGGCCTGGAACCAGGTAGGCGGTATAATCCTATTTCTGGCCGCCCTGATCTTCCTGGCCTTCGTTTGAGCGTTCCTACGACTCCTGTGATTCCTATAACCTCTATAACCCTTGGGATTCTTCGTAGAAAAACTAGCAAGACCCTTTTTCTGGTGTATAGGCTTTGTTCAGCTTTGTGAAAAAAGGGCTTGACGAACTCTGCCTTTCTCCCTATCATGCCCGTAACCGCTACCAGAAGCGATTCCGTGATCGCTTTCGGCATCGGTTTCGAGGCCACTTCTCATCTGTAGCGCGAAATAAACTGTAGGATTTTGCTCTTGTATAACGCCGCCGCAGGCGAAACCTGTATATGTGAATAGCCTTTATACCCGTAGATTTTCTTATAGACGTACCTAGTTTGTGAGTAAACCTTTGTTGGAGTCTTGTGTCCATTGTCAGGGTCCGCTAGATCGGGCCGCTGGCATCTGTCGCCGCTGTGGGCGGATAGCCCCGGAGCATCAGGGAGATCAACCACCACCTCTTTCCCCCAATCACCCCTCTTCTATCAGTCAGTGCCCACGTTGTGGAGAAGCAGACCTGATCGCGGGCCAGCGCTTTTGTCAGCGCTGTGGACTCGCGCTGGACAGTATTTCCGCCCGGCCAGATGAACAACTGGTGCCACAGCTTGCCGGGGCCAGAGCAAGCGCAGCAGAAGCCCGGTCTGGCAGCGCTCCTGCGTTCCAGGCTCCTCCAGGCCCGGCAGGTATCTGGTGGGAATCGCCCACCGTGCCAGAGGTCAAAACGACTCCCCGCAGCGCCGCCCGCTCTCGTTTGCGGAGCAGCCGTGTCTGGGTTTCGCTGTTGCTGCTGCTGGTCGCAGGTGTGAGCAGCGTTAGCGCCTATCTGGTCATTCACGCGCAGACGCGCGCGCCCGCGCAAAGCACAACTGGCGCGAGCGTGCCCCAGGCCAGCGCGACCACCGCCACCAGCGCGGCTGCGCCTTCTGCCACCCCTGCCCCGGCGCAGCCGGTGGGGACGGGCTACTGGCACACCGACGGCACCCAGATTGTGGATGCTGCTAATCAGCCGGTGCGTATTGCGGGTATCAACTGGTTTGGTTTTGAGTCGTCCACCTTTGTGGTGCACGGTCTGGGGCAGCGCGATTACCATGATCTGCTCAAGCAGGTGAAAAGCCTGGGCTATAATACGATCCGCTTGCCTTTCTCCGATCAACTCTTTTTTGCGAACAGTGTGCCCAATGGCATCTCTTTTTCCAACAATATGAATCAGGATTTGCAAGGGCTGAACGGCGTGCAGATCATGGATAAGATTATTGATTATGCCGGGCAGCTTGGGCTGAAGATTATTCTGGACCATCACGGCGTGGATGCCGGGTCGCAAACCACGCTCTGGTCGGCGCCCGACTGCGACGTGTCTTGCTTTGAAGCCGATTGGCAGCAGTTAGCCACGCATTACCTGGGCAAGACTGCCGTGATTGGGGCCGATCTGGACAACGAGCCGCATGCCTCGGCCTGCTGGGGCTGTGGCGACCCATCCGTGGATTGGCAGATGGAGGCGGAGAAGCTGGGCAATGAGCTTTTGGCCATCAATCCCCACTGGCTGATTATTGTGGAGGGCATCGAGTGTTATAAAGGGGATTGCTACTGGTGGGGCGGCAACCTGGAAGGCGTGGCCGATAAGCCGGTGCAACTGAATATTCCTCATCAGGTCGTCTATTCGCCCCATGACTATCCGCCCGATGTGTATAACCTGTCCTACTTTAACGCACCTGAGTACCCCAACAACCTGACCGGCATCTGGGATGCTCACTGGGGCTTTATCGCCAAGCAGCATATTGCCCCGGTCATGCTGGGAGAGTTTGGCACTCTGCTCGCCAACGAGAAAGACCAGCAGTGGCTCTCCGCCCTGGTGAAGTATCTGGGCACCGGGGTTACGGGGATGAGTTGGACGTATTGGGCGTTAAATCCCGACTCTGGGGATACGGGCGGCATTCTGCAAAATGATTGGACGACGGTCAATCAGCAGAAGCAGGATTACCTTACTCCGCTGGAGTTTCCGCTGCCAGGAGGAACGGCGGGAAATGGGTAATTGCTAAGAGACTTCTTCGACCTCTTCTCAGCACACAAGCCCCAGGCCGCTTGCCCTGAGTGGCTGGTAATTGCCCCGCGAGACGAATGGCTGGAGCCAGCAGCCCTGGCTCTGGCTCGCCCTGCGCGGCAGGAGAACTATCGAGCGTCTGGACTTTTCACCGTCGTTGAAGGCGGGAAGGTATGGATAGAGATGGCTGAATTATTACAAAATACACGTCTTGGAAAATATGAACTGATCGAATGTATCGGCCAGGGTGGAATGGCCGCTGTCTATCGCGCGAAACAATTATCTGCTTTTGACCGCGAAGTGGCGCTCAAAGTGATGCGCCCGGAATATTCTGGAGACGCGGCGTTTCGTCGCCGTTTTTTGCGCGAGGCCCACGCCATCTCCAGACTCTCGCACCCCAACATTTTGCCGCTGATTGAGTTTGGGGAAGAGAACAGCGTTCTGTATCTGGTGATGCCACTGGTGCGCGAGGGTACGCTGCGTGATCTGATCATGCAGCACGCTGGCCCGCTCTCGTTGGAGGAGGCGCTGCCGCTCTTTGTTCCGCTCTGCGATGCGGTGCAATACGCGCACCAGGAAGGCATTATTCACCGCGATATTAAACCGCAAAACATTCTGATGCAGCGCCGCACGCATGTGCTGCTGGCTGACTTTGGCATTGCGCGAGATCGCCTGGATACCAAGATGACCACGACGGGCGTGGGCATTGGCAGCGTGGAATATATGGCGCCGGAACAGGCCGAAGGCCAGGCCAATGCCCAGAGCGACATCTATAGCCTGGGCGTGGTGCTGTATCAGTTGCTCACCGGAGTCGTGCCGTATTCGGGCACGAGGCCGCTTGAGGTGCTGTTTAGGAAGGCGAGCGACCCAACGCCCGACCCGCGCAGGCTCAACCCCCATCTGTCTGCGGAAATCGTGGATATTCTCCTTATCGCGCTTGCCAAAGAACCCTATCAGCGCTTTGAAACTGCTGAAGCCTTGAGCTATGCCCTTCAGCAAGTGCGATCTGCTGCGGTATCTCCTCTGCCCTATCAAGTGAACTGGCCGCCTGAACCAGCAGCACCAGCGCCCTTGATCAGTGATTTTGCGACCACGCGCCGGGTTTCGCGCCAGACGACACAGGTACGCCGGAGATCGTCCCCACCCCTGAATACCTGGGCTGACGATACGACTATTCCCGAAGAACACTGGAACCAGCCTGCGGCGTATAGGCGACCACCTGCTGGCAAGACTAGCGGGCAATTCAAGAGCAAGTATATCCTGCTGGCGATAGCACTGGCGCTCTTGAGCCTGGGGATTACCTCGATTGCTTACGGGCATCTGGGCCAGAACTGGCTGCATTCCAATGCCAGCGAGGGGGGCGCGCAGCAGTTGACGGCAACACCCAACACCAACACCCAGCCAGCCTACCCCTGGCCCATCAACACGCCACCACCTCAGCCGGCCAGCACCACGCCGCCCCAGCCAGCGGAGACTCCAACCACCCAGCCCACCACGACGGCTACGCCACAGCCAACCGAGACTCCGGCGACGCAGCCCACTGAGATAGAGACGCCACAGCCAACCGAGACGCCACCAGCCAATGCGGACACGCCGACGCCACAGCCAACGGCGCCACAGCCGCCCCAGGCTACCCAGGCGCCAGCCGCTCCGCCTGGCAACGCGCCCACGCCGGGCACGCAAACCGAAGCCACGCCGTAGCTGTTCTGAGAGCGTACCTGTCAGCATTGACATAGTACAGCTAATTTCATAGTATTGAGGGTGCGGTTGATTTTCTAAAGGTAGATATAAAACATGGTAATGTAGCACCTCTTGATAGAAGCACCGACCCAGGCAAGGAGGGGGAATGGGAACCACTGGCTATCCACGTTTTCCGACGATCTCTGGTGATCAAATTGTCTTTACCGCCGAGGATGATCTGTGGCGTATCTCAGTCAATGGCGGGCGTGCCGAACGGCTGACGGCTGGTGTGGCAACGGCCCAGCATGCCTGCTTTTCTCCAGATGGCCGCCAGATCGCTTTTACCGGCAGCGACGAAGGCCCGGATGAAGTCTATGTCATGCCTGCTGAGGGCGGCCCGTCGCAGCGCCTGACGTTTGGCGCCGGGCGGGCGCAGGTGGTTGGCTGGCAGCCCGATGGCGCGAGGATTCTCTTCGCGGGTTCGGCGGGGCTGCCTTCGCCGCGCTGGAGGGCAATCTTTGGAGTTTCTCCCCAGGGCGGAGAAGCGTCTCAGCTTCCCTATGGTATCGCCAACGCCATCGCCTTTGGCCCGCATGGTGCCGTTGTGCTGGGCCGGAATATCCGCGAGCCAGCCTTCTGGAAGCGCTATCGCGGCGGGACCGCTGGCTATCTCTGGATTGATGCGGAGGGCAGCGGCGAGTTCAGGCGGCTGCTCAACATCAAGGGCAATATCGCGGCCCCCTGCTGGGTTGGGGAGCGCGTCTTCTTTCTTTCCGATCACGAAGGCATTGGCAATGTTTATTCCTGCCTGCCCACCGGCGAAGACCTGCGCCGCCACAGCCAGCAGGAAACGTTCTACGTGCGCAATCTTGCCACCGATGGGCGTCTGTGCGTCTATCACGCGGGCGGCGACCTGTTTGTGCTGGACCCGACCACGAACCAGGAGACGCGCCTGGAGGTAGAACTGGCAGGGTCGCAGGCGCAGCGGGCGCGTCAGTTTGTCTCGGCGGGCAAATTCATGGATTCCTACGCGCTGCATCCCACCGGCCAGGCAGCGGCCCTGACGACGCGCGGCAAAGCCTTCAGCCTGAGCAACTGGGAAGGCGCCGTTGTTCAGCAGGGTGAGAGCGATGGCCCGCGCTATCGTTTGATCAACTGGCTGGCCGATGGCAAACGTCTGGTAGCGATCAGCGACGATGGAAACGAGCCGCGCCTGGTCGTCTTCAGCGCGGATGGCTCCGCGCCTGACCGCACGCTGGAAAAGATTGACATCGGCCATGTCGTTGAGCTGCGCGCTGCGCCGGTTGGTGAACAGGTTGTACTGCTGAATCATCGCAGCGAAGTGCTGCTGGTGGACCTGGCAGTAGAGACGCTGCGCGTGCTTGATCGCAGCGACTACGGGCGCATCGAGGACGCGGGCCTTATAAACGGCGTTGCCTGGTCGCCTGATGGCCGCTGGGTGGCCTATGAGCAGGCCATCAGCAACATGCAGACAATCATCAAGCTCTGCCGCGTTGAGAGCGGCGAAACGTATCCCGTGACCGAATCATTGCGGCGCGATGTGAAACCGGCCTTTGACCCTGCCGGGCGCTATCTCTATTTCTTGAGCGCGCGCGATTTTGATCCCGTGCAGGATCAGATGCAGTTTGAATTCAGCTTCCCCAAGGGGGTGCGCCCGTATCTGGTGACGCTGCGCAAAGACCTGCGCTCGCCGTTTGTGGCTGAATCGGCGCTGCTGCATGCCGAGGCCGAGAAAAAAGCTGGCAAGGAGCAGGAGGAAAAGGCTGATAAGCCAGCCACGCCCGAACCAGTCGAGATTGATCTTGAGGGGCTGAGCAGCCGCATTGTCGCGTTCCCTGTTCCTGAAGGGCGCTATGGGCGGGTGCTGGGCACGCACAACGGCGTGCTCTTTACGACGGTGCCGGTTGAGAGCCTGCGCGAGGATGACTCCAACTCTCTCAAGCCGAAGTCAAATCGTGGCCTGGAGTTTTACGACTTTGAGAAACGCAAGCAGGAGCATATTGCCGATGAGATCAGCGATTTCGTGGTAACCGCTGATGGCAAGCTGCTGCTGTATTGCAGTAATGAGCGGCTGCGCGTCCTCAAGGCGGGCGAGAAGCCGCCTGAGCTTCCTGGTCAGACGGGCGAGAAGCCAGGCCGAGAATCGGGCTGGCTTGATCTGGAGCGCATCAAGGTTTCGATTCGCCCAGGGGCGGAATGGCGGCAGATGTTTGGCGAGGCGTGGCGCCTGCAACGCGAGCAGTTCTGGGTGGCTGATTTGGCTGGCGTTGACTGGCAGGGCATGCGCGCCCGCTACGCGCCGCTGGTGGAGCGCCTGACCTCGCGTGGCGAACTTTCGGACCTGTTCTGGGAGATGCAAGGCGAACTGGGTTCGTCGCATGCTTATGAGTGGGGTGGAGAATATCGCCCACACCCCGATTATCGGCAGGGCTTTCTGGGCGTGGACTGGCGCTTTGATGCCGAGCATGGCCGCTATTGCATTGCCCATCTGGTGCGCGGCGATCCCTGGGACGCCAAAGCCACTTCGCCGCTGCTGGCGCCTGGCGTGAATGCCAGTGTGGGGGACGCGGTGCTGGCAATCAATGGGCAGCGTGTGACCCCGGAGCGCGGGCCACAGCACCTGCTGGTGAATCAGGCCGGACAGGAGGTACAACTGCTGCTTCAGCCCAGCAGCGGCGAAGCGCGCAGCGTGACAGTGCGGGCGCTGGCCGATGAATTCGGCGCGCGCTATCGGGATTGGGTGGAGGGCAATCGCCGTCTGGTGCGTGAGAAGACCCAGGGCCGCGCGGGCTATGTGCATATTCCTGATATGTGGACGGATGGCTTTGCCGAGTTTCATCGTTCGTATCTGGCTGAATATGACTATCCGGTCTTAATCGTTGATGTGCGTTGGAACGGTGGCGGCGCGGTTTCTGGGCTGCTGCTGGAGAAACTGGCGCGGCCTCGGCTGGGCTATGCCTTTCAGCGCTGGGCGCCTGCTGTGCCCTATTTAGGGGAATCCCCGCGCGGCAAGTTGGTGGCAATTACCAATGAGAATGCTGGCTCGGATGGAGACATCTTTTCGCATTCGTTCAAGATGCTGGGGCTGGGGCCGCTGATTGGCAAGCGCACCTGGGGCGGCGTGATTGGCATTAGCCCGTATCTGTCGCTGGCCGATGGGACGATCACCACGCAGCCGGAGTTTAGCTTCTGGTTTAGCGATGTTGGCTGGGGCGTGGAGAATTACGGCACCGACCCGACCATTGACGTGGACTACACGCCGCAGGATTACGCGCGTGGCGTTGACCCCCAGTTGGAACGGGGCATTGCCGAGGCGCTGCGTCTGGCCGAGGAGCACCCCGCGTCTACGCCCACGCCAGAAAAGCCGCCCTATCGCGGCTACCCCTAGCGCTGCATGCCCTCCATCAGGAAAAGCCTGCCATAGCAGCTAGCATACCTGTGCCTCGCGGCAGCCAAATAGCTCCTGCCGCGAGGCGCGGCTTTTTATCGCCGGGCTGCTGATCCCAGGGAAGCGCGAGCGTGCCCATGTTCTTCATAAGTAGCGAGAATGTTGGCTGCCAGGTCTTGCGCTCCCTGTAGCATACTGGTACAGGGTATGCACGCAATAGTTTCGACTGATCGTCCGTATCCGGGGATTGAGGGACCAGGCGCATTCACCCAACGGACGCAGAAAGACCCTCCCGCGCCAAGACTAGAACCGAGGGAGAAACGTGCAGCGCCGTTTTCCTGCCTGGGTTCTCCGACAAGCCCGCTCGTGCTGGCAGGCGCTCTGCCACTGGCTCCAGGCCAACTCTCTCACGCCTGTGTGGATGCCCAGCCGCTGGCGCCATCCAGTGGTTGGCTATCTCGTTGCAGTGGTGCTGATCCTGCTTGCCATTGCACTTGAGATGGCGGTAGCTCCTTTCTACAATCATGTTGAGATTGCAGGGGGCGTCTTAGTCTTTTTGGCGATTCTCTTTATTGGCATACATTGGGGCGCGGGTCCAAGCCTGCTTGCTACTTTGCTTGGCACCATGCTCCTGTATTGTTTGGTCTACCCACCTCTCTTTGGCCTTACTCTGAAGGATCTTCTGGATATGGTTCAGGCAAGCCTGGTCTTGTTTGGAGGAGTCCTTGTTACCCAGTCTGCTCAGCACCGCGAGATTCAACGCCGCGCAGCAGAACGGCGTGCTGCCGAGGCAGAGCAGACCCAGCGCCGCTTGCAAACTGTGCTAGAGACGCTCCTGGCTTTGGTAGAAGCGCTTGTGCATGCCTCTGCCGGTGAAATTTCGCCAGAGAAGGCGGAAAGCCTGGAAGAAGATATGGTGGCTCGTCGGCTGGCGGAGGTTACCTGTTATGCGCTTGACTGCCAGCAGGTGCGCTTCTTCTCGGTTGAACCTGCGACTGGGGAAAGGGTGCTGCTGGCTGAGGTTTCTGGCCCTCCAGAGCCAGCAGAGGGCCAGGGGCCAACTCCGGCGCGGCGGGAACTTTTGAGCGCGTGGCTTGATCCTGAACAGCTAACTCGCCTGTATAGAGGGGAGATGGTTCTGGTAGACCCGCCCCAACTGCTTGCGACAACTGGCTCGCTCCCTTGTGGAGAATTACGAGCGCTTGTTGTTCCGGTACAGCGCGATGGAACCCTGCTTGGTTTGCTGACGCTGGCCGCGCCCTGGACCCAGGTTCAGATGTCTGCTCATCTGCGAGATTTGGTGCGAGCGATAACGAAACTGGGTGCTCTGGTGATTGAACGGGAGCACCTCCTGCATGAGCGCGCGCAGGCCCAGGCCGAGGCGTTGACGCATCAAGAAGCCAAACGACAAATGGAGATGTTTCTTGGAATTGCCAGTCATGAGTTAAAAACGCCTTTGACCAGCCTTCTGCTTGGGTTGGAAGGTGCGCAGCGCCACCTCGCGCGGGTTCCCATCCCTGCTGAGGGAGCAGAGGGAAACGCGCTGCGCACCCTTCAGGATGACTTGCTGCTTGCCTTTCAGCAAGGACGCAGGCTTGAGCGCCTGGTAAAAGAACTGCTGGATAGTTCTCGCATTGAGGCAGGTCGCCTTGAGCTGTATCTGGCACGAACTGACCTGATCGCGCTTGTCCGCGAGGCCGTTGAGGAGCAGCGCCGCCTCACTCCAGAACGCATACTGCATCTGCAAGCATTTCCTGAGCAAGAAGTTCTGGTTGTGGTGGATAAAGAGCGGGTGAAGCAGGTGCTGAGCAATTATCTCTCTAACGCGCTGAAATACTCGCCAGAAGACCGCCCGGTGGAGGTTGGGTTGCAGGTAGAAGGGCAGCAGGCGCGTGTCTGGGTGCGTGATGAAGGGCCGGGCATCTCGCCAGCGCTTCTGGCGCGGGTCTGGGAGCGATTTTACCGGGCGCCTGGGATTGAAGTGCTGAGCGGGTCGGGGGTTGGGCTGGGGCTGGGGTTGTATCTCAGCCGGACGCTGATTGAGCAGCAGCATGGGCAGGTAGGCGTCGAGAGTACGCCAGGGCATGGCACGCGCTTCTGGTTTACCCTGCCGCTCAGCAGCGAAGACGCTCAGGCCTCCCAACGCCCTCTAGAGTCTTCCTGCTGAAATCAATCTGCTCGTTACTCCAGCAGACCCAGCGGCTCCTCGATCACCTCGGCCAGAGCAGAAAGAAACTGCGCGCCGCGTGCCCCATCCACTACGCGATGATCACAGGAAAGACTCATAATCATCATTGGCTGGATGCCCGGCTGCCCGTGCACCGGTACAATGCGCTCCACGATGCGCCCAACCGCCAGAATTGCCACCTGGGGCGGATTGATGAGCGCCGTAAACGCATCTACTCCAAACATGCCCAGGTTGCTGATCGTAAAGGTGCCATCGCGCAGATCATCAGGCCGCAATTTGCCCGTCTGCGCGCGCGTTACCAGTTCTTTGCGCTGTTCTGCAATCTCCGCGAGACGCAGCGTATCCGCGTGATGAATGACGGGAACGACCAACCCCTCTTCGATGGCAACTGCCAGCCCGATGTGAATCTGATCGCTCAGCCTGATTTTGTTCGCGTTCCAGGTGGCATTCAGGCGCGGGTGCGCGCGCAGTGTGGCAGCCACGAGCTTCACAAGCAGATCGGTATAGGTGATCTGGGCAGAAGAACGCTTTACCAACTGCTCGCGCCAGACCAGCAAACGGCTGGCATTGACCTCGCGCACCAGGGAGAAGTGTGGCACGCTCGTCCAGCTCTGGGTGGTGCGTTCGGCCATAACGCGCCAGATATGGCTTACCGTCAGTTCTTGCCCTGCTTCACGCGCTGATGGGAGGGCTGGCGGGACGCCGTTTGCCATCTGGAGCAGATCACTGGCCAGCACAGCGCCCTCCGGGCCGGTCCCTTTTATGGCCGCCAATGCAATGCCCTGCTCTGCGGCAAGCCGCCTGGCTTTTGGCGAGGCTGGCACGAGGCGAGCCGCACCAGCAGATGCCAATCCGACAGCCGCAGCAGCAGGAGCAGTGGGAGCACCAGCAGCGCCTGGCATCTGCTGCTGGAGGTAGTCCAGCACATCGGCCTTCTGGACGCGCTTCCCCGCTGGCTTGATCAGATTCAGGTCCAACTGGTGTTCGGCAGCCATACGCGAGGCCAGAGGACTCGCTGCTACTGGCGACGAATGGCCCGGCAGGGATGCCGGGGGTACCCCCAGAGGGGGCACGGCAGGTGAGGTCATGGCCTGCCCTGATGCAGCCTCCTCAGGTGCGAGGATGGTAGCGATCACCTGCCCGACTGGAAGCTCATCGCCAGCAGCGGCGCTGACATTGGCAAGCACGCCGGAGGCTGGCGCTTCAAGCTCCACCCTGGCCTTATCGGTTTCAATTTCGGCCAGCGGCTCGCCCTTCGTGACCACATCTCCCGCGTGCTTCAGCCACTGCACAATGATGACCGTTTCCTGCGCTATGCCGTAGGCAGGCGCAATCACATCTTTTGCCATAGCATCCCCGCTGCCCTACGCCTGGGCACCTTTCTTCTGTGCAGTGGTTCCGGCGCCTGTTGCGTGTTGAATATGCCCGTTTGCCGCAACGTTGAGATTGGATTGCGTTTCGCGTGTGGTCGGCAGAGAGCCGCTGGCCGTGTAGTAATGGACGCCAGCCACCAGCAATTCTTCTGCCGGGAAGCGCGTGATCACCTCGCACCCATTTTTCGTAACGACGAGCTGTTCCTCGATGCGGGCGGCGGTCCAGCCATCCGAGGCCGGCCAGAATGTCTCCAATGCAAAGACCATCCCCTCTTCAATCACTTCGGGATGATCAAGCGAGACCAGGCGGCTAAAGACGGGCTTTTCCCAGATTGCCAGGCCAACCCCATGCCCATATTGCAGCGCGAAGCAGGCTTCTTCATTGGGGAAGCCAAACTCCTGCGCCTTCGGCCAGAGCTTGACAATATCGGCAGTGGTGACGCCCGGCTTAATCTCGTTGATGGCGACATCCAGAATCTCGCGGCAGTGCTTGTACGCATCTACCATTGACTGCGAGGCGCTCCCCAGGGCAAAGGTGCGATAGTAGCAGGTGCGGTAGCCGTTGTAGCTGTGCAGAATATCAAAATAGGCCGGGTCGCCTGGGCGCAAGACGCGATCACTAAAGACATGTGGGTGCGGACTACAGCGTTCGCCAGAGATGGCGTTGACGCCCTCCACATGCTCCGAACCCAGATCGTAAAGCACCTTGTTCACCAGCCCCACGCACTCATTTTCCTTGACGCCTGGCTTCATAAAGCGGTAGAGTTCTTCGTAGGCCGCGTCCACCATCATGCAGGCGGTATTTAGCAGGGTAATCTCATCCTGCGTCTTGATCACCCTGGCCTGCTGCATCAACTGCTGCCCATCAACGACTTTAATGCCTTCGGCCTGCAACGCAAAGAGCACCGGAAGCTCAATGGCATCTACGCCTACCGGCTCGTGGAGCAGGCCGCGCTGCTCCAGTTCCACGCGAATCTTCTTTGCCACGTCCTCGGCGCGTCCGGCAGCGGGGAGCATGGCGCCGCGCAGCGTGGAGATGCCCGCGCGGGAGCGCTCGCCCAGCCAGGGGCAATACAGTTGGTGATGCCGCGCTGCCGAGCCAAAGTCCCACAAAATGGGGTTGTCGTCCTGGGCCAGCAGCGTGAAGCGCGAGAGCTTATCCATTGCCCAGGTGCCGATATGCGTGGACGTGATATAGCGTACATTGTTCATATCAAAGCACAGCAGCGCGCCCAGTTCGGACTCCTTGAGCAGCTTTTTGATGCGCGCCAGACGCTCGGCGCGCAGCCGCTCAACGTTGACGCGCTCCTCCCAATCAACACCCATCAGGCCGTAGGTTTTGAGTGCCATAGCTCGCCTCCCCTGTTGTTGTCCAGGCTTCTTCGTTTGCCTATGCTTTGCCGCAAAGCGTCTTTGCCATGTCTGTCACAGTCTGGGCCGTTGGAACGGTCAGGTCTTCCAGCACGGGAGAAAACGGAACAGGAACATTCATCGCGCCCATGCGTTTGACGGGGGCATCGAGATAGTAAAACGCTCCATCGGCAATGATCGAGGCCAGTTCCGCCGTGACGCCATACTGCTCATAGCCCTCATCTATCACAATCGCCCGGCTGGTCTTTTTGGCGGATGCGATGAGCGTTTGCGTGTCCAGCGGCACCGTTGTGCGCGGGTCAATTACCTCAGCGCTGATGCCCAGCGGCTCCAGCAGGTCTGCTGCCGCCAGAGCCACCTGTACCATGCTGCTTGTGGCAACCAGGGTGATGTCCGTGCCTGCGCGCTTGATGTCGGCCACGCCAAAGGGGATGGTGTAGTCGCCTTCGGGAACCTGGCCTTTGAGTTGATACATCATCTTGTCTTCAAAGAAGACGACTGGATTCTCATCGCGGATGGCCGTCTTGAGCAGGCCCTTGGCATCGTAGGGCGTGGAGGGCAGCACCACCTTCAGGCCGGGGACATGGCTGGCCCAGGCATGCAAGCTCTGGCTGTGCTGCGCGGCGCTGCGGCGCGTGGCCCCCAGGGTGGTGCGCAGCACCATTGGTACTTTGAGCTTGCCGCCCGACATGTAGTGAATCTTGGCAGCCTGGTTCGCAAGCTGGTCCATGATCAAGCCGATGAAGTCGCCAAACATGATGTCCACCACCGGGCGCATGCCCGTCATCGCTCCGCCCACTCCCAGGCCGGTGATGGCTGCCTCAGAAATGGGCGAATCAATGACGCGCGTTGGCCCAAATTCGGCCACCAGCCCGGTCAGCACCTTGAAGGCGGTGCCTGCTTCGGCTACGTCTTCCCCAATGATAAAGACGCGCGGGTCGCGGCGCATCTCCTCGGCCAGCGCCTCTCGAATAGCCTGGCCCAGTGTCATCTCGCGCGTGCCCTGGGTGGCCTGCTGGCCTGAAGATGTCTGACTGGAAGCGACATGACCAGACGATACCTGGCTAGACGATACCTGACTGCTAAGCGTAGACATGCTGCGTCACCTCGCTTGGGTCTGGATAGGGGGCATTGAGCGCAAATTGCGCGCCTGCTTCAATTTCGGTCTGTACGCGCTGCGCAATTCTTTCAAACTCCGCAGGCGTTGCTCTATCGTTTTCGATCAGCCGGGCGCCAAGCAGCTTAATGGGGTCGCGGTTGGTGCGCCATTCCTGCTCTTCCTCCTTGGAGCGATAGTAGGCGCGCTGCACATCCCCGACGTGGTGGCCGTAGTAGCGATAGGTGTTGCAGACTAGAAATGCTGGCCCTTCGCCCTGGCGGGCGCGCTCAACCAATCGCTGGGTTGCACCATACACCGCGAGGATGTCTTGACCATCTACCGTTTCGGTATGGATGCCAAAAGCTTTGGGCCGGGCGCTGATCTCGCCTGCCGCTGTCTCGCCAATCGGCGTGTATTCGGTATACAGATTATTTTCGCACACGTAGATCACCGGGAGCTTCCAGAGGGCAGCCATGTTCATTGCTTCGTAGAGCACGCCCTGACCGAGCGCGCCATCGCCAAAAAAGCAGACCGTCACCTGATTGCTGCCGCGCATCTTGCTGGAGAGCGCCGCGCCAGTTGCCAGGGCCGCGCTGCCGCCCACAATCGCGTTTGCGCCCAGGTTGCCCATCTCCTGGTCGGCAATGTGCATGGAGCCGCCCTTGCCCCGGCAGTACCCTGCGGCCTTGCCGAGCAGTTCGGCAAACATCCGATCTACCGAGGCACCCTTTGCCAGGCAGTGCCCATGCCCCCGATGCGTGCTGGTGATGTAGTCATCGCGCCGCAGCGCCTGGCAGACGCCAACGGCGACGGCCTCCTGGCCGCTGTACAGGTGGGCCAGGCCGGGCATTTTGGCGCTGGTATAGAGTTCGTTCACCTGCTCTTCAAAGAGGCGAATCTTGAGCATGAGTTCATACATCAAGAGCGCTTGTTCGCGGTCTGCCGGGAGTGGGTATTGCTCTTTCCGGTGTTCTTTTTTGTGAGAGGAGACGGTGTGCGGATGTGGCATGCCATGTTTCTCCAATAGGCTCTGATGAACGAGACATTGATCATAAAGACAGGCAAAGCAAAGGCTTCACGTCCCACCCAGCCCCGACATGCGTGCCAGTACCTCAAACAAAATGGCAAAATCCTCTTTTGCCAGGCCCATCGCGCGGGCGGCGGTGAGGATTTCGTTGGTGAGGGCCACGCTGGGCAGCGGGACGTTGAGTTCTCGACCCATTTCCAGCGCCAGCAGCAGGTCTTTCTGCATCATATTGACATCAAACCAGGCTTCATCTGGCATCTGAAGCACAAAGGGGGCGCGATACTTCAAGGAAGGCGAGGCAACCACGCTGTTGAGCAGGGTTTCCAGGGCGACCTCGCGCGGTATTCCGCCCTTTTCCGCCAGGAGCAGCCCTTCGGAGAGCGCCAGGAACTGTACCGGCAAACTCAGGTTAGTGGCGATCTTCATCAGCACCGCCTGCCCATTGCCCCCGACATAGTTCAGCTTGGGGCCGATGTCCAGCAAGATCGGTTTGACGCGCTCAAAGGCGTGTGGGTCGCCGCCAATCATGAGGGACAGGTTGCCCTGCTCCAGCGTAATAACACTGCCCGATACTGGTACATCGAGCATCAGCGCGCCAACGGCGGCCACGCGCTCGGCCAGGGAGCGGGAAAAGGCAGGGCTGACGGTGCTCATGTCGCAGTAAATTTTGCCTGGGCCTAATCCGGCAAGCACCCCATCCGGTCCATCCGTGACCTGCTGCAAGGCGGCGGTATTGGTGACCATGCTGAAGGTCACTTCAGACGAGGCGGCTACCTGGCGCGGAGTTTCGCCCCACTGCATGCCCGCTTCGAGCAACCACTGGGCTTTGGCTTGGGTGCGATTATAGCCGATCACTGCATGCCCAGCATCAAGCAAGCGTTTGGTGACGCGACCTCCCATCGTCCCCAGGCCAATAAACCCCAACTGTGCCATAGCTCACCTCCCGGCATTCGTTGGTTGCTCTCTGGTTATGCTCTGCCGCCTGGAACGGAAAAGATGTGTTTGCGCTGCTCACTGGGCGAGCGGTCGCCGCTGCGCAGGGGGCCGCTGATGATCAACTGCTCGCTCTGCGCGCTAATCTGTTCAAAGGCTTTGCTGGAGCGGATGGGGTTGTACATGCCAGGTACCTCTCCCCAACACAGAGAGTCGCATTGGTAGGATGAACTGATGAATGGTGATGTCACTAGCCTACCATGCGAACCTTCTTCTTGTCAAGCTTTTTAGCGCTGAGCAGCAGGCTGCATTGGCAGGCGGCGAATTCGTCGCCCCGTTGCAGCAAAGATGGCATTGGCGACGGCAGGCGCAATCGGCGGCAGAGCAGGCTCCCCAAGTCCGGTGGGCTTGTCTGTGCTGGGGAGAAAATACACTTCAATGGTGGGCATTTCGTTCATTCTGAGCAAGGGGTAGTCGTGGAAGTTTTGTTGCTGAATCTGCCCATTTGCCACCGTGATCTGCCCGTTGAGTGCTACCGTCAGCCCCTCGACAATCGCGCCCTCGATCTGGGACTCGGCAATGGTGGGATTGACGACCAACCCGCAGGAGACAGCGCAGACGACGCGCTGCACGCGCGCGGTGCCATCAGCCTCCACAGACACTTCAGCAACCTCCGCGACAGCAGTGGAGGAGGTCTTGGCAGAAAAGGAGCAAAAAGCGATGCCGCGACCCCAGCCCGCAGGCAAGGGCGTGCCCCATCCGGCTTTGCTGGCGGCAAGCTGCACCAGCGCCAGGAAAGAAGGGTTGTCGCTGAGCAGGCTGACACGCAGTTGATAAGGGTCTAGCCCACTTGCGGCGGCCACCTCATCCAAAAAGCTCTCCCGCGCAAAGATGGCGTTGGAGTAATTAAAGGAGCGCCAGATGCCTGTCCGAACCGCCGAATTAATCTCGGAGCCAGTCACAGAGATGGAAGGAATGTTATAGGGCACGTCTGCTCCATCGGTGGCGGTTTGTCCGTCGCTGGTTGGTATGGCAACGCTGTGGCTCCAGGCGATAGGAAGCCCCTGCGCGTTGAGGGTGGCGCTCAGGTGTTGATAGGAGGCTGGCCGGTAAAAGTCGTATTTGAGGTCATCATCGCGGGTCCAGACGACCTGAACCGGCGCGCCAATGGCTTTGGAGACCTGCACCGCCTCGGCTACAAAATCGGTCTGGGCGCGGCGGCCAAATCCTCCGCCCATGAGGGTGACGTGCAGTGTCACGTCTTTGGTGAGGAGTCCGCTTTCTGTCGCCGCCACCTGCTGCGCTGCCTGCGGGTGCTGAGTGGGCGCCCAGACCTCGCAGCGCGCGCTTTGCACATCAGCGGTGCAATTCATTGGCTCCAGCGGGGCATGCGGCATATAGGGTGTTTCGTAGGTGGCCTCCAGCGTTTTGCCGGTGGTGGCAGCCGGAGCGTTGCCGCCCGCGCTGACCAGCTTTTGCACCGAAGCCTCAAGCTGATCGCGTATCTGGGCGCTGGTGAGGTTGGCGTTTGGGCCGGGATTCCAGGTAACGTTCAGGGCCGCTCGTCCCTGAATGGCCGCCCAGGTGTTCTCGGCTACCACCGCCACGCCGCTCTTAACCTGCACTACCTGGATGACGCCAGGCACTGCGCTGGCTTTGCTGCTATCAAAGCTCTCCAGCGTGCCCCCCAGAAAGGGGCAGCGCGCAATGGTTGCATAGCGCATCCCTGGTCTGCGAATGTCCAGTCCAAAGGTGGCGCTGCCGTCAACCTTTTGGGGGGTATCCAGGCGCGGGACGCGCGTCCCGATGAGGGTAAACTGGTCCGGCTGTTTGAGTTTCAGCGAGGCAAGTGTTGTGGGGTTGAGGGGGAGCGTGCTGGCGACTCCTGCCAAATCTCCGTAGACGAGACGCTTGCCAGTGGGGATATGGATGACCACGCCTTTTTCTGTGCGGCAGGTGGATTGCTCTACTCCCCAGGTCTGGGCAGCGGCAGCCACCAGCAAGGCGCGTGCCTGCGCGCCAGCCCCGCGCAGCCCGGAGTATGAGGCGTTGACGCTGGAACTCCCATCGGTTAATTGGTCGCCATAGCGTTCATCGGCTGGCGCCAGTTCCACCCGTACAGTAGACCAATCGGCATCCAGTTCTTCAGCCAGCAGCATGGGCAGGGCCGTCATCACCCCCTGGCCCATCTCGGATTTGCCCAGCCAAATGGTGACGGTATTGTTGGCATCAATCTGGACCCAGACATTGGGAGTAAAAGCCGCTGCTGGCTTCTTACCAGTGGTGCCCGGCTTTCCCTGTCCTTGCTTATTAAACACCGTGAAGCCAATGAGCAGGCTTGCCCCCGCCACACCACCCGTGACCGCCGAAAGCACCAGGAATTGCCTGCGGCTGAGGGCGCGCTTTTTGGCGGGGGCATGAGGCTCTTGCTCCTCAACAGCCAGGGTGGTCAGTGGCTCGCTGCTCTGCTCCGGTTGGGTGCTCTCGCCTTGCTCTGTCTCTGTGCCATTGCCCTGTTCTTGCCGCTCATCCATTATGTGTGCTCCTGCGCGGCGCGGTGGATGGCGCGTCGGATGCGCTGATAGGTGCCGCAGCGACACAGGTTCCCAGAGAGCGCCGTGTCAATATCGGCATCGGTTGGGGTTGGATGGTTTGCCAGGAGCGCGGCGGCAGCCATAAGCTGCCCGGATTGACAGTAGCCGCATTGGGGCACTTCTTCGGCAATCCAGGCAAGTTGTAGGGGATGGCTGCGATTGGAGGATAACCCCTCAATCGTCGTGACCGCGCGGGTGCCAACGGTGGAAACAGGCGTAACACAGGAACGCGCGGGCGCTCCGTCGAGATGAACCGTGCAGGCGCCGCACTGCCCAACCCCACACCCAAATTTGGTGCCCGTCAGCCCCAGAAGATCACGCAGCACCCACAAGAGGGGCATGTTAGGGTCAGCGACGGTGACTGTTGAGGATTTCCCGTTGATGGTGAGCGTGATGTCGGCCATGTGTGCTCCCTGGAGCATATATCGCCTACTTTTACTGGCTTCCTAGAATATACGTAGTGCCTGGCCGATTTCTCACTGGGGTGCCCCAACACGCTCATTGGTGATGAGCATCACACAACCCCGCTCCCATCCTGCTCTCAATAAATGGGCTTGGCCTCACTCCTGCTGCATTCTCTCCCCCATACGTCCCTGGCGCAGTGTTCCGGCTTTCGGTCCCTGCGTACCGTCAACCAGCTAGCCAAGAGTTATGCGCGTGGAGTATGGAAGAAGCAGGGAGATTGGCGTACCCAGCAGAAGTAGTGGAGGCAGAAGAGGCCGCTCGACCAATCAGCCGCAAGCTGTTTCTGGCCTCTTTCGATCACTCACAGGGTGCGGACGCGGCCCAGACGCTCATTGCCCGCTATCTCCGTGTAGCCTTTCCCGCGCTCTATCTGACCGCTGAAGGAGTAGATCAACTGATCACTTCCTCGCATAAAGCCGCCCAACAGATCATTGCCACCCCCCAGCGCCACAAGCACCTGACGGATGCTGGTCCGCAACTGGAGATGGAGGCGAAAAACTTTTGGAACGTGTTTAACCTGGATGAGCAACAGCCCCGCGCGCAAATTATTCGCCAGCTTGCCATTGCCTTGATCTGCCGCGATTGGATGTATAAGGATGGGCGACCACGCGCAGAGGAGGAGCCACCCAAACCCTATGACCCAAGGAAGGATTGCTACCTCAGCTTTCTCTGCTACTACGCGCTTCAGGGACACACGACTGGCGTCCTTGAATACAACCAGATGTATGAGGATATTGCCCTCTTTTTACGCACATCGCCCGAAGAGCGCCTGGGCGGGCGAGAGCTTTGGCGGCCCTTGCGTGGCGCGGCAACCGATGGAACTATCCATGCCCCCTACAACAATGCGGGAAAATTGGAACAGGTCATCGCAGCGTATAACCTGCATCATCCCACCCAGAAGCCTGTTGTCTCCCCCTGGGCGGCGCGATGATCAACCAACCCCCACCGCCCGCTTTCTTCCCCATTTTTACAGCTTTTTTTACGGAATTTTACGCCTCCTGATGCACATTTAAGCACAGACTGGACCCCCTTTGGGAGGGCTGAAGCATCCAGTCAAAGTGCAGAGTGAAGCGCGTCTAGTCTTGCTCTTGCAGCCAGGCACTGCTTCGCGGTTCACACAGCGAGTGTAAGGCACCCTCATAGCAGGGATATGCAGGCGCCTTCGCAACGCTGTGTCAAGGCACAGCACGACCTTCGTTTGAAAGGACGCGAGCATGCTGCCAGCTTTTATAAAACGAATCCCCAGGCCCTTGGAGAAAGCGCGAGTCTGGCAACGCTGGCTCGCTTTGTTTGTCCTCCTTAGCCTGTTAGCGGGCATCTGCGCGGGGATCGGGGTCCATCTTGCTTCATCCCATCGGATAGTCGCTGTTGCTCCCACACGCGCCGACCTTTTCATGCGGTCAGTATTGCTGCGAGATGGTCAATTGGGCTGGCAGCAGCTCTGCCCGGAGTTGCAGGCCCAAATCCCTCAAATCATGCTGATTCGCCAGGCAGACGCGCAGCGCGCCAGCGATCTCAGCCAGGGTTTGACCCTGACAATGCAGCCTCTGGGGGCGTATCCCCTGGCGCAGAAGGAGGTGCTGCATCTCTATCTTTTAACTGCGCATGGGCCGCACGACTTTGAAGCGCAGCGCGCCTATCTGGTGCGAACACGAGCAGGTGGATGCGTGGCCGATGTGCAGACGATGGACCAGCCAGAAGCAGGAGCCAATTCATGAAAAGCAGAGGGCCTCTCGCTGCTCGTCTCCATGACAATAGTGGCCTGGATAGGAAGTCATCTGAGCATGTGGACCACTCTCCGCAGCCGGAACACGCTTGCAGTGGAGATCAGGCAGCGCGTCAGCCTTTGACACGCCTGCTCTCTTTGGTGGGGGTGCATGTCGAGGCGGTGTGGCTGCGGCGCCTGGGCAAATTTCTGGTGGTGGGAGGCACCGGCCTGGGAGTAAACAGCGCCGCGCTTTTTCTGCTGTACCAGATGTTGTCTCTGCCGCTGGTGCTTGCTTCGGGCCTGGCAACCGAACTCTCGATTGTTTCCAACTTCTGCTTGAATGATCGCTGGACCTTTGGATGCCGCTGGCCTACCTGGGGGCGCTTCTTCAAGTTCAATCTGGTGGCTTTGGGCGGCTTGGTCCTCGCCACGCTCACCCTCTGGAGCCTGGTGACGCTTCTGAGGATGCCCTACCTGTTTGCCAACCTGCTGGGTGTCCTGCTGGCAACAAGCTGGAACTTTGTCGTGAACGTGTTTTGGACCTGGGGGGGGGTATCATGCCTCTGACGATTGCTGCTGGATCAATTCACCCATTGGTTGCTATTCTCCTGCTGGGTGCCAGCGTGCTCTCGCTGCTGTTGGTCCTGCAAGCGGGGCATACCATTTACTTGATGATCTATACCTGGGATAGACCAGAGTTATATCGCAAGGCTCAGGTGCCCGCCCGCTTTCGTCCGCCCCAGAAAAGTTTTTCGGTCATCCTCCCCGCCCGCCATGAAGAAGATGTCATTCAGACCACGATTGATCGGGTCATACGCGCGAACTACCCGCTGGCGCTGCTGGAGGTAGTGGTCGTTTGCTCAGTAGATGATACCGGCACCATCAGCCAGGCTCAGAAGAAGATTGAGCTGCTGCGCCACGAGGGGGTGAACAATGTCCGGGTGATCGCTTTCAGCGATCAGCCCATCAACAAACCGCATGGTTTGAATGTGGGGTTATGCGCCACGCAGTTTGAGGTGGTGACGATTTTTGATGCCGAGGATGATATTCATCCCGACATCTTCAACGTGGTCAACACGCTGATGCTGGATGAACAGATTCAGGTCATTCAGTGTGGGGTCCAACTGATGAATTACCAGACGAACTGGTATTCCACGCTGAACGTCCTGGAATATTTCTTTTGGTTTAAGAGCCGCTTACATTACCACGCGAAGAAGCGGGCTGTAACGCTGGGGGGCAATACGGTCTTCTTTACCCGCGCTGTGCTTTTGCGGGTGGGGGGCTGGGATGAGCACAACCTGACGGAAGATGCCGATATTGGCATTCGCATCAGTTGCCTGGGCGAGCCGATGCGCGTGGTCTACGATGACCGCTATGTCACGCGCGAGGAAACGCCCCCCACGCTGGGGCACTTCATTCGCCAGCGCACCCGCTGGGACCAGGGCTTCTTGCAAACCCTGCTCAAGGGCGAATGGAAGCGTCTCCCCACCAGGCGCCAGCGCTGGCTGGCCTGCTATACACTGGCCTTTCCAGGCGCGCAGGCGTTTCTGGGGCTGTATGTCTTTGCGGCTTTGATCATGATGGTGACGGTGAAGGTGCCAACGGGAATAGCTATGTTCCTGAATCTGCCGTTCTACTTGCTGATCGCCCATTTCTTTCTCTCGGTGATTGGCCTCTATGAGTTTACCCACGCGCATGGCTTGAAGCCGACGTTCAAGACGCTGGTGGTGATGACGCTCAGCTATCTCCCCTATCAATGGGTGCTCTCGTATGCGGCGGTGCGCGCCACGCTGCGGCATCTGCGCGGCATCAACAATTGGGAAAAAACCAAACATGTTGGCGCACATCGGCAAACGCTGCCATCTACAAATAACTCTTCGCTTGTATCGCCCCTGGATCAGAGCCATTTGCATGTAGAAAGGTGAGGTTGATTCGTGAGCGAAGAACGCTATGTTCCACCCAATCATTACCAGCCGCTCTCTGAGCCTTTCCCCATTCCCGGCATACGCGCGCGTGGGGTCGGAGAGTCGTTAGTCACAGACACCGTAGGGACGGTCAAGGGTCACATGACGCTTGCCACCCGTCTGCTGCTGATTATCTCGATGGTCACGGGTGCTCTGACGCATGGCTACCATCTGTTCGTCTATCCACTCTATATCACTGACGAAGGCATCTATATGGAGCAGGCGTGGTCCATCTTGCGCGAGGGCCGCATGTCTCCCTATACCTATTTCTATGACCATGCTCCGGCAGGCTGGATTGTGATTGCTGGCTGGGTAAGCCTGCTGCCCCATCAGTTTGAGGCGTTTGGCGACGCGATCAATACCGGGCGCGTGTTGATGTTGATTGCGCATATAGCGAGTATCTATCTGCTCTTTCAGGTGACGTATCGGCTTTCCCATAGCGCGCTCGCGGCCTTTCTCGCTGCTTTTCTGTTTAACTTCTCGCCGCTGGCTGTGTACTATCAGCGCCAGGTGTACCTCGATAACTTAATGGTCTTCTGGGTGCTATTGAGCCTCTATCTCATCACCAGCAACGATGGGCGTGTCATTACCTTGTTATTGAGCGGCCTGGCCTTTGGCATTGGCGTGCTGACCAAAGAAAATGCGATCTTTTTTGCGCCTGCCTTTGGCTATCTGCTCTACACCCAGGTGCGGCACTGGCCCAATTTTCGCTTTGGGCTGGGCTTCTGGATGTACGCGGCCCTGGCGACGATTTCGCTCTACTTTCTCTTCGCCACGCTAAAAAACGAATTGCTGCCCTCGCATCTCAGCTTCAATCTGAACAATCCGCCAGCCGACCACGTGTCGCTGCTCTACAGCATCTGGTGGCAGCTCCACCGCAGCCAGGGCAGCATCATGGACCTGAACAGCTACTTCTGGGTCATTATGAAGGTCTGGTTGTCAAAAGACACCTTTATTCTGATTGGTGGCATGGTGGCGGTGGCGATCAACCTGCTGTTCGGTTTGCAGGAGCGCAAGAAGAACCAGAGTTTTCTCGTCGCCTCTTTGCTTGCCACTGGCTACGCTTTCTATATCGCCAGAGGCAGCCAGATGTTGGAGTTCTATATTGTGCCCCTTATCCCCTTTCTCTCTATGAACCTGGGGATGCTGCTCAATCGCTGTGTTGTGGCTTTGAAAGAGGGCAGCGGAAAAACCTTCTCGCTGGTGACGCAATGGGTCGTGGCGCTC
Organism: Ktedonobacterales bacterium; assembly: GCA_036557885.1. GTDB lineage: Bacteria > Chloroflexota > Ktedonobacteria > Ktedonobacterales > DATBGS01 > DATBGS01. The sequence goes on from DATBGS010000006.1 coordinate 68,705, forward strand.
TCTTTTATGGCGGCGCTGGTGTCTCCGGTGGGCGGCTATTTCCTGGACCATGATGAATTTGGCAAAGTGGTTCCCCACGACCTGTATAAGCTGCCGCAGACCTACATGCAGCAAGAAGAACTCGCGTATGTCCGCGAGCATATCCCACCCACTGCCCGAATCATCATGGATGATGAACTCTGGGTTGATCTGCACGATGGAACCCCTTCCTATAAATATGCCCACTCGCACTGGAAAGCTGCATCGGACCCGGACATCCGCGACAAGCTCTTTCACCGGGATTGGAACAATATTGACTATATCGTCATGTCCAACAAAATGGTTGACGCAATGGAACTGAACAATGGTGACGGTAGTGAAACCTGGATATTGGATGCCTTACAGCATGCCACACGTATTTGGGATCTTAAACGAGGCGATGTCGAACTTCAGATTTATCAGATTCAGCACTGAGCATCTTTTGGAACAAGGAGCAGCAGCATGAAACGTCGCAAAATGTTCTTTTGGGGGATCTTTCTCCTCATCCTGGTGGCGATCCTGGCGAATTTTTGGCTCAGACCAAGTGGACAGAATGCCAATGTTCCGGCCAATCGTGGGAACGGTCAGTCGCCCACTTCCGCCACCACCTCCACCCCGGTGCCCAAGGTGTCTCCGGCCCCTGGAGGGCAGCCGTTTATCCTCTTCACGCCTGGGGTCGTTCCTCAGGGCGGGCATGTCAGCGTCCTGGGGAGCAACTTTGACCCGAATGTGCGCGTGGATTTCCTGGTGAAGCAAAAGACCGCCGATGTAGGGCAGCAGGTGACGTTTGTGAAGACCGATGCAACGGGTTCCTTCACGGGGGTCAATGTGAATCTGCCCGCGTCTCAACCCTTTGGCGCTTTCATTATTACCGCCAAAGAAGTCAATGGCGCCAAGAGCGCCGATACGATGGGCATCGTGCAAAACGGCGGCGCGGCGACAGTGAGCTTGAAGCCGCAGGTGGGAAAGATTGGGCAGACCATCACGGTGTCGGCCAAGGGATTTGCGGCCTCGGAGCAGGTCAACGTCTATTGGGGAAGCCTGGGGACCGATCCGGTGGCAACGCTTCAGGCGGATCAAGGCGGGGGCATGGGCCAGAAACCGCTTCAGGTGCCATTTGGCGCGATAGGCGCGAATAACTTTATCTTTGAAGGCACCAAAAGCCAGACGCCGATTGTGGTGGCTTTCTATCTGCTCAACATTTACCCCGTCGTGACGCTCTCTAACTATGCTATTCGGGCGGATAACGTCTTGAGCTATACGGGCAAAGACTTTGGCCCGAAGGAACTGGTGGCGGTCTATCTGGATAAGGCCGGAGGGCAGCCTATCGCTACGGTGCAGACGGATGGGAAAGGCGCGTTTATCAATGCTCCTGGCTTCAATATCCCCTTCACCCTAAAAGGCAAGCAGACGCTGATATTTATGGGCAGCTTGAGCCGCGCTCAAACAACGGTAAATTTTACGGTGGCGCCCTACGCGCCCTCAGCGAAGCCAAGTACCTACGCCTGTAGTCCGGGGACATCGGTGTCCTTCTATGTCACCGGCTTCGCCCGCGACGAAACCGTAAACGTGTCAGTGGGTGGGACGCACGATGCTCAGGGGAAGATCGTCAGCACCTTCACGACGGATGATACCGGAGCCGCCAAAGCGGTTGGCTCCTATGCTATTCCGCCGGATGCCCAGCCTGGGAAGATGTACATCACCTTGACCGGCACGAAAAGCGGAGCGGTTGCAGTTGCGACCATTCAAATATCGGCACCTTAAACCAGGAGCGAAGGTCTTTGCGCACCTTCATCACCGCGTTGTGGCTGGGCTGGAAGTCCCGTCTCGACCACTTCCAGCCCAAGGAGGCGTATCTATCATGAAGAAAGTTTTATTGAGCAGCGTGCTCTCGCTCCTGGCATCTGTGAGTCTCCTGGCGGCAGCGATGAGCAATGTTGACGCAAAAGCCGCCGGGCAGCTTGTTCAGAAAGGCCATGCCATTCACCGGCAAGAAGGGCACCCGGCTGCGCCAGCCAGGGGCGGCTGTGGTTGTCCCAGCCAGGCACCACTCCAGCAGCAGGCTATCCCTCCTGAAATTTGGCTGGATTCCTATAGCACCCAGCCAGGGCAGAGTATTGGCTTCGGGGGCAGGGGGTTTCAACCAGGCGAACAGGTGGATGTGCGCATAGGCGACCTGGAAGATGTGCCTTCCAAGAGCGCCAGCCGGTTGCTGGTTGCCGCCTTTGCCAATGCAGGCGGCAATGTGAACGGGGAAGCCACTATTCCATTTCTGCCCTCTGGGGACTATCCGTTCATTGTGGTTGGGCTTCAGAGCCAGAAAATGCTCATTCGCAATCTGACCGTTCTGGGGTTTGCCCCCTGGGTCGTGCTGGATAACTACGCGCCGCCGCCCAGCGTTCCCCTGGGATTTAAGGGCCAGGGCTTTGCGGCTGGTGAACCGGTCCTGGTCTATTTGGATCAGCAAACAGGGCAGCCCGTCACCCAGTTGAAGGCAGACGGCGAGGGGCAGTTTGCTGTCCACGAGGGCGTCGTGCTGCCTGCGCAGACGGGAGATCACTCGCTGATCCTGGTGGGGGTGTATTCTGGCTCGCTGGTAAAGGTGGATTTTGAGATTCTCCCTCCGCAAACGCCTCCCGCTGGTCCTCCGCCTGCGATTGGCCCGGTTGTGTTGCTGGCCCAGCCAACTCACCATGTTTCCGCTGGCAGCCAGATGACCACTGGCAGCCAGATGACCACTGGTAGCCAGGCACGAGCATTGCTCGCGCCTGCTGTCGGCAGTGGCGGTGCCGTCGGCACGCTCTCCCTCCAGAATCCGGTGGTACTGGTGCTGCTGGTGCTGCTGCTCTGGCTGCTGCTCTGCGTCTCGCTGGCGGTGCTGCTGCTTCTCGCCCCTCTGCTCCGTAAGCTGCGCCTCTGGAGGCGAAGCAAGCATGAGACTGATCTACACTCAATGGTGGAATACGGGAACCTGACTGAATCTGGGACTCCGGCGTCCTCAAGGACAGGAGTTATTGCGTCAGTTCCTCGCTCCACCCTACAGCATGACCCTCCTCCGGCACGCTTTTGCCTCCAGTGCGGCGCGCTGGTTGTCCCTGGGGATAGCCGCTGTACTATCTGTCGTACTGAACTTCCCCAGGTGGCCGAAGCCGGAGCAGGAGCGGGAACGGCCTCCGAGGGCAAGGAGCGTTCTCGAAGCCAGACGGCTGCTATTTCTCCGGCTTTTTCGTCCTGGCAGGCTGATGTGCCCGCCAGCCTGCCAGGTGAAAAACAAGCAGCCTGGCAAACACCACTCACTGCGCTGCCCGGAAGGGAAATAGGGGAATACAGGAGCGCCCCCTACAAACAGCAGCCCGGACTGGCGATGCGCTTCAGCGCAAAGTCAGATCGTGGGCGTAAACGCGCGGCACGCGAAAACGAAGATAGTTTCCTGGCGGTAACGGGCGCGCTCAGGAGAAAAGACAAGATTGAGCCGTTTGGCCTCTTTGTGGTGGCTGATGGGATGGGCGGACATGATGATGGGCACAAAGCCAGCGGTGTAGCGGTGGAGACACTGTTTCACGCGCTCGTGCCGACGTTGCTCCGGCAGGAATGGCCAGCGCAGAAATTGCTCCCGCTGCTTACGGGGGCTATTCAGCAAGTGAATGAGCGGCTCTACCAGGCAAACCAGCGTGATCACACCTCAATGGGGTGTACGGTGACGGCGGCGCTGGTCACAGGCCGCGAGGCGCATATCTGCAACGTGGGCGACAGCCGCACCTATCTGCTTGGCTCGCTGGCTTCGTTGCAGCGGGTCACTATTGATCATTCGCTGGTGGAGAGCCTGGTTGTTGCCGGGATTATCCAACGCGCGGATGTGTATACCCATCCCAAGCGCAATCAGATTTTTCGCTGCCTGGGCCATCAGCCCTGGGTGGAGGTTGATACCTTTCGCCAGCCGCTTGCCAGCGGGGAAAAGGTGCTGCTGTGCTCAGATGGCCTGTGGGAGATGGTGCGCGATCCAGAGATGGAGGCAATTTTGCGGCAGGCAAACGACGTAACACAGGCAGGCAGCTTTCTAGTTGCCCGCGCTAATGAAAATGGGGGCCTGGATAATGTGAGCGCCATTGTGGTGGAGTTGACCAACGAGGATGGCTGTTTTAATCAACCGGGGATTACCTCTATCTCGTCCACCCAGGCAGGTCTTCTGGTTGGCCCGACGTGATGGTTCGCATGGATAATTGTTCGCATGGATGAGCGTTCCCGCGTACTTTCTCTCTTTATTACCATCATGCTGCTGCTGAGCCTGATCATCACGGGTACGCTGGTAGTCTCTCTGAGCCGGACGAAATGCACCCCTTTGGGGGATGAATACGGCTTGCGGGCAGTGCAAGGACGGTTGATTGACGCGAACTGCCGCGAAGTCCATCTGACGGGCGTCAACTGGTTTGGGATGGAAACCTCAGCCTTTGCGCCGCATGGTCTGGATGTGCGCAACTGGCAGGATATGCTTGACCAGATCGTTCGCGCTGGTTTTAATACCATCCGCTTCCCGTTCAGCAATCAGTTTTTGGAAGCGAGCAGCATGCCCCAGGGGATAGATTACCAGAAGAACCCTGATCTGCGCGGCTTGCATGGCTTAAGCCTGCTGGACCGGCTGGTGCAGGGGGCCAGCCAGCGCGGCTTGAAGGTCATTCTGGACCGTCATCGCCCAACGGCTTACGCGCAATCTGATCTCTGGTACACCAGCCAGGTGCCGGAATCGCGCTGGATTGCGGATTGGGTGATGCTGGCGCGTCATTTCCTGGGCAACCCTACGGTGATTGGGGCCGACCTGCATAATGAGCCGCACGGCGCGGCGACCTGGGGCAGTGGCGACCCCAGGACCGATTGGCGGCTGGCAGCAGAACGGGCAGGCAACGCGATTTTAAGCGTGAATCCTGCCTGGCTGATCATTGTGCAGGGGGTCGAGCAGTACAAGGGGGATTATTACTGGTGGGGTGGGAATCTGGAGGGAGCAGGCCAGTTTCCGGTGCATCTGCTGGAACCAGAGAAGCTGGTCTATTCCATCCATGATTACGGGCCAGAGGTTTCGTACCAATCCTGGTTCTCGGCCCGCAATTTTCCGCAAAACTTGCCGGGCGTCTGGATGAAGTATTGGGGGTACTTGCAGGTGGAAGGCGTGGCGCCGGTGTTTGTTGGTGAGTTTGGCGCCATCTCTGTGACCGACTCGTCCGCCGGCCTCTGGATGCGCAGCCTGATCGCTTTCATGAAGCACAACGGCTTCAGCTATACGTATTGGGCCTGGAATCCTGATACCTGGGATACCGGAGGGCTGCTTTTGGACGACTGGCAAACGCTCGACCCGGCCAAGATGGAGAGCCTGGCAACCTACCAGTGCCCGCTGCTAGGCCGTACCCTGGCGCCGCTGCACTTCCAGGTGCGCACTGTGTCCCACTGTTCGGGCATTCCCTAGTCCTCAGAGACGTGCCAGACGAGTAAGCAGCGCAGGCGCCCTTTGCTGGACGGCGTGCTGGTAGCGCATCAGATCAGGCAAAAGCTCGCGCCAGCCACTGATGCGAATGCAATGTTCTTCTGGCGCGTAGTTGTAGGAAGCGCTGATCAGGTAGCTGCGCAGCCCCAACGCCCCCAGATGCTCGGCTGTGCGCAGATTATCTTCGACAAACACGGTGCAGCCCAGTTCCTGGGCAAGCTGCACTTTGTTTTCGGTGCAATGCACAGCGCTAATCAAATGGCCTACCCGCTGCTCAAAGAGCCATTCTCGCGTGGCCTGCTGCACCTGTGGGGGCCGCGCGGTGAGGATGTGCATCTCCCACCCCAGCAGATGCAGGACGTGGATCGCCCAGGTCATGTGCGGCATGGCCTTGAAACGGCGGGTAAAGTTCGGGTCGGCGCTCAGCCGCAGGCATAATTCCGTCGTTTCAAGGGTGGCACGCGGCCAATCGAAGCTGGTAAGGGCTGTATAGGAGTTGGGAATCCACTCTGGAAACGCGGCAAACAGGCTCTCCCAGAGTTCCTGCCCGGAGGCCAGCACCCCATCACAGTCCAGGCCAATCACGCGGCTGCCGGGTGACGCGGCTTCTGTCCGCAGGGCATATCTTCCTGCCATACAATGCCTCCTCTCCTGCCACACCGGGCGGCTGCATGTTACGGAGCGTGGGCCATGCTGCCTCAGTCACTCCGGGCAGCATGGCGTGGAAGGCATTCGCCCAACGTGGTGCAGGTTTCCTTTCTCTGTCAGGATATATCTCCCCAGGCCAGCCAACACCCGCTGGGCAGGGTGTGATGGTATCTTAAGGAAAGCGTGCCATAAGGGACACAAAGCAACGTAAAAAGCTGCGTAAAAAATACCAAAAAATACAGAGAACGGTAGCCATTCAGACCACCTCTTCAAGAAAAAAGTTGTTGATGCCATTGGAACTCAGCAGCCTTTGCAGGCCGTCTACATCGCGCAAGAGCAGCTTCCCTCGGTGGAGTTCCACCAGTCCCGCCTTTTCAAAGGTATGCAGCGTCCTCGTTACTGATTCCCGCATCAGACCGGCGCGCTCTCCCAGGGCTTGATGCGTCAAGGTCAGGCTGGTGGTTTGTTCTTCCTGGCTCAGGCGCACCAGTTCCACAGCGACACGGGTGGGCACATCGTAATACGCCAGCGCGACCAACCGTAGCTGATTCATCGTCAGTTGCCGGTTGAGTTCGCTGATTAATTGCATCGCCACTTTGGGGCGCTTGCGCAGCAGCATCTCCACTTCTTCTCGCCCAAGGGCTAGCACCTGCACTGCTTCCACTGCGTGAGCGGTGGCAAAGTGGGTGGCCCCAGGGGCTATAGAGGCTTCGCCAAAAAAAGCCACAGGCCGAATCATTGCCAGTTTTAGCCGCTTGCCATCAGAAGTAATATGCGAAAGCTCCACCCGGCCCCGAACCAGCAAGAAAACTTCTCTTGTCTCATCATGCTGCCAGTAAATAACTTCTCCCTTGGAATAAGTGAAAATAGATGTCTGGGAACTCAAGATGGTTCTTTCCTTCGCTAGAGAGCCTCATCCCTACTTTTCGCCCTTGTGCACCTGGATTCTTTGCAGCGGAACATCAATGAGCAAAACCTTACGCTCCAGATCAACGATGGCTATCGTCGTCTCATCAACCAGCAGCGTGAGCCGCCTGCCCTCCCAGCGCCAGGCAGCCCCAGGGGTGTCCACCAGGTTCCAGGGGAGTGTGCCCAGCGGTATCTCTTGCATCTCTGCCCTATGTGTTTTCATGACCCTAACTCCGCTCTCTCCCTCACGCAAGCAGCAGCTTCGTGGAAGGTAAACTGCCGCACCAGATCGTCAAGCCATGCAAGCAGGTCATCAACATCAAATGGCTTGCTCAGCAGGCCAACAAAGCCCAGGCCGGTGGCTTCCTCCTGGGTGACATTCCAGCCGGTCAGAAGCGCAATTGGCGTTGGCTCTGCCAGGAATTGGAAACGTCTGGCCGACCTGAACAGATCGCCTGGTCTGGCTTGCAGGAGTTCGGCTAGAATGACATCAAAGCGACGTTCCTCCAGAAGCGCCAGAGCCTCTTCAAAGGAAGCTGCCGCAGCGCATCTATAGTGCTCCTGGGCCAGCAGAACGAGCAGAAAATCTCGTATCTCTTCATCTTCTTCAACGATGAGGAGATGGGCTGTTGGGGAAGATCGGGTGCGCATGAAGTTCCTTCCATTTCTGCTGAGTGGCTTGTTTTTCGGTAGATGAACATACTGCGCCAGGCAAGGCATGCTTTCTGCTCTGCTCTCTGCCCTCATGTGTGAGACAAGCACCCCAGGCTTGCGGCTTCCCCAGGTGAAGCGCAGAAGCAGAGCAGATCGTTCTCGGTTTACATCTGTGAACTGTACCTGATATGGGGGCAGAACACATGCTCCCAAAGGTGTACAAAAGGCGCAATTTTTTCTGGCCTACATCATGCAGCAGGGAAGGCGGTTCGACGAGCGGTGCTTGTTCAGCACCAAGCCTTTGAAGCTGCCCATCTTTGTCAGAAAGCTGCATAGTAACGACCAGGTAAAAGGATCACAAGGAATCTCATAAGTAGAGGAGAGTGGCGCGGCTTTTGGAGCATAGGAGAGAGCGAACGCTCACCCTGTAGGCCGGTGTAGTTCTCATGTGGAGAACAGATGAAAGGCCGCTGGCCCGCCTGGTACGCGCCGTTCTCAGCATGTAGCGATTTTAGGAAAGGAAGTGTGTGGTGGATAGCATGGCGGCATAACTGCCCTAGAAAATTGACAGCAGTGCTGTTTGTGTGCGCCAGCCCCATATTTGTGTAATTTTGTGCATAGGTACATCGCCATGTATTTTATTTCTACTGAGTGGAGGGAAATCTTTGGCACGTCCCCCTCTAACGGTTCGTGGAAAATATTTTGTGATAGATCAGAGAACGCCCGAAGCCCCCATGCCCCTGGAAGTTGGCTCCGCCGAATGGTTTGCCTGGCTAGAGAAGGTCAATACATTCTTTTTTAAAGAAACCGCGCATCCCTTTACTGCCCGCAAACAACTGCGCTCTGGGCACTGGTATTGGTATGCTCAGCGTCGGCATAAGGGGCGGCTGCGCTCCGTCTATATGGGGAAAACGGCTGATCTCACGTTGGAGCGCCTGCGCAGTGTTGCCCAGACGTTGATGGTGAAGGAAGCGCCCCCTGGCCCATCCTCGGCTTCCGCTCCAGAACCAGGAGACTCTTTGCAGATGAGCAATGGAAGGGGGAAAGGACCGCCTCCGGCGCTGGCGAGCAGGCTTGCTATCCCGCGACTACGGCCCACCTGGGTGCGACGCAGCAGGGCAAGCGACTACCTGGAGCGTGTGTTGGAGCATCCCCTGACACTGGTGAGCGCCCCCAATGGGTTTGGCAAGACAACCGTGCTGGCGCAGTGGGCCGCGCTTGTTGGCCCTGCTGTGGCCTGGGTGTCGTTGGAGGAAAGCGAGCGTGACCCTGGCCGGTTTTGGACCGCCGTGCTGACTGCGCTCGATCATCTGGCGCCGGGGATGAAGCGCCAGGCGCTGAAGCAAGCTCCTGCCCCGGCTCCATCCCAGCAGGTGCTCATGGCGCTCTGCAAGGCAGCAGCAAAGAATCAACACCCGCTGCTTCTGATGCTTGATAATTACAGCGAGCTTCAAGAAGCTGGGGCTGCTATTCACGAAGGGATGATGTTTCTGGTGGAGCACCTCCCTCCGCAGGTGCATATCGTGCTGGCGGGGCGCAGGGATCCGCCGCTGCCTCTGGCACGTCTGCGCGGGCATGGGTATCTGTATGAAGTGCGCGTGGCCGAACTCCGCTTTACCAGCGAGGAAGCTGCGGAGTTCTTCACAAAACAGTTGGGCGTCCCTTTAGCCGCCCAGGATGTTGCGGCCCTGCACGCGCGCACCGAAGGATGGGCTATCGGCTTGCAACTGGCGGCGCAGGCGCTCAAGGGAGAGGCGAATCTCCCCAACGCCATTGCCAGCTTTACCGGGGAACACCCCTACGTCGTTGATTTCCTGAGCGAAGAGGTGCTGAAGAAGCTGCCAACGGCTATCCAGCAGTTTTTACTGGAGACTTCAGTGCTTGACCAACTTAACGGCGCGCTCTGCGAGGCGATCACCGGAGTGAGCAACAGCCAGGAGGTACTTGAGACGCTGGCACAGGCGGGACTCTTTGTACTTCCGATAGAGGATTCGCCCCAAAGCTATCGCTTTCATCCGCTTTTTGGCGAGGTGCTGCGGCTGCGTCTGCAACAAAGTCAGCCTGAGCGGGTGTCAGAGCTTCGCTTGCGCGCCAGTGAGTGGCATGAAGGACAGGGGAACACCGCCGAAGCCATCGAATATGCCTTTGCCGGAGGTGATCTTGTGCGGGCGGCGCGGCTCATGGAGGAGAGCGCGGAAGAGTGGCTGGGCACCGGGGCGCTGGCGGAGTTTCAGCGCTGGCTGAAGCGGCTCCCTGATGATCTGATCTCCCGTTGGCCGCATCTCTGTGTCGCCCAGGCGCAGCTTTTGCTGGCAGGTGGACAGCTCGATGCGTTTGAACACGCTCTGCGAGAGATAGATCACCACCTCAAGTATACCAGGGGCTGGTATAACCAGGAGGAGCAAGCCCTGCTGGAGCAAGAATTCCTGACGTTGCGTGCCGCCCGCGCTGCACTACAAGGGCATCTTCTGCAAGCAGTTGCCTGGGGATCGCAGGCGGTGGCCGCCTTGCCTGAAAAACACAGCCTGCGTCACCTCGCTCTGCTCACGCTGGGTGATACCTTACGGCTGGTTGGGGACACCCAGGCGGCGGGCCAGATGCTGGAAGATGTTTGCAAGGCGAGCGAAACGCGGGAAACCTCCTACTATTTTGCCAGTATTCCGTCTCTGGCACTCGTCTATCTGCATCAAGGGCGCTTACAGGCGGCACAGGAACTCTGCCAGCGTGCAGCGCTACAGGCAGAGCAAAGCGGGAATGCGCTGGAGCGGCAAAACGCCGCGCTTGCGCTGGGGATGGTGCTGTATGAGCGCAACGAACTGGAGGCAGCGGAAGCGGCCCTGGAGCAGAGCATCCGCTTGCGGCCAACCCCGCATTCGTTGTTGGTGCTGACGGTGGGCTATTCTCTGCTCGCCTTTATCCGTCAGGCGCGCGGTGACGCGGCAGGCGCGCTGCAACTGCTGGAGCAGGCGCGCATGGAGGTGGAGGAGAAATGGCCCTGGGCACTAAGTGTCATCCACGCGCACCAGGCACGTTTGCACATCGCCCAGGGAAATCTGGCAGCGGCAAACACCTGGCGGCACGATTCTCAGCGTGGTCAACAAGCCGAGCAAAGCATGGTGCAGCAAGGCTTTGTGGATTTCTGGGAAGAGGAGCAGCTTGTTCTGGCAGAGCGCGCTCTGGCTCAGGAGCATCCGCAAGAAGCGCTCAAGCTCGTGGATCGCCAGTGCCAGCAGGCCAGAGCCGCCGGACGAATGGGCCACGTGTTGGCGTGCCTGGTGCTTGAAGCGGCTGCCTATGAATCCGCTCACCTCACTTCCAGCGCGCTCCAGGCACTGGAACAAGCCCTTGCGCTGGCGGAGCCAGAAGGATATGTGCGTACCTTTCTTTTGGGCGCTGCACCTGTGCAGCGGCTGCTCAAGCTCTTGTATGTGACGCGCAAAGGGCTACCCCAGGCAGAAACTTTCAAGTTCTCGTCACGCTCTCTGGAGACGCTTCTGGGTGCTTTTCAGCGCGAGGAAGATAGGTGGAATTCAGTTGCTGAATACGCGAAAACTGCGCCATCGCTGTCGGCTGGTCGGCTCAAAGCGCGATTGGTGCCTCTTGCGCCATTGGTTGAGCCGCTGAGCGAGCGCGAGCAAGAGATTTTGCGTTTTGTGGAGCAGGGCGCGTCCAATCAGGAGATTGCGCATCGGTTAGCCATTGCGCTGTCTACGGTAAAACGTCACCTGAGCAATATTTACGGGAAGCTGGGGGTTCGCAGCCGCACCCAGGCGTTGGCGCTGGTGCAATCGCTGCATCTCCTGGCAAAGACCCAGGCAGATTGAGTGTTGTAAAGCGGCTTTGGTGCTCATGCAGCGTCTTAGCAAGCGAGAGAGGAGGGGCAGCGTCAAGCTTGACGCTGCCCCTCCTCTCTCGCTTGCTAAGACGCTGCATGAGCACCAAAGCCGCTTTACAACACTCAA
>DATBGS010000007.1:0-14189 GCA_036557885.1 Ktedonobacterales bacterium
CCCCCCCCCCCCCCCCCCCCCCGCTCCTCTGTGCTTTATTATTTTAACTTGCTTTGGCAAAGCGGCGCTCGGTGCGGCGGGCGGCAATTGCCAGGCTGTAGCAGATGGCGAAGTAGAGAATAAGCTCGATAATATAGAAAATCCAGCGGTCTGCCGGGCCAGAGTTGCCGGTGATGGAAAGCTGCACCGCCTGCGACAGTTCCACCAGGGTGATGGCCGAAAGCAGCGAGGTATCCTGCACCAGCGTGATGAAGTAGTTGGTAAAGGGCGGAATCATCAGGCGCAATGCCTGGGGCAGAATGATAAAGCGCGTCTTCTGAAACCAGCTTAGCCCCAGGCTATCGGCGGCCTCGGCCTGCCCTCGGTCCACCGCCTGCACGCCAGCCCGCACCACCTCGGAGAGATACGCGCCATAGTTAAAGCTCAGCGCCACAACGCCAAAGACCAGCGTGCTGGGCGAGATGGGGTTATCGCCCACTTTAAAGGGGAAACTTTGCAGCAGCGAGTTGGAGTTCAGGGCGGTGAAGAGTTCGTGAATCTTCACATCCAGGTTGTAGTTAAACTGCGTAATCAGGAAGATGCGCACGCCAAAGAAGACGGCGTACAACTGCAAAAACAGCGGCGTCCCGCGAATGCTCTCCACATAGACGTTGGCAATCCAGCGCAGCAGCGGAATAGTGGACAGGCGCATCAGGCCGGTGGGAATGGCGAAGACCATCGCCAGCACGCTGCTGAAGGCGGCTATGAGGATGGTAATCAGCGTCCCCTGGAGCAGCACCCCGATATGGGAGTTAAACAGATCTATGATATGCTGCATAGTTCATCCCCTCTCAGGCTACCGCCACGCGCCCCCGCCCCAGCGTGAGCCGATAGAGCGTGTTGGGGAGGTAGGCGACGATCCACATGATCACCAGCAGCAGCGCCATCATCAGCACCAGCATGGTCACGGAGAGCAGCAGCAGCAAAAAGCTGTTGCCCAGGCTGGCAAGCGTAAAGCCAGCAATTGGTTTGCCGCCAGGGGTAGACCCCGGCAGGGCACCGCCGATCAAGGTGCCCAACAGGATAAGTGTGCCCAGAAAGATATAGACTGGCACCGAGATGTCCCCACCGCTGGGGCGTGGCTGGGCCGGGGCATCGTTTTGCCGGAGCCTTCGCGCTCGCTGATAGAGCACGACAAAGGCGCCAATCAGCGCCAGTTCCACCAGCGCACAGAGAATGTAGTAGAGCGGGCTGTCAAAGAACAGCAGCCCCACCAGCAAGAGCGTCGTCACAAAGACGGCCAGAGAGACAAACAGATTGCTGGAGCGCCCGCTCTGGCCGTCGGTGCGCAGGGCGCGCTCGGCAGCGCGCGCAATGGCCGTGAGCGGCACGCTCAGCACCAGATAGAGCACAGCCGCCAGCACGTAGTATTGCCAGAAATCTTTCGGGAACTTTTTGGCAAAGCGGTCAGCGGTGGCGGTCAGTTCCACAAAGGTGATCAGGCTGAGGATGGCCGAATCCTTGAACATATAGATAAAGTCGTTGATGACGGTGGGGATGATGATGCGAATGGATTGCGGCAAAATGATGGCCCAGAGGCTCTGCCAGAAGCCCAGGCCCAGGCTGACCGCCGCTTCGCCCTGGCCTTTGTCCAGCGCCTCAAACCCGCCGCGAAAGTTCTCGGCTTCGTAGGCGGCGTAGTTCAGGGTAAGCGTGGCGAGTACCGCCGTCAGGATGTTGACGGGCAGGAAAGGCGAGAGCAGCGTGCCCAGGAAGTTCTGCCCCACAATATCCGCCGGGCTAAACGCCAGGCCGTAATAGAGCGCGTACATCTGCACCAGAATGGGCGTGTTGCGGAAGAACTCGATGTAGGCGCGGGCCGGAACTGCCAGCCAGCGTATGCCGGAGCGCACCATCAGCGCCAGCCCCAGCCCCAGGATGAGCGCGAGCGGCATGGCAATAAAGGTGGCCTCCATCGTCGCGCCCACTCCCTGGAAAAAGGTGGAGTTGTGTTGCAGGGCGCTGGCGCGCAGGTCGCTCAGGAAATGGCCCACATGCGGAAAGATCACGCTGGGGTCAAGAATGGAGCCTTTGCCGCTGGTCTGGGAAAGATCAAGCAGCGTGAAGGCAATAAAGGAGCAGGCCAGAAACACGATCAGAAAAGAGCTTAGACTGAGCGCATTGATCATGGTCTGCTGTCTGTCACGTTGTTCGCCCATGCCCACCTCACTCTTGTGCTTGTAGCCCCGGCGTCCCTGCCGGGGCCGCGTTGCCCGGCACGGAGGCCGGCGCTGCAAACGGAGCGGCTGAACTTCAGCCGCTCCATCAGAATAAATCGCTCGCGCGGCGCCTTATGAAGTTTTACCAATGAGGTAGGCCAAGAAGGCTGGCGACTAAAGATCCCCCAGAGGGGGCAAGCCGCGCCTAAGGGCGTTCCGCCACCCCCAGGGCAAGGGGGCACCCTAAGACAGAAGGGCACGGCGGCAAAACCCGCCTGCGCGGGTTAGAACGAAACCCAGTCCGCGCAGGCGGACTTCCTGGCCCGCAGGCCCTTAGGCGCGGCTGTGCCCCCGTTCTTCACGGGGGTTTTAACCGCCAGCCTTCGTGGCCTGCATAATTGCTAAAACCTCATTACGCGCCAGCGGGAAGTGCCGGGCACTGCACACCGTTGATCGTAGCGCCCACGTTATAGATACAGTTCTGCAAGTCGTTCCACAGGCCCCACTGCTTGTAGATTTTCTCCAGGGTGCCGTCCTGAAGCAGCAGCGTGATGGCCTGGTTCAACTCGTTACGCAGTACAGAGCTATTGGAACTGGTGGGCGAAAGCCCAATGCCGTAGTAGCCGGGGAAGAGGTCGCCGCCCACAATCTTGAAGCGATGCTGGGAGTCTTGCGCGCCGTAGAACTGGGCAATGGGGGCGTCAATCAAGATAGCATCAATGCGCCCGGCAGCCAGATCGCTAAAGGGCAGATCGGTGTCGTAGAGTTTTTCGTGAATGGCGGGGTCGGCCTCCAGGTAATCCTCGGCTTTGTAGCCAGTGCCGGTGCCCACCGTCTTGCCTTCCAGGTCTTTGAAGCTGGTGATGGTGGTGTTATCGGCTTTCACCACAATCTGTTCGGTGTAGACATAGTAGGGGATGGTGAACAGGGCGCTGCCCACGTTGTCGCTGGAGATTTCCAGGCCGTTCATAAACACGTCAAACTGCTGGGCTGCCAGCGCCTGGGGCCAGGTGGACCAGGTGATCTGCACAAACTTGTCCTGCACGCCCATCAGCTTGGCAAGCGCGCCCGCCATATCCACTTCAAAGCCGATGTTCTTGTTGGCGTTGTTGGGATCGGGGAAGATATACGGCGCGCCGCCCGTCGCGTCGGCGCCCCATTGGAACGTGCCAGGAATGAGCAGGCCATCGCTGGCAACCTTCTCAGGAGTGTTGGTACTGCCGCTGCCCGTAGAGCTGGGGGTATTGCCCGCGCCGCAGGCTGTCAGCAGCAGGGTCAACAGCACGGCGAGGCTGCTGAGGAATTTCCACGCAAAATGATGCTTGGGACGATGAATCATAGCCGGTGTTCTCCTCTCGTGACTTGACCTCAAACTGGGAAGAGGACGCTTTCCAGGAAGGCGCGCGTGCGTTCTTCCTTGGGTTGAGTAAAGACTTCTTCGGGGTCTCCTTCTTCGACGATGCGACCTCCTGCTAGAAAGACGACGCGATCAGCTACCTGGCGAGCAAAACGCATTTCGTGGGTCACCACCACCATCGTCCGCCCTTCATCGGCCAACTCGCGCATTACCTTGAGCACTTCCCCGACGAGTTCGGGGTCCAGCGCGGAAGTTGGCTCATCAAACAAGAGGGCTTTTGGCTCCATCGCCAGGGCGCGGGCAATCGCTACCCGCTGTTTCTGGCCCCCGGAAAGCTGGCTGGGATACGAGTCACCCTTCTCTGCCAGGCCCACTTTGGTGAGCAACGTCATGGCCTGCACAATGGCCTGCTCCTTGGGGAGTTTGCGCACTTTGATGGGCGCCAGGG
Organism: Ktedonobacterales bacterium; assembly: GCA_036557885.1. Taxonomy (GTDB): domain Bacteria; phylum Chloroflexota; class Ktedonobacteria; order Ktedonobacterales; family DATBGS01; genus DATBGS01. The sequence continues at coordinate 4,004 of DATBGS010000007.1, forward strand.
TGATGTTTTCGAGCACAGTTTTGTGCGGGAAGAGGTTAAAGTTGTAAAAGACCATGCCCAGTTCGCGGCGCACTTCGCTCAGTTCTCTGTTGGAAAGCCTGCCCGTCATCAGCTTGCCATCCACGTAAATTTCGCCGCTGGTGGGCGTTTCCAGCCGATTGATGCAGCGGATAATGGTGCTTTTGCCGGAACCGCTGGGGCCAATCAGCGAGACGACCTCGCCACGCCGCACGGTGAAGTTGATGTCAAACAACACCTGGCGCGACCCAAAGATTTTGTTCATGTGGATGGTGCGAATGACGACGTTACTGCCCGGCAGCGTGCCGGAGAGCGCGCGCTCGGACTCGATGGCCGCCTGCACGGAGGCCGCAGAACCGCCGGGGTCTTCGGAGGGTAGGGGCGTCGCTGACTCGCTGCTTTCAGGCATGCCAGGCACCTCACAAAATACGGATGCCCCTCGCTCGCTGGAGGGGAAGCTGATTGGCAACCAGTATAGCCGATGAGTCAAGAGATTGCAAGGTCGCTTTTGCACAAGAATGGGCGCTGGAAATTGGCACTCTTTATGCTAGCTTCCCCTACGGGTCAGTAGTTGTCTGTATTTGGGATGCGTTGCTGCCGTATTTTGAGGAGGTTCAGTGATGAGCGGTCTCCTGCCGCTGGTATCTGCGTTGCCTGGAGTGCTCCCCGAATCACAAGAGTATGCGTCCTTGCTTCCTTTTGAGTTATCCGGCGCCCTTGATCTGGCGGGGTTGGCGGTAGCTACCTGGACGCTGTGGGTCTTTCTGTCGCTGCCGCTTCAAGGCATCCTCCAGCGCGCCTACCGCTTCATCAGCATTGCTGCGCTGGCCTTTGCCTTTTCGCATGTGCTGGATTCCCTGGTCCAGGCGCTGGAACTGCTGCCGGTGCAGGGCGCGATCTTGCTGCACCAGGGCGCCGTGCTCGTCTCGATGGTCTTGTTTGTACCTGGCCTGGCAAGCCTCGCGCAATCTTTTTCGCTGGTTTCTCCCACCACGCAAAAGCTCTCCTCGCGCCTCTGGCCGATGGCAATCGGGTTCATCACCGGCATCGTTTCGCTCAGCTTCATTGTCTATGGCGTTGCCCCCGAAGCCGAAGCGGTGGCTTTTGCCGGAGTCAATGCCTGCCTGATTGTGATGGCGGGCGTGTGCTGCGTGCTGCTGGTGCGTGCCAGGATTCGCGGCGCGGTTGGCTCCTCGCTCTGGCTGGCGCTGCTGGGGGTAGTCATCTTTAGCCTGGCCCATCCGCTTCAGGCGTGGATGGTCCTCCAGCCCGGCCTTCCTGACTATAATGAGGTCTTTCACCGTCTGCTGGTGATGCCGGCCTTCTTTCTCTTTGCGCTCAGCCTGACCCATCTGGCGCGTCGCCTCAGCCAGAATGCGGTGTCGCACGCGGGCATTCCAGAGGAGCAGCAGCCAACGGTCCCACTGCTGCGCGTCATCACCCCCATCAAGCACAACACTCAAACGCCTACCAGGGTGCTAGACTCATCGCGGCTGCGTTAGCGCGGCAACGCTGGCCTACACCTCAACGCAGATCATAGAGCGGCAGGCCCGTTCTGGCGGAGATGTAGGCCAGCAGCATCCCCATCTGCTCGGTATATCGCTCGTCGGCGCGCTGGAGCACCCACCAGCGCTGCTGGCGGTAATCTCTCCATTCCAGCGAAACGTCAGCGCTCGCAAGCTCATAGCACGTGCCTGGCTGCCCTGGCTTGCCGCCATAGAGGGCAAAGAGGCGCGCGTCGTCCCAGCGAATCACCTGCTCTTTTTGTGATGAAAACGACCACCATCGGCCACCACCACTGGTTATCTTCAGCATATCGGTAGTGGCTTCAATGGACTGACGCCTGAGCCAGGAGATCATGTAGAGTCCACCGAGCACAGGCGTGGCAATCAGGCCGAAAATTGCAATACCCAAATCACCAGATGACAAAGCATCTGACAGATCGCGCCCAAAGAGGGCAAATCCAAGAATGCAAGTGAGAGGGAGATAGACTTGCACGATGTGCGGCCAATTCCGCCTGGGAGTGATCTGTAATGGCAGATGAAATGACGCTTCGGAAAGCGGGGGCTGGATTGGCGCGAGTGGGAGAGTCATATCCCCTTGAGCAGCGGTCTGGCGGCGTTGGTTGAGACGCTGCCAACGTGGACTGGGAGCAAGCAGCAGTAAGCCTGTTCCGATCAGGCCGATACCTGCCACATAGAAAAGTCCTCTATGCAAGCCATCCAGTACCAGCAGAGAAAGGCGTGATGCAAAGACTCCTTCGAGAATCCCAAGCAGCCCTGCGATGAGAAAGAGTACCCCCGTTTTCAGTGGGCTTTCACGCTTGACAACCATCTCTCCTCCTTGCGCGTCCATTGCATGCTTATTTCTAACTCTAGCATACAATGGGGGGAGAAAGCAATCGCACGAATAAAAACTGAAGGAGAAAAACTGATGACACAGGATAACACCGCCCAGGCGAATCCGCAGGCACCCAGGCCGAATCCCGCGCTTCAACAGCTTGAGGTGCTGGTTGGCGAGTGGCAGATGGAACTCTCCAATGCGTCTTTTCTTCCTGACCCATCCCAGACGGTAAAAGGACGGGTTACTTTCGAGTGGGCGCAGGACGGCGCTTTTCTGGCGCTGCGCATGGGTGACAAGCCGCCGAGTCCACCTGCTGCCCTCTGGCTCATAGGCCGCGATGAATCGGCCCCAAACTACACTGTGCTCTACTACGATGCGCGAAGCGTTTCGCGGGTCTATGAGATGAGCTTCTCGGATGGGGTGTGGCAGATGTGGAGAAACTCCCCCAACTTCTCGCAGCGCTATGAGGGCAAAATTAGCAGTGACGGGAAGACCATCGCGGCCAAATGGGAGAAGTCTTCTGACGGCACCACGTGGGAACACGACTTCGACGTAATGTATACAAAGATCAAGTAAGCATGTGGGCCAGGGCGGATATGGTACCATCACAGTATGAAGCAGCATAACGTTCAGCTTATCCTGCCCTGGCTGGCGCGTCTGGCCTCTGGCCTGGGCGCGCTGGTGCTGAGTCTGTTCTGGCCGCCCATCCTGAATTTCCACGCGGCGCGGCTGCCCGCGCTGGCGCTCGTCGCGCTGGGTCTGGCCGGGCTGATGCTGCCCCTCTTGCTGCGCGGCTGGCAGCGCGTGGCGCTACAGATCGTCGGCTTTGGGGTGCTCTGGGGCGTGGTTGGCTGGTGCGTGCTCTCGCAGCCCATCCCGCTCAATCGCCCGCTGGTGCTGGAGCAAAGCCTGCGCGCGCTGCCAGTCGTGGCAGCGGCGGGCGTGGTGGCGCTGCTGTTCGCGCCTGCCGCCTGGCAGCGCCGGGCGCTGCTGGCGCTGACGCTGCCGACGCTGTTGGCGCTGGGCATGGTGGCCTATCGCACGCCGCCCAATGTGATTGACTTTCGCCCGTACTGGCTGGCGGTGGATTCACACGGCACGCTGTATGTCAGCGATGTCGAATCGCCCGTCATTCGCATCTTTGCGGCGGATGGCACGCTGCAAGCCAAGCTGCGCCCGCGCCTGAGTGCCCGCAAGGGACCGCCAGGGGTTGGCTTGAGTCCGCCTGGCCCCTGGAACGATCCGAACCGCCTGGGTGTGCCCAACCTCAACAGCCCCAATTCGGCGGGCTGGCTGCGTCCCTGGAAGCCCAATACCGATGAGTTTTTGTTTTGCGGGATGACGCTGGACCGGCAGGACCGGCTGTATGTGCTGGATTGGCTGGGCAACCAGATGCTGCGCTTTACGCCGGATGGCACGCTGGACGAGATGTGGCCGCTGCCCGCCGATTACGAGCCGTCCTTTGGCTGCCTCACCAGCGATGCCACGCGCCTGTATATCGGGGATGATCGCGGGCAGGTGCTCACCTACGATTTTACCGGGCATCTGCTGGGCAGGGAGACGCTGCCCCAGGTTGGCACGCTGCGCGGCCTGAGCGCCGATGGCGCCGGGCATCTGTACGCGCTGCTGGATAATCAGGTCTGGCGCGAGACACTGGCAACGCGGGAAAGCATCCTCTGGAGCCTGCCAAAGCCGCAGGGCGCGCTGGGCTTCCCCTATGAGACGCTGCTGGCGCTCGGCAACGATCAACTGCTGGTCAGCGACCTGAACCACAACCGCTTGCTGCGCTACAGCGGCGAGGGGCGGCTGCTGGGGACGCTGGGCGGGCCGGGCAATGCGCCGGGGCAGTTTAAGAGCATTGGCGCGCTGGCGCTGGGACCAGGCGAGCATCTTTATGTCACTGATTCCGATCATCGCGTGGTGCAGCGCATGACCATGAATGGCACAGTGGACGGCCTGTATCGCGGGCCAGATGATGACGAGAATGATTGAGAGGGAGAAAACAGTATGCCCCATCCACTCGTTGCGCAACTGCATTTCACCCGGCGCGAATGGCTGCGTGCCCTGGAAGGCGTCTCTGATGCGGATGCCCGCCGCCGTTTTCCGCCAATGAACTGTATCAGTTGGATGATCGGCCATCTAGCCTCGCATGAGCATTATTGCTGGGTGCTGGAGGCGCAGCAGAAAAACGTCGCGCCAGAGTTAGAGGCTCTGGTTGGATATGAACAGCCAGCCAGCACGCCTCCGCTGGATGACATGTGGGCCGCGTGGCAGGCGGTGACACGCGCCGCCGATGACTATCTGGAAACGCTAACCACCGACAGCTTACAGACCTTCTTGCTGATTGATGGCAAGCCAGCGGAAGAAAATGTCGGCACCATGCTGCACCGCCTGATGTACCACTATTGGTATCATCTTGGTGAATCGCAAGCGGTTCGGCAACTGCTGGGGCACACGCGTCTCCCAGAATTTGTGGGCGATATTCAGGTCTATGCTCCCTATCGCCCCGAAGCTGGCGCATAAGATGGAAATAGGAAAGGAAGAAAAGCGTCCGCGCCCCGGCTGGCGCGCGGGCATCACGCGCGTGGTGGTCGTGCTGGGCGCGGCCAGCCTCTTTACCGACATCTCCAGTGAGATGATCGCGCCGCTGCGCCTGCTTTTTCTGGTGCAGGTGCTGGGGACGCCGCTGATTCTGGCCGGGCTGATTGAAGGGCTTGCCGAGGGCGCCACCAGCATCTTCAAGCTCTTTTCCGGGCGGCTGGCGGATACCGTCAGTCGGCGCGTGCCGCTGGTGGTTGCCGGAGTGACGCTTTCCAATTTGGTCAAGCCGCTGCTGGCGGTGGTGACAGGCTGGGCGCAGGCGCTGGGCATTGTCGTGCTGGACCGCACCGGCAAGGCGGTGCGTGGCAGCCCACGCGACGCGATGATTGCCGACGAAGCTCCCAAAGAGTATCGCGGCAAGGCGTTTGGCTTTCATCGCGGCATGGATACGCTGGGCGCGGCGATTGGCCCGCTGGCGGCGGCCTGGCTGCTGTTTCTGCACCCCGACGACCTGCGCGCCGTCTTTGCCTGGACACTGCTGCCGGGGCTGCTGGCAATTCTGGTGGTGGTGCTCTTTTTGCGCCCGCGCCGCGCCCAGCCCAGGGAGCAGCGCGACCTGGCCGCCGCGCCTGCCACTGGTTCGCTGGGCACGCGCTTCTGGCTGTTTCTGGTGGTTGCCACCGTCTTTGCGCTGGGCAATTCCGCCGACGCCTTCCTCTTTTTGCGCACCGAAGGGCTGGAGGAGTCGCTGGCCGCCGTGCCCATCATTTATTTCGGCTTTAATCTGGCGTATGCAGCGCTGGCAATCCCCCTGGGCGTGCTTTCTGACCGCTGGGGGCGCCTGCCGGTGCTGGCCGCCGGCTATGCCGCGTTTTCTCTCGTGTACCTGGGCTGGGCCACCGCCACACAGGGCTGGCACGCCTGGGGCCTCTTCCTGCTCTACGCCGTCTATTACGCCGCCACCGAGGGCGTGGCCCGCGCTTTTGTGGGCGATCTGGTGCCAAAGGCGCGGCGCGGCACCGCGCTGGGCTGGTTTAACGGGCTGACCGGCGCGGCGGCCATCCCCGCCAACCTGCTGGGCGGCTGGCTCTGGATTCAATGGGGGCCAATTGCCACCTTTGGCCTGAGCGCCTGGGCCGGACTGGTCGCGCTGGGGCTGCTGCTGGCCTGGTGGCCCTGGCTCAGCCGCGCCAAGCCGCTTACCGTGTAGCTGGCGGTTAAAACCGCGCCTATGGGCAGCGAAGCTGCCACCCCTCAATGCAGGGGCGCAGCAAAACACGCCTGCGCGGGTTGGGAAGAAGGCTGGCGTACCTGGGTGGGGAGTCCGCGAAGGCGGACTTGCCGTGCCCCTTTGTCTTGGGGGTGGCATCCGCAGATGCCCATAGCCGCGACTTTAGTCGCCAGGCTGCCCAGGCAAGGAGGCTTGACGCAGCGAGCCAGAGTCAGCTATACTCGTGGCAGAATGCGCAGGATAGAGAAGGACGGCGACAATGGCTCAAGCGACGCCTGCCCGCACCAAAGCCTTCATCTCCTATAGCCACAAGGACAAGGAGCACCTGGAGGAGCTTCAGGAGCATCTGAAGTTCTTGCAGCATCGTGGCTTGATGGATGTGTTCTGGGCGGATACTGAGATCAAGCCTGGCGATGTCTGGCGCCAGCAAATCCAGGAAGCGATTGCCTCGGCGCGGGTGGCGCTCTTTCTGGTCAGTCCGGCATTCTTTGCTTCTGAGTTTATCCAGGGTCAGGAATTGCCGCCGCTGCTGGAAGCGGCTAGAGCGCATCAAACGCTGGTGCTTTCGGTCATTCTTCAGCCCAGTTTGTTCGAATATTCCGATCTGGCCGACTACCAGACGGTCAACAACCCCGGCAAGCCGCTTGCCGCGCTGCCTCTGGTGGAGCGCAACACCGTCTGGGTGCAGGTGGTCAAGAGCGTCATGGAGGCGCTTCAGCGCCCCCTGCGCCAATCCGACCCATCACCTGCTGCACCACCGCCAGCATCCCAGAAGACCAGAGAGCAGTGGCTGGCCGAGGGCAACGCGCACTGGAAGGCGCGGCGCTATGCTGAAGCGTTGACCGCGTTTGAGGAGACGCTGCGTCAGGACCCGGCTTCTGCCTTTGCCTGGAGCGGAAAAGGCAACGCTCTGCGCGACCTCAAGCGCCCGCAGGAAGCGCTGGCGGCGTATGAGGAAGCGCTGCGCCTGGATGCTGCCTCGGTCTTTGCCTGGAATGGCAAGGGCAACGCGCTCTGCGACCTGAAGCGCTTTGACGACGCATTGGCCGCCTATGAGCAGGCCTTACGCCTGGACTCCCGCTCTGTGTTTGCCTGGAATGGGAAGGGTAACGCCCTGCGTGATCTGAATCGCTACGTTGATGCAGTAGCAGCGTATGAACAAGCGCTGCGCCTGGACCCGAAATCTACTTTTGCGAGCAAGGGCAAAGCGCAAGCGCTCGAACGGTTAAACCAGCCGTGATGTGACATTTTGGCCGCCTTCAGCGTAATCTTTCATAGAGATGCAAGCTCAGCATTAGTCTATCTGCCCGGCCTTCTCTGCGAAAGGAGTGCGCAATGGCCTCTTCTCCCCCGATTTACTGCCCCCTGTGTGGCGCGGTCAACCTGCCCGATGCGACATCATGCGTTTCCTGTGGGCACCCGCTGGCTTCGACTCCCAGCCAGCAATTGCTTGTGCCGTCCGCGCTGCTGCGCCAGCGCTACCGTATTCTGGGGCAGGCAGGCGCGGGCGGGTTTAGCACGGTCTATCGCGCTGAGGATACGCAGGTGCATCATCGCGTCGTGGCGGTGAAGGAGATCAGCCAGCGCCGGGAGACGCCAGAGGACGCGCAGAAAACGAGCGAGGCGTTCCAGCAAGAGGCGGTGCTGCTGGCGGGCCTGAGCCATGCCAATCTGCCGCGCATCCATGATTACTTTCAGGAGGGCGGGCGCTGGTATCTGGTGATGGAGTTTCTGGCGGGGGAGACGCTGGAGGAGCGGCTGCGGCGCTCGCCGGGCGGGCGGCTGCCTGTGCCGGACGCGCTGGAGGTGGGCGTGCAACTGGCGACGGTGCTGGAGTATCTGCACACGCGCCAGCCGCCGATTATTTTCCGCGATCTGAAGCCAGCCAATGTGATGCTGACGGCCCCGCTGCGCGCCTATCTGATTGATTTTGGGATTGCGCGGCTCTTTAAGCCGGGGCAGAGCAAGGATACGCTGGTGATTGGCACAATCGGCTATCTGGCGCCGGAAGGCTACGGCAAGGGGCAGACGACGCCGCGCTCCGACATCTACAGCCTGGGGGTGACGCTGCATCAGATGTTGAGCGGCGCGGACCCGGCAGAAAAGCCGTTCCATGTGGCGCCGCTCCATTCGCCGGTGCCCCCGGCGCTGGCCGCGCTGGTGGCCGAGATGGTGGAGATGGAGGAGGGCCGCCGCCCGGCGACGATGACGCTGGTGAGGCAGCGCCTGCAACGGATGCTGGAGGGGCGCGCGGCCAACCCAACGGATGTGCTGCCCAGGGGCATTGCCGCGCTTTCTCCAACGCAACCGCCCGACCAATCCATTCATCCCTACCCCTTAACCGCGCTGGGGCCGCAACTGGTGCAGGTTCCCCCCATGCCGCCGCCCATCCAGCCGCGCACTGGTGGGGTGTCGCGGCGCGCGGTGGCAGTTGGGCTGGGGCTGGGCGCGCTGGTGGTGGGCGTCGGTGTCGTGGGCATTCTGCGGCAGCGCACTACGCCAATAGTAGACGCGCCTCCGAATCCCACCACATCAGGCACGGAGTCCGGGTTCCAGGTGGCGCCAACGTCAACCATTCAATCCCCCACCACGCCCGCGCCGGGCCTGACACCTACTCCGACGCCCGATACACAGGGGACGGTGGCCTATCCGCCCTATCGTGCCCATGTTGGGCCGGTGCATTTTGTACTCTGGTCGCCCACCAATGGGCAGGAGATAGTCTCAACCAGTGTTGATGGCACGTTACAGGTTTGGAACCCTCAGACGCTGAAGACTCGCATGGACCGCCTGGTGTATTGTCAGTCGCTGGGCTGGTCAGCAAATGGGCAATTTTTCGCATGTGGCCTCATGGATAACAGCGTCTTACTCTGGAATGCTGTCACTGATACCATTGGCCTTGATTATCCTTCCCCACAGGGTAGCCTGGCAAAGCTGGCGGGGCTGTTTTCTGGCAAGGGCAGCGCCGCTCGTGGGATGTCCCCCAGAAACAAAAAAGCCGCCTTCGGTGGCGGTGGCGTGCAGGCGCTTTCCTGGTCGCCAGATAACAGCGAGATCGTCTCGGCGGGGAACAGCGGCACCATTCAGGTATGGGATGCAAGCAGCCTGAAGACCCGGCTCAGTTTTGGCGGCCAGACAACTGGCGTTTTCGCGCTGGCGTGGTCGCCGGATGGTAGCCACATTCTCTCTGGTGGCGCTGCACCGTACTCGCTCGCTCTGTGGGATGCAAGTTCTGGGAAGGGGGTTGCAGGCTATGGCGGCCATTCTGCTCCCGTGAACTCACTGGCGTGGTCGCCAAACGGAAAGCTGTTTGCTTCCGCCGGTAATGATGGCAGGGTGCTCGTCAGGGAGCCGTATGGTCTTCTGTTCTATGCCTACACAGGGCATTCCAGTGCTGTTTATAGTGTAGCCTGGTCGCCCGATGGCAAGCGGATTGCTTCCGCCAGCCAGGATGGGACTGTGCAGCTTTGGGATGCCACAACGGGCGCAAATGTCTTTACCTATCGCGGCCATACGGGGTCGGTGAACGCGGTGGCCTGGTCAAAAGATGGCAAGCATCTGGCTTCTGGCGGGGATGATAAGAGCGTGCAGGTGTGGGAAGCAAGATAGCGCGGGCTGCCAGCCCGCCGGGGCGGGGCGGGGCCTGGCGCACTCACCGGGGCGGGGCGGGGCTACAAGCGCTCACCGGCTAGAAGCCGGTGCTACCCCAAAACAAAGGGGCGCGGCAAGTGGGGTGTGGCTCCTACGGGGCTTGACAGCGGCCAATTTTTCCAGTATACTTGGTTGCAGAATCTAAACGGCACAGCGCGCTGCTGTATTCACAGAAGCGCGTGTTGACCACGAACCTGTCAGGAGGCAGGAGCGAGGCTGAGAGATGGTATGCAGCATCTTCCAGACCGCTCTCCCAACCCCGTCCCCCTCCTGACAGGTCAACACCACTCATCAGGAGGGTTTTTCGTATGTTGACGTTCGAGCATCCCCATCTCAAGCCGGAGTACCTCCAGGCGGCTAAAGCCGCGCCGCCTCCGCCCGCCGAGCCGTTCCCGCGCCAACGCA
>DATBGS010000008.1:0-46186 GCA_036557885.1 Ktedonobacterales bacterium
CGAGAGTTCGTTCGTTCATACCATCTATTTTCTTGGGCGTGTGCCCGCTCTCATTTTGGGCACTCCTTTTCAAAAAATGTGCCCCAAGCATAACACCCACGCAGCGCCGCTGGCAATGATTCTGCTGAGTATCGCGCTGAGCGACGGCTGAGCAGATGACATTGGCGCGTTGTACGCGCTACAATTGAAAACACCAGGCTCTCACCCCCCCATCACCCTATCGGCCAGGCGCCGAAAAAGAAAGAGAAGCCATGATCCCACTGTTTGACCGCGCAGGGAAAAAGCGACATTGGCCCCTCGTCACCTGGCTGCTGGTGGTCATCAACATTACCGTCTTTGTCTATGAACTGAGCCTGTCTCCGGGGCAGTTGGAATGCGTTTTCCACGATTACGGCGTTATCCCGCAGTATCTCGCCGCTCACATGGCTCAGCCCTCGCTGCCAGGGGAGGTCTGCACGCTCTATGATGTGCCCAACCCGCTGCTGATGACGATGATTTCGGCGCTCTTTCTGCACGCGGGCTGGCTGCATCTGGCGGGGAATATGCTGTTTTTGCTCATCTTTGGCGATAATGTGGAGGACCGGCTGGGGCATTTGGGCTTTGTGCTGTTGTATCTGGTGTGTGGGCTGGCAGGCATGGTGGCCCAGACGCTGGCAGACCCCCAGGCCACCACGCCCATTATAGGCGCGAGCGGCGCGGTGGCCGGAGTGCTGGCTGGCTATCTGGTGCTCTTTCCGGGGGTGCCGGTGCGTACCCTTTTCTTTGTGATCTTACTTGATCTCCCGGCCTGGTTGGTGATTGGTCTCTGGGTGGTCGTGCAGGCGCTGAGTAGTCTGACGGCCTTTGACGCCGACGCCCAGGCAACGGGAGGCGTGGCCTACTTTGCGCATCTGGGCGGCTTTGCGACGGGACTGGTGCTCGTCCTGCTCTATCGCTGGTTTGGGCCAGCGCCTGCTGCCCCGCGCTCCGCTCCAGACGCGGCAAAACCCACCTCGGAATAGGCATCTGGGGAACGAAAAACCACACCAATGGTACGTCTGGGAGATATTGGACGCCAGCGGTTAGCATCCTTTCTCTGGTGGTCCGGCAGAATTTATCATTAATCTGAGCTATCTGTTCCCGCCGCTGGGTCTGCTCTGGTGATGGTTTGGCGGCGGTTCAACCTCGTTAATATGCCTCCCTTGATTTTTAGAAATCTTTCAGTATAATTATACTTAGCCAGAGAGAAAGGGAAGATGGTATTTATGTTCTCCAAACACTATTAAGAATTTTGCACCTGATGATTAGCTAGAAAGCGAGGGCTGACAGAAAACACTGAACTACCCAACCGGCGCTATCCGAACCAAGCAAGGATTTCAGAGATTGGCTTGTTGCTTAACTTTATGAGGAAAGGAATACCCTATGCGCTTTCAACGGCTCTCTCGTATTCCGTCGGCCCTCAGCGGGGTTCGCGCTTCTCATCACCCTCACCGCATTTCTCTCCCTGGCCGCGTTCTCCCCTGTGGCCTCGGCTGCACCAACCACTGCACCCCTCCAAAGGGATGTAATCGCTTCGCTCACTCCTCCCGCTTCAACCTCACCTTGCCACAACACCTCAGTCGTCCTACATGGCAATCAACCCCCGACCATTCGTTGCGCAGACGGCCTTGTACCTACAACTAAAGACCCCTCCCAGCCACAACCCGCTGTAATTGGGACTGGAGATTGCAGTTCATCATCCTTGTGGCTGTATTGGGATGCGAATCTGAGTGGTGATCGCTTATGCATTCGTGGCGCAGGCCAGATTGATCTCTCTCAAATCTGGCACGACCTGTGGAATGGAAGCTGGGCCAATGAGGTGTCAAGTTACTGGGCTGGATGCTCCACCGGGAGAATGAGTGAGGACAACACCAACGCATATCAGGTTTTCAGCGCATACGAGAAAGTAACCTACGTTGGAGATGTTTTCAACGATAAATTTAGATATGCTCGCCTCGACACAAATTGTTAAGCCTGGCCCACAGGGTTAGCGTTGTATTTCTCGCTGGTGTAGTATAAAGACCCTATAGAACTGATAGCCGCACGGTTGCAAATGTGGACTCAACTTGGCTGAGGAAGGAAAGAAGATGACAGATAGCCAGGCATCAGCCTCTCAAGAGAGGAGCGACCGCCAAGAGGACTTCGGGGTGGCGCTGGTTAGTATTGGAACCGGAGTGGTAATGGCTCTGATACTACCCCATCCCCCTGCCTCCTTTGGTCTGTGGAATACAGTAGTTGGAATTACTTTTCTCTGCCTGCTTCAGGCGTATATTCCCCGCCCTGCCGCTGCGCGTACCCTCTGTGCTGCCTATGCGGCGACATGGGCTATCACCCTGATCTCTATCTTCGGGGTACTACTTGATGGCGTACTGGACCCTACCCATGCATTTGCGATCCCAGGGCTCCCTGTGAGCCAAATTGATCTAGCATTGTTCGTCCTATGGGGCCTTATTTTCGGCCTCCGCTTCCTCAGTTTGACCCGCCCAAACAGGGGTCACAGGGTGTCTCCTTCCCCGAGCAGCAACAGAGCGCCGGAGCCGAACCCACCATCCTCACCAGTTGAGTAACCCCCAGAAGCAGAGTAAATTGAGTGCCCCTGGCTGTACACAGCCAGGGGCGATTGTTTTCCTCTGATGTTCGCCAGCGCTACCCAGACGTGGTAAAGCGCAGGGCCACGCGGCCCAGCCGAATTTCCGCGCCGTCGTTGAGCGGTGTGGGGGTTTTGGGCTGGATGCGCTTGCCATTCACAAACGTGAAGTTGGTGCTTTCCAGGTCTTCAATAGACCACTGGTCGCCGCTTTGGGAGAGCCGCGCGTGCAGCCGCGAGACGCCGCCTTCCTCCGCGCCAAAGGGCGTCAGGTCAATATCGGGGAAGCTGTTGCTGGGGGCATCCTCGCGGCCCACCAGGGCGCTTGACTTGCCCGCCAGGTCAAAAGCAGCGCCGCTTTTCTGCACCACCAGGCGCGGGTGGGCAGGCGCTGGGGCTGCCGCCGGGGCTGGTGCAGGTGTCGGGGCTGGCGCGGGCGTTGCGGCAGCCGGTGGTGGTGCCGCCACCGCTGGCGCAGGCGCGGGAGCCGCGACTGGTTCTGGCGCGGCGGCAGGCGGCGGTGGGAGGTCCGGCGGCGGCATCGTGACTGGCGGAAGCGGTGGCTCGCTGGCTGCCGCTGGCTCGGCGGCTGGTGACGGTGCCACAGTGGTTGCTTCCAGATCAGCGTTGGGCGCGGACATCGGCGCGGGGACTGTCGGTTCTTCTGGCGCCGCCTGCGCAGCGCTGGGATCGGCCTCCGCAGCGGGCGCAGTTGGGGCGACCTGCGTCACCTCGGTTTCGTCGCTTGAAGGCGGCAGAGAGGGCACCGCCGGGAACGTGGGCTGCTCATCCGCGCTGTTCTCTGGGACTGCCATCAACGGCTTGCCGCATTGATCGCAAAAGGTGGCCTCATCCGGGTTGATGTGCCCATCGGGACATTGAAGTGTCATAAGTTCCTGCCTTTCGAGCCACCCTCTTACGAGGCGCTAAACTTTAGCACCACGCGACCCAGGCGAACCTCGTCGCCGTTCTTAATCGGGGTGGGCGTTTTAGGCGCAATTTTCTGCTTATTGACAAAGGTAAAGTTGATGCTATTCAGGTCTTCAATCAGATACTGGCCGTTAGAAAAGGTAATTCTGGCATGGCGTCGCCCCACGCCGCCTTCTTCGCCACCATGCGGAGCCAGGTCCACATCGGGGAAGATATTGCTGACGGCATCCTCGCGGCCAATCAGCACGTCGCTCTTGCCGGTGATGTCGAAGGAGGCATTGCCACCCTCCAGAACCAGCTTGGCCGGGGACGCGGCAACAGCGGGCGCCGCCGCCACTGCTGCGGGCGCGACCATTGCCGGGGCTGGAGTCGCCGCCATCTGCGGGGCGGGCGCGGCGTTCATGTTGGCGCCACAGTCTTTGCAAAATGCTTCGCTGGCCGGATTCGCTGAGCCGCAATTGGGGCAGTTGCGTGTCCCGCCCATGACTGGCGCGACGGCGGGCGCCGCTGCGGGCATGCCCGCGCCCGGCGCGGCCAGTGGCTCGCCACACTCATCACAAAATGCCGAGCCATCCGGGTTTTGATGGCCCTGTGAGCATACGACAGTCATTGCTATCCCTCCTCAGTTGTTGCGTCACTGGAACCGCCATACGAAGCCATCAGGTCCAGGGTCAGCTTGCGCGTTTTGTTGCCAACGCTCTTAATTTGTTCTTTGGAAACCTGCTGGCCCGCGCTGATCTGCGCCAGAGTTGCCTGCGTCTCAGCATCGAGCACTCTGGTGACGTTTTCATGCAGCACGGTGGTCACTTTGCCAGTGGACTTGTATTCATCCAGCACGCGCGTCACCAGCCGGTGCGCGTTGGCTTTTTCCACAAAGTTCATCACCAGCGCGTTATCGGCGCTGGCCTCGGCGGGATTCTGGGTGAACCCCAGCACCACGTTGGTCTGCACCTGCTCGCTGGTATGATTGAGCAGCGGCACATCATATGTTAATTCGGCCACCGCGATGCGGAAAACCCCAGCCGGTTTGGGTTCAATCATCAATTCAAACAGCACCGCCTGCGAAGAGTCTTTTTCCAGATCGCCCAGCGGAACGCTGGCCGCTGTGTCTCGTAGCCCCTGCTGGCCCAGGTCGGTAATCTGCGGCAGCACCCGCACAATGCGCCGGGGGGTGATGCCCGCCGAAAGCTTCAGCGTCAGTTGGGCGTTGCGCACCGCAACGGCGGCGGCGCTCTGGAACTGCTGCCGGAAGATCGTCAGGGCATCATCGGGCTGGCGGATAAACTCGGCTTCCAGGCCCCCGCTGCGGCGGCCAACGTTGTCCAGCAGGTCTTCGTCCCAATCGGCGCCAATCCCCAGAGGGTAGATATTGAAGCCCCGGCGTCCGGCGTCATCCGCCAGGTTGCGGCAGCGATCCGTATCGCCGTAGGTCACGCCATCGGTCAGCAGCACCATACGATTGATGGTGCCTGCGGAGGCATATTTCTGGAGTTCGTTGAGGGCTGCCGCCATGCCATGCGACATAGTAGTGCCGCCGCCCTCGCGGATCTGCCCGACGCGATAGGAGATGCCCTGCTTGTCCATTGCTGGCTGGGCGGGCACAATCACCTGCACGGTTTCATCAAACGTGATGACCGAGATATAGTCGGTGTCGGACATTTGCTCGACCAGCTTCTGGACGGCTTTCTTGACGGCGGTCAGTTTGGCGCCCTTCATTGAGCCTGAGCGGTCCAGCACCAGCGCAAAGTTGAGCGGCATGCGCACCTGCGCTACCACCTCCGTCGCTTTTGCCTCCACCATCAGGTAAGCCAGTTGCGGCGTATTCGAGACAAGCATCTGTTCTTTGCCAAGCTGGGTGTTCAGCGTGACTTCGCCGGGCATATAGGTCGCTCCTTTCGAGCAAGACGGTTCTGTCGTACCACATTCTAAAACGGGAGCGGGTGGTCCTGCATCCCTGACCGCGCTCTCCTTTGGCGAATCCTCGCTCCCGTTGCTCATTATTCCACATTATAGACTACGAGAAGGGAGAGAGCCTTGTTGCAGCAACAGAGGCCACCTGTGGCGTACTTCACATACTGCACATGCGTTGCCGAAACTTACTCTCGCGCCTGCACCACGATCACACTGATATTATCTTCGCCCCCATTTTCGTTGGCGGTCTGCATCAACGTATCGGCGGCTTTCTGCGGGTCGGATGCCTCGCGCACAATCTGTTCAATTTGCGGGTCGCGGATCATCTCCCACAGCCCATCGCAGCAGATCACCAGCTGATAGCCGGGGCGCAGTTTTTCGGTAAACAGGTCCACCGGCAGGTCGCGTCGGTCCCCCAGCGAGCGCAAAATCTGGTTGCGCTGTGGATGGGTATAGATGTCGTCGCGCTCAATCAGCCCGCCAATCACCAACTGCATCACCAGCGAGTGATCTACTGAGATGGGATGCAGCGAGATGGTGTCATAGAGATAGGTGCGGCTATCGCCCACGTTGATAATATACGCCGTATCCCCGACCACCAGCGCCCCCGTCACTGTAGACCCCATATCGCTGCGGGTTTGCTCGTTGGATTCGACCAGCGCGATATTGGCCGCCCCAACCGCGTCTTTGAGCTTTTGCCCAATCATTTCGCCATCGGGGAAGGCTCCGGCCTGGAGCGCGGGCAGCAGCAGATCGCGCGTGATCGTCTCCGCAATGACGCCAATCGCTTTTTTGCTGGCGGCCTGGCCGTCGTCGTGTCCGCCCAGGCCATCGGCCACGATATACAGGCCAAACGGCTCCGAGAGCGATTCATGCACGCGGCTCATCTGCATCACCAGGATGCTATCTTCGTTGGGGCTGCCCCGGCGCGTCAGGCCCACGTCTGAGCGCCCACCGGCGACCAGGGTCACGCCCAGCGGGAAGGCTGACTCCTCATCTTCAAGCGCTTCCACATGGTAGTGGCGCGGGCCAATAATAAAGCTGTCCAGGGCGGTCATGGGCTGCGTCGGCCAGTCCTGCTGCTCGGCGTGAACCGCCGCTGGCGCTGTCGGTGATGTCACCTGGACTGGTTGAGGTGGCTCGGCTGCCGGGCCGGGTTCGCTGGGTTGGGCACCGTTTGCGCTGGGGGCGCCGCCCTCTGGGGCCACCTGCTCTGGCGTCTGGCCTGCTGCTTCGGCCTGCTTTGCCTCCTCCACAGGAGAGGTAAGGTCGGGCTGGGTCGCTTCGCCAGTGTGGACATGCTCGCGCAGCCGATACTGCTTGCTCAGCATATCGGCGCCGCAGTTGGAGCAATAGGGGTCGGGGTCGCGCGTTTCTGGATAGATGGCTCCGCACGCCCAACAGTGCAGGTAGCCGCGTTTATCGCTGATGCGATAGAGGTTTTCCTCCACCGCTTCATGCAGCACCTCTTCGATGCGATAGCGGTCCTTGAGGAGCATGCCTGGGTGCAGCGCTTCGTAATCCCCCAATGTCTCAAGCACCTCTGGGGTCACGACAACTTCGATACCGGGGCGTGGGATACGGATAGTGGCTTCTGCATCAAGATCGTGCTGTTCTTCTGGGACTGGCTGAGTTGTGCCTTCCATAGGTGGCCCTCCTGGTGAGTGGTCGTCTCTTGGATAGAGATCTTCAGATGGGGTTGAGGGCGGTGGCAAGGCGTCTGCTGCCTGTCCTGGGCTATTGGACTCACCTGCCGCCCCAGGAAGCGGGGGCGGCGGTGGAATGGGCACGACTTCCTCCTGGGCCTGTGGCTGCGAAGGCAGCCCAGTACCGGCCTCATCTCCAGATGTTTCAGAATCATGTTGTGCTGCTGGCAGCACGTCAGGTTCGCTGGCTGCTGGTGGCTCGGCTGCGCTGGAGCGGCGCATCGGCGCGGTGGGCGTGGCTTTGCCAGGCAAACGGCTGGCAGGAGCTTTGCCCGGCTCAAGGGGGCCAGCAGATGCAAGGGCTACACCGGCTTGCCTATCGGGAGCTGCGGGTTTCGTGCTGGCGACAGGTTCATTCCCTGGAATTGCCAGACCACAGTTGTTGCAAAATTTTGCGTTCTCCCGCAGGCTCGCATTACAGTGAGGGCATTGCATGGTTGCTGCCTCCTCCAAACAAAACACATTCCGTGATCGCGCCTGTGTGCCCAGGCCAGCCGCCAGGCCAGGTAGATAGATTCAGATATGTATTTCCTAGCGCAGCAGCTTTTTGGCTTCTTGATTGGTTTGGTTAATCGCAAGCGCTTTTCTGGCGTTGTCGCGCGCCAGATTGCGGTTGCCGGTCTTGTGATAGCATTTGGCGATAAGCGCGTAGGCGCCATCAGTTTTCAGACCAAGCGCGATAGCTTTTTCCAGCGCCTGGGTCGCCGATTCGTAGCGTCCGGCCCCCTCGTTCGCTCGCCCCAGTTCAAACCAGGCTTCAGCCTGATTGGGGCTAAGCTGCACCGCCTCCTCTAGTTCGGCCAGCGCCTCATTCCAGCGCTTCTCGCGCACAAAAAGCTGGCCTAATGTGAAGCGCAGCAGATAATGGCGGCTTTGCTGCTGGAGTCCTGCCCGCAATTCGCGTTCCGCTGTCACATAGTCATTTTGTTCCATTGCCAGGATGCCTAACTGACAGGGAATCGCCGGGTTTTGTGGCTCGTAGTTCCGCGCCTGATTGAATGCTGCAACGGCTGCCTGGTAACGTTTAAGGTCGCGCTCGGCCAGGCCAATTTGAAAATATACCTCATACGAAGGGCTAAGTCGAGCCGCCTCCTGAAAAGCGTTGGCGGCTTCCTGAAGTTGCCCCAGACGGCGATGCGTCTCGCCCAGCTTGTAGTAGCGCAGGTAAGTGCCTGGGGCCAGGGTGAGCGCTTCGCGGAAATAATTGAGCGCCTGCACAAAGTTGCCCTTGGTAAACTCTGCCTGTCCCAAGGCGTGCAAGTTCTCGGCGCGCGCCGCGTTGGGGCTGGCCGCCGGGCGCCTGGATTGCGACATGGCAGGAACGGGCTGGGGCGCTGGACGTGACGCGCCTATGGCTGCTCTGGCGGCCTGCACCAGATTGGAAGCGGCACCGTTGTTGAGTGGGGTGCGGTCCTGGGCACAAAACTTGGCGGTGGGCCGGTTGACAAAGCCGCAGTTCGGGCAAATCTTGCCATCGTGCGGCACAATCAGCGTTGAGCCGGGCTGCTGCACCGGCGTCACGGCGGGCGTTGGATGATTCTGCACCGTGATGACTGGCGCCGCTGCCGCTGCTACCGTCGCGGGAATCCCCAGGCAGGATTGCAGCGCGTTTTGCATCGCCGCCGCCGTTTGAAAGCGGCTGTTGGGGTCCAACTGCATCGCTTTAATCACAATGTTTTCTATGGCCTGGCTGATTTGCGGATTTTTCCGGCGCATGCTGCCCGGCAAGGGGGTATCCAGCGGGACCGGCTCCTCGTAGGTGAGCAGATGATACATCGTGGCGCCCAGGCTATAAATATCCGAGCGGGCGTCGGTCTGGCCCGTCTGCCCCAGATGCTCCGGCGAAGCATACGTCATTGTGCCCAGGTTTTCGGTATTGCTTTTCTGCCCCGGCTTCCAGATGCGCGCGATGCCAAAATCTATCAGCTTCACATCGCCTGTCGGCGTCACCATAATATTGCCCGGCTTCAGGTCGCGCAAAATAACCGGAGGCACCTGATTGTGAATATAGACCAGCGCCTCGCAGACCTGAATGGCCCACTCAACAACTTTGCGCTCCGGCTGGGGCGCTTTCGCCTCTTCCAGAATCGCTTCCAGGCTTTTGCCGGGCACAAACTCCATGACAAAGTAGTAGCGCCCGCTCTCGGAAAAGCGATCAATGACACGGGGGAGACGCGGATGGGGCACAATGGTGAGCTGGCCCATCAAGGTGCTCTCTTTTTCAAAGCGCTCAATGGCGTCGCGCAAGTCCTGCGGGTCGGGGAAGGCGTCCATGAGCAGTTCTTTGATGGCCCACAGCGGGCCAGGCATGCGCTGGTTCTCAGCTTTATACACACACCCCATGCCGCCTTCGCCAACCACATCCAGAATGCGATAGCGACGATCAAGAATGGTGCCGTTTGGCAGGTTCATGTAGTCCCCACGTCCTCGCAAAAGCACGGCCCAGGCCGGCTAGCTGGAACAACGCACCACCAGAGCGGTGATGTTGTCTTCGCCACCGCCTTCGTTGGCCGCGTTAATTAACTGCTGGCACATCGTTTCGAGAGAGACATCGCTGCTGAGAATGCGGGTAATCTCTGCCTCGTCGCGGATCATTTCCCAGAGGCCATCGCAGCACAATAACAGCATGTCGCCTGGTTCCAGGGTGAGATAAAACACATCCACATCCACATCCTTGTGTCCAGCACCAAGCGAGCGAGTAATCAGATTACGCTGCGGGTGGTCATAGACCTCGTTTGGTTTGATGTGGCCGGCATCTACCAGGCGGGCGACCAGGGAATGATCTTTCGTGACCGGGCGGAGCTGTCCATTGCGCAGCAGATACGTTCGGCTGTCCCCGACATTGGCAACAAAGGCGTGACCGCTCAGCACAACGGCAAAGGTGACGGTTGAGCCAAGCCCCTTGGCCTCTTTATGCGTTTTGCCGTAGTTGATGATGACCTCGTTGGCCTGCATGACCGCCTGCTTGAGTTTGTCATGGATACGCGCCACCTGCTTTGATTCCGGCAGGCGCCTGGTTTTGCTCCCGCTCTCCGGGCCGGTTGCTGGCGCAAGGATGACCGTTTCCTGGTTGCTGGTGGGGGCAAAGAGCGGGTTCAGCGCTTCGCGGATTTTATCTACCGCGAGCTTACTGGCAACCTCGCCTGCCTGGTAGCCGCCCATGCCATCGGCAACAATAAACAGGCCGTTTGAGCCATCCGTCGTTGAACTGGTCTGAAAAAAACACTGATCTTCGTTTTGCTCGCGAACTTTCCCTGAATCGGATAGAGAAGCTGCCTGCAAGCGCAGCACCATGCTCCTCCCCCTTTCCTGACTGGTAGTGGTGGTGAATGCTCTCCTGGTCTGGCACGAACCCCTGGTTCGTCCTCAAGACCAACCCTCTATTGCGTCATGATACCATTTAGGCTATTTTGCTGCAACTGTCCCCACTTGCGCTCGCTTCTGGTATGGCGCGAACGTGCCTTCCCTCATTGTTGATTACGAGCCAGACCAGGACGAGGTTAGCGGCCAGGGTGTGAAGGTGGTCACAGTTGCGCTTTTAGCGCCCTTCCGGTATAGTGGAGTGGATGAGGCTACCCGGCACATGCTGACGGTGTTGCATGGCGTGCTTGCTTTGATCGGATTCGAGGATGCGGCAGGAATATATGCGTACATATTACCCTTCATATAAACGGAAAGAGGAGCCTGGCTGGTCTGAAGGACTGACTCGCTCCGCCCTGGCCTTGGTCGCGGCGCTGCTGGCGGTTCTGGCTCTGAGCGTTCTTGTGGCACCTGGGCAGGCGCGGGCTGCCAGCCAGGGCGTCGAAATCATTTTTACTTCCCCAATCTATGCCGGACAAAACAACGGCGACCCGGAAGGGCCAGTGGCGACCCAGGTGGCGGTGGCTGGCAGCGGCTGGACCGGCTCAAGCGCAGTGACGCTGGCGCTGGCTGACCGCAATAACGACACCAAAGGCGATAGCGGCTCGGCCTGCACCAATGGCTCACCCACCATAGCCCTTCCAAATGTTGCTCCTGCAACCGTGATGAATGGCGATTTTACGGCAACGTTCCCCTGGCCCGCGCAAGCCGGGACACAGGGCCATGCTTACTGGGTCTGTGGCACACAAGATGGCACGCCAGAAAAGGGCGCTCAGGCGTTTACGGTCCTTTCGCCTCTGCCGCCCTCGGTGGGGGTGAGCGCGGCGCAGGTGCCGCTGGGTGGCACAGTCACGGTGACGGGCCAGAACTGGCTGCCAGGAAGTAGCCCGAAATACAATCAAAAAATAGGCGTCGTCCTGGCCCCCTGCGTGGCCTGCGATCCTGGCGGCCCTAACTTTGTCAGCAGCACCACTGTCTCCGCGCAAGCCGATGGCACGTTTAGCGTCTCGCTGCCGCTGCCACCAGGCGCGAAGGTGGGCGATAAACTCTACGTGAGCGCGCAGAGTATGGGCGATGGGAGCATCAGTCTCCCGGCAGCCACACTCAATACGGGTGTTTCAACGGCGGCGAATATCACCGTCACCGATCAGCCAACGGCGACGCCCGCGCCTTCTGCCACGCCTGGCGTGACGACCACCGCGCAGGCTTCGGCAACAGTGGCCGCTGGTGGGAATGGCGGAGGCAACAACACTTCTAATACCTCTGGGAATACGCTCTTGTTGGTGCTGCTGCTGGCGCTGGGCGGCGTCTTGCTGCTGGCGGCGGCAGTGGCGCTGATTCTCTTCATGCGTTCGCGCAATCCGGCGCCTGTGGGGGCCGGGCGCGGTGGGCCAGGCTACGGCGGGCACAGCACGTATTACGGGCAGGATGGCGGCTCCCCTGATCAGGGTGGCTATTCGCGCTCCGGCCCATCCAGACGCGGCACCCGCTCCGATTCGCCCTACACCAATGAGGGCTATTACAGTCCACCGCCTGCTGGCGGCAGGCCGCCACGCGCTGGCGGGCGCAGCGGGCCGCCAGGCGCCTACCCAGGCCGCCAGGGTGGTTGGAGCAATCCGCCAGACCCGCGCGGCTATCCGCCGGGGCCAGATGATGATCAGTTTGGCGACGCGCCAACGGTTGGAACAGAGACGCCCTGGCAGCACTAGTTTCAATACCCTCATACGGGTCGTTACCCTCTATTTCTCCAGCCGCATCTGCCCTGGGGAGAGGGTAGCAGAGCATGCAGAAAAGGTCAAGGGATGTTGCACCAGGGCGAAAGAAGGAAGAAAGAACAGGCGGGGCCAGGAAACACACAAGGCGTACTGGCCCCGCCCTTCTTTCTTCTTTCTTCGTACTGCTTGTGTCTGTGACTAGGACAGGACCACTTCGGCGGTTGGCGCAACAGTGACGGGATACACGCTGACGCGCTTCTTGGTGCGGGACTCGAACTCAAACTTGACGGTCCCGTCAATCAGCGCAAACAGGGTCCAATCGCGCCCGGTGCCAACATTGTTGCCAGGGTTAAAGCGTGTCCCGCGCTGGCGCACAATGATGCTGCCGGTGCGCACAAACTGGCCGTCAAAGCGCTTGACGCCCAGTCGCTGGGCGTTGCTGTCGCGGCCATTGCGCGAACTGCCTACCCCTTTTTTATGGGCCATTGTACTTACTCTCCTTTACGCGAGCGACGGGTAGATTTCTTCTCCTCCGTCACCTCAGAGACAATTTCCGGCTCGCCCTCGATGACTTCGGTGACTTCGCCATCTTCCTCCACCACTTCCACCCTGGTGCGCTTCACCGTGCGCGTGGTCTTCTGGGTCGTGGTGGTGATGGTTTCGCCCTCTGCGGAGGCGGCCTCGGCTTCGGCCTCGCTGCTCGCAGTGCCCTTCTTCGAGCGGCGCTTAGGCGGCTCTGGCGCGGCCTCGGCCTCTTCCACCTCGGCGGCTGCTAACTCAGCCGAGGCGACTTCGGCGGCTTCCACGCCTGCGGTTTCGTCCTCAGTCTCGGCAGGCACCTCGGCCTCTTCTTTGGCGGGCAAGAGGCTGGCGCCATTGGCCCAAATGTCTTGAATGGTGAGGACGATGTAGTCCTGGCGGTGGCCGGTCTTGCGGCGATAGCGTGCCTTGGATTTGTACTTGAAGATAATGAGCTTGGGGCCGCGCTTCAACTGGGCCACGCGCGCCACAATCTTGGCATCCTCCAGGGCAGGGGTGCCAATCAGGGTCTGGTTATCGTCAGTGGAGATCAGCAAGACCTGCCCCAGCTCCACCGTATCCCCCGGTAAAGCGGGCAGTCTCTCCACTTCGACTGTTTGGCCGGGGCTGACTTTATACTGCTTGCCTCCGGTTTCAACTATTGCAAACATGTCGTTGTGCGCTCCCTTCCCGCGCCTCCCCGGTCATCAAAGAACGAGCGCCTGCGCGGGCGCAATGTGATCTGAAAAGTAGCCCTCATAGCATAGCACCCGCGCTGTGCGACTGTCAAGCAGAGCAGGCGAATAAATTCGCGCCTAAGGCCTGCGGCCACCCCCGTGAAGAACGGGGGCACCCTAAGACAGAAGGGCACGGCAGCAAAACCCGCCTGCGCGGGTTAGGGCGAAGGCTGGCATCCCTGGGGTGGGGAGTCCGCGCAGGCGGACTTCTTGGCCCGCAGGCCCTTAGGCGCGGCTGTGCCCCCGTTCTTCACGGGGGTTTTAACCGCCAGCCTTCGTAGCTTCATGAACCTCCGGATTCGCCTAGCCTTTGACGGCCCCAGCCAGCATGCCGCGCACAAAGTAGCGCTGCAAGGAGAAGAAGACCACCAGCGGCAGCGCCATCGAGATAAAGGCAGCAGCGGTCAGCACCTCATAATTGGAGCCAAAGGAATTGACCAGATCGGCAATTGCCAGCGGCAGGGGCGCCTTTTCGCCGCCACCCAGGTAAATCAGCGCGACAAGCAGGTCATTCCAGACCCACATAAACTGGAAGATGACCAGGGACGCCAGCGAGGGCACCGAAAGCGGCAGCAAGATGCCGGTGAAGATGCGCCAGTTAGAGGCGCCATCAATGCGTGCCGATTCAATCAAATCGCTCGGCAG
Source organism: Ktedonobacterales bacterium (assembly GCA_036557885.1). GTDB lineage: Bacteria > Chloroflexota > Ktedonobacteria > Ktedonobacterales > DATBGS01 > DATBGS01. Next base: position 14,129 of record DATBGS010000008.1, read on the forward strand.
CGCCCCAAAAAAGTTGCGCAAGAGATAGATGGCAAATGGCAGGCCATAGGCGGTATGCGCGATCCAGATCGCCAGATAGCTGCCGGTGATATTTAAATTCGTGAACAGCGACAGGTTGGGAATCAGCGTGGTCTGGATGGGCACCACCAGCAGCGCGACAATGGCCAAAAAGAGCCAATCGCGCCCGGGGAAGTGCATCCAGGAAAAGGCAAAGGCGGCAAAGGCGGCCACCGCCACCGGCAGAAGCGTGCCTGGGAGCGCAATGATCAAGCTGTTGAGAAGTGCCTGCCCCAGCCCCTGGGCATTAATCACCGATTGATAGTTAGCAATGGTGAAGTGCCAGGGGGGAAGCAAGCCCGTCCACCAGCCAGTTGCCTTGATGTCCTGTGCCGGGCGAAATGAGGAGACAAACAAGCCAAAGGTGGGCACCAGCCAGATGAGCATGATGAACACCACAATGACGCTCGTCACGCCGCTGTTGGCCCAATGCAGCAGGCGCTGGAGCGGGGTGCGCTGCTCTGTTTCGCCTCCCTCTGCACTCTGGGACTCTGGGAGAACCGCTGCGGGGTTGCTTACTGGATTCACGGTACTCATCGTTGGGCCTCCTGCTGGCGGAATCGCTTGATGTTGAAGTACATGATTGGCACGATGACGACCAGCAGCAGCACAGCCAGCCCGCTGGCGATGCCATTGTCAAAATTGGTGAAAAGCTGCTTGTAATACTCCACCGCAACCACATCGGTCTTGTAGAAGCCACCCGTCATCACATACACAATGTCAAAAATCTTGAGCACGTTAATGATCATGGTGGTGGTCACGACGGCCAGGGTTGGGCTGATCATGGGGACGATGATGCGGAAGAAGATGGCAATCTCGCTGGCGCCGTCCACGCGCGCCGCCTCCAAAATCTCCGCTGGAATGCCTTTGAGGGCTGCCGAGAGAATCACCATACAAAAGCCGGTCCACATCCAGATGTAGACGGCAATCAGCGCGAAGTTGTTGATGCCGGTGGTAATCAACCAGGCTTGCGGCTGCGCGCCAAAGCTGGTGATGATCGCGTTGAGCAAGCCAACCTGGGGTTTCCCGGCGGGGGCGTAGCTATAGACAAACTTCCAGATCACGCTGGCGCCGACAAAGGAGATTGCCATCGGAATGAAGATAGCGGATTTGGCGAGACTCTCGAACTTCACGCGGTCCACGAGAACGGCCACTACCAACCCCAGAAAGACAGTGCCTGCTGTCGCCAGCACCAACCAGAGCAGGTTGTTGCGCAAGACTTCCAGCAGACTGGAGTTGGTAAAGATTTTCTGGTAGTTCTTCACGCCGACAAATTGGGTCGTGTCGAAGTTAAAGAAGCTGCTCCAGATGGTGTTCAGCACCGGGTAGAACAGGAAGATGGCCGCAACCACGATGGCTGGACCGGCCCAAAACCAGAACGTCCAGGAGGTGCGTCTTTGCAGGTCTGCTTTGCTGCTTCCCAGAGGAAGTGTGCGCTGCTGCGCAACCGTTGCCATACGATAGGCTCCTTTTTCTAGGCAGTAGCACTCTGGTGGTATGGCTGCTATTCTAGCGCGCCGCCAGGGACAGCGGCGCGTCCACCCGTTTGCACAAAGATGAGCGATGAAGCGGCTGGCTCCTGGCGAACCCAGGAGCCAGCGCGGTTGGCGCGTGCCCGATGGCACGCGCCAGGGGTTTACTGCTGGGATGCTTGCTGCGCTGCGGCCTCAATATCGCCCAGCACGCTGTCGAGCTGAGTGGGGTCGCCAATGTAGGTGAGCATCCCCTTCCACCAGGCTTGCTGGACGGCGGGTGGCAGCAGGTCGCCCGCGCCATAGCGGGCGGTGGAAGCGCTGGTGAGTGCCTGGGCCGATGCCTTGGCAATGGGATCAGGATAGGCGCTCGGATCTACCGACTTGTTGGGCGTCGTGAAGCCGCCCTTCTTCACCCAGATGGTCTGGGCGTCTGCCGTTGCCAGATACTGCACCAGTTGTTTGACGGCATCGTTATCCTTCAAGGCCACAAGCAGATCAGCCCCGAACGTCACCCCACCCTTAAACTGTGGGTTAATCGAGGGGAAGGGGAAGAAATTAAAGTCGGTCCCAGGCTTGGCGCTCTTGAACTGAGCGGTAATAAAGCCCTCGGTGAAGTCGCCCAGATAGTACATGTACGCATCTGGCGGCGAGTTAAAGGGCAGAAAACTCGCTGGTTGGAAGTTGGTTGCCAGGATGGACTGCGGAGCGCCGTTGATGTAGTGTTTGCCGCTGGCAATCTGGTTAAACTTCTGGAAGGCGCTTTTCACAGGGGCATCGGTCCACTTGATCTTGTGCGCCACCAACTGATCATACACATCCGGGCCGGACTCGTTCAGGAGAATCTCAGCAATCCAGTCGGTTGAAGGCCAGCCGCTGGCCGACCCGCTCTCTACCCCCATTGACCAGGGATATTTGCCGCTGGCGGCGATTTGATCAGAGAGGGCGATCATCGCATCCCAGGTGTCGGGGATGGTGTAGCTGTTACTCTGGAACTGGGATGGGTTATACCAGATCGTGCCCTTGTTGGCGAGCTTGTAGAACAGAGCATACAAAGAACCCTGATACGAACCGACATCGAGATATGCCTGAGCATAGTCAGCACTCAGCTTGCTCTTATCCAGGTATTTGTCCAGGGCGATCAGCTTGTGCTGGCCGGCAAGCTGCTGCATCTTGCCAGGGTTGGGCAGATTGGCGATGTCGGGGGGATTGTTGCCCCGAATGCGCGTGGTCAAGACGGCGTCCAGGTCGCGGGTGGACTCGACGTTGACTTTGATGCCCGTCCTGCTGGTGAATGGCTCCAACACGGCTTTGAAGTTTGCCAGTTCCGTGTCGCCCCAGACGACGAGGGCATCTACGGTGCCGGGCGTAGATGTGCCGCCGCCTCCACACGCGGCCAGCAACGCGCCAGCGGCGCTGAAGGTCAGACCCAGGGCAACGGCGCGCTGCATGAACTCGCGGCGGCTCAAGCCATGCTGGGTGTAATCTTCAACGATCTGGTCAACCTCGCGCTGTTTTTGACGATCAAAGATAGCCATGAAACCCTCCTTTGGATTACTTGCAGCGCCTACACTACGTGCTGCTTGCTATAAAGAATGAACTGACCAGGACACGTCTGGGCGGCTTTCACTCGCTGTCAGAGGTTGCCCGCCACACCTTGACGGTGTGGTCCCAACTGCCAGAAGCGAGATACCGGCCATCCGGTGACCAGGCCAGGGCATCCACATTGTTGCTGTGCCCTCGATAGCTGATCAGGGCAACTCCCGTTTTCGCGTCCCAGACCTGGACGGTGTGGTCCCAACTGCCCGAAGCGATAGAGCGACCATCGGGAGACCAGGCCAGGGCAGTCACTTCATTGGTATGTCCTTTATAGGCGGAGATCAGCGTCCCATCAGCCGCTGTCCAGACCAGGATACGGTGATCTCTATCGCCTGAGGCAATCATACGGCTATCTGGCGACCAGGCGACAGCGTTGACGACAGAGGCAACCCTGCCAGTATGTCCATAATAGATGAGTCGTCGGGCGCCGGTCTGCGCATCGAGCACGTGCACCGTCCCTGCTCTTCCCCCTACAGCAATGAAGCGGCCATCCGGGGACCAGGCCACTGAGTCTACAATCTCGTTGTATTGATAGGTGTAAAGCAGCCGCTCGGTCTGTACGTTCCACACCTGAACGGTATCATCCCAACTGCCAGAAGCGATAAAGCGGCCATCTGGAGACCAGGCCAGCGTGGAAACAAAGTCGGCATGGCCGGTGTAGACGGTGACAAGGGAGAAGTTTTGCGTATCCCAGACCTGGACGGTGTGGTCCCAACTGCCAGAGGCGAGATAGCGGCTATTGGGGGACCAGGCCAGCGCGTCTACGATGTCGCCATGTTGATAGGTAAAGAGAATGCTTCCCGTTTTCGCGTCCCAGACCTGGACGGTGTGGTCCCAACTGCCAGAGGCGAGATAGCGGCCATTGGGGGACCAGGCCACTGCATCCACAAAGTCGGTGTGGCCGGTGTAGGTGAAGAGCGTCATCCCTGATGGGTGCAGACCGGTGCTTGTGCTGGAGCGTGTCGCCAACACGAGCACAAAGAGCAGCACCAGCGCGGCAACAAAGGTATTAAAGAGCGTTTTCTTGAGCAAAGCCAGCGCCGTATGGCCTGAACTGGCCTGGGGTGCAGGCGCGGGAGCGCTGGTGTCAGGCCCAAAGGATACACCAGGGTAGGTTTGCCCTGCCTGCGCACTGCCCATCTCAGGGAGCAGGAAGGAAAGGCGCGGGAAAGGTCGCATGGCTGGGGGCGGTAGCGCACGCAGGCGCGCATCCAGAAAATGGTAATCGGCCTGCGCCGCCTGGCATGCAGAGCAGGTCGCAACATGAGCCGCTAAGCTGGCGCGGTCTTCTTGTGCCAGGTCTTCCTGTCTTAGCGCGAGTTTTTCTGCCCAGGCCAGGCAGGGGGGTGGATGGCTCATGGTTTTGCCCGGCCTCCTGGCGTTGAGATGGTGGCTTCCTTTATCAAGCGATGATAAATCTGGCGCAGTTCCTCTTTACCCCGGCTGACATATTTGCTCACTGAGGCTTCTTTCATTTTTAGGAGATAGGCAATTTGCTGCTGCGGCAGTTCTTCTATGACATAGAGAATAAGACAAGGCCGATAGGTGGCGGAGACGCGCGCGAGCGCAATCTTGAGCAATTCTGTTTCCTCCACCTGCTCTTCTGGCCCTGGAGTGCTGAGTTCCTCGCTGTGCGGTCCAGGGAAGTCCCAGGAAACGGTATGAAGCTGCCTGGCCCGCTGCTGATAGGTAAAGGCGCAGTTGGTGGCAATGCGATAGAGCCAACTGGCAAACCGCTCTGGAGCGCGCAGGCCAGCTAATGCTCTCCAGGCTTTTAAAAATGTTTCCTGGGTCAGTTCACAGCCGACGCCATCATTCCCGACCATGCGGCTTAAATAGCGGCAGATCGGGGTGTTGTAGCGTTCGTAGAGGGCTTCAAAAGCCATCTGATCACCCTGCTGTGCGCGCATCACCAGGCAGGACTCGTCAATAGCGCCGTCTGACCCAGAGCGCGAAGTGTCCTGTGTCCAGTAAGGCATCGGTTCGCTCCCTACCATGCGAAAGCCCTTATAGAGTATGACTGGCAAAACGGATGAAATCTGACAGGAGAAATGTCTGCACCTGTGGGACGCAATCCAACTGCCAAAAAAAGGTTTGACGCACTCAAGCGATTGTGCTACTATTCCTAACACATCCCCAAGCAATCAGCAGCGCGTAGGGCGTCTTTTATCAAGCAGGCATATCAGGGAAAGAGCGAGTTTCCATGAAGATGCAACGGTTCACAGGATGGTTGGCACAAGTGCTGGACGCACTCCCCTGGCGTCGCTCGCGGCGCCCCTCCAGGCGGCGCACGCGCGCACGCGCCTTCGCGCCACGCCAGGCAGTTTTTTCTGATCCCAACGCGACCAGGTGGCAGAAGCCCGATGCCACCCCGCGCTACTCCGCCTGGCCGGAAGAAGCCAAATCTTCCCGGTTCAAGACCCCCCAGCCCACCTCTGAACCGCCCCCTGCTCCAAAAGCCATTGTGCCAGTTGCCCAGCCCCCCGAAACCAGCCCGCCCCCTTCGCCTGCTGACATAGAAGACCAGGCACACAAAGCACAGCTTGAGGCTGAGCGCCGCCTGACGTTTGCGCGCTATCTGGTCAGGCGCGGCACATTTAATGAAGGCTTTGCGCCAGAAACCCTCCCGGCCCAATACCAGAGCCAGGAGGAGGGCTTGTAGCACCTATAGAAGACCCCTCAAAGCAGGGGCACGGCGGCGCTACACAGTGGGCAGCTATTCTGCCTGGCTGCGCGCGTCTGCCAGCAAAGCCGCAATGTCGGGGTAGATGGCATCGGGCTGGATGGCTGCGCCTGCAACCTCTTCTTTCGATGTGATGCCACTCAGCAAGAGAATGGTGGCGGTGCCCGCGCGGTGCCCGGCGGGAATATCCAGGGTGAGGCCGTCGCCAATCATGGCGGTTTCTTCAGGCTTGGCGCCGATCATTGCCAGCGCTTCCTGGATGATGCCTGGCTCTGGCTTGCCCACCATATAGGGCGCGATGCCTGTGCTGGCCTGGACCGCTGCCACAACGGCGCCCGCGCCCGGCTCCAGCTTGCCCTCAACTGGCAGCAGCGGGTCGCGGTTGACAGTGACAAACGCCGCGCCGTTCAGCACGGCCTGCACCGCCACGCTCAGCCGCGCATACGTCAGGCTGCGGTCCAGCCCCACCAGCACTACTTCTGCCTGCGGGCCTTCAGCGTCAGAAAGCACACACAGCCCGGCCTCCGCGACCATCTTTGCCAACGGCGGCAGCCCCAGCACATAAGTGCGCGCGCCAGGGTAGGTATGCCCCAGGTAGCGCGCCGCTGCGGAGCCAGCGGTAATGACGCGCTCCAGCGGCGCGGGCATGCCCAGCCGTTTCAGCCGCTCGGCCACCTCTGCTGGGGTAGACATGGAATTATTGGAGAGATAGAGATACTGCCGCCCGCTCGATTCCACCCAATCAATAAATGCTCTGGCGCCAGGCAGCAGATCATTGCCGCGATAGACGACGCCATCCAGATCAAGGAAATAATTTTTATATACTTTCACTCTTTTTGGCTGCCCTCCGCTGGAGCAAAAAAAACCAGAATTTGCAGGTCTTCGGTGATGCTGTGGAAGCGATGCTCCACGCCAGCAGCCACAAAGACCAGCGACCCTGGCTCAACAGGGCGGCTTTCGTCGGCCACCTGAATGGCGCCGCGCCCGCTGAGAATATAATATACCTCATCTTCGGTATGGGGCTTTTGTCCGTCCACGCCTCCGGCGGGGAGCGCGTACAGGCCCAGGCTCAGCGATGGCTCGCGCAAAAACTCCAGATAGGGCCGTCCTGTTTGCTGGCGCTGGGCCAGCACGTCGGCCAGAGCAAAATGCTGCATAAAACCCCTCTCTATGTTCCTGTATCTTGTTGCTGATTATTTGGCTGATGCTGCTTATTTGAGCCTGGCTGACCGCGCCGCTTTTCCAGCCAGCGTTGAATGCTGCCCTCTTCGCCAAAAGGCGACGGCTCATAGTAGCGGCGGCCTGCCAGGTTTTCCGGCAGATAGGCTTGCAGCGCTTCTGCGGGCGGGCGGCGCGGGTCGTCCGCTGCCATCTGCTGATAGGCATCATGGCTGTAGACGTAGTTGTCGCCATAGCCCAGGTCTTTCATCAGTTGCGTGGGCGCGTTGCGTATCCACAGCGGCACCGGGTCGCTGCGCGTGCGCTGCACGTCTTCCTGCACGCGGCCATAGGCGGTATAGAGCGCGTTGCTTTTGGGCGCGGTTGCCAGATGCACGACCAATTGCGCCAGCGCCAGCGCGCCCTCTGGCATGCCGATAAAATGCACCGCTTGCTGTGCCGCCACTGCCACTACCAATGCCTGCGGGTCGGCCATGCCCACGTCTTCGCTGGCAAAGCGAATCAGCCGCCGCACGATGTAGAGCGGGTCTTCGCCCGCCTCCAGCATGCGCCCCAGCCAGTAGAGTCCGGCGTCCGGGTCGGAGCCGCGCAGGGCTTTATGCAGGGCGGAGATCAGGTTGTAATGTTCCTCGCCGCCTTTGTCGTAGAGCAGGGCGCGGTGCTGAAGCGCGCCTTCCACCTGCGCCAGGGCAATCACGCGCTGGCCCTCTGCGTCCGGCTCTGTGGCATCGGCGGCCAGTTCCAGCGCCGTCAGCGCGATGCGCGCGTCGCCATTGGCGGCAACTGCCAGAAAACTTAGCGCATCGGGTTGAATGCCGGCGCGCATCTGACCCAGGCCGCGCTCAGCATCGGTCAGCGCGTGTTGCAGAATCGTCTCGATCTGCGCATCGGTCAGCGCCCGCAGCGTAAAGACGCGGCAGCGCGAGAGCAGCGCGGCATTGACCTCGAAGCTGGGGTTTTCGGTGGTGGCGCCAATCAGCGTGATGACGCCGCGTTCCACATGTGGCAGCACGGCGTCTTGCTGGGCTTTATTAAAGCGATGAATCTCGTCAATAAAGAGGATGGTGCGCTGATTATAGGCTTTGCGCCGTTCGCGGGCCGTCTCCACCGCTTTGCGCAGTTCAGCCACGCCAGCGGTGACGGCGCTGACGCGCACTTCTTGCGCGTGCGTCATCCCCGCGACGACTTCGGCCAGCGTCGTTTTGCCTGTCCCCGGCGGCCCCCACAGAATCATGGAGGGCACGCGGTCACTTTCGATAGCGCGGCGCAGGACGGTGCCAGGGCCGATAATATGCTCCTGACCGATCAACTCATCCAGCGTGCGCGGGCGCATGCGCGCCGCCAGCGGCGCGTGCGCGTCGCTGGCGCCGCCAGCTATGCCGTCCTGCTGTGCTGGCTGCGTCGGCGTCTCATCCTCCCCAAAGAGGGAGTGCTGGCCCTGGGATGATTGCTCGCGTGGATTCATGAACGCCGTTCCAGCGCGATCACCGGAATCTGCCGGGATACTTTCGCCTGGTGCTCAGTAAAGAATGGGTGCAGTTCGGTGACTCTTGCCCAGATCTGCTCCCGCTCTGCCCCTTCGGTAACGACGGCGGTAGCGTCGTATAGCTCGCTCCCCACTTCAACGCCCACATCCGGGTGAGCCACCAGATTGTAATACCAGTCGGGATGCTTTGGTGCGCCAGCATTGGAGGCGATCACCAGCAAGCGCTGACCATCGGGAATATACATCATTGGCGTGGTGCGGCGCTGGCCGCTGCGGGTGCCCGTCGTCGTGAGCAGGAGCAAGCGCCTGCCCGCGAACTTGTCACCGCCGCTCTCCCGATTCGCCCGGAACTCTTCGATCAACTGGCGGTTATAGTCGTTTTGATTGGTCATGGTTCCTCCTGGGTACGTTGCCTTCTGTTTATTCTACTAGAAAAAGTGTTCTGCTGCCAGCGTGTTTCCTTGACGCCCGCTTGACATGGCGTGCTCTTTCTGATTTGCAGCGAGCAGCCTTGATTAAAGGGGGTATTTGTGCAAGGCAATGGTGGGAACAAGGTAGCTGTCTTTCCAGCACTTGATTTAGTCGCCGTTGTCACCAGCACAAACTACAACACGCGCGGCCTGCATGAGCAAAGTGATCACATCCTGAGTGAATATGTGCTCGCATCAGCCGCGCTGTGAATCTCTCACCGATGATTCTGCTCATGCGGTTTGCTGGTCAGCCGACCTTCCTGCGCGCGCTGGAGCGTGATGGCGCTGTTAATCAGGCCAATGTGCGTAAACGCCTGGGGATAATTGCCCAGGTGTTCGCCGCTGTCGGGGTCCACCTCTTCTGAGAACAGGCCAAGTGGACTGGCAAACGCCAGCAATTGCTCGAAACGCTCGCGCGCTTCGTCCACGCGGCCCAGGTAACAGAGGCTTTCGATCAACCAGAAGGTGCAGACCAGGAACGCGCCTTCTTTGCCGGGCAAGCCATCATCAGTCGTGGGGCCTTCCCCCTCGCCCTCCGGGGCGCGATAGCGATAGATCAGGCCGCCTGGCCCGGCCAGACGTTGGGCGGTCGTTTCAACGGTGGCGACCATGCGCGGGTCATCCGGTGGGAGGAAGCCCGTCAGCAGCAGGCGCAGGTTGGAGGCGTCCAGGGCGTTGCTGCCATATGCCTGGGTGAAGCTCTGGAGCCGCTCGTTATAGCCATGCGCCAGAATATCGGCGTGCAGCGCGTCGCGCACCCTGGCCCATTGTTCAAGGCGCCCATTGTGGCGGTAATGGCTGGCGATCTTGCAGGCGCGGTCCAGCGCGGCCCAGCACATGGCGCGGGAGTAGACAAATGCCTGGGGCTGGCCGCGCACCTCCCAGATGCCGCGATCTTTGTCGTGCGCGTGGTTCAGCACATATTCAGCCAGCAGCGTCGCCAGAGCACGCACATCGCGGCCATCACCACCGTCATGCTGCTGATGGAACCCGGTGTGGCGCAGATAGCGATAGGCCGCGTCTGCCACTTCTCCATAGACATCAAGCTGGCGCTGGAGCGCGGCCCCGTTGCCAATGCGCACCGGGCGCGAGCCGCCATAGCCCTCCAGATGCTCAAGCACCTGCTCGTGCAGATGTTTGCCGGATTCGCCGCGCACGCTGTACATAATGCGCAGGTCTTCGCCGTGTTTAATGCCCAGATCATGCAGGAAGTGGAAATAGTGCCGCGCCTCGTCGTAATAGCCCAGGTTTGCCAGTGCCTGCAAGGTGAAGACCGAATCGCGCAGCCAGGTATAGCGGTAATCCCAGTTGCGCACGCCTCCGACCCACTCCGGCAGAGAGGTGGTGGGCGCGGCCACAATCGCGCCTGATGGCTCGAAGGTGCAGAGCTTGAGGGCCAGCGCCGAGCGCCAGACGGCCTGAGCGTAGTCGCCCTGATAGTGGCAGCGCTCCGACCAGCCGTGCCAGTAGGCGTGGGTTTCGTCCAGATCGCGCTGAAAAGGATGGTTGAGCAGCGTTTGTAAGAGGCCCTGCGCCTCTGCCGCGCTGCGCGCATATTGCAGGGCCGCCACCAGTTGATCGCCCGCGTGTAAGCTGGCGCGCAGGGTTAGCGCTTGCTCCTGTGTCTGGAAATGAAGTGTTCCGGGTTGATGGCCGCTGGCGGGAACGCAGCGCACCACCAGCACCAGAAAGCGCTCCCCAGCCGAAAGCACCAGGCTGGCGGCGTCGGAAGAAGTCGTCTGGTGCTGCACCTGGGGCGTCTGGCGGGCGTAATCAAACGTGGCTTTGAGGGTAATTTCAAGCTCAACCTCGCCCTCCAGACACGTAACCATGCGTTGCAGGCGGTGCGCGGCGGCCACGTCGTTGCCCAGTTCGCGCTCATACGCGGAGGCCAGCGCGGACGTCACGCGCGAGAAGCGCGCGCCCAGCCGCAGATGATACTTTCTGCGGCTGCGCGGGCGAATGGGCATGAAATCCAGCACGCGCAGCCGCCCGCTGCTGGTGGTAAAGAGTGTTTCCAGAATATTTGTGCCGGGCAGGTAGCTCAGGGAAGATTTGGTCTGTTCCACCGGACTGAGCCGGAAAAAGCCGCCCTTCTCGGCATCGAGCAGGCGGCAGAAGATCGCCGGACTATCAAAATGCGGTAAGCAGCACCAATCAATTGAGCCGTTTGGCCCCACCAGCGCGGCGGTGCGGCAATCGCCAATCACCCCATACTGGCTAATAGGCTGATAGCGCGGCTCAGCTTTGCTGGTGCTGGTGACGGGGGTCTGCTCCATGTACACTCGCTTCCCAGACAGTGCTCACAAACAACCGGAGACGCTACTCGCCTGAGGTGATGATAATCACTTCCTCGACGATCTCCGGTCCTTCCTCGTTCTGGTTTTCCCGGTTTTCGATGAGTGTTGGCTGGAAGGCATCGGGGTGCAGCGTGCGCCAGTCTTTCCAGAGCGTCACCAGCACGCGCTGAATCAGCCCGGCAATCGGCGCGGCAAACAAAGCCCCCCAGATGCCAAAGAGTTCTGTTCCGGCCAGCAACGCCACGATAGCAACCACCGGATGCAATCCCAGCGCGCGCCCAATCACTCTGGGGCCGATAATATCGCCTTCGATGATATGGACGACAATGAAGTAGATCACGACGCCCACGCCAATCTGCCAGGGTCTGGTAGCAAAGGCTATCAGCGCGCAGGCCGCGCCAGAGGCAAACGTGCCCAGGATGGGCACAAACTCAAAGAAGGCCGCCAGCACACCAAGCAACAACGCATATTGCACGCCAAACAGGAACATGCCCCCGCCCACCAGCACCCCCAGCAGCGCCGCCATCAAGAGTTCGCCGCGAATGTAGCCCCCAACGGTGCGCTGCACCGTCTCCAGAATAAAGAGCGTGCGCGTGCGCTGGCGCGTAGGTGTCACGGCCCGCAGCGCCGTGACCAGGCGCGGCCCATCAATCACCAGATAGATGCTCAGCACCAGCACCAGGATCAGGTCTACAACGGCGCTGGCTACGCCGGTTACAATCGGCACCACCTGGGTGGTAATCTGCCCCGCATTGCTCTCCACCCAGTTGATAATCTGGGTGCGTGTTGCGTCCACCTGATCTTCCGTCACCCCAAAGGGTTTGAGCACCTGCTCAAAGATCGAGGGGTGGTCTGGAGTGCCGGGTTTGATCAGGTCTGGCAGGTTCCCGGCAAAGGCCGTGACCTGGGTAATCAGCGTGTCCAGAACCAGAAACAGCAGCCCGCCCAGAATGGCGATTGCCAGCAGATAGACCAGGACGATAGCGAGCCAGCGAGGAAGGCGGCGGTCTAGAAAGTTCACGACAGGATTGAGCGCGTAGGCAAACACTGCCGACAGCGCCAGCAAGAGCAAGGTGCTGACGATGTGCGACAACAGCCAGAACGTAATAAAGATGACGGCGAACCAGACCAGAACCGCCAGCCCGCGATCACGGGCATTTACCCAGCGTTGCATAGAGCATCACCATTTTCTTGAGAAGATAAAGAAAGAACGTGCCCCTGGTGCTCTCGCAAACCAGTGTATCATACTTCCTGGTGCTTGTAGAGCTTTTTGTACAGAGAGAGCGGCGGCCTCTCCCACGTAGGAGGGGCCGCCGCTCTCTTCAGCAAGAACCGAAAGCGCTTACTTGGCGCGCTCTGCTGCTGTTGCCAGCGCGCGTTTGGTATAGACCTGCACCAGATGCTTGCGGTAGTTCTCCGAAGCGTAGGAATCGCTCAGGAAATCCATCCCATCGGCGGCGTGAGCGGCGGCGGCAGCAATGTTGTCCGCCGTCAGCGCCTTGCCTACCAATGCTGCCTCAGCAGTCCTGGCGCGCACGGCTTTGGGTCCGGCGCCCGTAATGCCGATGCGACAGCCGGTGCAGTTGCCCGACGCATCGCGTGTAACCACCGCCGCCACACCGACCACCGCGTAGTGGCTGGCGGGATGCGGATGCTTCACGTAGACCGAGCCTTGCCCGGCCTTCAGCGCGGGCACGCGCACCTCGGTGAGCACTTCGTCTGGTTGCAGCGCGGTGGTCAGCACATCCACAAAGAAGTTGTCGGCAGTAATTGTGCGCTCGCCCTTGGGTCCAACGGCGTGCAGTTCTGCGCCCAACGCCAGCATCACGGCGGGCAGATCGGACGCGGGATCGGCATGCGCCAGGTTGCCGCCAACCGTGCCACGATTGCGCACCTGAATGTCCGCAAGCTCGTGCTCAGCCTCGGAGATCACCGGGGCGGCCTTCTTCACGGCATCCGAGCTTTCCATCTGATAATGAGTGGTCAGCGCGCCAATACGCAGCGTGCCGTTATCAGCGTGGATGCCGTGCAGCGCGGCAATCTGTCCAATATCAATCAGCACCTTGGGCTGTGCCAGGCGCAGTTTCATCATCGGCAGCAGGCTGTGCCCGCCAGCGATCAGCTTGGAATCGGCATATTTGCCCAGCATCTCGATGGCATCTTGCACATTATGCGCCCGGTGATAGTCAAACTCACTGGGAAACATCGTTCGCACTCCTCACTTTTCTACGGCTTGCGCGCGTTCTGGATGGCGCTCCAGACGCGCTCCGGGGTCAGCGGCATATCAATATGGGTGATGCCCAGCGGCGAAAGGGCATCCACAACGGCGTTGACCACAGCAGGCGAAGAACCAATGGTGCCCGTCTCGCCGATACCCTTCACCCCAAGGGGTTGATGTGGGGAGGGCGTCACGGTGCGCGCCAGGTCAAAGCTGATCAGCTCGCTTGCGGTTGGCACAACATAGTCCATCAGACTACCAGCAAGCAACTGCCCGTTGTCATCGTAGACGCCATGCTCATAGAGCGCCTGGCCGATGCCCTGGGCCAGCCCGCCATGTACCTGCCCCTCTACAATCATCGGGTTGACGGCTGGGCCGCAGTCATCCACTGCGGTGTAGTGCACCAGCTTGGTCACGCCCGTCTCGGCATCTACCTCAACCTCGCAGATATGCGTGCCGAAGGGGTAGACAAAGTTGGGCGGATCGTAGAAGTGGCTCTCCTCCAGCATTGGCTCGACACCTGGCGGCAGATTGCCCGCCATATACGCGGCAAAAGCAATCTCCTGGATGGCCTTCTTTTTATCCGGGCTGCCCTGGACAAAGAACGCGCCATCTGCATACTGCACATCATCCAGCGCGGCCTCAAGCTGGTGGGCTGCAATCTTGCGCGCCTTTTCGCGCACTTTGCGCGCGGCCATCACCAGCGCCGCGCCACCAACGGCCAGACCCCGACTGCCATAGGTGCCCATGCCAAACGGGACCGAGCCGGTGTCGCCATGAATGATCTCTACCGCCTCCACTGGCACGCCTAATTCGCTGGAGACGATCTGCGCAAAGGTCGTTTCCTCGCCCTGTCCGTGTGGGCTGGAGCCGGTGAGGACCGTCACGCTCCCGGTGGGGTGCATACGCACCACCGCGCTTTCCCACAGACCGCCAGTGAAGCCAATCGCGTTGGCGCCTGCCGATGGCCCCAGGCCGCAGACCTCGACATACGTGGAAAGGCCAATGCCCAGATATTTGCCGTGCTTGCGCGCCTCGGCCTGGCGATGGCGGAAGCCCTTATAGTCGGCCATCTCCAGGGCTTTATTCAGCGCCCCGTCGTAATTGCCGCTGTCGTAGACAAAGGTACCGATGGAGGTGTAGGGGAACTCGTCGGGCTGGATAAAGTTCTTGCGGCGAATCTCCACCGGGTCCATCTTGAGTTCGTGGGCAATCAGGTCCATGCCCCGCTCCACAATGAAGGTTGCCTCCGGGCGGCCCGCGCCGCGATAGGCGTCGGTGGGCACTGTGTTGGTATACACGCCGTAGGTGTCGGACTGCAAAGCGGCAAACTTATAGCAGCCCGCCAGCATGGGGGCAAAGAGCCAGGTGGGGACGCCCGGCGCCGGGCCGGTGTTCAGATACGCGCCCATGTTGGCAATTGCCTTGACGCGAATGCCCAGGACGGTGCCATCCTTTTTGACGGCCCACTCCACATCCTGAATATGGTCGCGGCCATGCGCGGTTGCCAGATAGTTCTCGCGCCGCTCCTCCACCCATTTGACCGGGCGGCCCAGCTGTTTCGAGGCCCACAGGGTAATCGCATCGCCGGGATAGAGCGAAATCTTGCAGCCAAAGCCGCCGCCCACATCGCGGGAGATGACGCGCAGCTTGTGCTCTGGGATACCTGTCACCAGCGTGCCCAGCAGCCGGGTGACATGCGGGTTCTGGCTGGTGTTCCAGAAGGTCATCTCTTCAGCGCCAGCGTTCCAGCTTGCCAGCGCGACGTGCGTCTCCATTGGATTTGGGATGAGCCGCTGGTTGACGAAGTGCGCCTTGACCACATGATCGGCGCTGGCAAAAGCCGCGTCTATGTCGCCATTTTTTAACTGCCAGTGCATGGCGACATTGTTAGGCGCGTTGTCGTGCAACTGTGGTGCGCCTGGCTCCATTGCCTTCGCCTGGTTGGTGACGGCGGGCAGTGGCTCGTAGTCCACTTCGATCAGGTCCAGGGCATCCTTGGCAATTGCGTTGCTTTCGGCAATGGCAACAGCCACGCCGTCGCCCGTGTAGCGCACTTTGTCAATTGCCAGCACCCGCCATTCAGGAGCGGTCATCTTCTGGCCGTTGACCATGCCAACTTCCAGCAGCCAGGCGCAGGGCAGCGGGCCAATGCCGCCATCGGCCAGGTCTTGCCCGGTAAAGACGGCCACCACGCCCGGAAGCTTTTTGGCCTTCTCGGTGTTGATGCTGCGGATTTTCGCGTGTCCGTAGGGGCTGCGCAGCACGGCCATATAGGTCTGGCCGGGCACATTCATATCCTCGGTATAGTAGCCATGCCCGGTAATGAGACGGGGGTCTTCGCGTCGCTTGACTGCGGCGCCAAACATTTTGGTAACAGCCATCGCTACTTCCCTCCCTAGTCTCCAGCACGCATGGGTGCGGCTGCGGTTGTTTTCATCTGCTCGGCGGCATACTGGATCGCCTTCACGATGTTGTGATAGCCCGTGCAGCGACACAGGTTGCCTTCAAGCGCGTGGCGAATCTCGGCTTCGCTGGGGTTGGGATTGCGCTCAAGCAGTTGCACAGCGGTCATCATCATGCCTGGCGTGCAGAAACCGCATTGCAGCCCATGTTTCTCCCAGAATCCCTCTTGAATGGGGTGGAGCTTGCCATCTTTTGCCAGCCCCTCGACAGTGGTGACTTCGCCTCCGCTGGCCTGCACAGCCAACACGGTGCAGCTTTTCACCGCCTGCCCATTCAACATCACGGTGCAGGCCCCGCACTGGCTGGTGTCGCAGCCAATATGGGTGCCTGTCATGTTCAACACATCGCGCAGATAATGCACCAGGAGCATGCGAGGCTCGACCTCATTTTTATGCTCCACACCGTTGACTTTAAGGTGGATCGCCTGCTTCATCGCTTCTTCCTCGTACTTCGATTAGGGTCGTCTTTGCAGCCCATACCTTCGCAATGGGGATGCGTCGTTCCGGCATGGCCTCCCGCGGGAAGCCGAAGCGTCATCTGGAAAGAGCGGGGGACCACGCGCGGCAGATAAGCGGCCAGACAGCGCAATGGTCACGCGGGGAGATACCCGGTTCGGGCGACGTTGCCGAACCAGACTGCGGGAGGTCTCTGGGCGCAGGAGTTTTGCTCCTGTCTGGGTCTTGAGCCTGCCGTAAGACACGCTCGCTCCCTTTCCATGACTGAGAGCCAGAACAAGCGGTGTTCTGACCCCAAGGACATCCCAAAACCACCACTGCCGGGGAATTCAGCCCCTCTCCAACCCAAGGCTGGCTGCGACGACTGAAACGAGCATAGAGATCGTCGGTTTATATAAGCGAAGGCTCAGTATAAAACACTGTTGCTATTATAACGGCATATACGCCCAAGGGAAAGGTATTCAGCGATTGAGTAGGTGACTTTTCACAAAATCTGTGCAAAACTCGTTCAACTCTTGTTGTTTGTCCCCAGCAGCGCCAGCATTAAAAGCAGTTCTTCGGCATCGGTGAGAAAGCGCTCGGTGGAAAGCACCTGATGCGCCAGCCCCACTCGATAGGCTTCGGCGGCGTTGATGCGTTCCCCAGTCAACACTAACCGGAGCGCCACGCGCGGCGCGAAGCGACGAGGAAAGGTGGCCGCTGCCAGCGGTGCTATCGTACCCTGCGCAATCTCTGGCAGCCCAAACTCAGCATCCTCGCGCGCAATGAGCGTATCACATAGCGCGGCCAGTTCGCAGCCAATCCCCAACGCCTGCCCCTTGACCAGCGCCACCGTCGGGATGGCAGCGGCGGTCAGGTCCGCAAACGCGCCGTAGGTTTCCTGTATGGCCGCCAATAGCTCTGGCTGCTCCTCTGCACCGGGCAGCCCCGCCTCAAAGCCAGCGCAAAAGGCACGCTCGCCCTCGCCGGTCAAGACGACCAGCCGGGTTTGCGGCTCCGCCCGCGCCTGGCGAAGCGCCGCTGCCAGCGCGCGCAGGGTCGCCAGATCAAGCGTGTTGAGCGGAGGCCGATTGATACTGATGCGCCAGAGGCCAGCGCGCAAACTGCTGAGCAAGGCAGGCTCGCTCACAACATGCTCCTTTATAACTCTACGCGAGAACGTGACGAGCCGATTATAGACGATGGTGAGGCCGCAGCGCTAGCAGAGTTTCAGCCCTCACCCGGTTTTCGCTATCCAGCCTGGCAGCGCCTCCAGCAAGCGCGTCATCACGTCTCTGGTGCGCTCGCGGAACAGGTCCATTGTGCCGTCGTAGGCTTCTCCGCCGTCCTCGCCCACCAGATCAGTCACGCCGCGCAGGATCAGGCAGCGCACATGGTTGCGCGCCGCCACATACGCAATTGCGCCCGACTCCCAATCCCCCGCAATCGCCCCAAAGCGGGCGCGCAACTGTGGAAGCTCTGCCGCCACCAGATCACGATCTGCCGAGACAAGCAGCGCTCGCTGCACAGGTTGTGGCGTGTCTTCGCCCAGCCAGGCCAGATCAAGTGTAGTGGCATAATGGGCAATCGCTTCGTCGGCGTCGCCCATCTGCTCGATGATGTCATAGACCAGCGCGCGTTCGGCCAGCACAATCGTGCCGCGCTCAATCGCGCCCGCAAAGCCGCCGCACGTGCCCAGGTTGATGAGCATATCAGGCCGCCAGCGATCAATCACATATTGCGTGGAGGCCGCCGCCGCGATCTTGCCCCAGCCGCCATGAAAAAAGAGCACCTCACTGCTTGTACCACCGGCGTCCCTGCCGGTGCCAGGGGCGGGGGCTGTACCACCGGCGTCCCTGCCGGTCCCAGGGGCGGGGCGCACTTCCGCCACAAACCAGTCGCCGAGCGGCGAGGACTCGGCGACGGCAGCAGGAAAAAACGAACGCACCACCTGCCATTCAGTGTTGGCAGAGATCAGTACAACAATCATCCAGGTTTCCGCGCTCCGTTAGAAGGATGGTCTGGTAGCAAAGATGCTCAACGGCAGATACGCCGAGACAATCCAGTTGGGCGCGTCCACCACCTCGCTGATTTTCAGGTCTACCGCCGCCCCACAGAGGCAATACGCCTGCTCGCGGGTCATTTTGTGTTCAGAGGAGAGATAGTCAATCATATAGCGAATGGCCTGCTGCGTATCCTTGAACAGATCAGGCCCATGCGCCGTAACCACGTAGTAGCCGCCTTCATCCGCCACCGTCAGCTTTTTGCCCGCTGGGGTCAGGAAGCGCAGTTCGGGGATATTGGCGCCCTTCTTCAGATTGAAGCGCAGCGTCACGGTCATCAGCGTTTCTATGCCGGTCCCGTTGACCTCGCCATCGCCCTGCGCGGAATGGCAATCGCCGCAGGAAAAGAGCGCGCCGGGCACCAGCACCGGAAACCAGACTTTCGCGCCCGGAGTCAGGTGGCGAATATCAATATTGCCCGCATTTTCGCGTGGAGGAATCGTGGGCAGCCGCCCCGACTCGCGCGGCCCCACGCCCATCACGCCGCAGAACGGCTCATAGGGGATGCGAATATCGGGCCGAAAAATGACCGAATTGCCCTCAAACGAATAGTGATGTAGATAAGGGTCAGAAAAATCCTCAGCCAGCAGCCCAAAGCCAGGGATGACGGCGTTCCAGCCCCAGCCTTTATGCTGGATGCTCAGAATGTCCACCTCCAGGGCGTCGCCTGGCTCGGCGCCCTCCACATAGACCGGGCCGGTCAGCGGGTGGATGTAGGCGAAATCCAGCGTTGTGACCACTTCATGGGGAGAGGTAGGCGTGACTTGCCCAGCCGAGGCTTCCAGCGTCTCAAAGACGACGGTATCGCCCGGCTGAATGCGAATACGTGGCGGAAGGGTGTTGTCCCAGAAGGCATGTGGTTGGGTGTCGTCGAGATGATGGGTAGCCATAGCGTGCTTCTGTGCTCCTGTTCTTCTCTGAACAATCAACAACGTCCTTAGAGCGTGTGCCTTACGATTTTTTGCGCGGCGTGGCTTCCTCCTTTCTCTTTACGTGCCCAGGTAACTTACTCCAGCCGCTCAATAATAGTGGCGATGCCCTGGCCGACGCCAATGCACATGGTCGCCAGCCCCAGGCGTGCGCCGCGCCGCTCCATCTCGCACAGCAGCGAGATCAAAATGCGCGAACCAGACGACCCCAACGGATGCCCCAGCGCAATCGCGCCGCCGTTGACGTTGGTGCGCTCGTGCTCCAGCCCCAACACGCGCATACATTGCAGCGTTTGCGCGGCAAATGCCTCGTTGAGTTCAGCCAGATCAAGGTCGCTGGCGCGCAGCTTGGCCCGCTCCAGCGCTTTGCGTGTCGCTGGTATTGGCCCCAGGCCCATCTCGGACGGGTCTACGCCCGCGACGGCGGTGGAGACAATGCGGGCGCGTGGGCGCAGCCCCAGCGCCTGAGCGCGTGTGCGGCTCATCAGCACCACTGCCGAGGCGCCATCGTTAATGCCAGCCGAGTTTCCGGCGGTGACGGTGCCATCTTTCCGAAAGGCGGGCTTGAGCGCGGCCAGCTTTTCCAGGGTGGTATCGGCGCGCGGCTGTTCGTCGGTATCCACCAGCAGTGGCTCGCCCTTTTTCTGCGGGATAGGCACTGGCACAATCTCGCCCTTAAAATGCCCGCCCTGGATGGCGGCCACCGCCCGCTGGTGACTGGCGAGCGCGTAGGCGTCCTGATCTTCGCGGCTCACATGGTAGCGCTCAGAGACGTTTTCCGCCGTCTCGCCCATGCTGTAGGGGTGGTGCATTTCGGCCAGGCGCGGATTGGTGAAGCGCCAGCCCAGCGTCGTGTCGTGCATGGTGATGGCGCCGCGCGGGAACGCGCCCTCCGCCTTGCCCATCACAAACGGGGCGCGTGTCATGCTCTCCACGCCGCCCGCGACAAAAATCTCACCCGCGCCGGTCTGGATGGCCTGCGCCGCGCTGTTGACGGCCTGCAAGCCGGAGCCGCACAGCCGGTTGATGGTCTGCCCGCTAACCGTGATGGGCAGCCCGGCCAGCAGCAGCGCCATACGCGCCACGTTGCGGTTATCTTCTCCGGCCTGATTTGCGCAGCCCAGGAGAACATCCTCCACGCTTTTCGGTGCAATGTCCGCCCGCTTCACGGCCTCGGCAATCACCAGCGCGGCCAGATCATCCGGGCGTACATCTTTCAGCGCGCCCGCATATTTGCCCACCGGCGTGCGCGCCACTGAGATGATAACAGCCTCTTCCATTGTACAGCCCCTCTCTTTCTTCTTTCTTCGTAAAGGATAGTGCTATAGGGGAAGCGAAGTCTGTCGTTTCTTCTTTCTTCGTAAATAGCAGGGGTATCTGGCAAGCCTCACTTGCCGGATACCCCTGCTATTACTTCCCCTGGAACTTTGCCGGGCGCTTTTCGAGAAATGCCTGCATGCCCTCTTTCTGGTCCTCGGTGGAGAACAGCAGCGCAAAGTTGCGCTTCTCGTGGGCCAGGCCCTCCTCCAGTGGCGCTTCAAACGCCCGCAGTACCGCGTCTTTTGCCAGCCGCACGGCAATGGGCGCTTTGGCGGCAATCTCACGGGCGAGCTTCTTCGCCTCATCCATCAACTGCTCAGCGGGATAGACGTGATTGACCAGCCCGGCCACGTACATATCCTGGGCGCTCATCATCGCGCCGGTCAGCACCATCTCCATTGTCTTGAACTTGCCGATGCTGTGGGCCAGGCGCTGCGTGCCGCCCGCGCCCGGAATCACGCCCAGGTTAATCTCTGGCTGCCCGAAGCGGGCCTTCTCGCTCGCCAGAATCAGATCGCAGTGCATCGCCAGTTCGCAGCCGCCGCCCAACGCCAGCCCATTGACCGCCGCGATGATGGGCTTGTGTGCCCGGCGAATGCGGTCCCAGCCCTGGAACGGGCCGGTCAGCATCAGCGCGGGCGTTGCGCCGGACATCTCGCCAATGTCCGCTCCAGCGGCAAAGGCGCGATCACCCGCGCCCGTCAGAATGCTACAGCCGATGGTGTGGCTGCGGTCAGCTTCTTCTATCGCAGTTGCCACCTCGCCAATTAAATCCCAGTTCAGGGCGTTCAGCTTGGCGGGCCGGTTCAGGGTAATCGTCTGGATCGTCTCTTCTTGTTCCACAAGGATGTATTGATATTCCACGCGATTGCGCTCCTTTTTACGTGGTTGTCGTGCAGGCCAGCATCTTCCCCAGGATTATATGCTCTTTTTTCAAGAGGCGTCTTTCTTTGTAGCGTCGGCATCTTGTCTGCATAGGCGGAGTTTGCTTGTAGCGCGGGCAGCTTGCCCGCAGGGATGGGGAAGGGTGCGGCGCGTGTGTATATCGCTGCTCGCAAGGCGGTTTTTCTCAGGCAAGGAGGCTTGACGCATCGAGCCAGAGTCCGCTATACTCCTGTCAAGATGCACTCAATAAAGAAGGACGGCGACAATGGCCCAGCCGACACCCGCCCGCACTAAAGCGTTTATCTCCTATAGCCACAAAGATAAAGAATATCTGGAGGAGTTCCAGGACCAACTGAAGTTTTTGCAGCATCGTGGCTTGGTGGATGTCTTCTGGGCCGATACCGAGATCAAGTCGGGAGATGTCTGGCGCACACAGATCAAAGCAGCGATTGCCTCGGCACGAGTTGCTATCTTTCTAGTCAGCCCAGCTTTTTTTGCCTCTGACTTCATCAGCAGCCAGGAGTTGCCGCCTGTATTAGAAGCGGCCAGGGCGCATCGAACTGTCGTTCTTCCAGTAATCTTAGATTACAGCCTGTTTGAGTTTTCCGAACTGGCAAACTACCAGACCATCAACGACCCGAATACCCCGCTTGCCTCACTCTCACGGGTGGAGCGCAACAAAATCTGGGTGCAGATGGTGAAGCGCGTCATGGAAGCGCTTCAGCCGCCTTCCAAAACAAAAGAGCAGTGGGTGAGCGAAGGCAACAGCCACCTTGATGTGGGGCGTTATCACAAAGCACTTGAGTGCTATGAGCAAGCCATCAAACTTGATCCCCGCTATGATCTGGCGCTTGCTTTTAAGGGCTGGGCGCTTAATTCGCTCAAGCGACGCAAAGAAGCCCTGGCAGCCCTGGATCAGGCATTAGGGCTGAACTCAAACCTACTCTTTGCGTGCGTTGAAAAGGGAATAGTCCTTCGAGCATTGGGCCAGGAAGCCGAAGGGAAGCAGTTGTTGGAGAAAGCAGCTAAGCTATCTTCTGATTCCACCTACGACTGGGCAGACAAGGGCTGGGCACTGAATCGCCTTGGGCGCTACGAGGAGGCACTCGAGGCATGTAACCAGTCGTTGGCCTTGAACCCCAAGATGGCGGAAGCCTGGAATAATAAAGGTGCTGCGCTCATGGGCCTGAAACGTTATGAGGAGGTGCTGGCGGCATGTGATCAGGCGCTGAAGCGCAATCCCAGGTTTTCATTTGCCTGGGCGAACAAGGGCATTGCGTTCAAGAGGCTGGGCAGAGAAGAGGAGTCTAAAGCCGCCTACCGAAAGGCGCGCGAGCTTGGCTGGAAGGGGTAAGGCGTGTCCAGGCTGTGGTTAATTACTCCCCCACCCCTCTGAAGACGACACCGTAACCGTCCGGTTATAGCCGCCAGAGGCGGTGTAGTTGCCATTGGGTGCCCAGGCCACCCCGCGCACACCCCTCACCACCACATCAGGAGGAGCAGGAGCAGCAGCGTCTGCACCCCGCGCCCCAGAAAGGCGCCCTGTTTCCTGGCTGCTGCCCGCATCGGTGCATAAAGCCGCAGAAGTGCAGCGCGGGGCACGCTCGCTCTCCGCCTGGTCCTTGTAGCTGTAGATAAACGTCCCCGTCACTGCCTCGCAGACCTGCACCGTCTCATCTTGTCCGCCAGAGACGATTAGCTTGCCGTTGGGCGACCAATCCAGGGATTCGACGGCCTTGGTGTGGCCTCTGTACGTGTGAACCAGCTTGCCGGTGGCGACGCTCCAGACGCGCACGCTGCTGTCGTCGCTGCACGACGCGATGAGCAGACCATCTGGCGACCAGCGCACTTGATGCACCGCCGCTGTATGGCCGGTGTAGGTGTGGACGAGCTTGCCGGTGGCGGCCTCCCACACCTGCACCGTTTGATCGGTGCCGCAGGAGACGATGTACTTGCCATCGTGCGACCAGGCCACGCCGGAGACAGAGCCAGCGTGCCCCTTATAGGTGAGCAGGTGCGCGCCAGTAGCGGCATTCCAGACCTGCGCTGTTCCATCCTGCCCACCCGAAACCAGATGGAGGTTATCGCTTGACCAGGCCACAGCGTTCACCGCGCCGCTCTGTCCCTTGTAAGTGAGCAGGTGGACGCCGCTGGCGGCGTTCCAGACGTGCACCGTCTTATCGCCCGATGCTGAGGCCATTTTGGTGCCATCGGGCGACCATGCCACCGCGTTGACCGCGCCCGCGTGCCCTTTATACATGAGCACATGGCTGCCGGTGGTGGCGTCCCAGACGTGCACAGTTTTGTCGTCTGAGGCGGAGGCGATGCGCGTGCTGGTGGGCGACCACTCCACCGCGTTGACCGCATCGGTATGGTTGCGATAGATGTAGAGCTTCGTGCCTGGCGCGGGAGGCATCTGCGGCTGAAGCATGCGCGACCCGCTTGACCGCAGCACCCCCGCGCTCCTCTGGGAGCCGACCCGCACAAAACCGCCTGTCAAAGCGGTCAAAGCTGTCAACCCTCCCAGCCCCAGACCAAACAGGACAGCCCGCCGTGATAGCTCTGGTTGAATGAGCGCGCGGCAGTTGGGGCAAGCGCTGGCCCAGGCTGGCAGCGCCTGGCCGCATTGGGGACAGCGTGAGGATGACACGGCAGCGCAGATTCCTTTCTCTCTGGTGATTCAGCGGGGCACCCCTGCCCTGCTGGTTATCGTCTCACCAGGGAGCATACCCTCAACGAGCGCCCCTGTCTGTAGCCCGCGCTACATGGCACGCCTCGCGGTAATGGCAGATCGCCCAATTACTCCTTGAAGACGCCTGGCAGAGGTGGCACAGGCTGAGCAGCGCCGTTCGCGTCTGCCTCTCGCCCTCCCGATTGGAACACGCCAGACGAGGTGCTGATCGCGCCAGCCGCGCCAACCACTGGCGGCGTGGGCTGTTCGTTGACATGCAGGCGAAAGACATCGGGGCGCGCGTAGTGGCCCACCACGTCCAGATCAAATTTGCCGCGCGCAATGTCATCCAGATCGAGGTCGGCGGTGAGAATGCACTCGCTCTCGTAATTGGGGCCAGCCAGAATCTGTCCCAGCGGGCCAATGATGCAGCTTCCGCCGCGCGAGACAACGGTTTCTGGGTCGTCGCCAAATTGCGGCGCGGCGTAATCAGCCGGATAGTCGGAGCGCCGCGCAAACTGGTTGCACGAAAGCACAAAGCAGCGGCCCTCCAGCGCGATGTGCTGCATGCTGGGCAGCCAGCTATCGCGGCCATCCGCCGTAGGCGCGCAGTAGAGTTGGATGCCCTTGGCGTACATGGTCATGCGCAGCAGCGGCATATAGTTTTCCCAGCAGATGACCGCCCCCAGCCGTCCAATTGGCGTTTCATAGACGGGCAGCGTCGAGCCATCGCCAAAGCCCCAGATCAGCCGCTCCGAGGCGGTAGGCATCAGCTTGCGATGCTTCCCCAGATAGCGGCCATCCGGGGCAAAGAACAGCACCGTACAATAAAGCGTGCCGCCCTCGCGCTCGATCACGCCGATCACCAGATAGACCTGCTGCTCAGCCGCGATGCCGGCCAGCGTCTCGACTGCTGGGCCAGGCACGTCAACGGCGCTCTCCCAATAACGCCGAAAGTCCTCGCGGCCTTCGGGCGTGCGGGCGCCAACCACCGCGCCAAAGCTCAGCCCCCTGGGATAGCCAGAGACAAACGCTTCAGGAAAGACCACCAACTGCGCTCCCTGGCGGGCTGCGTCTGCGCTGAGCGCGCGCACTTTCTGAAGCGTGCGCTCGCGGTCAAAAGCGACGGAGGCCGCCTGCACAACGGCGGCCCGGACCAGTGCTGTTTGCGATGACATAGGCGTGCTTCTGCCTTCCTGAAAGGAGCCAAACGGTGTCAGCGTGGCACCTGGAGCTGATAGACCGGCTCGTCTCCCAACAATTCGTCGGTAGGGACAAAACCGGCCTGAGTGTAGAGATGCTGGGCGACGGTATTTTCTGCATCAACCGTGAGCTTGACCACCTGACATGCTGGATGCTGCTGTTCAATCAGAGTAAGCAACGCTTCCAGCGCCTCTTTGCCGAGCCGCTTGCCCTGAAAGCGCGCATCTATAAAAAAGTGAACGACCCAGTACACGCTGCTCTGTTCAGGCTTGTGGGCCAGGGCCACAAACCCGACCATCTCCTCAGACCGATAAAAAGCGTGAAAAGACCACTGCATGCCCAGGTCGCCAATGTACCCTTTCGCCAGGGCAATCGCCGCAATCGGGACATAGGCGCTGACAAACTGCTGCTGCTCAGGCAGCACGCTCAGGCGTAACGCCGCCCGCCAGTTTGCTCTGGTGACAGGCCGGATGGTCAATCGCTGCATGCTGCTCAGTCGCTGCTGACCGGCTTGCGCGTTGGATGGTCGGAATGCAGCCGGGATGGGTTGGTTCTGCTGCGGGGCTGCCGGGTGCGGCGCTGCTGCTGCAAAAGCTCCTCCACCTGCTCATCCAGCAGCGAAGGCATCGCGTTGAGGCGTTCTGGCGTGGGCAGGGCGGGCTGCTCTCGCGGGCGCTCTGCCGCAGCTGGCTGCGCGGGCGCGGCCAGCGGCGGCGAAAGCTCTGCGGGGTGCGCGGCGCCCGGCGGCGGAAGCTGGCGCTGCGTGGGCTGGGCTGGCTTCTGGCGATGCTTCAGCCGGTTGAGTTGCTCCTCCACTGTCTCGTGCCGGGAGAGGTGCCCCAGTTGCGCGTCCAGGTTGTCGCGGTGCGCTTCCTCGCGCATGGCGGCGGCACGCGCCTCGTTGTCCATGATCTTGTCTTCTGCCCGCCGCACGCGCTCGTGTGTCTCGTCTTGTTTCGCGCGAGCAAGCCCCTCGTATACGGCCTGCTGAAGCTGTGCCCGACGGCGGCGAATCTGGAGCAGTTCAATGGTCAGGTCGGTTTCTTCTGTTTTGGCCTGAAGCTGCTTGAGGGCGTTGCGCATGGTGACGATGAGATGCTGCTGTTCTTCGTGCTGGCGGCGGTAGCTTTCCAGCAAGCGCATCACATCCAGCCGCTGTTGCAGGGCGCGGCGCGCCTGGGTATCGTCGTTGTGCAGCACCGCCGCCTCCGCTTTATGCTGCCAGGAAGCCGCCTGCTTTGTCAGTTCGTCGCAGCGGCTCTGGAGGGTATGTTCCTGGGCAATGGCCGTCGCCACCTGGGTCTTCACCTGCACCATCTGGTTGCGCAGGTCTTGCTGCAACTGGCGCAACATCTGCTCCGGGTCGTCAGACTTCTCGACCATATCGTTAATGTTTGCCCGAATCAGCATCATTACTCGTTGCAGCAGTTTCATAGGGGTTCCTCTTTATCTCTTATCTTGCCTGCCCCATCCACTTAGCCCTTATTGCTCGTCACTTTCCACGCGCACAATTTTAATGGTCTTGAGCAGTTCTGGCTTCTGGGCCAGCCTGTCGCGCACCATTGCCCGCTCAGAGTAGCGAAAATACGGGCAGGAATGCGTGCGCTGGACAAATCCCTCGCGCGGATCGGCCCGACACAGCCCCACATCATATTCTTCGTTTTGCGAATGATAAAACACGCAGCGCCCGCAATATTTTTTGGTGCGGATCAGGCGCTTATAGGCCCATTCGAGGCTGGCTACCAGCAGCGTTAAGCTCCCAAACAGGAGCATGGAGGCTCCCACTAGCAGCAAAGGCGTGGCGAACTTCGTGCCATCGCCCCCCAGGAGCAGAGACAACAGAAAGCCACCCATCCCTAACACTCCAATAGCGGTCATTGCATAGGCTGTTCCGAGGCTTTCAGGGTTGGTAGGCTCCCCCCAGGTTCCCTGAGAGCGATAGCGCAACCGACGGGCATGTTCCTGGCGTTGGGCGCGCACGTTGCGACGAGGCTGAGGTGCAGACATCGCTTGCCTCCCTCTATGGCTGGCAGCAGAACATAGACGTATGGAATCCAATTGGCCGTGTGGAAATATATCCTATTGTACCGCCGGACGCCCGCCACGCACAAGCCCAAAATGGACAGGGACATCAGCCGCGCTTCTGGTGAGAAAGCCGACTGATGCCGCTGTCACGCGACGAGCGCGGGTTACTTCGTCGCTTTGCCTTCGTCCTGAACCGTCGCCTCAACCGTCGCGCCGTTCGAGCCGTTGTGCCCGTTCTCCTGGCCGCCGGTCCCGTTGATGCCAGGAATATGGCCCATCAGGTCAGCAACCTTCTGGCCGGTCAGCGCCTCGAAAAGCGCTGGCGCCTGGGCCACCATGTTGAGCACGTCGCCGGTCAAGCGGCTGGCACCCAGCCCGGCACCGTTGCCCCCACCAGTGGAGACAATCGTCACCTTGTCCACCTTGCTCAGCGGCTCGGCCATCGCGCGCACCATTTCCGGCAGGCTGGTGATGAACTTATCAATCACAGCCGCCTGGTTGTACTCGTGGTACGCGGCAGCCTTCACGCGCATCGCTTCCGCTTCCGCCTCACCTTTAGCCCGGATGACCTGGGCTTCCGCCAGACCCTGCGCCTGGAGCACTTCGGCCTCGGCCAGACCTTTTGCGCGATTGGAGGCAGCTTCTGCCTGCCCGCGTGCCAGGTTCGCGGCAGCGTCGGCTTCGCCAGCGGCGCGGGTAGCTTCGGCGCGGCCTTTGGCTTCCAGCGTCAGGCGCTGGCGCTCGGCTTCCGCAACCGTCTCAACGCGCCTGCGCTCAAACTCAGCCGCCTTCAGGACGGTGGCCTGCAACTCCAGTTCGCGGCGCTGGATTTCAGCTTCCTGCACCTTGATCTGCGCGGTGCGCTCCAATTCCTGCACCCTGACCGACTCGGTGATGACTTGCTGCTGCATCACATTGGCCTGGATGTCGTAGGATTTGTCCGCCTTGGCCTGCTCCTGCTTGACCTGCGCGTCATATAACGCTTTCTTCAGGTCCAGGTCACGCTTGAATTCGGCCTGTTTGGTCAGCGACATCGCCTCGGCTTCCACGCGCTGCTGGTCGGCAGCGGCCTTGGCAACCGCCGATTCACGGGCGGCGCTGGCCTGCTGAATCTGCGTGTCGCGGGCGGCCAGGGCAGCGGCAATGTCGGCCTCTTTGCGCACGCGCACGATCTCCGGCAGGCCCATGTTCTTAATGAACTCGTTCTTGTCGCGGACCTCTTTAATGGTGAAGGAGACGATCTCCAGCCCCATCTTCGCCATATCGCTGGAACTGGTCTGGCGCATCTTCTCGCTGACCATCTCTGGCTCTTTGACCAACTGCTCAACGGTCAACTGGCCGACGACGCCGCGCAGGTGGCCTTCCATCACCAACTGAATCAAGCGCTGGCGCTCATCTGGGGTTTTGCTCAGGAATTGCTCAGCGGCGGTGATGACGCTCTCTTTGTCCGATTTCACCTTCAACTGGGTGACGGCTTCGACAGTGACGGCCACGCCCTGATTGGTATAGAGGTCTTGCGAAGGCGCCACATCAAAGGACATCAACTCCAGCGAGAAGGTGGCTGAGCGCTGGAAGAACGGCCAGACCCAGGATGCGCCTCCCGTGACGATGCTGGTGCCGCCGCGCCCGTACTTGATCAACGCCTGGTTGGGTGGAACCTTCTTCAACATGCTGCCCCAGATGTTCACCAGGATCAGCACGAAGATCACCGCTACCACCGCGATGACGATAATAGGTACAAGGTCCATTCGTTGTCCTGCTCTTTCCGCAGTTTTTACTGCGCTTTTTTACATACACAGACCGAGAAAAAGTTTCTGCGAGGCTGCCACAGAGACTCAGTGAAATTATGCTGGTTCGGTAGGGTTGGATGATGCAACATCCCTGGTTTGCGTGCTTTCCCCCTCCTTCTTGAGAGCGCGCAGGCCGCTCTCCAATGGGTCAGATTCGGCAAGGAAGCTGTCCCACGATTGCACCTGCGCAATCCCTTTGTGGTACCCAACGATCACCACCTCGGCGTCGCGTGGAATGGCCTGACCATCCACGCTGCGCGCGCCCAGGCTTTTGCGCCCGGCGGTCCCTTTTTTATAGATCACCTCGCCTATGCCCTCTGCGCGAATCGGCAGGCTTACGGTGGCGAGAGTACCAACCAGATCAGAACTGTCCGCATCCAATGCGCCGTCATCATGCCCCATCAACCGGCTCATCGCCATATTGACGAGCACCGCCCCCACGACTCCAACGCCCAAAGCGCCCAGCAAGGCGGCGAGGGAGCCAAAGTTGGTCAGGTTATGCAGCACATAGCCAATCAGCCCAAACCAGAAGAGAAAGGCCAGGAGTGCGTACAGATTCAGAAACCCGAACACAACCGCCAGAATGGATGAACTGGCCTGCGCGCTCTGCGCAGTATGGCCCTGGGCGCCCGCCTGCCCATGCGCTCCGGCGTGGCCGTGTGGTAGGGCATGGTGCATCACGCCGCTGGCGCTGCCAGGGGCCGCGTGCCCGGCGGCTCCGTGTCCAGCATGGCCGATATGCCCGGCGTGCCCATGAAAGAAATGTCCAAAGTGCAGGTCTTCGGCGCCAGCCCCCAGCAAGGCCGAGAGAATCAGGAATGTGCCAGAGACGACGAAACAGCCGATAAAGACCAGCGACAACGGATCGGTGGCAATCATCGCCTGCTACCTCCTAAAATAGCTATCAGCGCTCCCTACATGTCTCGCTATAGCATTAACGAACGGGATCGCCCAGAAGGGCGGCAAGCTCCTCCGAGGAGCCGTCCAGCAAGCCATCCAGAAGCTCAAAAATGCGACGTGGGTCTGCGTGATCAGCCAGCTTTTCAAACACGCGCTGGATGAGCGGGTCGGAGCGCCATTCCTCCGCGCTGGCGGCCAGCCAGGTGATCAGGTGTGCGTTCTGGTCCTCCAATGGTTCCGAAAGCAAGTCTACCTCATATCCTGGCGGGTCGCTGACGAGATAGCCCGGATGTACCTTAAAGAACCGCGCCAGCAGTGTGCGGCTTTTGGCGGAAAGATGCCCGCGCTTGCCGCTCTCGATCTGCGAAAGGTATGCCTGGCTGAGTCCTTCGCCTAGCTCGCGCTGCATCGCCTGGATAACCTCGGATTGCGTCATCGGACGCGCCAGTCCGCGCATCGTGCCCTCAACAGCGCGGAGGTGTTTCAGTTTTTGTTGTAGCTCCATTGTTTACCGTCCGACCCCTTTGCAATTAGCTATGAATTATATAACAGATTGCAATAAAAAAGTCAAGTGACCTGGGCCACTTTTTTTGGATTGAATTGACAGGTCTTCAGTCAAAACGCTATAATCCTTGACAGAATAGCAAATGCTTCTAGAAATGTCAGGTGGTCCTACTTCACTGCGGAAGAGGCGCCACCTGTCACCTCATCTCTACTACGGAGGATAGCCATGTCCAGTAGTTCAGGCGCAGCCGCCCCCTCTCAAGAGAGCCAATCAGCGGCGATGCAGGCATTTAAGGGTGGGTTGGAAGAGGTTATTGCCTCGTCTTCCTCGATCTGCGAACTCAACGGAAAGGAAGGCAAGCTCTCGTATTTCGGAATTGATATTCACGATCTGGCGAAGTATTCCAGCTTTGAAGAAACCTTGTATCTCCTCTGGCATGGCACACTTCCGAAACAATCCCAGCTTGAAGCGCTGACCACGCGCCTGCGCCAGCAGCGCGCGCTCCCCGAAGAAGTGCTGGCGATGATGCGTTCCTTCCCCAAGACGGCTAAACCGATGGATGTGCTGCGCACCACCGTTTCGGCGCTGGGCCTCTACGATGCCGACGCTGGCAGCACCACCCCGGAGGCCGCCCGCCGCCAGGCCGCGCGCTTAACCGCCGTCTTCCCCACCATTGTGGCTGCCTCCGAGCGGCTGCGCAGCGGAGAAAAGGTGATTGCGCCGCGCGATGATCTCAACCAGGCCACCAACTTCCTCTATATGCTGACCGGCAAAGAGCCAGACCCCTACAACGCCAAAGTGATTGACCTGGCGCTGATTCTGCACGCCGATCACGAGTTTAACGCTTCCACCTTTGCCGCGCGTGTCACCGCCGCGACGCTGGCCGATATGTATTCTGCCATCACCTCGGCGCTGGGCGCGCTGAGCGGCCCGCTGCATGGTGGCGCGAATGAGCAGGTCATGCGCATGCTGCTGCGCATGGGCACGTTGGACAATGTTGAAGCCTATCTGACGCAGGCGCTTGCCAACCACGAGAAGATTTCCGGCTTTGGGCATCGCGTCTATAAGACCGAAGACCCCCGCGCCACGCATCTGCGCCAGATCTCCCGCGAACTGGGCGAGCGCGCAGGCGATACGAAATGGTTCGACATGTCGCATAAAGTCGAGTTATATATCAACGAGCACAAGCATCTCAATGCTAACGTTGATTTCTATTCCGCCAGCACCTACTACCAGATCGGCATTCCGATAGAACTCTTTACCCCGCTTTTTGCGTGCAGCCGCATCGCCGGCTGGACGGCCCACGTGCTGGAGCAATACAGCAACAACCGGCTCATCCGCCCGCTGGCCCACTACACCGGCCCCACCAATGTGGATTACACCCCCATCGAAAAGCGCGGCTA
>DATBGS010000009.1:0-36149 GCA_036557885.1 Ktedonobacterales bacterium
AGAGATGGTCTGGCCCCAACTCCAGGGCACGCTCAAGCGTGTGCGCCCATTGGTCCAACGTCTGGCCCGGCAAGCCAAAGATGAAATCCAGATTGATATTGCCAAAACCAGCGCGGCGGGCCATCTGGAACGCCCCCTCAATTTCTTCTGGGCTGTGGATGCGCCCCATCCAGCGCAGCAACCCCGCGTCAAAACTTTGCGCGCCCATGCTCAGCCGATTGATGCCCGCCTCCAGAAAGCCTTCCAGATGCCCTTGATCAAGCGTGCCGGGATTGGCCTCCAGGGTGATTTCCGCTTTGGCCTGCACAGCAAACGCCTGGCATGCTCCTGACAGGATGCGTTTTATTTGCTCTGCTGAGAGCAGGCTGGGCGTGCCACCACCAAAAAAGATCGTGCGGCAAGCCCAGGGGCGATCAGTGGGTGCGCCAGCATTGCCGGAGCGCTGCGCCAACGCGCCTGCATACTCGATCTCGCGCAGCAGCCCCTGAACATAGGGTTCGCGCCAGGTCAGCAGGCCCGCATACGAATTGAAATCACAATAGTGGCACTTTGTCTGGCAAAAAGGGATATGGATATACAGGGAGAGCGTGGCAAGCCGTGCCATCTCAGCCTCAAGCTCTGCTGGCAAGCTTGCGGTATTCATAGCATCGGCTTCCAGAGAAGAAGGGAACGCTTGTGCAGGAACCATTGCTTGCTCGATTCTGAGAAAACCTCTGTATCGCCTCTCCTAAGTTGCTGGCGCTGCGAGGCTGCTTTTCTACACGACGCATCGTGTAGAAAAGCAGCCTCGCAAGATCAAGAACATGTCGTCAGGCTCACACCAATCGCATCAACCGCCAGGAATAGGACTGGTAGACGCGCCAGAGGGCAAGCCCGCCGGGAAATTATTGGCATCCAGCAACTTCGTGCTATCGGTGTCGGAAAGTGATGTCTGTGGCAAGGATTTGATCTGCGAAATCCAATGCGTCAAAGCGGAACTCTTGAGCGACTGCTCTTGAGAAGCACTCACCGGGCGATGCTGATCAATCCCCGTAATGTAGTAGATCGCATACTCACCACCACTGATCTTGAGAGCCGGATCGCTCAATTCCCCAGGCTTGCGGCTGGGGTCAAAGAGCCAGCGCTCTGCGGCGGAATCAGTGGCTGTATCGCCATACACCACCCAGCCAAGATCGCCCCCTTTGGTCTTCGAGTTCGGGTCTTTGGAAAGACGCTTGGCCTGGTTCGCAAAATCGGATGGCAGGTCTTTGCTCGTCCTGAGCTTGTCAAGGATTTTGTTAGCATCTGCGAGATCAGCCGTCAGGATCAGATTCGCGTGCACCTGGGGCATAGTGGGACCGACCAGGCTTTGCTGATAGGCGTCCATTTTATCCCGGCGGACCAGAATCGCCAGAATCTGGCGGAACTCATCGTCAGACATCTTGGCGTTGCTCAGAAACTGACTGTATGGGATGGTACGCGGCAACGCCTTTTTAAAAGCATCCAGTTTAGCGTTGATGTCTTTATCGGTTGCCTCAAGCAGATTGGGGGCAACACCTTGCGACTCAAGCACCGGAATCTGCTCGCGGATAAGCTCATCGTCTACGAGGTCTTCCACCGACGTGCCGCCCACTCCAGGGATATTATCCTGAGCGGTAAGCGTATTTTGCCTTTGTTCGAGGTCGGACAGTTCCTGCTCGCCTTTCAGTTGGGTAGCCTGATCGGGGGAAGTAGCGAGAACCTGGGCTGCCGCTTGCTGCTTCTGAACGTCGGTAAGCTGATTTGCCAGATCCTGGGTGACATAGTAATTGAACTTGCGGAAGAGGCTCTGAGGAATCTGATGACCATTAACGGTCACAATCGGGAGGCCGGGAATACGATAATTGATGTTATAGATAGCAAAGCCAGCCGTGAAAAGGATACCAAGAACCGTCACGACAATAAACGTCCAGAGCGCGCGCCTTTGAATAGACTGCTTCTGGCGACGCGAGAGCTGCTTGCCATAGCCAAAGATGAGTGGCTTGCCATCGCGCCGCTCTTCCACCCGCGCCGTCTGACGGCGACGGGCCTGGCCACGCGCCACCCGCGCAGATTGATCTGCCTTCTTCGGCGCCTCCTTGGGTTTTTTGGTTGATTCAGGTAGAACTTGCTTGCTCATCTTTTTCCAGGCTTCTCCTGTCGGCAGAGGTCTAGCCGCCTCTAGAGGGCCGGTGGTTGGACTGGCTGGTGCTCTGCGCTCTGCCAGCCCAACCTTCCAACCCTATGCTCCTCGGAAATGTTCGGCGGTATAAGGCAAAAGGGCCATATGACGCGCCCGCTTCAGCGCCACGCTCAGGCGGCGTTGATGCTTGGCACAGGTGCCAGTCTTCCGGCGCGGCTCAATCTTGCCACGATCAGAAATATAGCGGCGCAAGCGTGGCACATCCTTGTACTCAATCTCGCGCACGCGATCAAGACAAAAGGTACAGACCTTACGACGTGAGCGATACTCGCGGGGGCCGCTGCGCCCCCCGCGACCGCCTTCAGACCTTTGCATGGGTTCACTCCTCTTGTGCCTGGGATTGCCGACGAAAAAAGAGGGGAATCGTCGGCACAGCACTCTTACTTACTACAAAGCTGAACGGGAGACGGTCCAGGCAGTAACACCCAGTCCATTCACAGGTCGGATGACCTCCCCCCTCCTCCGCGTTCAGCCTCTTTACCTGTAGGACGTTTTATGCGACTACGATGTTCTATCTAGAAGGGAATATCTTCGGGGCCAGCATCGCCGCCGTCATCCGCATAGCCGCCCTTCGATGATGCCCCAGTCCGCGCAGGTGTTGATGCCCCCTGTTTGGGGTCCAACATTTGCATATCGGTAGCAACAACTTCCCAACCAATGCGCTCAGCCCCACTGCTTTTATCATTGTACCTGTGCGATTGCATGCGGCCCTCGATAAACACCTTGGAGCCTTTGCGCAGATAATTGTTGCAAATCTCGGCCAGGCGATCCCACGTGACAACAGAAAACCAATCGGTTTCCTCCTGCCGTTCGCCACCCTCTTTGCCCGACCGCTGGTAGCGGTTGACGGCAATCGTAAACCGGGTATAGGCTTTGCCCTCCTGGGTAAAAGCCATGATTGGGTCTTTGCCCAAATGACCAATCAGGATAATGCGATTCACCATGAGCGTGCTCTCCTTTTCGGGGCTACGGCTCGACCTCCTCCACTTCCTCCGCATCAGGCGCGAGATCCGCCTCATCGTCACTGCCTGGCTCCTCGTCAAGGGCACCAGACACGTCTGCTGCTTCCTGGTCTTCCTCAGGCTGAGGCAATGGCTCCTCCTGATTCACACTTGCCTCTTGATCGGGGAGAGCGGCAGCAGCATGCGCTTCTTTGGCCCGCTGTGCCGCCAACGCCTTTGGATCACGCTTGACCAGTAAATGACGAATGACCTCCTCAGTGACTTTGAGGTTGCGATCAAGCTCCACAACTGTTTGCGGAGTGAGTGCAAGGTCGAGAAAAAAGTACAAACCATCACGATGATGCTCAATTGGATAGGCCAGCCGCCGACGGCCCCAGGCGTTCACCTTTACTACCTGGCCGCCATTGGTCTGCACAATCTGCGTCATCCGATCTAAAATGGCCTTGGTCTGCTCCTCACTCGCTTCGGGGCTGACAACGATTCCCAACTCGTAGTCCCGCACGCAATGAACTCCTTCCTCCGGGTATGCTCCCGGTCCAATGCTGGCATTGGAGCAAGCCATGCAGTACCGGGGCAGGATGGATAGCCGTCCTCACACATTGCAGGACGCGCTGTGCCATTATAGCATTCACACTTCCTCACTGCAACCTTCAAGCAAGCAAGAGGGCCTCTTGCTCTTGACCCTCCAGGCTGTTATGACTCACCTCCTGCCGGGCAGCATTCGCTTCTCTTCCAGAGAGGCTTTCCTCCATCTGATGCGCTCTCTGGGGGAATCATAGACATCTGTTCGCTCCCTGCCCACCGGTATTCTTTTTCACCTTCAGAAAAATGGAAACGCGCCTTTCGGCGTGTCACACACGGTTCTGGATAGTGGGGCTAGCAGGGGTGGTCGGGAGTGTTCTGTGCCACAGCATTTCTTGTGTAATAAAGATGGCAGAGCATCTATGCTCTGCCACAAATGGACAAATAAGAATCCGCCTGCCTGCGCCGTTATTTCTGAAGGCAGAGAGGACCGGACACCAACGCATCCGGCAGAATTACAATCTGCACCATGACCCTACAGTCCATGCGTGATGTTGCTGAATGCGTTTGCAAGCTCAGGGCCAAAAATAACCAGCACAAATATGACCACCATCGCCACCAGCACCAAAATCAACGCATACTCGATGGTGCCCTGTCCTTGTTCGCCTGGCCTGATCATCTGCTTATTCATCACACACTCCTCCGCCAGACACCCCTGGCAACTCTTTGTATTCCCCAGCCACTCTGCCCCTCCTGATCAACCTGGTGCGCGGCTCGGACCCATGCTCTGAAAGGAGAGAGCAAGCCGCATACGTAATGCTGCAAGAAGGCCCCTAATTGCGGGGTACCAGTTCCAGATCGGGTAAATCTCATCTCGAAATCACCTTATGGCCGCTTCCAGTGCCTGGTACCTCTCCATAAGCCTGCTTTCTTCTCAGCAGATGCTTCCCTGGCCTTTTGATAGTAGTATGGCCCTTGAGGAGGATTGTAGCTGGTCGGTTACGATATTTCAAGAGATATAGGCAAGGATTCCCATAGCTGAGGGAAGATGTACCCCCCTTGTGAGCAACAAGAAACCGCGTATCCCCTTTACCGCTTCTTGACAGCCGCCGCCAGGCGCCCGTATACTGCAATTACAAGTTTGTTCATTCTACACAAGGAACCACGCGCATGGCCGAAAGAAAAATAATTACGTTAGAAAACCCCATCCTCAGACAAAAAGCCAAGCGGGTAAAGCATTTTGATGCCAGCATCAAACGGCTCGTTGAGGATATGATCGTAACTATGCACGCCGCAAATGGTGTAGGATTGGCAGCCCCTCAAATCGCGCAATCGCTGCGTATCCTGGTTGCCGAATACGAAGACCGCAAAGAAACGCTCATTAATCCCGAAATCATCAAAATGAGCGGGGAGCAGATTGGGCCAGAAGGATGCTTGAGTATCCCCGGCTACGTGGGAGAGAACATCAAGCGCGCCATGCTTGTACTGGTCAAGGGCCATGATGTCAACGGCAAAGAGGTACGCATTCGGGCTGAAGGCTATTTTGCTCGCATTCTTCAGCATGAGATAGATCATCTGGACGGCATTCTCTACCTTGATCGCCTGGAGCGCCCAGAAGACCTTCGGCGTCTGGAGCCAGAAGAGGAGAGCGGAGAAGTGCTGCCTGAAAGTCAGCACGAGCAACCGCAAGCTACTCCAAAGAACCGCACAGCATAGGAACCATGCCAGGCAAAGAGGCCAGACAAGCATTTTCTTGCTGCTGATGCCAGCACTGTTGATGCTAGCGCTGCTGCTGGCGAAGCATCTTGATCTGCGTATTACCTAGCGTGCGCTGGCAGCTTTTGCAGGCATAAAACCCTTCCTCAGCGCGATAGGAGAGATCGGTCTGGCGGTAATACAGATAGCAAATGCCGCAGCGCACAGCCCCCGGCTGGCTTGCCAACACGCGATCTTGTTCAAATTGCTGGCGCAATGACTCAATTAATTGGGAGAGATCCATTGTTGTCCTGCTTTACCGGCTGATAGTTTTATTTTCATGCCCAGGCTTCATTCTATGGTTCATTCATTATATGGTTCAGCGGTGCGCCCCGCAAGCAAGAAGCCGCAGTAAAAGCTGCGTGTCCACCGCACGTCCGCCGCACGTCTACCACCTGCTCTCAGCGTTCATCCCCTGGCACAGCCTTTGCGAAGAAGCCGCCCGTTGAAACGCGCAGTGCGCGTTCCGAGAAGAAGCACAAGCCTGATCCTTCAGAAAGCAGGAAAAGGTGCGGTCATTTTTACTGCTCATACTGATCGTCCTCATTCTGGCGCTCCTCGTTGTTAAGGTAGCACCCTGGGCCAGGATGCAGCAAGCATTCACGGCGCTGGTCGCCCCCACCTCTACCGAGGCCCCCTGCACCGGCATGGCCCCCAGCCCAGATTATTATGCCTCTGGCAGCGAGCAGCAGGCTATTGCCGCCATCAATACCGCCAGAATGCGCGAGGGATTACCAGGGCTGAGCCTTCCGCCTGATTACTGGAAACTTTCACCAACAGAGCAGCAGTTCACGCTGGTGAATCTGGAGCGAAGCAGCCGGGGATTACAGCCGCTTCAGTGGGATGCCAACCTCGCGCACCTGGCAACGGCGTACAGCCAGCAAATGGTGCAGCTCCATTTTTTTGCGCATGACAGCCCCATCAGTGGGGGGTTCCCGGCACGTCTGGAGGCAAACCCACAGATTGCCACCCATTACCAGACCATTGCCGAAAACCTGGCTGGCAACCGCGCGCCAGCCGCTGGCGCCATCTATGAATATCTGTATAACGACGCCGCAGAACAGTGCTCGCACCGCCAGAACATCCTCAACCCCGCCTTTCAACTGATCGGAATTGGGGTCGCACCTGGAGGCCCCTGGGGAGCCATCTCAACACAAGAGTTTCTCGCGCCAGACCCCATCTCCCCCTACCGGGGCACACCTCCCAACACAACGCCTCCCAAGCTGCACCTGGCTACGCAACAAACAACTTCACCAGACGGCCTTACTCTGACCGCTCAAGCAGTAGATAGCCAGGCTATTCTTCAGATCACCTGGTTTCTGGATGATACACAACATGCTGCCCATCTTGGCGAAACCTGGGCGATTGCAGCCTCCACGCTCACCCCTGGCGTCCATCATCTCACCGTCTATGCCGTAGATGTCAGCCAAAACTTCAGCACAGCCACCCGTTCCTTGACCGTAGGGCCAGACGGCACGGTGCTGGCAGGCAAATAGGCGCTGCCCGTGCCTGAACATTCAGGCACGGGGGTTACTCTGCACCAGCCTCGTTCAGCCAGAGGGCACGCTGTTCAGGCGTCATAGATGGGCTATGCTCGATGGCCTCAGCGAACGTTTGCGGCTCAAGCGCCTCACCCTCTGGAGAGAGCTTACCCTCGGTGCGCCGCCGCAAGAGCGCTGGCTGTGCCTGCATCGCGGGTGGCGTACGCAGCAACTCCCAGACCTGCTCGCTGGTGAGTTTTAGCGCCTCGGCCAATCGCTCGGCCAGTTTTTGGGGCACACTGGCTGCCACCAGTCGCCCATGTTCCAGCTTCTGCACCACATCCGTCCCCAGGCCAAGCCGCCGCGCCAGGTCCACCAGCGCCAGGCCAGCCGCCTTGCGCGCCTGGGCAAGTGACTCAACTGACGTTTGCACAGGCTGCCCCACTGCCGGTTGCCCAACCGCAGCACTGGCAAAAACTGCGGCCAGCGCCCGCTGACGCGCACGCACGCTGATTGCCGAGATTTCTGCCGAGACGGGCAGCGCCAGCTCCTGCTCGGTCAGATCAGTCGCGTAGAGGCCCGCAACAAAATCCGCCAGCGCCTCTTGCTGCGCAGCATCGCCCTGCATCACCTGAGTCAGCAAGCGCGTATCGCCCTGCTCATGCGCCGCGACCAGTTCCATTTTTACTCGCTGTAGTTCCAGCAAGCTGTTTTCCTGCTGTCTCCGCTCCATTAGTCGCCTCCTGAGCTTTCTGCCTCGCGCTCCAGACATTCGCGCAAAAAGGCGCGTGCCCGCTCGTAGCGCAGGCGCATCGTCCGCTCCGTCTTCCCACAGATTTCAGCAATTTCCTCCCACTTCAAGCCATCCAGCACTCGCAAGAGCACAATCTTGCGATCAAGTGGGTCAGAAAGATAGGTTAAGACCCGCCTGGCCTCCGTGACCGCGTGGAAGGATTCAATATCATCTACGGGATCGGCCAGATGCGCGCCGCTGCCCCCTGCCAGGCCCTCGTCTTCCTCCTGCGTCACATGAATACGATCTACCAGCGCCGCCGGAACATGCGTGGGGCGTCCCGTTGGGCGTCCCTCGGCATCGCGCCGGTAGCGCAGCCCCTCCTGCCGCAGCACCGCGTTAAAATTATCCACACATAAACAGCGCAGATAATGCGCGAAGTTCAGCACCATAAATTCTTCGCGCGGGTTTTGCGCCTCGCGCAGCAACTGCTCGGCCATCCCTGCCATCGCATCTTCCATCAGGTCGGGCCGATGGCGCAGGCCCAATGAGCGGCGCTGAAACTCTGGCTGGCAGCGGTCAAGCAGTACCTCGCTTAAATAAGAGACACTTTGCTGATCTCCACGCGCCATGAACGCGCGAATCCCCAGCACCAGATGCGCCTCTGGAATCTCATAGCGCCCGCTTGTGGTGCGCTTGCGCATCCGCTCGCGCACCTCTGGCTGGTGAGGGTCAACCGCCGCCAGCGAAAAATCCTTGCTGGCCTGTTCAATCGTCTGTCCACGCCAGGGAATACTTTCCTGAATCGCATCATCCTCAGCATCGCTGAACGCGGCATCAGGCTCCACTGGTGGCGTGGGCTGGGTAAGATGTGCTGGCTTAATGGCTTCTCCTGGCTGATTCATTGCTGCCCTTACGTCCCCCAATCTCTGCTTAAAACAACGCTTCTCTCATCAGATGTATCTGCAAAACGGGACTGGAGCGCGGCTTCGCCATATGACCCTTCTCACCGGCTATACCGAAACCGGAAGCGCGCGCCCGAAGAAGGGGAAATCCCTTGCGTTCATCTGTGCCATCTGGCTCCATGATATAATCCAGCACAGAGAGCCGCAAGAGGGTTGCACAGCGAAACGGACAGGAAAACAATGGAACTGACGCATTTTGATGAGGCAGGCCGGGCGCGCATGGTGGATGTCGGCGCTAAAGAGGATACCGCTCGCGAAGCCCTTGCGGCAGGGGAAATCGTGATGCAGCCAGCAACACTGGCGCGCATCCGGGCCGGGCAGGTAGCCAAAGGCGATGTGCTGGCGGTGGCGCAGGTAGCGGGCATCATGGCCGCCAAACAAACTCCCCAGATCATTCCTATGTGCCATATGCTCTTGCTGACTGGCGTGGAATTGGCCTTCACGCTGGACGAGGCGCAGAGCGCCGTCCTGATTCGCGCCAGCGTGCGCACCATCGGCAAGACAGGCGCAGAAATGGAAGCGCTGACGGCAGTAAGCGCGGCAGCCCTGACCATCTACGACATGTGCAAGGCGATGGACCGGGGCATGACCATCCAGAACATTCGCTTGCTGCGCAAAAGCGGTGGGAAAAGTGGCACCTTTGAGCGCGAACCAGGCCCCCAGGAAGAGACAACTTCTTAACTTCACCTTCTGGAAGCATGGCTGGCAGCGGGCAAAACCAACGCTCAGAGCCAGGCGGCCTAACTATCTGGGTATCCTGCCTGGCTCTGAGCATTGATTTATGCCTCCAGGGGTCTGACACTGCTTCCAGCAGCGTCAGGTCGTCAAACCTCTCCCAATAGTGGCCCTAGAAGGCCAGCGAAGTTTCTCCGCTCGCGTTCAGCGTATGGCCGGGCATATCCACCGTTGCCAGGGGAAGCCTGGAGATAGCCCCACTCCTGAGTGTGCCCAGAGGCGCCGACGGCTCAGCCAGAGGATGCTGCTTTGCTCCGCTGCTCTCTGCCAACCGCTG
This sequence comes from Ktedonobacterales bacterium, assembly GCA_036557885.1. Taxonomy (GTDB): domain Bacteria; phylum Chloroflexota; class Ktedonobacteria; order Ktedonobacterales; family DATBGS01; genus DATBGS01. The sequence continues at coordinate 9,631 of DATBGS010000009.1, forward strand.
GAAAAGCCGACAATAGGCTTTGCCAACCGCCGGCCAGTGCATGCGCAGACCATAGCTATACGCTGCCTTCTCCATCTGCGCGCGCAGGTCAGGGTTATCAAGCAAGGCATTGATCGCCACCGCAAGCGATTCACTGTCACGAAAACGTGCCAGCATCCCACGCCCCTCGCTCAACAATTCCTGAGCGTGGACAAATGGCGTAGAAACTACCGCTTTCCCGCTGGCAACCGCATACGAGAGCGTTCCGCTCGCAATTTGATAAGGATTGAGGTAGGGAATAACATAGGCATCCGTTGCCTGCAAGTATTGCACAATCTCGCGCTTTTCCAGATAGCGCTGATTAAAATACACATGGGATTCCAGCCCCAGCTTCGCCACCCGCTCCTGCAAAAACTCACGATAGGCTTCACCCTTCTGCTTGCGCAATTCGGGATGAGTTTCTCCCAGCACCAGGTACAAGACATCAGGGTGACGCCTGACCACTGCCGGAAGCGCCTCTATAGCATATTCAATCCCTTTATCCGGCCCCAATAACCCAAAGGTGGAAAGCACCGTGCGCCCTTCCAGGCCCAGCGCTTTTTTCGCGCGAGTGGGAGGCTCATAGTCCACCGAGGGCGTTCCATGCGGAATGAACTGGACTTTTTCCAGATCAACCGCAGGATAGTCTTCCGAAAGAATCATGCGGGCGCGCTCTGCCAGCACCACTACCGCTGAGGCCGCTGCTGCCAGTTGCTCAGTGATGCGTCTCATACGCGGGTCAGGCCGCTCCAGCACCGTGTGCATCGTCAGCACCGCTGGCTTTTCCAGCGCCTGGAGAAACGTCAGCAAGTAGTCGCCATACTCACCACCAAACAGCCCATACTCATGCTGAACCGAAACAAGCTGAACACGCGAAAGATTGATGCTCTGCGCTATCCGCCGATAACTCTGGAGATCATCGCGCTCCAGCACCCAGCGGACACGAGCACCATAGGCATAGTGGTTGCCATCAGCATTGATGGCAATGACCTGGCTGCGTGGAGACAGCGGGCTGGCGGAATCCACCGCATCAGCGAGATCAGCGGTAAAGGTAGCAATGCCGCAGGCGCGTGGGGGAAAGCTTGCCAGGAATGCTAAGGGGGGTCGAAAGAGGATAGGGTTGAGCGCTTTTTTAAGAGGATGCTTCGGCAAAGAACTCCTCGCGGATGATTCTTGCAGCATAGTTACTCCTTCTGGTAGGCCCTGGTGCCATCCTCACCACAGAAGCTTCCGCTTCTTCCTCCTTCACCCCACAGCACACTGGCTTCTCTCTACCAGGGCATGGCATCAAGCTGACGGCGTATGCTCACCATCAGGCACGCTCCACGTCAACCAGATACCTCTCCAAAGTGGAGAGGCGCACCTCCTCTGCCATCAGGTAAGAGACGTGGCAGCTTTGTGAGCGAAAACACAATCAGTTATGCATGGTCTTTTCTATTTGCAATATTTATGCCTTCGGATGAGCAGCCAGCAGCCACGACCTGGCTGAGAGCGTCAGTGCGGTGGGGAAGCACAGAGATGGACCCGGAAGACCTGCGGGACCATAAAAGCAGAGTGGGATTGGGTCTGAGCAGGCAATAAGCCGAATTTTGTTCCCGCCACACCTTGCGGCAGCAGCGGACAGCAATCATCTCTCTAGGACGGCGATTACTCGCCGCCTCCAGCAGCCCACCCGGAGGGGTAACGGGCGAGCCACCCGCAGGCACCACCGGCACGCCGATGCTGCCATTCCTCCTGTCTGGCCTTGCTCCAGATGGGGTTTACCTCAGCCAATTGGTCGCCCAATTGCTGGTGAGCTCTTACCTCGCCATTTCAACCTTACCTGTTGCCAGGCGGTATGTTTCTGTGGCACTTTCCCTGGGGTCGCCCCCGCTGGACGTTATCCAGCATCCCGCTCTATGGAGTTCGGACTTTCCTCAGACGGCCCGCGGGCCGCCCGCGATTGCTTTGCATCCTCAGACCCGTCATCTAGTCTATCATCTCATCCTCACCTGCGTCAAATCCAAACATATTATTCGTGCTGTTCACGCTATCCAGGGAATCTACCAGAAAATCCAGATCAGAGCCTTGACACCGAGGCGGAAATATGGTATTCTTCAGACGTTGAGTTCCTCAGTTGTTGGCAAGTGGACTGAGGAGTATCTGCGGGAGTGGCTCAGTGGTAGAGCGTCTCCTTGCCAAGGAGAAGGTCGCGGGTTCAATCCCCGTCTCCCGCTCCATCGTACATGGAGCAGTGTGGTAGGGCAGAGGTGGCGTGGCGACGTCGCCAAGTGGTAAGGCAGGGGTCTGCAAAACCCCCACCGCCGGTTCAAATCCGGCCGTCGCCTCCAAACACTCTTCCTAAGAGTGAAGCGTCTTCTTCCAGTTTATCATCCTCGCGGGCGCGAGGATTTTTTATGGTTGCTGCCCAGGCAGGTCTGGCCTTCAGCTATGGTAGCTCTGCTCGCCAGCGCGAACGGCCACTGCCAGTGTATTCTCAGCAGGCGGCAGCACACAGCTATACTGATCACTGTACGAGCACCAGGGACTATACGCAATATTGAAGTCAAGCACCAGCAAACCCGGCCCCGCGTTATTCTCCTCCACTTCCAGATAGCGCCCTGCCCCATACGACTCCTTGCCCGTCGTCGCATCCCGAAATGGCAAGAACAGTTCGTGATCTTCGTGATGCTCATGCCCATGCGCGGGCACCGATTTATAGGCGGTCAACCGGCAGAGCTGGCCGTGCAGATAAAACCGCACCTCGCCATAGCGGTAATGCTGGGTAATGCGCCCGGTGGTCGTGCCCAGTTGAACAACCTCTGGGTTGGGAAAACGCGCAAGCTGCGCCTGCACGCGATAGGCCGGGTCAGGAGGAAAATAGCGCAGCCCATGAAACTGCTGCCGCTCCTGCGCAGGAATCGGACTCTGGGGCGAAGTGGCAAAAAACGCATCTTTCTGGCGACGAGACTCCGTAATGTGCTGGTGATAGTCATGCTGAGGGCTGCTCATAGCCTCTGTCCTCCAACGGTGGAACACGCCTGCATTCCTCAAGTGAACGCGGCTTTCGTTGAATCCTGTCTATAGCATAGCAGAGCCAAACAATGACCACGCATGCTCTGCCGCCAGAAATGTGATAAGATAAGAGATGGAAACCATGCCAGCGGTGGGTCAAGCACCTGTTCTAGCGCCTTATAAACCGTCTGGGCAATCGTTATGCGGAGGATGTATTTTTGAGCGATCCCTTACTTGAAAAGTTAGCGAGCCTGGCAACTCGCTACGAAGAATTAAATACACAGATGGTGCAGCCCACTGTCATCGCAGACCCCAGCCTGCTGGAGCGCTATGGGCGGGAGCACGCCAACCTCGGCCCCATTGTCCACAAATACCAGGAATTGCAAGAAACCCTCCGCCAGAAACAAGATACCGAAGGGCTGCTCAGCAATGGGCTGGATGACGACCTGCGCGCCCTGGCGCGTGAGGAACTGGAGAGTCTGCGGCATCAAGAAGAGCAGCTTTTTCAAGAGCTAAAAATCGCGCTGCTCCCCAAAGATGTCATGGACGAGCGCAACGCCATTGTCACCATCCAGGCCGGGGCAGGCGGAGACGAGGCGGGCCTGTTTGCTGCTGATCTGTTCCGCATGTATAGCCACTATGCCGAAAACAAACGCTGGAATCTGGAGGTGCTGGACTCCAACGAAAGCGGCATTGGCGGCTTCAAAGAAATCGTCTTTGAAGTGCGCGGCAAGGGCGCCTATGCGCGTATGAAATACGAGGGGGGAACCCACCGCGTCCAGCGTGTCCCCTTGACCGAGGCTAACGGGCGCATTCATACTTCCACGACCAAAGTGATTGTCTTGCCCGAAGCCGAAGATATTGAGGTTGAAATCAAGCCGGAAGACATCCGCGTTGATGTTTATCGCTCCACCGGACACGGCGGCCAGAGCGTCAACACCACCGACTCAGCAGTGCGCATCACCCATTTCCCCAGCGGTCTGGTCGTCACCTGCCAGGACGAGAAATCGCAATTGAAGAACAAGAACAAAGCGATGGCCGTCTTGCGGGCGCGCCTCTGGGACCTGGAGCAGCAGAAGCGTTCCGCCGAACTCGGCGCCGCGCGGCGCTCCCAGGTGCAGACCGGCGACAGGAGCGAAAAGATTCGCACCTATAACTTCCCCCAGGACCGGGTGACAGATCATCGCATCAATATAAGCTTGCACAACCTGCCGCGTATTCTGGATGGCGAGATTGACCCCTTTATAGACACCCTCATCACCACCGACCAGACCGAGAAGCTGCGCTCGATGTTTGAAGATGAGGAGAAAAATGGGAGAGGCAAGGACGTTGACAACCGGAATTGATCAGCGTCCTGAAACCTGGACCCAACGCCTCAGAGAGGTGCACGCCCTGGAACTGGGGCAACTGCTGGATACAGCCCCGGACTATACGCTCTTTCTCGGCAACAACCTCGAACGCTATGGTCTGGAAGACCCCTTTATTCACTTCTGGGGCACGTTCCGGGATGGTCTTCTGATCGCTACCCTGATGATGAGCGGCCAACGGGCTGGAATCTATACCCTGGATACCTCCTGTCTCCGCCCGTTGATGGACATCGCCCGGCGCCAGCGCATCACCTTTCTGATGGGTCCACACGAGATGATGCAGTTTGCCCTTTCATCACTCGCTGAGTTGCCCATCCTGCGCCAGGAAGCGCATCTGTTTGCCAACTTACCTGCGGAGCGCTTTCGGCCCCATCTCGCCCGACACCCATCGGGCGTCATTGTGCGCAGAGCCACCCCAGACGATATTGAAGCACTAACCAGGCTCTATACGGGCGCCGCAGGCTTCGAACATGCTTCCATTGAACAGGTACGCCAGGCCATGATTGATCGGGTCTATAGCTTGCGCTCCTATGTCGTGGAAACCCAGGGGCGGCTGGTTTCCGCAGCGTCCACCAGCGCAGAAACCTTCTCTGGCGCAATGATCGGGGGCGTCTGGACGCTTCCCAATGAGCGCGACCAGGGGTACAGCACGCTTGCCGTAACCGCGCTTGCAGCGGAACTGCTGGCCGAGGGGCGGCGGCCCTCACTTTTTTATCTCGAGGACAACGCGCCCGCCGCCCATGTCTATAGGAAGATCGGCTTTCAGGAGCGTGGGCGCTGGGCAGTCGTCTATTTTGACCGCCAGCGACGATACTAGCGCTGCCGCCGCTGCCAGGGGTGCCTGTATCAAGAGGCGCCTGCCGTACCGGCACTGTTCTCTGCGCGTCATTCGTAGCTTATCCTGTTGCGAGCACCTATGATACACACCAGACTTCCAGCCCCACAAGCCATTCGCACCATCTTTTTTGACGCGGGCTATACCCTGCTGCGCCCGTCGCCTTCTGTAATTGCCATCTGCCAGGAGGTATGCGCAGCCAATGGCCTGCATCTGGATGTGGAGCGGCTCAAACAAGAATTGGCTGCCGCCGAAGCCTTTTTCCGCGAGGCCATGAAAGCCAACTCGCGCACCTGGGCCGACGAGCAGGCCATTCTCAACTTCTGGACCGCGTACTACACCGCCTTGCTGCGTCCCCTGGTTGAGGAGCACAACGAGCACCTGCTTGAGCGGAGCGTCCACGCCATTATCCGCGAATTTAGCTCTCACACGCGCTGGGAACTGTTCCCAGATGTCCTGCCAACCCTTGAGGCACTGCAAGGCAAAGGCTTTACGCTGGGCATCATCTCTGATTGGGAGATCAGTCTGACACAGATTCTCAAGGGGCTGGACCTGGGGCGCTATTTCGATTGCCTGATTATCTCTGCGGCCACGCGCTATTCCAAACCGGAGCCCGCGCTCTATGAGTTGGCGCTGCGCCGCGCTGATGCCATAGCCGACTACGCCATCCACATTGGAGACTCCTACATTCACGATGTGCTGGGTGCGCGCTCTGTTGGCATCACACCAGTGTTGATTGACCGGCCCAAACGCTTATCGCTCAGCCAGGTGGACTGCCTGGTAATCCATGATCTGCGTGACATACTGGACTTACTGGAAATTGCTCCTGCCGTTGAGCCAGCTATTGTGGCGCAGAACCCACTTGAAACCCCATAGCATCTTATAGAGATTTCGGAAAGAGGGCACACCAGGATGAGCACACCAACCGAGAAACCACCCAAAGGGACGCCAAAGCCTGTGGAAAAACAGATCAGGCCACCAGCAAAAGGACAGGCAGGAACAGCCAAAAAGTCGGCTGCCCCTCAGCCAAACAGACCAGCGTCGGCCCAGCGCCAGGGAGCAGCGCAACAAAGCCAACCCAAGGCAACCCCTGCCACCCAGGTGAAGGCTGCCTCTCCAACCACGCCCAAAACGACCACCCCACCAGCGCCCAGGCCACGCGCGCCAGGCGCCGCCGAACGTGACCAACTCCTTCAAGAACGCCGCGTGCAGATTCGGGCGCGCCAGCAGGAGCGCCGCCAGGAGGTCCAGCAAGCAAAACGGCAAAAGCTTGGCACGCGCTATAGCATCATCGTCGCGGCGGTGCTGCTGGTGGGCCTCGTCTCATTCTTCGGGATTGAGCACCAAACGCTTGCCGCCGTCATTTCTGCGGTAGTTGTGCTGGTGGGCCTCGTGGCGGTGGTGGCTGTGCTCAATCTGGCATCGCCAACCAGAAAGGCTGCTTTCCGGCCCCAGAGCACCACCTCAACGGGTACTGACAGCAGCGCCAGCGATCAGGAGATAGCATCCGATCAGGAGATGGCATCAAAGAACGCGCCAGTTGATCAAGCAGAGAGCATACCAGACGATGTTCCCCTGCCCGCTGCTGACCCAGACAGCGAGTAAGCAGCACTCATTGCACCGGGCATACGCGCTGAAAACACGCAGCGGCCCAGCCTCTACAAAGGCTGGGCCGCTGCCTTCTCTTGTGATGCGTGGCTAGCCACGCACCTTGCGCTGCTGCCGGGCTTTGGTATCCGCCCCGATCAGATCGTGGGCAACCTCCTTGATATGCCCGGAGGACAGGCCATAGAGTTCGAGTAAAATGGCCGGAGCGCCATGCTCCACAAAACGATCAGGCAATCCAATCAGACTCACCGGAATGTGATGCAGGTCTGTGCTCGCCAACAACTCCAGCACCGCGCTGCCAAAGCCCCCCGCAACCATATGGTCCTCGATAGTAATCACCCGGCCACATATCTCTGCCAGCCGCACAATCAATGCTTCATCCAGCGGCTTTGCCCAGCGCGCATTCACCACCGCCAGCCGGATGCCTTCCTGAGCCAGTTCTTTTGCCGCCTGCGCTGCCGCCTGAACCGTTGTCCCGTAGGCCAGCACAACCGCATCGCACTGCTCCACATCCTCTTCTGGTGTCAGCAGTTCGGCTTTGCCCACCTCAAGCTGGTGCAATTCGGCATCCAGCGTCACGCCCACTCCCTTGCCGCGCGGGTAGCGCAGCGCCACCGGCCCATCCAGAGCAAGCGCTGTATAGAGCATATGGCGCAGTTCATTCTCATCCTTGGGCGCCATGATCTTCATGTTGGGCAAAGGCCGCAGGTAGCCAATATCAAAGACGCCATGCTGCGTCTGCCCATCCTCGCCAACAATGCCCGCCCGGTCCAGCGCAAACGTCACATGCAAATTTTGCACACAGACATCATGCACCACCTGATCATAGGCACGCTGAAGGAACGTCGAATAGATCGCGGCCACCGGCTTCATGCCCGAAACAGCCAGGCCAGCCGCAAACGTCACCGCGTGTTGCTCGGCAATCCCCACATCAAAATAGCGGTCTGGAAAGCGCTCGCGCATCTTCTTCAAGCCGGTGCCATCGGCCATCGCAGCGGTAATGCCAACGATAGATGGGTCTTTGGCCGCCAGTTCAACCAGCGTGTTGGCGAAGACCTCGGTATAGGTCGGTGGGTCGTTGGGGTTCTTCTTGATGATGCCTGTCTTGACATCATACGCCCCAGGCCCATGCCACTTGGTCGAGTCAGCCTCGGAATGCTCCCAGCCCTTGCCCTTTTGCGTGATGACCTGAATCATCAGCGGCCCCGGCAGGTCTTTTGCTCGTCTGAACACTTCCACCAGCAAGGGCAGATCATGCCCATCAAACGGCCCCAGGAACGTCAGGCCAAGCTCGGCAAAGATCACCCCGCTTTTGCTGGGCAGCCAGAACTCTTTCATGCTCCGGTCAGCACGTCCAGCCACCTCCACCGCCAGATCACCCACCACCGGCAAGCTCGCCAGTGATTGCTTGGCCGCCCCGCGCAGCTTGCGATAGCGTGGATCAGAACGCACCTTCCCCAAATACTTATGAATAGCGCCCACATTGTCGGAAATAGATTTGTCGTTATCATTCAGAACAAAAATAACATTGCGCTTGAGCGCGCCCGCGTTATTGAGCGCCTCCAGCGCCATACCACCCGTCAACGCGCCATCCCCGATAACTGCTACCACCTTACAATCCTCGCCGCGCAGATCGCGCCCAACCGCCAGCCCCAGAGCCGCAGAAAGTGACGTGCTGGCATGACTGGCGCCAAAAACATCGTAGATGCTCTCATCGCGGCGCAGATAGCCCGAAAGCCCGCCAAACTGACGAATGGTATGAAACTGCTCTCGACGCCCCGTCACCAGCTTATGGACATATGCCTGGTGTCCAATATCCCAAACTAACAAATCCTTTGGTGCATCAAAAGCAAGGTGGAGCGCCAGCGTCAGTTCAACTGCCCCAAGGTTGGGCGCCAGATGACCGCCTCGGACGGAAACCGTCTCAATAATCTCATCCCGAATCTCCTGCGCCAACTCCTCCAACTGGGGATAGGTCAGCTTTCTCAGATCTGCCGGGCTGTCAATGCTATCCAGGATTCTTGGTGTTGGGCTTGTCTCTTCCACAAAGACGCTCCTTCAGAGGGATATTTTGAGCCTGATCTTGCTCCTCGTCCCTGCCACTAATTATAGGCTGAGGGTTCAGCCGATAACAAGCACTTATGTGTATACTCCACATCTGTCTACAAAGATCAAAGGATCGCTGAAAACGCGCGCTCGTTTCACGGATGCAGGTCTTCAGATCACCTCATTGTTCAGGTGATACTGCGAACGCAAAAAGGCATCCAGCCGCGCATAGACCTCTTGCAAAGAAAGCCCCTGCGCCTGAGCCAGCCGCGCGCAATCCTCATATTCCGGCGAGACGCTGAGCACCCTACTGCCCAACAATTTCAGCTTCACCCGCACCATCCCCAGCGGTGTCTCAACCTCCTCCTGTCGTCGCTCAGCCTTCAGCCGATTCCAGCGGCTCATCCGCACGCCCAGCGTCGTTGTCTCGCGCAGCAGCAGCATCGCAAGCCGGTCTGCCAGATCAAGCGGAGCAATCACACTCACCTGCGTTGCCGGGCGATTCTTCTTCATCTGCATCGGCGTATACGTCACATCAAGCGCCCCTGCTGCAAAAAGACGCTCCATCACATCGCCCAGAATCTCACCGCTCACATTATCCAGATTCGTCTCTATAACAACGACTTCATCTTGCGCCAGGCCACTGCGCTCCACCGGCTCACCCAAACACACGCGCAAACAATTGGCCCAGGGCAACTGCTTGCGACCAAACCCGTAACCTACATGCTGAATCCTGAGCGATGGAGCCTCAAAACGCGCCAGCGTCGCCAGAATCGCGGCCCCGGTTGGCGTCACCAATTCTCCCTGCGCGGGGCGCGGCGTCCAGGGAGCCTGCACCCGTCGCAGCAGTTCCAATGTTGCCGGAGCAGGCACCGGAAGCAGCCCATGCGCCGTCTGCACTTGCCCCGTCGTCAGCGGCAGCGGCGAACAATACACCTGCTCGATGCCTAGTCCATCCAGTGCAAGCACTGCGCCAACGATGTCCACCAGCGCATCTAGCGCGCCAACCTCATGAAAATGCACCTGCTCCACCGGCACCCCATGCACCCTGGCCTCCGCCTCACCCAATGCGCGAAAGATCGCCAACGCACGCTCCTGAATCTTGGCTGGCAACCGACTCTGGGTGATCAAGCCCTCAATCTCGCTGAGATGGCGCTCTGGCTGCGGCGTGCTGACGAGATGCACAGTGAAGCGCTTGCCGGTAATCCCCTGCTCTGTGTGTGGCTCCAGGCGCAATTCATAGCCCGCCAGATTGAGCGCCTGCAAGCCCTCCTGCAAACGCTCAAAACTGAATCCGGCATCCAGCAATGCGCCCAACAACATATCGCCGCTGATGCCTGAGAAGCAATCCAGATACGCTAACACCGGCTTCTTTCCATTCTATACTAGCTTGCCTGCTTCAGCGCGTCATACAACTCCGCGCCAAAGACAAAAGGTGGTTCAGTATAACATATGGTTTTGAATGGGCAGGAGATCAAGCGGAGAAGGTAGATTTCTCGTCTTGTAACTCTGGCTCCCCTGTATTGACATATAGCATATGTTTATGATATGCTATATACATGAACCAGAAAAAACTTGTCCTCCTTGAGCCAGAAGATATATACGCAGTGGCAACCATCAAAGCTCGGTATGGCTGCGAATCAGACAGTCAAGCCATTCGTCTGGCGGTGCGAGTGCTGGCAGCTAGCCCAATGCTCACCGTTAGCCTTCCCCAGCATCTCAAACCCGGAAGGAAGCCACAACCATGATGCGTACCATTCAGTTCGCCTGTACCTTGCCCAAAAGCGAGGCCGATGTGTTGAACACTGGGAGCGGGCGTGTCTACACCGATATGCTGGTCTCGCACTACCGACTCTACCGCAAGCAGGGGGTCTGGTTGACGTCCTACAATGGGAAGCGAGTCGAGGATGCACATGGTGGCCCCACCACCCTGCAAGCCCACAGCCGCGACGCCGCGCAAGAAGGCTTCTACAAAGCGTGTAAAATCGCGAAAGCATGCCGCGAGATGGGTCTGGACGTGAAGTACCCCCACAATCGCAAACGCTGGCGGACTACTATATGGAAGAAGAGCGGCATCCATTTGCATGACGGCCTGCTTCTATTGGCGCGGGCCAAAGGCTTGGAGCCAGTGAGTATCCCCCTGCCGGAGCATCTGCTGGCCTTGCCGAAGGCGGCTTTTCATGAGGCGCGGCTCGTCTGGGACCAAGCCGGACGCCAGTACGCTTGGCATGTGGTGATTGAAGACGGGAAGGCACCTGAGCCAACGCCCGGTCCCGCCGTTGCAGCGGTAGATTTGGGAGAGATTCACCCTGCTGCCGTCACCAATGGCAAGGAAACCTGTATCATTTCCTGCCGGGCGCTGCGCTCCAATGCCCAATACACCGCCAAACGGGTGAGCGAACTGCGCGCCAAACAGGACCATTTGAAAAAAGGGGCTCGGCGCTGGAAGAAGTTGCAACGGCGCAAGAACCGTTTTCAAGCCCACCAGCGGCGGCGTGCCCGCGATTTGGAACACAAGGTCACTCGCGCAGTGGTGAACTGGGTCAGGGAGCGCGGCGTGTGTACGCTGGTGGTAGGAGATGTCAGGGATGTGGCCGACGGAAAGCACCTCAATACGAAAAACCAGCAGAAGGTCGGCATCTGGTCGCATGGAAGGCAGCGGGCGTATCTGGAGTACAAAGCGGCGGCGGCAGGAATCACCGTCTCGCTGGAAGATGAACACGACACGACGAAAACCTGCCCCGGCAGGAAGGACGACGGCACGCCATGCGACCATCAGTACAAACCCAAGGGGCGGATATACCGCTGCCCGGCTTGCGGTTTCGTGGCACATCGAGATAGCGTGGGCTGCAACAACATCCTGTCGCGTCGCTTGTATGGAGCAGTGGGACAAGTGGTGCCTCCTTCCATTACAAAGTATCGTCACCCGTTCTTAACGGGGAAGCGTAGTCGCCTGGACACGGCGGAACTGGCTTGGGAGCCAACCACGAAGGATGCGTGAACCCAAGAAGATGCTGGACTTTAGCCCAGCGGAGTGTCACAATACACAAGGTACTGAAGAGGTTCGTATTGAAGGAAAAGCATTTGTTCCACACTGAAACACATCAACGCTTCCGCCTCGCAGGAAAATCGCAGCATTGCAAGAGGAGAAGCATGATCAATGCCGAAAACACTGCCCTTACTACAACCCATCCAGTTGAAAGAAAGCCTGTTTGAGATGGATGGCATCTCAGAGCAGACTATCCAGCAACACCAGGCCATGTACGAGCGCTATATCAAGCGCTACAACGACATCGCCAACTTACTTGATCAGGTAAACCGCGACCCAGATCGCGCCAGTTCCACCTATAGCCCGCTGCGCGTGCTCAAGATCGAAATGACCTACGCGCTGGGCGGCGTGCGCAATCACGAACTGTATTTTGAGCAACTGGGCGGAGAAGGAGGAAAGCCGCGCGGAGGACTGGCCTCGCAAATCAAAGAGTGGTTTGGGTCATTTGAAGAGTGGGCCATTGACCTTACCTCAACGGCGCTTTCTTCGCGGGGCTGGGCCTGGCTTGCCTGGGACCGCGAGGGGCAGTATCTTTATAACTATCTTGGCGATGTCAACAACACCTTCCCTGTCTGGAACGCGGCCCCGCTGATTGCGCTCGATGTGTACGAGCATGCCTACTTCCTGGACTTCAAGCAGGACCGCAGGGCATATATCAATGCCTTCCTGGAAAACCTGGATTGGGAAGTGATCACCCAGCGCTTTGAGGCAGCCACGCGCTAAAGCCTACGCGCTGGAGCCTGAAAAAGAGCGCGTGCATGCGTTGACCATCGCGCGCTCTTCCTCTCATTTGCAGCGGCAAGCTATAGTCTTTGGTAGGTGTCTTTGGGTTCAGGAAGACAACTATCAAGCGCAAAGAGAGGAACGAAACTATGCGAATTGGGCTGCACGTGCCCAACTTTACCTGGCCGGGTGGTCCGGCGGCTCTGCGCGAGCGCCTGACGGAAGTGGCTCGCACGGCTGATGATGCCGGTTTCAGCTTTCTCACCGTGATGGATCACTTCTTTCAGATCGGCGTGCAAGGCCCCGTCGAGATGGAAATGCTCGAAGGCTACAGCGCCCTCACATTTCTGGCGGGAGCAACAAAGCGCGTTCGCCTGGGAACAATGGTGACGGGCATCACCTATCGTCATCCAGGCGTGCTGGTAAAAACCGCGACCACCCTGGATGTGCTTTCTGGCGGGCGCGCGTTTCTTGGCCTGGGCGCGGCCTGGTTCGAGCGCGAGCACGTTGGCCTGGGCGTGCCCTTCCCGCCGCTCAAAGAGCGCTTTGAGCGCCTGGAGGAGACGCTTCGGATTGCGCAGCACATGTTTGCTGGCAAGAGAGAGCCTTATACCGGCCAGCACTACCAGCTAGCAGAACCGCTGCTCTCACCAGCGCCGCTCTCGCAGCCCAGGATTCCCATACTCGTCGGCGGCAGCGGGGAGCAAAAAACGCTGCGGCTGGTCGCGCAGTATGCCGATGGGTGTAACCTCTTTGGCGACCCAGAGATCCACAGGCAGAAATTAAACGTCCTCAAGCGGCACTGCGACACCGTTGGGCGTCCCTATGCAGAGATTCTGCGCACTGCCAACAGCCGCATCTTTGTCACCGAGCGCGGCGAAAACGGCAGCCTGACTCCAGCCCAGGCGCTTCAACAGGTCCGCGCGATGGGAGAGGCTGGCGTGCAACTGGCGAATTTCAGCATGCCTAACGTCTCCAGCCTCGAACCATTAGAAATCTTTGGACGGGAGATCATTCCAGCCGTTGCCGACCTGGGCGACCCGGCCCCGGCGGTCTGGTGGGCGTAGCTGCGCCCTGGAGCAGGAGCCATTACTAGAGAGCGAGCAAGAGCATGGCCGAGCAGCCATCAACTGAGCATACAGCAGGGAACGCCCCAGCTTCTTCCCAGTCAGCAGATGAAGGAGCGAGAGCGGACGTGGGCGTGCGTGTCGTGAAACCCCATCAGTTTGACGCCAACACGCCCCAAACGCCCGGCATGCAGCGCGTGGCTGCCATCTCGCGCCAGTTGGCTGGCTCAGCGGGCCTCTGGGCGGGCGTCACTGTTGTCGCGCCCGGCATCGCCAGCGGCGTACATCATCACGGCGCGCTGGAAACCATCATTTATGTCGTCTCCGGGCATGGCAAGATTCGCTGGGGCGCGCAGCTTGAGCACGAAGCAACGGTTGACCCTGGTGATTTTATCTACGTGCCCCCATTTGTCCCCCATCAAGAAATCAACCCATCCCCAGAGACGGCATCACAATGGGTGATTGTGCGCAACGCGCAAGAACCCATCGTGGTGAATCTGGCACCGGAAGAGTGGGCAGCGGCTCAGCAAGCCGCCAATGCAGCAATGCACCCTCCCTTGTCGGATAGCTAGCGTCAGGAAGCATTTCTCGCCTGATGGCGTGGGAACTATCAAATTTTTCCCCCATGACCTGGAAGGCCGCGATCCTCTGGGATAGCCTCTTCGCCCAATTCACGAGGGAGCAAGGCCAGTGTAACTCCTCGTGAAGCGGTGGCTTCTGCCAATCGCTGATAATACTCTCCAACCACCTTGACGATCTGCTGAAGGGCCGCCATTAATCGTCCGCTCGCCTGGTTGACTACCTCTGACTCGTATTGCTCAAATGCCAGGATACCCTCGCGCAAGGCGACTTTCATTTCATACAAGACCCGTTTATCTTCGGCTTTGAACTGCTCGCACAGGGCGCGAATCCTTGCGAAGGTTGCAGACCGCTCCTGCGTGTCGCCGCGCTCGTTCAATGCAACCAACTGTTGTTTTAGAAAAGGAATCGAGTTGCGAACCAGCCGCCACGCCTCGCGCGCTTTGAGCGCCTCTAGCTCTGTCTGGAGCCAGCGAAAATCCTGGTCTTTCGCGCAGAAACCAATGGTCATTGCCCAGAGCGTTTGAAGATCCTCATCAACCAGGCCATCCAGATAACTCACTAGAAAACGACGATGCGCTTCAATCAGAAATTGCGACTTGAACGGGGTCAACTCCTGAGCATCTTCACCAGCGGTAGAGGAGAGATGCGCAAAATCATAGTCATTTTCCATCGCATTCTCCATCCCCACCACCAGATAGATATAACGCACCCAGGCCGTAAACAACTCTTCCAACAGCATGAACTTCAACCCATCAGGCGTTAAGATGACTCCCCAGGCCCCATTGAATTGAAGGCGCCGCATATTGCCAAGCTCATACATCCCCAACTGCGCATCAACTTCCGAGTTCACATGGTGCAGGACGCCTTGATAGGCGCTGGTCGCATCCATTCCAGTATAGTGAATCAGGATTCTTTGCCCGCCCACATGCTGATAGAGAAACTCGGTGATGTCATAGACTTTGCCGCTCACCACAATCCAATACCCCGCTTCAGGGGTATTCTGCAAGACTACCTGGGAAATATCGTAGGTTCTCCCTTCCTGCGCGTGGCCGCTGTAGGTGGTGAAGATGTCCTGCATATACCGGCCTTCGGCGATCAAGTGCCGGATCATGTCCTGCACCTGCGCTTCCGACCCGCCGCTAAACCGCCGAATGACTCGCTTCAGCGCTTCCATGACTGAAACCGCGAAACTGGTCTTCCCACAGATATAAAAGTATGCCTGCTGCCCCCCTTCACGCTCGCTGCGCAGCAAGTTCCAAAGTATAGCGGCTTGCTGATCGGCTTCGATCAGTTCACTGATCCGCTGACGACGCCCTTTCTCAAAGACATAGTGCCCGGCTTCCTGGTCAAAGCGCCCCGCGACATCGGCTCTGGAGAAGGCCATCCGCAGATGTAATTTCCCCTCGGCCTCAAGACGTTCAAACACCGACCGATGAAAAAACTCGTCGGGCGTGCGCGTGCCAAAGAGCAGCCAGTTCTCGCCTGTCTTCCCCTGTTGAGCGCGTGCCTGGAGAAACCCATAAAAGGGAGCGATGCCAGAGCCTGCCGCAAACATCACCACCGGACGAGCGGGATCAGCGGGCAAGCGAAAACGAGGCGTTGGAACGATGGTCAGCGAAAGCTGCTTCTCTCTAAACTTGAGGTCACTGGTAACAGTGCGCAAGAAGGAGGAAGCGGTCCCCGTCCGCGCTTGGAAATAGGAATAGGGCGTATGCGGTGTCTGATACTCCAGCCCACCCACAATGAGATTGAGCGTTTCGGCTCCGGCAGCATTTTCCTCCATCGCAGAGGCAATGGAATACAGGCGGAACACCTCAGGTGGCACCACCCGACAGATGCTCTCAGCATCCCAGGGACCAGCTTTCCAGAGGCGAGTCACATCATACCCGCCCGCGTAGAGCAAATTCAGGAGATCCCACAGTTCCCACTGATCTTCCATACGTGCGTCAATAATTCGCTGGAGCGAACCCGAAGCGCTGATGGCAAACAACCTCTTCGCGGTTTCGCGTGTGACAGGCCGAATCTTTCCAAAGCTGAGTACCGAGCGCAGGGGCAGCACTTTGATGTCCTCTGAATAGCCAGCGCGAAAACGAAGCGCCTCCAGCCACTCTGGGGTCAGGTGAACAAGTTCACCGCCAGTCGCCTGTAACGCTCGCAGCGTCTTATGCACCAGAGAGTCGCTATTTTCCGATAGCACGCCAACCCGATCACCTGGCTGATACTGCACGCCCTGTCCGCTGACATCCAGTTCGATGAAACTAATCCAGCTATTTGACCCTGGATCAGTCGTGACGCTGCCACTCTTGGGGTGTCCGAAGTACACCTGCTGGTTGCCAGCACTGTACCGCTCATCGCGCACGGCGGAGAGCTCACCATCAATCTTTTCCCAGGTCTTATCCTTGAAGAGGCCAGTAAACTTGGCGCCTGTCGTGACCGCGCGACCAACCTTAAATGCAACCTCAAGAAACCCATAGGCTTTGATGCGATGCAGCCCCATCCACCCTTTGTCGCCGATGTAGGCATCCAACACGGCGTTATACAGTCCCTGCAACGCCGTATTCTGGCTGCGCTCCACAAACTGCCGCACGGAGACAGTACGGAGAGCTTCGACAAATTCGTGCCAGTGTCTGGGAAAGTGTCCACCCAGGTATGTACTTTGCTTGCCAACCAGGGTATGATAGGACTGCCGCTCGAAAAAAGCATCCAGCGCGTGGATGTGTGGCTGGGCTGTTCCACTGGGACTTGGTGCTCCCTCAAATATAGGCACCCCAGAGATGCCAACCGTCTTGGCCCAGAGCACTTGATCAAGATGCGTCTTGCTGAAAGGGTTCACATCAATCTGCGGATAGATCACCTGCGTCACATAATGCAGTTGGTCGAGGATGATGAGTAACGCTGCTTCCAGCGCGCTGCGATCTTCCCGCACCACCGCCTCCTGCGCCTGAAGCATCGCATTGAGGACCGGGGTGAGTTGCATCGCAAACTCAGTCGTCACCAGGTAAAAGATACGCTCAGCCTGGTTGTTCCAGGCCGGAATGAGCAGGTCCATATTATCCAGGCGACGTGGCCCAGCCGGGTCGCGTAACTTCCAGTTGTAAAAAAATAAATCAATGTACGAGACGTAGGGCAAAGGCTTCCCTAAGCGTCGAGAAACTTCCTTCCAGGGATCTAAAATCGAAGCGGGGAGCGCGGGTGGCGGGTCGGTTGCCACATACTGATAGGCATGGGCAAAGACGCCCAGCATGGCGGAAGCCCGCAAGAGGTAGCGGTCAGGGAGCGCATCTAGGGTAGTCTCCAGAAGGGGCAACTGGTCAAAGACCTGCCGCAGGGTCAACGTTCTATACAACGCTGGGAGTTGATCAACCAGATCATCCCAGACGCGATGCGATGGGGGCAAGGCTAAGAGAGGCGGTTCTGCTGGCAGAAAACCATAGGCGGTTGAGAGAAAGCCGTCAATTTCGTGCCCCTGCTGGCGGTTGTACGCTTCTGCGGCCTCCACAACCTTGCGCGCCGCGATCTTCTCTTCTGGTTGGGAGGCGGGCTGTTTCATTACGATCTTGAGCGTCGGGGGCATCGCTTCTGGTTGGGTATCTTGCTGGTTGGTGAGTACGGCTGCCTTGATTCCTGGCGAAGATCGAACAATGACCGTCTCACCCGCTCCCGCATCAAGATAGGTCCAGGAAAACTGATACGCGCCAATGCGCACGATGTCGCCACTTTTAAGGGGTTTTCGTTGAATGCGCTCGTCATTGACGTAGGTGCCATTGGAGCTATTCAGGTCACTCACAACCAGGTGCGCGTCTTCCAGCTCTAATCGCGCGTGCTGCCGCGAAATAGTCCCATCCTGAATCACGATGGTGTTGATGTCTGGACTTCGACCAATTGTGACGGGGAGGCTACAGGTGTATTCGGCAACAGAGCCAGTGCTTTTATTGCGACAGACCAACCTCACTTGTATCGTTGATGGCATGCTCTTGCTTACCCCTTCCTGTGTGTCAGGCATAATAGATCACAGCGCGGCAAATATCTGCGCGTGAAACGGTTCCCATAAGTTTGCCATCATCCACGACAGGCAAGCGACGAATTTGTTTCTCTATCATGACCACAGCGGCTTGAGCAATGTCATCGGTCGTCTTCAAGGTGATAGCCTGGTGAATCACCAAAGGGTCAATGGGGCGGTTCACGAGATCATGCCCTTTCTGGACGAAGAAAAGAAAGGCGTCTGCGAGCGTTCCACCCGCCCGCAGCACTTCATCAAAGCTGGGCAGGATAGCACGGATGACGTCTCCTTCAGACAGCACCCCGATAAAGCGATTATCCTGATCTACCACCATCAGGTCACTCACTTCTGAAATGCTGATAATTTCAGCCGCCCTGCGCATATCCGCCCCAAGACGAATATACACCGGGTAAATAGTCATTATCTCCCGTACCTGCACCATACACCTCTCTTTGGCAAACGAACCACCACAAAAAAACCGATCTGGTCAGACCCTACAAGGACGAGCCTCCTTGCCTGTTTCTTGGGAACGGAATCAGTTGAGGGAAGGATTCAACCCATCTGTTGGCATGCGAGAGCCTATCTACAGGCTGGGTGGAGAATAACGTAACACACGCCCAAAAATCAGTCAAGCATAGACACGGCCCGAAGGGCTTCGGCTTCACCAAGGGCGAGCGTGAAAACCCCAGCATTCACGCATCGGGAGAAAGCGCCATGCAACTTCAACCGCCCTTTCAAAACGGCACAGCACTAATCCCGCACAATCTCACCAGTGCCTTCAATGGCCGGGTCACGCTCATACTCAGGATACTCAATATCCCAGATCACCCCTGGCTCAATACGCGCTTCCCAACGCTTCAGCGCATCCAGCAGCACCTTGCGCTGAAGCGCTGGCTGGAACGGTCCTCCGGTGCAATCGCCCAGCGTAAAGCCGACAGGATGAATGGCGCGTGGCAGGCCCATCTGCTGGGACGCCTCTGGCACCAGCGTGATGAGAACGGTTGGAATTCCCTTCATCTCTATCTCACGCTGGATTCCAACAACCGTTCGGTGACACAGGGGACAGCCAGCCGTCAGTAACACGGCATCCGCTCGCGAATGCTCGATCAGACGCGCCATTTCCGGCGCGACCCGCTCATAGAAATCTTTCAGAAGCTGGGTATAGCCCATAAAGCCCAGGTGCAGATTGCTGACGGCTTTAATCACACCCTCGGCAGCCAGTTCGCGCAAGCGATCAAGGGGGAAAACACAGTTGATGTCCTGGTCGGCGTGGCGATGGTCATAATGCTCATGCGTTGCCATCAATTGCTGGCCCTGCACATCTCCCGCAATCTCGCGCCAGCTATTATCGCCATCCAGCGGAAATGGGGTCTGCTCCTTGAGATGCACCCCTGCCGTTGTCACCAGCGCAAAGGTGCTTTCGCGCAGCTCGCGCCGACGAGGAGTATAGGGAATACAGCGGCGTGACATCGCCATACGCGCTCACCTCAAACCAACTATTCTGACAACCTCAGGTGTGTGCTTTACCTACTGTGTAGTATAGTGTATCTGCCAGAGCCAGGGCCAGGAAGTCCGCAAATTCTTGCTTTGCGGCGTGAAGGTGTCACCGCCGCCTGCCATGCTCTGCCAGCAGCCCTCCCTGATTGTTGCCCCACAGCACACCAGATCAACACAAAAGGAGCACCGTCTATGAGCCTTACCAGCCGACTCCTCTCCTGGTGGATGCGCCTGCCGCCAGCCGAAACACACGACTTCGTAATTACGCGCGATCTGCAAGTCCCCATGCCCGATGGCACCATCCTGTATGCCGACCATTACGCCCCTCGCACTGGTCCAAAGCTCCCCACCGTTCTGGTTCGCTCCCCCTATGGCCGACGGGGGTTTTTCGGCAGCTTATATGGCCTGCCCTTCGTTGAGCGGGGCTATCAGGTGCTCGTCCAGAGTTGCCGAGGGACGGCTGGCTCTGGCGGCGAGTTTGTCTACACCCGCAACGAACACCAAGACGGGCTGGCAACGATTGAGTGGATCAAGCAGCAGGAGTGGTATTCTGGCGAGATGGTCATGGTGGGAGCCAGCTACCTGGGCTTTGTGCAGTGGGCAGTTGCCGCCGACGCCGGGCCAGAAATGAAGGCGCTGGTGCCCAATGTCACCACCTCCGATTTTAACCTCTTCCGCTACCAGGGAGGCTCGGTAACTCTGGAAAGCATGTTTGGCTGGTCCACCATGATGACCAAAACTGCCGCAACTGGCCCAAAGTTGACGGCGCTGCTGATGCAGGGCCAGAACGAGCGCCAGCTTGAGAAGGGCTACGCGCACCTGCCGCTTGTCGAAGCTGACCGCGTTGCCATCAACCAGACTTCCAGCCACTATCAGGACGTCATCACCCACAGCGCAGATGACGAGTATTGGAAGCCAATTGATTTCAGCGCCAGAGTAGGCGAGGTCGCGGCGCCCATCTACCTCCAGGCAGGATGGTATGACCTGTTTCTGGACTGGCAACTCAAGGATTACCAGCGCCTGCGTGCCGCCGGGCGCCAGCCCTATCTGCTGATTGGCCCCTGGTATCATGGCGAATTTCCCAGCTTCGCCCCGACAACGCGCGAAGCGCTGGCCTGGCTCAACGCGCATGTAAAGGGCAACAAAAGTGGGCTGCGCGAGAAACCGGTGCGGCTGTTTATGATGGGTGCCAACGAGTGGCGCGACTTTGACGACTGGCCCCCGCCAGCCCAGAGCGAGCGCTGGCATCTCCAGCCCAACGGTGGTCTGGCCCCCGCAGCGCCGCCAGCCTCGGAGCCTGACCGCTATCGCTATGACCCCGCCGACCCAACCCCAACGGTAGGCGGCAATTCGCTTGGGTCGCGCAAGCGCATGGGGGCCAAAGATAACCGCGCGATAGAAGCACGCCAGGACGTGTTGGTCTATACCAGCGCCGCGCTGGAACATGACCTGGAGGTCATCGGCCCGGTCACGGCGGATCTGCATATACGCTCCAGCCTGGAACACACCGACTTCTTTGTCCGGCTGTGTGTCGTGGAAACGTCGGGCAAATCCATCAATCTCTGTGATGGCATCTTGCGCCTGACGCCCGGCCACCCGGCTCCAGAAGCCGATGGCATCCGGCATATACAGATTGATCTCTGGCCTACCGCCTATCGCTTCCGGCGCGGCCAGCACATTCGCGTGCAGGTTTCCAGCGGCGCGCACCCGCGCTTTGCCCGCAACCCTGGCAGCGGGGAGCCGCTGGCAACAGCCACCAAGCTCATCGTGGCTGACCAGGCAATCTATCACGATCCTGACCACCCTTCAGCAATCACGCTGCCCATCTTGAAGGCATAAGCGTGTATTGCGCACCCTGCCAGGGCGCATCCCCTGGCAGCGGTCAGAGGCAAAAATGCAAAGAGCACCTCTAGCCGAGGACGTTTTGGAGACATAGTTATGAGCCAATCGGTTTCCAGGCCGGGCGCCTGGCAGCTTTTAAGCATCTGGGCACGCATCGGGCTGCAATCCTTTGGTGGCGGAGCCACCACCACGCTGCTCATCCAGCGAACCTTTATTGAGCAGCGTGGCTGGCTCACCATCGAGGAATTCACGCACCTGTGGAATTTGTGCCTCTTCACGCCGGGCATCAACCTCGTCGCCATGACCGTCCTCATCGGCAAGAAACTGGGCGGCGTACCAGGCATTATCGTCTCGCTGGCGGGTATGCTTCTGCCCAGCGCGGCGATTACCTGCCTGCTCACCGCCCTCTTTGTCCAGATTGCCCCTTTGCCTGCGGTGCAGGCCGTCTTACGCGGCATCGTTCCAGCCACTGGAGGCATCATGCTGCTTGTCGGGCTGAACTTTGCGCAGCCTTTCCTCCGTAAAGGCCCAAAAGCTGGCACACGCTTTCTTGCTATTGGCAGCCTGCTTATTATCGGCAGCACCCTAACGATCATCATCGCGCATATCTCGGTGATCGTGATCATACTGGGTGCAGCGTTCGTTGGGGGACTGTTCTTATCAAGCCAGCAGGCAACGCCCCTCCAGGCAGATGAGCAGAAGGACCAGCAATGATCAACCCTCTGATGTTTTTTCTGCTGTTCTTGAAAGCCTCGCTCTTCTCAACCGGCGGCTTTAGCAATTTGCCCAGTCTGCACCAGGATTTGCTGGCAAGAGGCTGGGCAAAAGATATTGACTTTGGACAAGCCATCGCCATTGGGCAAATCAGCCCTGGCCCGAATGGGTTGTGGGTCATCAGCCTGGCGTATTTCAGCGATGGCTACCTTGGCGCCTTGCTCGCCTTGCTTGCCGTCACCCTCCCAGCCTTGCTGGTGCTTGCTGTCTCTGCCGGATACGCGCGCATCGAAAAACAAGCCTGGGCACAGGGGGCCATGCAGGGCGTCTCCCTGGCCGTCGTTGGTCTGCTGCTCACTGTTGTCTGGACCATCTTGCGCCAGCCAGGAGTAGACTGGAAAGGGCTGCTTATCGCGCTGGGCGCCTTTGGCCTTGCTCTGAGTCGCAAGGTCAATGTCGTGCTTATTTTAGCCCTGGCAGGACTCGTGGGGTTTCTCATCTATCGCTGAAAACACGTTATGAAGCATGTATCCCATTTATTACCCCACGAGTCAGCCCTGCCTGGTCAGTTACAGCGCGCGTAACTCATCAAAAAGCTGCTCATTATCGGGAAGCTGGCCGGGCTGGTTCACCTGAATCCAGCGAATCTTGCCCGCTTTATCAATCACAAAGAGCGCGCGCTCTGGGCGCCCGGAGGCGTGCAGCACGCCATATTGCTCCGCTACCGAGCCATGCGGGTAAAAATCGGAGAGCAGCGGCAGCGTCATCTGATACTGCTTGGCCCAGGCCGCCAGCGCGTAGCGGCTATCGGCGCTGACACCGATCACCTCGGTATCGTAGGAGCGAAAGCGCTCTAAATCGGCCTCGTAGGATGGCAACTGTGCCGAACACACGCTGCTAAACGCAAAGGGAAAAAAAGCCAGCACCACATTTTGCTTGCCTTGATAGCTGCTCAACGAGACTTTTTCGTTATTCGCATTGGGCAGCGTAAAATCTGGGGCCGGGTCGCCAATTTTGAGCGTTGATGTTTCACTGGATGTCGGACTGCTCATAACAAGCTCCTGATATGCTTCAGATTTGGTCAACGCGGCTCCTGCCGAGCCGCCTTCCCTCAATTGTAGCATTGCAGAATGGCCTGCAACAAAATCGCCAGAGGTATAAAAGTCAGCATCCCTGGAATAAGCGAAGGTATAAGGAAGTGGAAAATCGCGCCTCTCCCGTTATATGGTAGGAAAGCCAGTCTGGAAGAATCCTTCATTGTGAGAGAGAAAAACGCGCCCATGCACTATCTACAGAGTTTCAGCCTCCCTACACGTCGCCAGCGGCTGGCCCTGATGCTTGTGCTCTGTGGGGCTGGCTCGGTTGGACTGTACGCGCTGCTCACCCTGCGCTATTCCCTCGAACAGCATGTGCTGCTTCCTCTGGCAACGCTGGGCACACTCAGCCACTACGCGCCCAACTCCGCGCTGTTCTATGCCTTTTCCATACTGCTGCTGCTCGCCTTTTATCTGTGCGCTTACTGGACGGTGCGCCTCTCCGCCCAGTCATCTGATGGACTCTCCGAGCGCTCACTCCAGATCATCATCGTCTTCCCGATTGTAGCGATGCTCATCCTGCTGCACCTCTACCCCCTTACCTCGCTTGCCAGCATCAACCAGGCCATACAAGCGCGCGTGCTGACGACGCATCACGCCAACCCGTACCTTGTTCCAGCCGCTCGCTTTCCCGACGACCCGTTTACCTCCTATGACGACGCGCAAAACCTTCCTGCGACGGCTGGCCCGCTCTGGCTGCTCCTGAGCGCCATCCCCGCGCTTCTGGCAGGCAATAACTTGCTGGCGCTGGTGCTGCTGGAAAAGATGCTGCCCATCCTGTTTGCGCTGGGCTGCCAACGGCTGGTCTGGGTCATCGCCACCAGAGTCGCCCCGCATCGCCGCTGGCAGGCGCTCTTGCTTTTTAGCTGGAACCCGCTGCTTCTGCTGGAAACGGCTGGCAATGGGCACAACGACATCGCGCTGTTGTTTTTTGTGCTGCTCGCCTGTTATTTCCTGCTGGTTGGCCCGCGTTCGCTCGTCTTGCCAGCCCTGGCCCTGGCGCTGCTGATGAATATGCTGGCCCTCATCTTGCTCCCATTCTTCCTGGTTGCCCTCTGGCGCAGCGCAACACAGCCTCGACAAACACTTTTCTCGCTGGGTGTGGGCAGCGGGCTGGCTCTTGTGCTTTTGCTGCCCTTGCTGCTCCTTTTTGGAGGTCTGAGCGTTGTGCCCGTCCTCTTTCAGCCGTTCACCCACTATGCCACCTCCCTCCCAGCGTTTCTGGATGGCCTGCTACAGCCGCTCTACGGCACCACAGCAGCCGATGTGTTGGCGAAGGCGCTGGCTGGGGGCAGCTTTCTGGTGGTCGCTGTCGCGCTGCTTGAGCGCTTTATCAGACATACCAGCCCACGCAGACGCTATGAGCAAAGTTTCGCTGAAGTTTTTCGCACCACGCTCTTTGAGGGCATCTTCTGGTTTTTTGTCCTGGGGGCCGTGAGCTTTACGCCCTGGATGACGCTCTGGCTGATGCCCTTTGCCGCCCTCAGCACTTCATCTCCCTGGCCCTGGCTGCGAGCCAACACGCTGGCTCTTAGCAGTTTGCTGGTTCCACTGATCTTGATCTTTGTCCTGAATGCGGCCCTGACCACCGGGGCGCTTGACGATTTTACCATTCAGGCGCTCGCTATCTTGAGCCTGTTTGTGCCGGTGCTCCTGGTCTGCGGCCTGGAACTATTCTTTTACCGAAAAAAACTGCTCTCCACGCTGGCCGCCAGGGAAGCCGAACTGCGCCGCCTGCACGAGCAACTCGGCCTTTCCAGTGCTGATGCCTCTGCTGCCTCTTCTGACCTGGCCCAGCCTGCTAACATCGCCCATCATCTAGAGACAGGTGCGGAAAAGCCGCTTGAGCCAGGCCAATAAGTTGACGCCTTGTGAAACTTGCTCATATACTTCTGAGGGATTTGCAATGCTTTGGCTCCAATCTGAAACAAAGCGTGGCAGACACTCATCCAACTTGCGTGCCCCAGACCTGCTCGCGTTGGCGAGAGGCTAAGTAATAGTGTTGTTTTCGGCAAGAAAGGAGAACTGGTCGGCGGGCATGTGGCTCGCGCAAAAAAGGAGCAAAGCAAAAGAAGGTTCGTTGGCGCGCTTTCTTTCTCAGCCCCGGCCAGCAACAACGCATGACCCAGACACACCACCCAACCGCCGTCAATCTGCGTATCCCCGGCCCAACGCCCGTTCCGCAGAATATCCTGGAAGCAATGGCTCGCCCCATGATTGACCATCGCGGGCCAGAGTTTGCCGCGATCATCACCCGCGTCACCGAGCACTTGAAATATTTTTTCCAAACCTCGTCCGACATCCTGTCCTTTCCGGCAGCGGGCACCGGAGGCATGGAGGCCACCGTCGTCAACCTCTTTTCCCCTGGCGATGCCGTAGCCGCCATTACCATTGGTTCCTTTGGCAACCGCTTTGCCCAGATTGCCGAAACCTTTGGCGCCAACGTCACGCGCATCGAGTTTCCCTGGGGCCAGGCCGCCAAAACCGAGGTCGTGTTGGAGCGGCTGGCAGACATCGCCAATCTGCGCGGCGTCCTTGTGACCCATAACGAAACCTCGACTGGCATCACCAACGACCTCCAGACGCTTGCCAGCGCCATTCGCCAGCAGCATCCCGACGTGCTGATTGCCGTAGACGCAGTTAGCTCGCTAAGCTGTGTTGACCTGCGCATGGATGAATGGGAGCTTGATGTCGTCTTCACCGGTTCGCAAAAGGGCTGGATGATTCCGCCTGGCCTGGCAATGATTGGCGTTGGCCCGCGCGCCTGGCATGCTAACAAGCAGGCGCGTATCCCACGCCTGTACTGGGATTTTGCCTGGGCCAAACGCAGCCTGGACAAAGGGCAAACGCCCTACACGCCGCCCGTCTCGCTCTTTTATGGGTTGGACGCCGCGCTGGAGATGATGCGCGCCGAGGGGCGCGAGGCCATCTTTGCCCGTCACAAGGCGATAGGCGAACTGACGCGCTCACGCGCCAGGCTGCTCAGCCTGGAGTTGCTGGCCGAGCCAGCCTACGCCTCCAACACCGTCACCGCCATCAGAGCACCGGCTGGCATCGAAGTGAAAGCCCTGCGCAAAGCCTTG